>NZ_JBSGIJ010000014.1:0-141837 GCF_053605015.1 Nocardia sp. NPDC003979
GTGTACCCCGAAGGGCCTTACCGCTCGACTTGCATGTGTTAAGCACGCCGCTAGCGTTCGTCCTGAGCCAGAATCAAACTCTCCGTTGAAGACTCTCAACCACACCCCGAGGGGTGTAATCAGAAATATCTAACTAGAGTCCGAAAAATCTAGCAAAGCGAACACCAGCAAAATAAGATTCGCTGTTGTTCAAAATGTCCAACCTCCCACGACCGGGGGGTACGCGAAGGCTGGAACCAATAAAAGTATTGGCACTGACATTCATCGACACACTATTGAGTTCTCAAAGAACACACGCACACACTTCCGACCCGACGATCAGTCGAGGTTTCCGTGCGGCAAGGGTTCGTACTGTAGTCCAAGCAACCCGCCGGACGCAAATCCGGTCAAGCCCTGAACACGCAATCAGTCAGGCGCTCAGCGTCCTACCTCGTGTCTCAGCGGGGCTGAGTCGGTGTCCGTGTCGCTCTGACTCGAACTAAGTTACGTGCCGCCAAACACGAAGTCAAATCGGCTGGTCAGCAGGCTATTTCGGCGTACCGACGCGCTCGACCTGTCCACCGAGGGCTTGCATCTGCTCGACGAACTTGGGGTAGCCGCGGTCGATGTGGAACACGTCGTGCACCTCGGTGACGCCGTCGGCGACCAGACCGGCCAGCACCAGGCCGGCTCCGGCACGGATGTCGGAAGACCACACCGGGGCGCTCGACAGGCGCGGGATGCCGCGGACCACGGCGTGGTGACCGTCGGTGCGGGCGTCGGCGCCGAGACGGATCATCTCCTCCACGAAACGGAAACGGGCCTCGAAGACGTTCTCGGTGATCATCGAGGTGCCGTCGGCGATGGCGGCCAGGCCGATGGCCATCGGCTGTAGATCGGTCGGGAAACCCGGGAACGGGAGTGTCGCGAAGTTCACCGCACGCGGACGCTCCGGCTGCACCACACGGAAACCGTTGGGCTCGTAGGAGATTCGCGCACCGGCGGAACGCAGCTTGTCCAGCACCAGGGCCAGGTGCTTCGGGTTCACCCCGGTGACGCGCACATCACCGGTGGTCATCGCGGCCGCGATCCCCCAGGTGGCGGCGACGATGCGGTCACCGATCACCCGGTGCGTGGTGGGACGGAGGCTCTTGACGCCCTGCACGGTGAGCACCGAGGAACCGGCACCGTCGATCCGCGCACCCATCTGCGTGAGCATGGTGCACAGGTCGACGATGTCGGGCTCGCGCGCGGCGTTGTCGATGACCGTCTCGCCCTCGGCGAGCACCGCCGCCATCAGGATGTTCTCGGTGGCGCCCACCGACGGGAAGTCGAGCCGGATCCGCGCGCCCTGCAGCTCCTCGGCCTTCGCGACCACGCAACCGTGCTCGATCTCGCTGGTCGCGCCCAGCAGACGCAGACCGGCCTGGTGCATATCGAGCGGTCGCGAACCGATCGCGTCACCGCCGGGCAGGGCAACGACCGCGCGCTTACAACGGGCCATCAACGGACCGAGCACACACACCGAGGCGCGGAACTGGGTGACCGCCGGGAAGTCCGCGTGGTACTTGGGCTCCGCCGGGGTCACGATCGTCACGACCGAACGGTCGCCGCTCTCGTCGTCGGAGATCGTCACATCACAGCCGAGGCCGCGCAGCACCTCCGCCATCAGCGGGACATCGAGGATGTCGGGGCAGTTGGTGATGGTGGTTGTGCCTTCGGCCAGCAACGACGCGGCCATCAGCTTCAGCACGCTGTTCTTCGCGCCGCCGACCGCGACCTCGCCGACGAGCTGATTACCGCCGGAGACCAGAAACCGTTCGCTCACCCCGCCAGCTTATCGACCGATGCGCCACGACACGCCCCCCTGTCACCAAACCGGCTCGATCGGGCCGGAACTCGTGACCGCCGAGCCGCTTTCGCGCTAGCGTCCGCCGCCCGGTTGCCACAGCACGTCACCCTCGGGATTGGTGTAGCGGCTGAGGATGAACAGCAGGTCCGACAGGCGATTGAGGTATTTCGCGGGCAGCACGCTCGTGTCGTCGGGGTACGCGGCGACCGCGGCCCAGGCCGATCGTTCGGCGCGGCGGGCAACCGTGCGTGCGGTGTGCAACAGCGCGGCCAACGGCGTGCCGCCGGGCAGGATGAACGAATTCAGTGGCGCGAGTGACGCGTTGAACTCGTCGCACCACGCCTCGAGCCGGTCGATATAGGACTGGGTGATGCGCAGTGGCGGGTACTTCGGGTCGGCCACGATCGGGGTCGACAGATCCGCGCCCGCGTCGAAAAGGTCGTTCTGGATCTGGCGCAACACCGACAGGATCTCGGGCGCCGGCGTACCGAGGGCAACCGCGACACCGAGCGCCGCATTGGCCTCGTCGCAATCGGCGTAGGCGACCAGGCGCGCGTCGGTCTTGGCGACCCGGGAGAAATCGCTCAGACCCGTAGTTCCGTCGTCACCGGTTCGGGTGTAGATCCGGGTGAGGTGGACCGAAGATCGTGGCTGGGAGTCGTCCGGCATCTCAGATCGGACCCTTTCGCTTGGCACGGTCCGACGGCCGCGACTCCATCCACGACAGAAAAGCCGCCATCGATCCGCGGTCGAGTGCCAATTCGAAACTGGCATGCGGGTCGGTGACGGCTACCACGACGATGTCGTCGGTCATGATGTCGAACTCGTCGCCCTGGGGATGCCTGCGTTCGACGATTTCGAGGCCCTGGCGGTGAATCGTGCTGTCCGGGCCGAATTTGAGGCTGGTGAGTTTGAAGAAGACGAGCCGGTCCTCGTCGTAGCGGATGAGGCCGTGCCGCCAGCCCTGGCCGCCGCGCGCGGGCAGTACCCGCAGCAGCGCGGCCGTCCCACCGCGGCGCAGCATGACCAGCCGATAGGTGGAAGCGCCTGCGATGAACACGAGCGTCAGCACCAGAATGATCAGGAGAACCATCCCGGTTTGCAATGCCGTACGCCCTTTCGCTCCACTCGGGTGCCGTGGACACCCCTGTCATATTCAATCACGGCCGCCCGAAACGGTTCCGCCCGGATCCGTCATCCCCCGGATAAAACACTGCCGGCGGTGAACTCTGGGAGTTCACCGCCGGCAGTGTTCGTGTTGTGAAGCGATCAGGACGCCGTGGTCGCCTCGACGGCCCGGACCTGACCCTGCGCCGCGCGCAGCTGCGCCTCGTCGGCGTCCGCGTCGGCGAGCACCTTGCGTGCCGCGTCGACATCGACCTCGCCCGCGAGATCGGCCGACTCGGCCAGCACGCGAACGGTATCGGCGGTCACCGAGAAGAAGCCGCCGTGCACCGCGGCGACGATCCGCTCGCCCTCGGTCGGCACGATGGTCACCGTGCCGCCCTCGACGAGCTGACCGAGCAGCGGCTCATGGCCCGCCATGATGCCGATCTGTCCCTCGGTGGTCTGCGCGCTGACGAACGAAGCCTGGCCGGACCAGAGCTTGCGTTCGACAGCCACGAGATCGACCGTCATCGTCCTGGAAGTGGACTCTGCCATCGTGGACTACTTTCCGGCGATCTTCTTCGCAGCGGCCTCGACGTCGTCGAGTCCACCGCAGGAGTTGAACGCCTGCTCCGGGAAGTGGTCGAACTCGCCCTTGCAGACCCGGTCGAAGTCGTCGATGGTCTGCTCCAGCGGCACGACCGAACCCGGCTGACCGGTGAACTTCTCGGCCACGATGAAGTTCTGGCCGAGGAACTTCTCCAGACGACGGGCGCGGCCGACGAGGACCTTGTCCTCTTCGGAGAGCTCGTCCATACCGAGGATGGCGATGATGTCCTGCAGCTCCTTGTACTTCTGCAGGATCCGCTTGACCTCGTTGGCGACCCGGAAGTGGCGCTCGCCGACGATCGAAGCCTCGAGGATACGAGAGGTCGAGGTCAGCGGGTCGACGGCCGGGTAGATGCCCTTCTGCGAGATCGGGCGCGAAAGCTCGGTCGTCGCATCGAGGTGGGCGAAGGTGGTCGCCGGCGCCGGGTCGGTGTAGTCGTCGGCGGGGACGTAGATCGCCTGCAGCGAGGTGATCGAGCGACCACGGGTCGAGGTGATGCGCTCCTGGAGCTCACCCATCTCGTCCGCCAGCGTCGGCTGGTAACCCACGGCCGAAGGCATACGACCCAGCAGGGTCGAGACCTCGGAACCGGCCTGGGTGAAACGGAAGATGTTGTCGATGAAGAGCAGCACGTCCTGGTGCTGGACATCGCGGAAGTACTCCGCCATGGTCAGCGCGGACAGGGCCACGCGCATACGCGTGCCCGGCGGCTCGTCCATCTGGCCGAAGACGAGGGCGGTGTCCTGGAGGACGCCCATCTCTTCCATTTCCAGGTGGAGGTCGGTGCCCTCACGGGTACGCTCACCGACGCCCGCGAACACCGAGGTGCCGGAGAACTCGCGAGCGATACGGGTGATCATCTCCTGGATCAGAACGGTCTTGCCGACACCGGCACCACCGAACAGACCGATCTTGCCGCCCTTGACGTACGGGGTGAGCAGGTCGATGACCTTCACACCGGTCTCGAGCATCTCGGTCTTACCCTCGAGCTGATCGAAGCTCGGGGGCTTGCGGTGGATGCCCCACTGCTCGCCGTCGCGGCCGAGGCCGGGCGAGTCGAGGCAGTCGCCGAGGGCGTTGAACACGTGGCCCTTGACGATGTCGCCGACGGGCACCGAGATCGGCTTACCCGAGTCGGTGACGCTCGCGCCACGGACCAGGCCGTCGGTCGGCTGCATCGAGATGGTGCGCACGATGTTGTCGCCGAGGTGCTGGGCGACCTCGAGGGTCAGGGTCTTGGCCACCGACGCGAGCTTGATGTCGGTGTTCAGAGCGTTGAAAAGCTCGGGAATGGCGCCACGCGGGAACTCGACGTCCACGACGGGGCCGATGACACGGACGACGCGGCCGGCGGTTTCGCCCGCCTTCTTCGCGTTGTCCTGAGTGACAGCTGCGGTCATTAGATTGGTTCTCTTCCTGCGCTTCTAGTCGCGGTCCGAGCTCGACGCCAGCGCGTTCACGCCGCCGACGATTTCGCTGATTTCCTGCGTGATCTGGGCCTGACGCACCGAGTTCGCCTCGCGCTGGAGCACACTGGCCAGCTCGTTGGCGTTGTCGGTCGCCGCCTTCATTGCGGTGCGCCGAGCCGCGGACTCGGATGCCGCTGCCTCGAGCAACGATGCGTAGATTCGCGTGTTGACGTACTTGGGCAGCAGAGCGCCCAGCAGCACATCGGCGTCCGGCTCGAACTCGTACTGCGCCGAGACGACCACGTTCGGCGAGTCCGACATGATGTCGTCGCCGAGCTCGTAGTTCTCGTCGACGAAGCTGACCTGGATCGGCGCCAGGCGGCGCACCTCCGGGGTCTGCGTCAGCATCGAGACGAACTTGGTGTACACGATGTGCAGCTCGTCGACACCCGCCATGGTCCCGCCGCTGAGCGTCGGAACCTCGCCGTCGGAGCCGGCCATGAAGGCCTCGACCAGGTGCTGGCAGGCGGCCGACGCATCGGTGTACTTCGGCTGCTGCGAGAAACCGGTCCACGACGCCTGGAACGGGCGGTTGCGGAACTTGTAGTACGTGAGGCCCTTGTTGCCCATCACGTACAGCACGGGTTCTTTGCCCTCGCCACGCAGGGTGGTCATGAGCTCCTCGGCGCGCTTGAGCACGTTGGAGTTGTAGCCACCACACATACCGCTGTCACTGGTGATCACCAGGACAGCGGCCCGCCGGGCGTTGGCACGCTCGGTCAGCAGCGGGTGCGACAGGTTCTTCGAGGCGCTGGCCAGCTCACCGAGGACCTTGGTGATCTCCTCGGCGTACGGCTTGGCGGCCGCGACCCGGGCCTGGGCCTTGGAAATTCGCGAGGTCGCGATGAGTTCCTGAGCCTTGGTGATCTTCTTGATCGAATTCACACCACGAATGCGGGAGCGCAATTCGCGCAAACTTGCCACTACGATTCACTCCCTTCATTCGCCGTATCGATAGTTGCCGACATCAGTGCTGACCCGGCTTACTTGTCGACGTGCTTGCGGGTGACCGACAGCGACTCGACCTCTTCGTGGTCCAGGTCGCCCGCGGCGGCCTCGTTCACGACGCGGCTGCCGTCCGAAGCAAGGAAGCCCTGCTTGAACTTGTCGGTCTCGGACTTGATCGCCTCGGCGGCCTCGCCGTCGAGCGGCTTGCGGCCACCCTCGAGCGCGTCGAAGGACGACTGGGTCGCGCTGTGCAGGTGCTCGAGCAGCTCGGCGGTGAAGCGACGCACGTCGGCGACGGGAACCGAGTCGTAGTAGCCGGCGTCGACCAGGTAGATCGAGACGACCTGATCCTCGACGGCGACCGGGGAGTACTGGTTCTGCTTGAGCAGCTCGACCCAGCGGGCACCGCGCTCGAGCTGGGCCAGCGAAGCGGCGTCCAGGTCGGAGGCGAAGGCGGAGAACGCCTCGAGCTCGCGGTACTGGGCCATTTCCAGACGCAGCGAACCGGCGACCTTCTTCATGGCCTTGGTCTGGGCGGCGCCACCGACACGGGAGACCGAGGTACCGACGTTGATCGCCGGGCGGACACCCTTGTTGAACAGGTCGGACTCGAGGAAGACCTGGCCGTCGGTGATGGAGATGACGTTGGTCGGGATGAACGCCGAGACGTCGTTGGCCTTGGTCTCGATGATCGGCAGACCGGTCATCGAGCCGCCACCCATCTCGTCGGACAGCTTCGCGCAACGCTCCAGCAGACGGGAGTGCAGGTAGAAGACGTCACCGGGGTACGCCTCGCGGCCCGGCGGACGACGCAGCAGCAGCGAGATGGCGCGGTAGGCCTCGGCCTGCTTGGTCAGGTCGTCGAACACGATGAGGACGTGCTTGCCCTGGTACATCCAGTGCTGGCCGATGGCCGAGCCGGTGTAGGGGGCCAGCCACTTGAAGCCGGCGGAGTCCGACGCGGGGGCGGCGACGATGGTGGTGTACTCCATCGCGCCGTGCTCCTCGAGCGCGGTCTTGACGCCCGCGATGGTGGAGCCCTTCTGGCCGATCGCGACGTAGATGCAGCGGACCTGCTTGGTCGGGTCGCCCGACTCCCAGTTCGCCTTCTGGTTCAGGATCGCGTCGACGGCGACGGCGGTCTTACCGGTCTTACGGTCGCCGATGATCAGCTGACGCTGGCCGCGGCCGATGGCGGTCAGCGCGTCGATCGCGGTGATACCGGTGGCCAGCGGCTCCTCGACCGGCTGGCGCTCCAGCACGGTCGCGGCCTGCAGCTCGAGCACGCGGCGGTCGTCGGCTTCGATCTCGCCGAGGCCGTCGATGGCCTGGCCGAGGGGGTTGACGACGCGACCGAGGAACTTGTCACCGACGGGAACCGACAGCACGTCGCCGGTGCGGCGGACCTGCTGGCCCTCCTCGAGCGAGGCGTACTCGCCGAGGATGACGGCACCGATCTCGGTGTCCTCGAGGTTCAGCGCGACGCCGAGGACGCCGCCCGGGAACTCGAGCAGCTCGTTGGCCATCGCCGACGGCAGACCGCTGACGTGCGCGATGCCGTCGCCGGTGTCGGTCACGAGGCCGACTTCTTCGATGGAGGTTTCCGGGGTGTAGCTCTGGGTGTAGCTCTCGATCGCGCTACGGATCTCGTCGGAGGAGATCGTCAGCTCCGCCATGTTGTTCCTGCTCTCGCTGTGGTCTCGAATGTCGGGGGTTGAAGAAGTACCGCGAAGGTGGCGTCCTGGTCAGGACATCGCGCGACGCAGCTTCTCCAGTCGGCCGGTGGCGCTGCCGTCGATGACGTCGTCTCCGACGCGCACGACGACGCCGCTCAGCAGCGTCGGGTCGACCTGCACGTGCACGGTGACCGCCTTGCCGTAGATCCGCTGCAGGGAAGCCGCCAGCTTCTCCTTCTGCTGATCGGTCAGCGTGACCGCGGCGTGCACATGGGCGACGATCTGGTCACGACGGGCCGCCGCCAGATCGGACAGGGCGTCGAAGGCGACGCCGATGTTGTTGGTCCGCAGCCGGACCACGGCCTGCTCGGCCAGCGCAACGGTGACCGGCTCGGCCTTACCGTTGAGCAGCCGCTCGATCAGCTCACGCCGCGCCGAGGCGGGCTTGCCGTGATCGGACAGTGCCTGCTCCAGCTGCGGGTTGTCGGCGATGATCCGGCCGAGCCGGAACAGCTCGTCTTCCACCGCGTCGAGCCGGCCGCCGTCGGCGGCGGACTCGAGCAGAGCCTCCTGCCCGAGCAGCTCCAGGGTGTCGACCAGGTCGCGGGTGCGGGACCAGTTCTGCGCCACGGCGGTGGTCAGCACTGCCTGCGTGGCAGCGCTGACCTTGCCGCCGAAGATCCGCTCGCTGAGTTCAGCGCGCGCCGAACCCGGCACCGAGGCGTCCGCGAGCGCCACACGCAGCGAACGCTGGTCGTCCAGCACGGCGACAACGGCGAACAGTTCCGACCCCGTTGTGGCCGCAACAGTTTCGCTTCCGGTCAACGCGGCCCGAAGCGCCTCGCGAGACCGGGCACTGGCCTCGCGGCTCGCTGCGTACATGCTTCTCACTTTCGCGTCGCTACCTTCCGACCCCGATGGCGTCGGTGTCGTCGAGTTCCTTGAGGAACTTGTCGATCGACGCCGCCTGCTTGGCTTCGTCCGAAACCGACTGACCGATGATCTTCTCGGCCAGCTCGACGGCCGTACGGCCGACCTCGGAACGCAGCTCCGTCAGGATCTGCTGGCGCTGGGCTTCCAGCTGGGAGTGACCGGCGGCGACGATGCGGTCGCTTTCGGCCTGGGCGTCCTGGCGCATCTGCGCGAGGATCTGCTGCCCCTGGGTGCGCGCATCCTCACGGATACGTGCGGCCTCGAGCCGGGCGTCGGCCAGCTGCTGCTGGTACTGCTGCAGCGTCTGCTGGGCCTCGGCCTGGGCTGCTTCGGCCCTGGCGATACCGCCTTCGATCTTGTCGGTGCGCTCTTCGAGGGTCTTGGTCACACGTGGGATCACGTACTTCCAGAACAACAGACCGATGACGATGACACAGACGATCGACCAGACGATGTCGTACGTTGCGGGGACGAGAGGATTCACATCCTCTCCCCCTTCGGCGGCGAGCATCATGATTTCGCGCATCGGAATCAGAAGATGAAGCCGGCGACGAGGCCGATCAGCGCCAGGGCTTCGGTGAACGCGATACCGAGGAACATGGTGGTGCGGATCTGGCCGGACAGCTCGGGCTGACGCGCGATGCCCTCGATGGCCTTACCGACGACGATGCCGACGCCGATGCCGGGGCCGATCGCAGCGAGGCCGTAGCCGATGGCGCCGAAGCCCTTGAAGGTGCTCTCGGTGTTCGCGGCTTCCTGGGCCAGGTAAGCGAGGCTCATGAGTCTTCTTTCCCTTTCTGTTGCTCACCCGCCGGTCGGCGTGTGCAGCAGGTTTGGCGGTATGTAGGTGGTTCGGTCGGGTCTAGTGGTCGGCGGCGTGCTGCGACTGGCCGATGTACACGGCGGCCAGCAGCGCGAAGACGTAGGCCTGCAGGAAGATGACCAGCAGCTCGAACAGAGTGAAGCCGATGGCAGCCAGCAGCGAGAAGGGCGAGAAGACCTTCATCCACGCGGTCGCGTCGAACAGGAAGAACCAGGTGGCGCTGAAGAACAGCACCAGCATGATGTGGCCGGCCAGCATGTTGGCCATGAGACGGACGGTCAGCGTGAACGGGCGCAGGATGAAGGTCGAGATGAACTCGATCGGAATCAGCAGCACGTGCAGCGCGATCGGCACGTCGGGGACGACGATGCTGTGGCGGATGTAGGAGAAGAACCCGTACTTCCTGATGCCCACGTAGTTGTAGACGATGTAGACGATCGCGGCGAGGACCAGCGGCATGCCGATGCGCGCGTTCGACGAGATGTTCAACCCGGGAATCACACCGGAGAAGTTCAGAAAGAGAACCGTGAAGAAGATCGTCGCGAGCAGCGGGAGGAACTTCTTGCCGGATTCTTTGCCGAGTACCTCGTCGGCGATCTGCTCCTTGACGAAAACCACACCGGCTTCCATCACATTCTGCAGGCCGCGCGGCACGATCTTCGGCGAGCGGAAAGCCAGCACGAAGACGGCCACCAGAACGGCGGTCATCAACAGACGGACCAGCATCAGGCGATCGAGTTCGAACGGCGTACCCTCGAACAGCACCGCTGGAGGGAAGAAGTCGGACAGCGATGGCGCGTGGAACTCGCCCGCCGCCAAAGTGATGACGCTCAGCGTTCTCTCCCGTGTTCGGGCCGCGGGTACGACTGTCATTCCCGCGGTTCGATCGGACATTGACGATCAAAGGGGGTCGACTTTTGTCGGCTCGAAATTCGACAGTCGCTGATACGAGGGATACCTGTATTAGCTTCTGTACGGGCGTCGGCGACATCGTCGACATGCTTCAACCGGGCACATTCCACCCGGATCGGCAGTAAGCATAGCGGCCTCGGGTGGGATCTCGGTGATCCCCCCTTGGTAACCCGAGGCATAGCCCGAATCCCCGGACCGCGCCCCTAGCTTGGGTGCTTGCTTACCAACACTTTACCAAGCTATCTACGACAGTGCGTAGCTGGGTGGGATTATTCCTGCTCGGAAGCCGTTTCGCTGTCTCCCGCGCGTGTCGTGACGTACGGGACCTTGTGTCGCACAACGCCATAGGTTTCGGCGCCGAGCACGATGAGCAAGGCCCCTACCACGGTGAGGAACAGCGCTGGCCTGCTGTAGAAGTCGAACTGGTTGAGCACACCAACGACGACGAGCACCACCAGCAGCTTGGCGACCCAGCTGACCAGCATGACCATGCCCGCCATCTGCGGTGGCAGTTTCGCGCTGAACAGCACCGACACCACGGTGGTGAGGATGAATCCGCCACCGATCGCAGCACCGAGCAGTGCGCCCCACAGGCCGGGCATCCCGGCGACGAGGGAGGCGATCACGACCGAGGCGACCACGAGCACGCCGAGGCCGATCAGGCCGTAGCGCAGCGCGGCACGCAGCGGGGCGTCGGGGCCTGGCACGGTTTCGGGTGTAAAGCTCACGGCCCGCACTTTACCTTGCGGGCCGGAGTCAATGCTGGGCCGACTCCGTGCGGCGCATCGAGGGGATCACCGTCACCACCAGCGCGAACACCAATCCGCCCGCCACCAGCAACACCACGAGCCGCCGGTCCATCAGCGAAGTTCCCACCGCGCCGAAGGCGAGCACGCCGACCCATAAATAGATGAGCAACACCACGCGGCGCTGGGAATGTCCGATCTGCAGCAATCGGTGATGCAGATGCATTTTGTCCGGTGTGGAAAAACTCACGCCCGCGCGCACCCGGCGCACGATCGCCAGCAACAGATCGAGCACCGGAATGAACATCACCGCGCCCACCAGCAACAGCGGCGAGAGCAAACCCACAATGTCGCGCGGGCCGTAGCCCTGCAGCGGAATTCGGCCCGACGCACCGGTGGAAACAGCTGCCAGCATCAAACCGATCATCATCGACCCGGTATCGCCCATGAAGATTCGGGCCGGGGAGAAATTGTGCGGCAGAAACCCGAGGCACGCACCGGCCAGCGCGGCGGCCAGCAAAGCGGGCGGATAGGTGTCGACCGAGCCGCCCTGGTCGTAGAGCAAACCCACGGAGAACGCGAAAACAGCCACCGCGCAGATCAAACCGAGGCCGGCGGCCAGGCCGTCCAATCCGTCGACGAAGTTCATCGCGTTGACGAGTGTGACGGTGATGCCGACCGTCACCAGGCCGCCCTGCAGCGCGTCGAGCACCACGGTGGTGTCGTTGAACGGGTCGTAGATCACGTACCAGCTCAGGCCCATCACGGCCATCACGCCCGCCGCGGTGACCTGTCCGGCGAATTTGGTCAGCGCGTCCAGTCCCCAGCGGTCGTCGACTATGCCGACGAGCACGATGATCGTCGCGGCGACGAGCACCGCGGGAATATCGGGCGCGTAATCGAAGCCGCGGCGCAGCGCGGGCAATTGATGTGCGAACAAGATCGCGGCCACGACGCCGACATACATACCGGCGCCGCCCATCCGCGGAATCGGTTTGACGTGCACATCGCGTTCACGCGGAATCGCCACGGCGCCGAAACCGATGGCGAGTACCCGGACACCGCCGGTGGCCAGGAAGGTCACCGTCGCCGAGACGAGCAGCACGAGCAGGAGCTCACGCAGGGGAACGACTGAGCTCATCGCAGGCGGGCGATCACCGGTTGGTGGAGCTGGTCAGGGCCTCGGGCGCCATCCCGAGCACCTCGGCGATATCGGCCACCGGCACCGCACCCTCCCGCAATACGCGCGGTTGATCCGCGGTGAGGTCGACGATCGTGGAGGCGACGGCGTGCTCGGCCGGGCCGCCGTCGAGGTACACGCTCGCCAGCGAACCGAGTTGTTCCCGAGCCTGTTCGACGGTGGTGGCGGGCGGCTGACCCGACACATTGGCGCTCGACACCGCGAGCGGACCGACCGCGCGCAGCAGTTCCAGCGCCACCGGGTGCAGCGGCATCCGCAGCATCACCGTGCCGCGGGTGTCACCGAGGTCCCAGGCCAGCGAAGGTGCCGCCTGCACAACGAGACTCAGCGCACCGGGCCAGAACGCACGGATCAGGTCACGGGCCTGCGGGCGCACCGAGAACACGAGTCCGTCGATGGTGTGCCAGGAGCCGACGAGCACCGGGACCGGCATATCGCGACCGCGCCGCTTGGCGGCGAGCAGGTCGGCGACGGCGGACGAATCGAACGCGTCGGCGGCGATGCCGTAGAGAGTGTCGGTGGGCATCACGACGAGGCGACCCGACTTCAGCGCACTGGTGGCCGCGGTGATCCCCGCGTCTCGAGACGCCTCATCGGCACAGTCGTAGACAGTACTCAAAGCTGTCCGCCTCCTCCGCGTACTTTCCCGGTCTTTAGCTGCGGGCAAGAGTGTAGCCCCCGGTGCGAGGGGCCGGACCCGAGGGACTTTTGGGCGCGCATCAGGCGGTTAGCCACATGATTGCCCGGTGGAGCGGCGACGGAATCGCCGCGCTCCCGTCTCCGGCGGTTCAGCCGTTCGAGGGCCGGTGGGCAGTGACGAAGCGGGGCTTTTCGGACAGGTCGACGTGTTCGGCGACGTCGGTGAGGTCGGCGGCCGACAGCAGCGCCGCAACTCCCCCGCCGTTGGTGTCGTCGTGTTCGACGGCGGTGGCGCCGCCTGGGCGCAGAAGGCGGGCGATCGTCGGCACCATGCCCCGGATGACGTCGAGACCGTCGGGACCGCCGAAGAGGGCGCGGTGGGGGTCGTGGTCGGCGACCTCGGGGTCGAGGACCGCGTCCTGGGGGATGTAGGGCGGGTTGGCGACGACCAGGTCGGCGCGGGCGGTGAGGTGTTCGACCACGAACGGGTCGGTGACGTCACCGGAGTACAGGGTGATGGGGGTATCACCCGCGGCGATGCGCGCGTCGGCGTTGCGGCGGGCCCAGCGCAACGCGTCGGGATCGAGTTCGACGGCGTGTACGTCGGCGTCCGGGCGAGCGTGCGCGATGGCGAGGGCCAGCGCGCCGGAGCCGGTGCACAGATCGACGACGATCGGCGCGTGCGCGAGCGGTTGGGTCTCGAGGAAGCCCAGCGCCCAGGCGAGCAGCAGCTCGGTTTCCGGGCGCGGCACGAACACGCCGGGTCCGACGGCGAGGTCGACGGCACCGAGCGGCGCGGTTCCGGTCAAGTGCTGCAAGGGGATTCGCGCCGCGCGCTGCTCGACCGAATGATCGATGCGCGCCGCGGTCTCGGCGTCGATCATCGGGATCAGCGCCAACCGCATGCGATCCACACCGAGCGCATGGGCGGCGAGCATCTCGGCGTCGAACATCGGCGAGCCGACGCCCGCCTCGGCCAAACGACCGGCTGCGGCAACGATCAAGGGACGCAACGGGACTCGCTCAGCCGCGGTCTCGGACACGTTCACAGCAACCTCCGCAATCGCCTGCGGACGCGAACGGCCCACAGGGTCCGAACTACTGCTCCGCACGCCGGGCGCCAGTCGTTCATTCGTACTCCGGCGTCCGGCGTGATCGCACCGACCGGCCCGTGGCGGTCCATGCCTTACTCGGCAGCCATCCGGGCCTCGCGGTCGGCTTTGCCGAGCGCGTCGAGCAGGGCGTCCATGTCACCGTCGAGGACGGCGTCGAGGTTGTGCGCCTTGAACCCGATGCGGTGATCGGCGATCCGGTTCTCGGGGAAGTTGTAGGTGCGGATGCGCTCGGAGCGGTCGACGGTGCGGATCTGGCTGGCGCGACCGGCCGCCGCCTCCTGCTCGGCCTGCTCCTCGGCCAGCGCCTGCAACCGGGCGGCGAGGACCTGCATGGCACGGGCCTTGTTCTGCAGCTGGGAGCGTTCGTTCTGGCAGGTCACCACGATGCCCGAGGGCAGGTGGGTGATGCGGACGGCGGAGTCGGTGGTGTTCACGCCCTGCCCGCCCTTGCCGGAGGACCGGTACACGTCGATGCGCAGGTCGGTCTCGTCGATCTGCACCTGCTCGACTTCGTCGGGCTCCGGGTAGATCAGCACGCCCGCGGCCGAGGTGTGGATGCGGCCCTGCGACTCGGTCACCGGCACGCGCTGCACGCGGTGCACGCCGCCCTCGAACTTGAAGCGCGACCACACACCGTCGCGCGCGGCGTCGCGGCTCTTGATCGACAGCGTCGCGTCCTTGTATCCGCCCAGGTCGGAGTAGGTGACGTCGAGCGTCTCCACCTTCCAGCCGTGCCGTTCGGCGTAGCGGATGTACATGCGCGCCAGGTCGGCGGCGAACAGCGCGGATTCCTCGCCACCCTCGCCGGACTTCACCTCGAGCACCACGTCGTCGCCGTCGTGCGGGTCGCGTGGGGCGAGCAGATCGGCGAGGGCCTGTTCGAGTTCGGCCAGCTGGGCTTCCAGCCCGGGCACCTCGGCGGCGAAGGTGGCGTCGTCGGCGGCCAGCTCACGGGCGGCCTCGAGGTCGTCGCGCACCGCTTCGAGCTTGCGGTAGGTGCTCATCACCGGCGCCAGCTCGGCGAACCGCTTACCCACCCGGCGTGCCGCGCCCGCGTCGTTGTGCAGCGACGGATCGGCCAGCTGCGTCTCCAGGCCCTGGTACTCGGCCAGGATGTCGTCGATGGCGGACGGTTGCGTCACGGGAGGATTCCTTCGGTGTGCGGGGCGACGGCTCGGGTAGAGAAACCACCGACGCCCGGCCTGCGAATGCAGAACCGGGCGTCGGGGGAGACAACTAGCTTTCGGCGTCGGCCTTCTTGGAACCGGCGCGCTTGCCGTAGCGAGCCTCGAAGCGAGCCACGCGGCCGCCGGTGTCGAGGATCTTCTGCTTGCCCGTGTAGAACGGGTGGCACTGCGAGCAGACCTCGACCGTGATCTGGCCGGACTCCTTGGTGGAGCGAGTCTGGAAGGTGTTGCCGCAACCACACACGACGGTGGTGTCGACATACGTGGGGTGGATTCCTGCCTTCATGGGCGTCCTCTCGATAATGGTCGCCGGGTCGTAGCTCCATGGAGTGGAGTACGTGAACCGGAACCGACTAGGCGGGATGTCTGCGAACTCGCAGACACACAGCGGTCCAGTATGCCAGACCCGGCCGCCCTCATGAGAACACCCCCTACCCTTCGGATGTTCCCGGCAAACCGAAAGGGCCCCGCCGAAGCGGAGCCCTTTCGATCTGTCACTCGTCGAGTGCGCCCGGTGCGGTCTTGGAGACCGACATCAGGAACTCGAGGTTGTTCTTCGACTTCTTCAACCGGTCGATGAGCAGGTCGATCGCCTGATGCGAATCCAGGCCCGAGAGCACCCGGCGCAGCTTGTGCAGCACCGCGGCCTCGTCCGGGGACATCAGCAGTTCGTCCTTGCGGGTGCTCGACAGGTTCACGTCGACCGCCGGGAACACGCGGCGCTCGGCGATCTTGCGGTCGAGCTTGAGCTCGGCGTTACCCGTGCCCTTGAACTCCTCGAAGATCACCGTGTCGCCGGTGGACCCGGTCTCGACCAGCGCCGTGGCGATGATCGTGAGCGAGCCGCCGTTCTCGATGTTGCGTGCCGCGCCGAGGAACCGCTTGGGCGGGTACAGCGCGGTCGAGTCGACACCACCGGAGAGGATGCGGCCCGAGGCGGGCGAGGAGTTGTTGTACGCGCGGCCCAATCGGGTGATCGAGTCGAGCAGCACCACAACGTCTTTGCCCATCTCCACCAGTCGCTTGGCCCGCTCGATGGCGAGCTCGGCGACGGAGGTGTGGTCGGCCGGCGGCCGGTCGAAGGTGGAGGCGATGACCTCACCCTTCACCGAACGCTGCATGTCGGTGACCTCTTCGGGACGTTCGTCGACCAGCACGACCATGAGGTAGCACTCGGGGTTGTTGGTCGCGATCGCGTTGGCGATGTCCTGCACCACGGTCGTCTTACCGGCCTTGGGCGGGGAGACGATCAGCGCGCGCTGGCCCTTGCCGATCGGCATGATCAGGTCGATCACGCGGGTGCTCAGCTTGTTGGGCGTGGTCTCGAGGCGCAGTCGCTGGTTCGGGTACAGCGGGGTGAGCTTCTGGAAGTCGGGACGACGCTTGGCCGCCTCCACCTCGCCACCGTTGACGGTGTCCAGGCGCACCAGCGGGTCGAACTTCTGGCGCTGGTTGCCCTGCTCGCCGTCGCGCGGCGCGCGGACCGCACCGGTGATGGCGTCACCGCGGCGCAGACCGTTCTTGCGGACCAGGTTCATCGACACGTACACGTCGTTGGGTCCGGCCAGGTAGCCGGAGGTCCGCACGAAGGCGTAGTTGTCGAGCACGTCGAGGATGCCCGCGACGGGCTGCAGGACGTCGTCCTCGCGGATCTCGAAGTCGCGGGCCTCGCCGCCACCGCCACCGGTGCCACCGTCGCGGTCACGCCCACGACGACGCTCACGGAAGCGACGGCCCCGGCGACCGCGGCCGCCTTCCTCGTCGTCGCCACCACGATCACGGTCGTCGCGCGGGCCACGATTGCCGCCCGCGTTGCCGTTCTGGTTCTGGTTGCGCTCGCCGCGCTCGTTCTGGTTGCGGTCGTTCTGATTACGCTCGCCAGCGGAATTGCGGTCGCCACCGGAATTGCGGTCGTTGCGCTCGCGACGACGCTCGCCCTGCTCGCCACCCTCGGCCTGCTTGGGCTCCTCGGTGCGAGTCTCGGTGCGATTCTCGGCGGGGGCGTTCTCGCCGCCTCCGGAACGGGCCTGGTCACGACCGCGACGCTGCCTGCCACGGCCACGCTGACCGCTCTCGCGACCGGACTCCTCGCCCGCCTCGGCGGGGGCTTCGGTCTTGGCCTCGACCGGCTTGGTCGAAGCGGTCTCGGGCTCGGCGTGCTCGGTCTCGGTGGCCTTGGTCTCGACCGGCTTCACCTCGGCCGTCTTCGCCTCTGCCGCCTTGGATTCGGCGGCGGGCTTCTCGGCCTTGGCCGGGCGCTCCCGCTTGGCGGGGGCCTCGGCGGTGGTGGGCGCGTCGGCCGTCACGGCGGCGGCTTCGGCAGGCTTGGCACCCTTGGCAGGCGCTCCGGCCTGGTTTTCTTTGATTGCGGCGATGAGATCGCCCTTGCGCATACCGGAGGTGCCTCGGATACCGAGTTCCCCAGCGAGCGCACGCAACTGCGGCAACAGCATTCCAGTCAGCCCCGATCGTGCGACGTCGGTGTGTTCGCTCATTTTCGAAATCTGTCCGGATTCACTTTCGCGGCCGCCCGAATTCGTCGGGTCGGTATCCACCCCGGGTGTCGCGAGCAGGTCCGTTTCTGTCACGGAAATCCTTTCCTTCCCTCGAATGCCGTGTGCTGAGTCGAGGGTTCGTTCCGCAGACCCGGCAACATATGCCGAGCTCGGATTATGCGTCCCACAGGACGCGTGTGCCGTACTACCCGCCCCGCCGGACCGGAGGCTTCGCCACCAGAAGAAAGTGGTAAGGGGAGCGATTGCCCTGATGAAGCACCGGCGTCTGATGCGCACGATGTACGGACCACCCCAGAATAGCCGCCTACCACGAACAACGGCAAGGCAGGCACGCCGTCAGTCGATCGACACCCCGTCGGCGATACCTGGCTCGACCACGCGCAAACCATCTTTCTCGGCCAGTTCGCGCAGGTCAGCGGGGAATTCCGTGGTCGTAAGCGCGAGGATTGTCGGGCCGGCACCCGAAACCGTCGCGGCGATTCCGGCGTCACGTAGCCGCTCGATCCAGGCGGTGGTGAGCGGTAGCGCGGGGGCACGCTGGGTCTGGTGCAACCGGTCGGCGGTGGCGGGCATCAGCAGGTCGGGACGCTCGGTCAGCGCGACGACGGCCAGGGCCGCCCGGCTCACGTTGAACGCCGCGTCGCCGTGGGGCACCTGCTCGGGCAGCAGCCCGCGCGTGTGTGCCGTGGACGAACGCTCCTGCGGAATCAGCACCACCGGTCGCAGCGCCCGCGCGGGATCCAGGCGCACAGCCCGGTAGGCGCGGGCCTCGGCGTCGGTCTCGGTCCACGAGACGACGACACCGCCGAGCACGCTGGCGGCGGCGTTGTCGGGATGGCCCTCGAACTCCGAGGCCAGCTGAACCAGCCGGTCACCGTCGAGGCGAAGCGCCGGATCGAACTTCGCGGCGAGTCCGGCACCGGCGGCCAGGCCACCGACCACGGCCGACGCGCTGGAACCGAGACCACGTGAATGCGGAATCACGTTGCGGCACACGACATCGAGACCGTCGGCCCAGACGCCGAGCGATTCCAGGCCGCGTTCGATGGCGCGGACGACCAGATGGGTAGGGCCCCACGGCACGTCGTCGGCGCCCTCACCCTCGACCCGGATCGCGAGGCCGGATTCGGTGGTGCGCACGACGATTTCGTCGTAGATGCCCAATGCCATTCCGAGACAATCGAATCCGGGTCCGAGATTGGCGGTGGAGGCCGGAACGCGCACGGTCACCTCGAGACCGGCGGGCAGGGTCGCTGTCATCAGCGTCGGCTCACGCGCGGTCAACTCAGGCCAGCTCGAGTTCGCGGGCGATGGCGACCGGATCCACCGCGATCGGCTTGACCTCGGGCATTCCGGCCAGCGCGTTGTCGGGGTCCTTGAGGCCGTTGCCGGTGACGGTGCACACGACGGTCAGGCCCGAATCCAGCCAGCCCTCCTTGCGCGCGGCGAGCAGACCGGCGACGCTCGCGGCCGACGCGGGCTCGACGAACACGCCCTCGGTCGCGGCGACCAGGCGGTAGGCGGCCAGAATCTCCTCGTCGGTGGCGGCACGGAAGGCACCACCGGACTGCTCCTTGGCCTCCATCGCACCGTTCCACGAGGCGGGTGCGCCGATGCGGATCGCGGTGGCGACGGTCTCGGGGTCCTTCACCGGAGCACCGTTGACCAGCGGCGCGGCACCGGCGGCCTGCACGCCGAGCATGCGCGGCAGCACCGAGGTGATGCCGTCGGCGTGGTATTCGCGGTACCCGCGCCAGTAGGCGGTGATGTTGCCCGCGTTGCCGACAGGCAGCACGTGCACGTCGGGTGCCTTGCCGAGCACATCGCAGATTTCGAAGGAGGCGGTCTTCTGCCCCTCGATGCGGGCGGGGTTCACCGAGTTCACCAGTCCGACCTGCGGGAATTCGGCGGTCACCTTGCGGGCCAGCTCGAGGCAGTCGTCGAAGTTGCCCTCGACCTGGATGATCTTGGCACCGAGCATCACGGCCTGGGCCAGCTTGCCCATCGCGATCTTGCCCTGCGGGATCAGCACGGCGCATTCCATGCCCGCGCGGGTGGCGTAGGCGGCGGCCGAGGCGGAAGTGTTGCCGGTCGACGCGCACAGCACGGCCTTCTGACCGCGGTACTTGGCGTCGGTCATGGCCATGGTCATGCCGCGGTCCTTGAACGAACCGGTGGGGTTGGCGCCCTCGACCTTCAGGTACACCTCGCACCCGGTGAGTTCGGACAGGTGCGTGGCGGGGACCAGCGGAGTACCGCCCTCGAACAGGGTCACCGGCTCCCAGTCGGCGGCACCGGCCAAACGATCGCGGTAGGCCGCGATCAGGCCGGGCCAGCGCGAGTGCACGCCACTCTGCGGGGCGATGCCAGTGGAGTTCATGATTCTTCGGTGCCTTCCAGTCTGAGAACGCTGGTCACAGCGGTGACGGAATCCATTTCCGCCAGTACCGCGACAGTATCGGCCAGCGACGACTCCACCGCATGGTGGGTGACGACCACGAGCCGGGCGCCGTCGCCGTGACCCTGCTGACGCACGGTGGAGATGCTCACCCCGTGCTGGGCGAAGGTGTCGGCGACTGCGGCGAGCACGCCGGGACGGTCCTCCACCTGCAGGTTCACGTGGTAGCGGGTGGGGGTGTCACCGATCGGCGCGATCGGCAGCTCAGCATAAACCGATTCGCCGGGTGCGCGACCACCGTAGAACTTGTTGCGGGCCGCCATCACCAGGTCGCCCAGCACCGCCGAGGCGGTCGGTGCGCCGCCGGCGCCCTGCCCGTAGAACATCAGGCGACCGGCGTTGTCGGCCTCCACGACCACGGCGTTGAACGCGCCGTTGACCGAGGCGAGCGGGTGCTTGCGTGGGATGAGCGCCGGGTACACGCGCACGGAGACGCGGTCCTTGCCGCCTTCGGCCGCGCTCGGCTCGCCGGGGACGCGCTCGCAGATGGCGAGCAGCTTCACCGTGCAGCCGACGGCCGAGGCGGTCTCGAGGTCTTCGGCGGTGATCTTGGAGATGCCCTCGCGGTACACATCGGCGGCGGTGACGCGGGTGTGGAACGCCAGCGAAGCCAGGATCGCGGCCTTGGCGGCGGCGTCGTAGCCCTCCACGTCGGCGGTGGGGTCGGCCTCGGCGTAGCCCAGGTCGGTGGCCTCGGCGAGCACGTCGTCGTAGGCGGCGCCGGTCTCGTCCATCGCGGAGAGGATGAAGTTGGTCGTGCCGTTCACGATGCCGACGACCTTGTTCACCCGGTCACCCGAGAGCGACTGGATCAGCGGACGCACCACCGGGATCGCACCGGCGACCGCGGCCTCGAAGTACAGGTCGGCGCGGCTGCTCTCGGCGGCGGCGGCCAGTTCGCCGGTGTAGTCGGCCAGCAGCGCCTTGTTGGCGGTGACCACGGACTTGCCGGCGGCGAGGGCGTCGCCGATGAGCTTGCGGGCCGGGTCGATACCGCCCATGACCTCGACCACCAGGTCCACGTCGTCGCGGGCAAGCAGCGCCTCGGCGTCGGTGGTGAGCAGCTCGGCGGGCAGCCCGCGGTCCTTGGACAGGTCGCGCACGGCGACACCGCGCAGCACCAGCGGCGCACCGACGCGCGAGCGCAGGTCGTCGGCGTGGTCGCGCAGTACGCGCACCACCTCGGTGCCGACGGTGCCCATGCCGAGCACGGCTACGCCGAGCGGGCGCCCCGCGTCGTTGGTGCCGTTCATCCTTCTACCTCCAGGCTGAGCAGGTCCGCCACCGTTTCCCGGCGCAGAATCAGTCGCGACTCCCCCTCGCGCACCGCGACCACGGCGGGCCGGGTGAGCAGGTTGTAGCGACTCGACATCGAATAGCAGTACGCCCCCGTCGCCGCGACCGCGACCAGGTCGCCCGGTCCGGCGTCGGCGGGCATCCACGTGTCGCGGATGACGATATCGCCGCTCTCGCAATGCTTTCCGACCACGCGCGCGACCACGGCGTGCGCGTCGGAGCTCCGCGAGACCAGACGGCAATCGTAATCGGCCTGGTAGAGCGCGGGGCGGATATTGTCGCTCATCCCGCCGTCGACGCTCACGTACCGGCGCCGCGCGCCACCGTCGAGCTCGACGTCCTTGATGGTGCCGACCTCGTAGAGGGTGACGGTGCCCGGTCCGGCGATGGCGCGCCCCGGCTCGACCGCGATGATCGGCTCGGGCAGCCCGGCGCGGGTGGCCTCGGCGGCGACCAGGTCGCGCAGCTTGGCGGCGAACTCGTCGAGCTCGGGCGGGTTGTCGCTGGGCAGGTAGGCGATGCCGAGGCCGCCGCCCAGGTCGAGGGTGGAGATCTGGGCGGTGCGTTCCACACCGAACTTGTCGATCGCCTCGCGCAGCAGGCCGAGCATGCGGCGGGCCGCGATCTCGAAGCCGTCGAGCTCGAAGATCTGCGAGCCGATGTGGCTGTGCAGGCCGACCAGGCGCAGGTTGTCGGCCTCGAAGACGCGCGCCAGGGCTTCCATCGCGTCGCCGCCGGCGATCGAGAAACCGAACTTCTGGTCCTCGTGGGCGGTGGAGATGTACTCGTGGGTGTGCGCTTCGACGCCGACGGTCACGCGGACCAGCACGTCCTGCACCACGCCCGCCGCACCGGCGACGGCTTCCAGGCGTTCGATCTCGTAGAGCGAGTCCACGACCACGTGGCCGACGCCCGCCGCGACGGCGGCTTCCAGCTCGGGGACGGACTTGTTGTTGCCGTGCAACGCGATTCGCTCCGCGGGGAAGCCCGCGTTGAGCGCGATGGCCAGCTCGCCACCGGAGCACACATCGAGGGAAAGGCCCTCGTCGCGGATCCAGCGGGCGATCTCACCGCACAGGAACGCCTTCGACGCGTAGTGCACGCGCGCGGCGGTGCCGAACGCGGCGACCATGTCGCGGCAGCGCGAGCGGAAGTCGTCTTCGTCGATCACGAACAGCGGGGTGCCGTACTGAGCGGCCAATTCGGTGACGGGGATGCCCGCCAACCGGACCACGCCGTCGTCACCACGCGAGGCATTGCGGGGCCACACGTGTTCGGGCAGGTCGATCATCTCGCGCGGATCGGTCGGCCGCTCGCCGAGCGTCGGGGCGTGCGGGATCTCGGCGTGCCGAGGCCCGGCGGGGTGTGCACTCATCGAGCGTCCTTCCTGAAAAAGTCTGCGGAGCTCACATGCGCTCCGGTGCGCTCACGCCTAGCAGGGCCAGGCCGTTGGCCAGCACCTGACGGGTCGCCTTCACCAGTTCGAGGCGGGCGGCGCCCCGCGGGCTGACGGCGTCGTCGCCCTTGGGCAGCACGCGCATGTCGTCGTCGGACTGGAACGGGTGGTACACCCCGGCCAGTTCTTCGAGGTAGCGGGCGATCCGGTGCGGTTCGCGGGTCTCGGCGGCGGTGGCGACCACGCGCGGGAAATCACCGAGGGTCCGGATCAGGTCACCTTCGCGACCGGACGTCATCAGCGCGAAATCCGGTGTCACAGTGGCGAATTCGGGGTACTTGGCGGCATTGCCGATGATGCTGTTGGTGCGCGAGTGCGCGTACTGCACGTAGTACACCGGGTTCTCGCTGCTGGCCTTGGTCCACAGATCGAGGTCGATGTCGATGCTCGAGTTCACCGAGGACCGCACCAGCGAGTAGCGGGCCGCGTCGACACCGATCTGCTCGACCAGGTCGTTGAGCGTCACCACGGTGCCCGCCCGCTTGCTCATCTTCACGGCCTGGCCGTCGCGGACCAGGTTCACCATCTGCCCGATCAGCACCTCGACGGTGTCGGGATCGTCGCCGAAGGCGGCCGCGGCGGCCTTCAACCGGCCGATGTAGCCGTGGTGGTCGGCGCCGAGCATGTAGATGGCCAGGTCGAAGCCGCGCGAGCGCTTGTTCTGGAAGTAGGCGATGTCGCCGGCGATGTAGGCGGAGGTGCCGTCGCTCTTGAGGACCACCCGGTCCTTGTCGTCGCCGAATTCGGTGGAGGCGATCCACCAGGCGCCGTCCTTCTCGTACAGGTTGCCCGAGTCCTTGAGCTGCTGCACAGCCCGGTCGACGGCGCCGGAGGCGAACAGTTCGCTCTCGTTGAAGTACACGTCGAAATCGGTGCCGAAATCGTGCAGGTCCTGCTTGATCTGGGCGAACATCTGCTGCACGCCCTCGCGCCGGAACAGCTCGTGACGCTGGTCGGCGGGCAGGGTGAGCGCATCGGGATGCGCGGCGACGATGCTCGCGGCGATCTCCTGGATGTACTCGCCCGCGTAGCCGTCCTCGGGGGTCGGCTCGCCGAGCGCGGCCGCGACCAGCGATTTCGCGAACCGGTCGATCTGGGCGCCGTTGTCGTTGAAGTAGTACTCGCGGGTCACGTCGGCGCCCTCGGCGGCCAGGATGCGGCCGAGCGCGTCACCGACCGCGGCCCAGCGGGTGCCACCGAGGTGGACGGGACCGGTCGGGTTGGCGGAGACGAATTCGAGGTTGATCTTGGTGCCGGTCAGCGCCGAGCCGGTGCCGTACTTGTCGGCCGCGGTCAGGATCTGGGTGACGATCGCGCCCTGTGCCGACGCGGCAAGGCGGATGTTCAGGAAGCCGGGACCTGCGACCTCGGCCACATCGATGCCCTCGGTGGCCGACAACGCCTCGGCCAGCCAGCCGGCCAACTCACGGGGATTCGTTCCCACCCGCTTGGCCACCTGCATCGCCACATTCGTGGCATAGTCGCCGTGTTCGGGGTTGCGCGGACGCTCCACTGTGACCTGCTCGGGCAGGACCGACGAGTCCAGTCCACGTTCGACAAGCACCTTCGCCGCGGTGGTGCGAAGGAGATCTGCAAGGTCAGCTGGAGTCACGAGTCTCTATCCTATTGGCTGGGCGCCTCGCAACCACGACCGCCCGCCACGAACGCACCGATCCATACGTCGAAAGAGCTAACCGAGCGATGCCGAGCAGGACAAGCGCAACATCAGCCAAGGCCGTCCGGGCCGCGGGGAAGTCGTCTCCGTCCCGCAAGCCGGGCAAGGGCAAACTCCCGCACAAGAAGCGTGAAGTGCCCTGGGGCCTGCTCGGCGGCGGCGTGGTCATCGTCGCGCTGATCGGCCTGCTGGCCTACAGCATCGTGCCCAAGTACATGGACCAGGCCGCCATCCGCGAAGCGCAGACCGACCTGTCCGAGTGGGCGCCGAGCGAGCAGAACCAGGACCCGGCGGCCAAGATCGAGGGCGTCGTGAAGCAGGAGTACCCGGCGGCACTGCACGTCAGCGAGACGCAGCGCGTCGCCTACGACAAGTCGCCCGCCTACGGTGGCCCGCACGACGTGGCCTGGGCCAACTGCACCGGCACGGTGTACGCCAAGCCGATCCGCATGGAGAACGCGGTGCATTCGCTCGAGCACGGTGCGGTGTGGATCACCTACAACCCCGACAAGGTCGACGCGGCCGGGGTGGAGAAGCTGTCGAACTTCGTCAAGGACCGGCCGTACACGATGATGTCGCCGTACCCGGCCCTCGACACCCCCATCGCGCTGCAGTCGTGGGGCCACCAGCTGAAGCTGGACTCGGCCGAGGACGCGCGCATCAAGCAGTTCATCTCCGCGCTGCGCACCAACCCGTACGCGCACCCCGAGGTCGGCGCCAGCTGCTCGAACCCGATCTTCGACGCCAACAACCCGCCGCCGTTCGACTCCTCGCCCTACGGCCCCGACGCCATCCCGATGGACGGCACCGGCGCCAACCAGGACGCGAGCGAACTCGGCGGACTCGGTTCGGGTGTCCCCGGTCTGCCGGGCATCCCGATGCCGGGCGCGCCGGCCGGTCAGTGATGAGCGAGACCGAGCCCACCGGCAGGCGCCCTGCCGGTGCGGTGCTCGTGCTCGGTGCGATCGGCCTGCTCCTGCTCGGTGCCGTAGCGGGTGTGCTGCTGCGGATGCCGCTGGAGAAGGCCGAATCGGCCGCGCCCGGGCCGGTCGACATCGGTTTCAACCAGGACATGTCGGTGCACCACGCCCAGGCCGTCGACATGGCCGGAATCGCGTTGATCGGTTCCACCGACAACGACGTGCGCCGCCTGGCCTACGACATCATGACCACCCAGTCGAACCAGATCGGCCGCATGCAGGGCTGGTTGCAGCTGTGGGACGCACCGAGCCAGAGCGTCGAGGGTTTCATGGGCTGGATGAGCGACACCGGCGGACACGGTCACGGCGCGAGCCCGACGACCGCACACCACGGCCCCGTGTCCGCGATGCCCGGCATGGCGAGCCAGGAGGAGATGACGGCCCTGCGCCAGGCCACCGGCCCGGCCCTGGACACGATGTTCCTGCAGCTGATGCTGCGCCACCACCAGGGCGGTGTCCCCATGCTCGACTATGCCGCCGAACAGGCCTCGACCACCGCGGTCCGCTCCCTCGCGGCCACCATGTCGAAAACCCAATCCGGCGAATCGACCCTGATGACCACCATGCTCACCACTCGAGGCGCCACCCCCCTCCCCCTCGGTTGACCCCGGTGCCGGACCGGGATCAACCCCCCGGTCCGGCACCGTTTTTGGCGCACCGCACCCGATGCGATACGCTGTCGCTGCCCGATCGCCCCACCGGCGACCGGCATCTATCCCGCCCTCGTAGCTCAGGGGATAGAGCGTCTGCCTCCGGAGCAGAAGGCCGCAGGTTCGAATCCTGCCGAGGGCACATCGCGTTCAAGGCCCCGTCCGTTCGGTCGGGGCCTTGTTCGTTCGTCGCAGTTGTTCATCTGGTTGTACGCACGGTTCCACAGGTTTCGGGGCCTGTCCCCGGTGACAGCAGGAGCGGGCATGACTGATCCATCAGACGGCTTCGGGGAACAGCCCTATCCGGGGCAATCTCAGCAGGGGCAACCGCAAGCCGGGCAACCGCAAGCCGGGCAGCCGCAGGGCGGACAGCCACAGGCGGGTTATCCAGGGGCGGGTGGTCCGCCGCCCGGTGGGTTCGGGGCGCAGGCGGGACCGCCACCGAAGAAGAAGCGCACGGGTTTGTTCATCGGGCTGGGCGTGCTGGCACTGGTCGTGCTGGGGGTTTTGGCGGCGGTGGTGGTGCTCACCGTGCAGGGACGCACGCCGCTGGCCTCGGACGACAAGAAGATCGAGGTGGCCATTCGCGACTTCTACGACACCCTCGACTCCGACGGGTTCATCGCGGCGTCCGAACTCGCGTGCGCGGCCGACCGCGCCGAGATCGAGAACCTCACCCCGGAGCAGCGCAGACAGTTCGACACCGCGACGGTGTCGGTGCGCATCGACGACGTGCGCGACATCGTCGTCACCGGTGACGACGCGGAAGCCACCGTTGTCGGTCAGCTGACCCTCTCCGTCGAAGGCGAGGAGCCCGACACCGAGGACAGCACCGAGGAACACCTCACCAAAGAAGACGGCACCTGGAAGATCTGCTCGGCCCCGGCCAACAAGCACTGACATTGCGATCACCGTGATCGCAACCCTGGGCACACCCGCCGCGCACCGGCATCATCATTGGCGAGGCGGGCGTGGCTGAGAGGTTTAGGCGACGGTCTGCAAAGCCGTTCACGTGGGTTCGATTCCCGCCGCTCGCTCTATACGGAACGCGGCCCGGTTCGTGACATGATCGAAAACATGTCACGAACCGGACCGCTACCCCGAGACCCGATCGCCGAGGCACACCGGCAATGGATCGAGCACGGCTGGGGATCGGTCGCCGACGGCATGGCCCTCGTCACCTCCCTGGTCCGGGCACAGCAGATCGTGATGGCCCGCGTCGACGAGGCCCTCAAACCCTCGGGCCTCACCTTCTCCCGCTACGAACTGCTGCAGCTGCTCAGTTTCAGCCGCACGGGCGCACTGCCGATGGCCAAAGCCAGCGCCCGCCTGCAGGTGCATCCCACCAGCGTCACCAATACGGTCGATCGGCTGGAAGCGGCCGGACTTGTCGAGCGCGTGCCGCATCCGAGCGACCGCCGCGCCACCCTCATCGAAATCACCTCCGCCGGAAGGAAATCCGTCGCCGAGGCGACCGAGGCGTTGAACGCGCAAGTTTTCGCCGAGCCGGGCCTGGCGCCGGGCGAGAGCAAACAACTGCTCGAGCTGCTCGCCCGGTTCCGCCATGCCGCCGGGGATTTCGACGACACGGCAAACCTCGCATTCCACGCGACCTGAGGGACAGAGCCGCGAATCGCGGGCCGACTCGCTTGGCAGGTAGCGCGAAAAGGTCCACCATGTAGCGCATGGTGCTGGTCCTCGGGGTGTCGGCAGGTGCGGGTGGTGCCCGTGCCGTGCTCAACCACACCGACCAACCGCATCTACCGCCGCTCGATCGGGTGCGCATCCCGCGCCGCGCGGGCGCCTCGGTGGAGGAATCGGTACTCGCGGCGATCCGCCGGATGCGGGTGGCGGCCATCGCCCGCGACGAGTGCGTCACCGCCACCGTCGTCACCTGCCGCAGCGACCTGCACGGCGACGCCATCCGCGCGGCGGCGGGCCCCTCGGTGACCATCGTCGACGAACCGCTCGCCCAGCTGCGCTACCTGCGTTTCACCGGCCTGCTGCCCGACACCGATTCGGTGATGCTCTACGACCTCGGCAGTTCCGGCCTCACCGTCACCCACGCCGACTGCCGCACCGACACCATCCTCGCCAGTCAGCGCAGCACCGTCCTCAGCGGCGACGGCTACGACGCGCTGCTGCGCTGGCAACTGGCGCGAGGCGGCGTCGCGACCGACCGCCGCACCACCCGCACACATCGCGAAATGCTCAGCCGCGCAAGGGTTGTCACCGCAACCGACGCCGACACCGGCGAACGCGCCGTGGTGACCCGCAGCGATCTGGCCGCCTTGTGCGAAGCGGGACTGCATCATTCGGCATCGTTCGTGCGGAAGATGATCGAGGACACCGGTGTACGGCCCGGTGCGCTCGTCCTGCTCGGTGGATGCGTCCGCAACCCGGCGCTGCGGCACGCCGTGGGTCAGCTGGTGGATCTGCCGATCGTGTACGACCCTGAGCCGGAATATGTTTCGGCACGCGGCGCGGTGCTGCTGGCCGCACGGAAACCCTCGCGCCTGCGCATGCCACGATTGCGGGCGGGCGCGACGGCCGACCCGGTCGCACCGTCCGGGCCCGGTCGGCGCAAATTCCTCGCCGCCGTCGCGGTGACCGCGACCCTGGGCGGCGCGGTCGCCGGGCTGCTCGGCACCGACGACCGGGCGGACGAGAAGAACCCGCCGACGCCCGCCCAGTTCATCGACGGCTCGCTCCCCGCGAAATAACTAGCTGTTGGTGAAGTTCGGCGCCCGCTTCTCGGTGAAGGCGGCCATGCCTTCCTTCTGATCGTCGGTCGCGAACAGCGAGTGGAACGCCCGGCGCTCGAACAGCAGGCCCTCGGCCAGGCTGGTCTCGAAGGACCGGTTGACCGCGGCCTTGGCGAGCATGGCCGCGGGCAGCGACATGCTCGCGATGGCCTGGGCCGCCTCGAGCGCGGTATCGAGCAGCTGGTCGGCGGGCACGATGCGCGATACGACACCGGCCCGCTCGGCCTCCTCGACGCCCATATTGCGGCCGGTGAGGATGAGGTCCATCGCCTTGGCCTTGCCGACCGCGCGGGTGAGCCGCTGCGAACCGCCCATCCCGGGGATGACACCGAGCTTGATCTCGGGTTGACCGAACTTGGCGGTGTCGGCCGCGATCAGGATGTCGCACATCATCGCCACCTCACAGCCACCGCCGAGCGCGTAACCGGCGACGGCGGCGATGGTCGGCTTGCGGAAGTTCGCCAGGCGGTCCCAGCCTGCGAAGGTGTCGGCCAGGAACATGTCCATGTAGGACTTGGTCGCCATCTCCTTGATGTCGGCACCGGCGGCGAACGCCTTCTCCGAACCGGTGAGGACGACGGCGCCGATCGAATCGTCGCGCTCGAGTTCGTCGAGCGCGGCGGTGATGTCCGCGAGCACCTGCGCGTTGAGGGCGTTGAGGGCCTTGGGACGGTTCAGCGTGATCCAGCCGACCCCGCCCTTGCCGTCGCTGCCGCCCTTGCGTTCCAACAGAATCGTCTCGAACTCGCTCATGGTCTGCAGACGATACCGAGCGGCGCCACCACCGGACTACACGGGCAAACCGAGTTCGCGCTCGCCGAGCGGGGCGAAGTAGGCCTCGACCTGCGCGTCGGTGACCTCGGCGAGGGTCGCGGGCGACCAGCGTGGCGTGCGGTCCTTGTCGATCACCTGCGCGCGGATGCCCTCGGCCAGGTCGTGGGTGCTCAGCGCTGCCACGGTGATCCGGAATTCGACATTGAGAGCGGCGGCCAGGCTGAGCGGGCGGGCGTTGCGCAGGGCGCGCAGCGTCGCCTTCACCGCCACCGGCGACTTGGCGAGGATGTCCTCGGCGGCCTTGGTCGCCTCGGGGAGGTCGGCCGCGCGCAGGGCCGCGATGATCTCCTCGACCGTGTCGGCGCGGTAGCAGCGATCGATCCAGTCGGCGTGGGCGGCCAGCTCGGATTCGGGTGCGGGCGTGGCGAATCGGGTGATGGCCTCGTCGGCGGGAGTGGTGCGCAGGGCGTCGAGCAGCGCGGGCAGGTCGGCCGAGGGCACGAAGGTGTCGGCGAAACCGGCGACGATCGCGTCACCCGCGCCCATGCGCGCGGTGGTGAGGGCGACGTGGGTGCCCAGCTCGCCGGGCGTGTGCGAGAGCAGGTAGGTGCCGCCGACATCGGGCACGAAACCGATGCCCGCTTCCGGCATGCCGATCTGCGAGCGTTCGGTGACGATGCGATGGCTGCCGTGGGCCGAGACGCCGACGCCACCGCCCATCACGATGCCGTCCATGATCGCCACATACGGCTTGGGGTAGCTGTCGATCAGCTCGTTGAGCAGGTATTCGTCACGCCAGAACGCGGCCGCCGCGGTGTCGAGCGGGGCGGGCGCGCCGGGGCCGCCGTCGTTGATCGCCTTGGCGTCGCGATGGATGGCGACGATATCGCCGCCCGCGCACAGGCCACGTTCGCCCGCACCGACGATTGCGACGGTGTCGACGGCCGGGTCGGTCGCCCAGGCACGCAGGGCGTCGGTGACGGCCAGGCTCATCGCGTGGTTGAGCGCGTTGATGGCCCTCGGCCGGTTCAGCGTGATCAGACCGAGCCGGTCGCGGACCTCGAACAACACTTCGGCTTCACCCATGTCCGTCACCATAAAGTCGGATGTCCGAGTACCCGCAGCCGCGAGGTGCGAGTTGTGACCCATTCCACGGCGGTGCGTGGGGCAGAATCGGCGCATGGGCACCGACAACTTCGCACGGATATCCCGGCTGCGCGCGCTGATCGACCATGCGAACACCGGTGCGGGCGAACGCGCGACCGCCCAGCGCATGCTCGACCGGCTGTTGCGAAAAACCGGTGGCGGCAACGCTTCTCGACCCTCCGACCGGGTCTATGGTGAGCGGCACCACCGGCCGGGCAGGCACGCGACCACGGCCGCCATCGTGGAGTCGGTGCGCGAGGACATCTCCTTCGCGCGCACCTTCGCCCCCGGTGCGCCCGGTGAGGTGATCGTGCACAGCCCACTGGCCGCGGCGCCTGCCGAACTCACGGTCGCGGTGACCACTCCCTTCGCCGACCAGATCGTCGTCACGATCGACGACATCCCGCCGCAGTGGGGTTGGGAATCCGACGAGTTCGACCGCATCGTCGCCACCCGCGACCTGCGCGCCCTCGCCGACGAGCTGGCCGAGATCATCGACGCCTACAACCACTACGGCCCCGATGTGGGCCCGCGCTTCTTCCGCACCATCCGCGCCCAGCAGACCACCCTCATCCGCTGATCTACCCGCCACCGTGGAAGGTGGCCCGGTAGGCCGAGGGGCTGGTGCCCAGCGCTCGCGCGAAGTGCTGACGCAGGGAGGCGCCGGTGCCGAACCCGGCCCGCTCGGCGATCTGGTCGACGGTGAGTGTGGTCTGTTCGAGCAACTGCCTCGCCCTGATCAGCCGCTGTGCGGTGAGCCAGGCGCCCGGCGACATCCCGGTCTCGCGCCGGAACCTGCGGGTGAAAGTCCGCGGACTCATGGCTGCGCGCTCGGCGAGGACGCGCAGGGTGAGCGGTCGATCCAAGTGGTTCAGTGCCCATGCCCGGGCGCGGCTGGTCGTCGACTCGTCCTCGGCCGGGAGCGGTAGGTCGATGAACTGCGCCTGCCCGCCTTCACGATAGGGCGGCACAACCGTGCGCCTGGCGACGTCACCGGCGACGGCCGCACCGTGGTCGGTGCGGATCAGATGCAGGCACAGGTCGATGCCCGCCGCTTCGCCCGCCGCGGTGAAGATGCCGTCGTCCTCGGTGAACAGCACGGCGGCGTCGACACGCACTGCCGGGAAGGCCGCGCTGAACCGGTCGGCGGACAGCCAGTGGGTCGTCGCGCGGCGCCCGTCGAGCAGGCCCGCGCGGGCGAGCACGAAGGCGCCCGTGCAGATCGACGCGATCCGGCGCCCCGCCGCGCGGGCCAGGCGCAGCTGCTCGGCGATCCGGTCCTGCGCGGGGTCGCTCATCTCATCGAGTTCGTGCGAGGCGGGGACGACGATGGTGTCGGCAGTGGCGAGCGTCGCGCTGCCGTGCTCGACGGCGACCGCGAAATCGGCGTCCGTGCGCACGAGGCCCGGCTCGATCGCACAGGTCAGCACCTCGTAGAGGCGTGCGCCGTCGGCGGAGCGGGCCGAGCCGAAGATCTGGTGCACGATGCCCAGCTCCATCGGCATGACCCCGGTGCGAGCAAGAACCGCGACCCGGTGGACAGCCATGGCCCGATTCTTTCATATATCGGCCTTCCGGCCACTGGTGTGCGTGGGCCGGACTCGGCAGCCTGAGAAGGACGAACGAGCTACCGAAAGGACCGTGACCGATGCGAGTGCTGTGGGTGTTCGCCCATCCGGAACCGCGATCGCTGACCGCCCAGCTGCACACCGCCGGAATCGCCGCGCTGCGTGAGGCCGGGCACGAGGTGATCGAATCCGATCTCTACGCCATGAACTGGAACCCCGTGGTGACGGCCGAGGACTTCGCGCATGACGGCGCCGAGCGGCTGGACGTGGCCGACGAATCCGAAGCGGCCCTGCGCACCGGGCGGCTGGCCGCTGACATCCGCGCCGAGCACGCGAAGCTGGCCTGGGCCGACACCGTGGTGCTGCATTTCCCGCTGTGGTGGTACGGGATGCCCGCGATCATGAAGGGTTGGCTGGACCGCGTGCTGGTGCAGGGTTACGCGTACGGGGTGCGTGATCCCGAGTCCGGTCGCACCCGCCGCTACGGTGACGGCGGCCTGGCCGGCAAGCGCGCCACGGCGGTGGTTTCGGTCGGCGCCCATGCCGGGCTGGGACCGCGCGGCATCCACGGCGACCTCACGGAAGTCCTCTTCCCCCTGCTCCACGGCACTTTCTTCTACACCGGCATGGAGGTGATCGAGCCGGTGATCGTGCCCGGCACCAACCGGGTGAACCACGAACGCTTCGCCGCCATCACCGCCGACCTGTGCGCCCGGCTGCTAGCCCTGCCGACGACGCCGCCCATCCCCTACCGCCACCAGGACAGCGGCGACTACGACGCCGACTGGAACCTGCGCCCAGCCGAGCACCCGGGCGGGTCCGGCCTCGGGATCCACCGCCTCGACGGCGAATCCCGGTGGCCCGCAGCGGCTTCCTAGCCGAGCCCCTGGGCGAAGCCGCCGTCGACGACGAGTTCGGTGCCCGTGGTGAAGGTGGCGTCCACCGCCAGGTACAGCGCCGCGGCAGCCACCTCCTCGACCGTGCCCGGACGCGCCATCGGCGTCGTCGCCTCGCCGTCGCGGATGAACTCGGCGCGCTGCTCCTCGGTCAGCTCGGCGACACCCATGCTCGGCGTGAGGATGAATCCCGGAGCCACCGCATTGACCCGGATACCACGCGGAAGCAACTCGGCGGCAAGCACTTTCGAGAACGCACGCACTGCTTCCTTGGCCGCCGAATACGCGCTGAGCCCGGGGAAGATCCGGTCGTTGGACACCGTCGTGTACACGATGGCACCGTGGTCGCGGATCAGGGGCGCCAACCCCTGGGTGGTGAAGAACGCGCCCTTGGTATTCACGTCGAAGACGCGATCCCAGTGCGCCACAGTCACTTCCGGGAGGGTTTTGAATTCCGCGATGCCGTGGTTGACGAAGAGGTAATCGATGCCGCCAAGGCGTTCCTCGACGATCCGGCCGAGTTCATCGATGTCGTCGGGATCTGTCGCATCGGATCGAACGATATGTGCTGCGTCGGAATCCAGTGTCGCCCGTGCCTTCTCGATACCGGTCTCGCTGCGGCCGGTGAGCACGACGTCGGCGCCCCGCGCAACGAGCGCCTCGACGATAGCCAGGCCCATGCCATGAGTGCCACCGGTGACGACGGCCGTCTTGCCCGCCAATGTTTTCGGAGCTGCTGTTTCGGTCATGCCACGACGGTAAAGTTTTACGTTGACGTGAAGGTCAAGGCAGTGAGGCGGGCATCACATGCGGATCGGCGAGCTGGCACACAGAACAGGACTGAGCACCCGCGCGTTGCGCTACTACGAGGAACAGGGTTTGCTGCGCCCACGTCGACAGCCCAGCGGCTACCGGGAATTCGACGAATCCGCCGTCGAGGCGGTGCGGCGCATCCGCATTCTGCTGTCCGCGGGATTGCCCACCAGGGTGATCGTCGAGGTGCTGCCCTGCATGACCGAAGCAGGCACCTATCTCGCGCCGACCTGCCCGAAGATGGCCTACGACCTGCGTACCGAACTGGACCGGATGCGGCGCGACATCGCCGAACGCGAGGCGGCGACCGAAATCCTGGAATCGATCCTGGCAGAGGCGCCGCACGAGCAGCTTGCCGGTTAAATCAGCGGGGACGTTTCGGCCCGACGACGGTGGCGATCAGGCCGCCGGTCAGGACGATCGCGCCGACGGCCAGGACGGCGCTGGCGACGGCGGGGCCGCCCGACGTGTTGTCGGCGACCACCTGACCGACGCCGATCGCGATGCACGCGGAACCGCCGAGGACGAGGACCGGTTCGCGCCGGAGCAGGTAGGCGACGAGAAAGATCACGCCGACGAAGCCGGTGAGCATGGGACGCCAAAGAGATTCGCCGAGGGTCACCGATTGCGCGCCTGTTGTCGCGATCAGTCCACCGAGCAGGAATCCGGCCCAGTCGAGGACGAGCAGCCGCGCCCACGCGAGCCCGAACCAGACGGCCCCGAAGACCATGAGCGCGATGCCCTGCCACAGCCAGCGGTGCGTCCCGTCGGTGAGCTCGACGATCGTGGCCACGCCGAAACCGGCGATCGCGATCATCCCGAGCAGGCTCGGCACCATCAGGTAGCCGAGCGTCGCCACCAGCAACCCCGCGCACAGCGCCGCGATCTCGGCATCGCCACCGCGCTCACCGAACGCGATCGCCACCGTGCCGCTGGTCGCCATGGCCGCCAGCACCAGCAGCGCCGACGCCAGCCTGGTTCGTACGGCCGTGGCGATGGGCACACGGCGGAACAAACCGGGCCGTCCACCTGCCAGCACCACGGCGCCACCGAGCGAACATCCGGTGACGACGGCGAGCAACACCACTCGCCCGGTGTCGGCGACATCGGCCCACGCGCGGTCGAGGAAGAGCCCGAGACCCGCCGCGACGAGCCCGGCACCGAGGTAGGCGACGATCTCGGCGAGCACCCGCCCGGTCGGCGCGCGACCCGCTCGCTCCTGTTCCTCCACAGCTCGCAGCACCGCGTCGCGCTGGTCACCACTGATGACCCCGCCCGCGACCAGCCGCTCCAACGCCACGCCCACCCCGTGTTCGCGAACCATCCGTCGAGTATGTCGGCCGAGTGCCCCAACCGGCCCCTTTCGCCGTGACGCCGTTCACAGTAGGATTAGTTTGATGTCCTAGTATCGGGCGTTCTACAAAATGGCGGAGGAAGTCATGAGCACCTCATTGCACGTTCCTGTCCATCCGGTGCGGTTCGTGACTTCGGCCGCCCTGTTCGACGGGCACGACGCGGCGATCAACATCATGCGGCGCATCCTGCAGGCCCAAGGCGCGGAAGTGATCCATCTCGGACACAACCGGTCGGTGCGCGAGATCGTCGACGCGGTGGTCGAGGAGGACGTGCAGGGTGTCGCGGTGAGCTCGTATCAGGGCGGGCACATCGAGTTCTTCGAGTACCTGGCCGAGGCGCTGCGCGAGGCCGGGGCGGGCGACGTGCGCATCTTCGGTGGTGGTGGCGGTGTGATCGTCCCCGAGGAGATCGAACGCCTCGCCCGCTGCGGCGTGCGCATCTTCTCCCCCGAGGACGGCCAGCGCCTCGGTCTGCCCGGCATGATCAACGAGCTCATCCGGCTGTGCGATGTGGACCGAGCCACCGTCGCCCCCGATCTCGACGCCCTCTACACCGGCGATCGAATCGCCTTGGCCCGCACCATCACTTGCCTCCAGCAGGGCGCACTGCCCGAAACCGATCGCGCCGCGATCCTCGCCGCGGCGGCTGCGCGCGAAGTGCCGGTCCTCGGCATCACCGGCACCGGTGGCTCCGGAAAGTCCTCGCTCACCGACGAATTGGTGCGCCGGTTGCGCACCGACCAGCAGGACAAGCTGCGTGTCGCGGTGCTCGCCGTCGACCCGACCCGGCGCCGCGCCGGTGGCGCCCTGCTCGGTGACCGCATCCGCATGAACGCACTCGACGGCGAACACGTGTACTTCCGTTCGCTGGCCACGCGCGGCAATCACGAACTGCCCGACGACATCGACACCATGATCGCCGCGTGCCGGGCAGCGGGCTTCGACCTGGTGATCCTCGAGACGCCGGGCATCGGCCAGGGTGACGCAGGCATCGTCGACCACGTGGATGTGGCGCTGTATGTGATGACGCCGGAGTTCGGTGCCGCCTCCCAGCTCGAGAAGATCGACATGCTCGACTACGCCGATGTGGTCGCGGTGAACAAGTACGAGCGCCGCGGCGCGGCCGACGCGGTGCGCGATGTGGCGCGCCAATTGATCCGCAACCGTGCGGAATTCGGTTCCGACCCCGCCGATATGCCGGTGTTCGGCACCAGCGCGGCGACTTTCGACGACGACGGTGTCACCGCGCTCTACCAGCATCTGCTCACCCGGCTGACCGAGCACGGCCTCACGGTGGAGCCGGGTGCGCTGCCCCGCGTGGAGACGAAGGTGTCGACCAGGTTCGCCCAGCTCATCCCGCCGTCACGGGTGCGCTACCTGGCCGAGATCGCCGAGACCGTGCGCGCCTACCACCAGGACACCGCACGGGAAGTGACTGCGGCACAACGTGTTCAGCGGTTGCGTGCGGTATATGAGGAACTGCCCGACGACACTGCCGTCGGCGACCTGCTGGCGGCGGCCACCGGTGATCTGTCGCCCGCCTCGGCGGCCCTGCTGGACGAATGGCCCGCGCTGGCCGAGAGCTATCGGGGCGAGGAGCAGGTGGTGCGGGTACGCGACCGTGAGATCCGCACCCCGTTGCGACGCGAATCGCTCTCCGGCACAAGCGTTCCCCGAGTAGCGCTGCCCCGCTACACCGACGCGGGCGAACTGTTGCGGTTCCTGCGCGAGGAGAACCTGCCGGGCCGATTCCCCTTCACCGCGGGCGTTTTCCCGTTCAAGCGCGACAACGAGGACCCCACCCGCATGTTCGCGGGCGAGGGCGATCCGGCGCGCACGAACCGGCGCTTCAAAGCACTCAGCGCCCACACCGAGGCCACTCGCCTCTCGACGGCCTTCGACTCGGTGACCCTCTACGGCCACGAACCGGCGCAACGGCCCGATATCTACGGCAAGGTCGGCACCTCGGGTGTCTCGGTGGCGACGATCGACGACATGCGCACCCTGTTCGACGGTTTCGACCTGTGTGAACCAACGACGTCGGTGTCGATGACCATCAACGGCCCGGCCCCGACGATTCTGGCGTTCTTCCTCAATGCGGCGATCGACCAGGCGGTGCGACGCTTCACCGAATCCGAAGGCCGGGAACCGACAGAGCAGGAGGCCACCGAGATCAAGGCGCGCACGCTGTCCACCGTGCGCGGCACCGTACAGGCCGACATCCTCAAGGAGGACCAAGGGCAGAACACCTGCCTGTTCTCCACCGAGTTCAGTCTGCGGATGATGGCCGATGTGCAGGAGTGGTTCGTCCGCAACAATGTGCGCAATTTCTATTCGGTGTCCATCTCCGGCTATCACATCGCCGAGGCCGGTGCCAATCCGATCAGCCAGCTCGCCTTCACCCTGGCCAACGGATTCACCTACGTGGAAACGTATTTGGCGCGCGGACTGGCGATCGATGAATTCGCGCCGAACCTGTCGTTCTTCTTCTCCAACGGGATGGACCCGGAGTATTCGGTCATCGGAAGGGTGGCACGGCGCATCTGGGCCGTCGCCATGCGCGACCGGTACGGCGCGGGTGAACGCGCCCAGAAACTGAAGTACCACATCCAGACCTCCGGCCGTTCGTTGCACGCCCAGGAAATGCAGTTCAACGACATCCGCACCACTCTGCAGGCGCTGATCGCGGTCTACGACAATTGCAACAGCCTGCACACCAACGCTTTCGACGAAGCCGTCACCACTCCCACCGAGGAATCGGTGCGCCGGGCGCTGGCGATTCAGCTCATCATCGCCAAGGAATGGGGCCTGGCGGTGAACGAGAATCCGCTGCAGGGCAGTTTCATCATCGACGAGCTCACCGACCTGGTCGAAGAGGCGGTACTGCTGGAATTCGAGCGGATCAGTGAACGCGGCGGCGTGCTCGGTGCCATGGAGACCGGTTACCAGCGCGGCCGCATCCAGGACGAGTCGATGCGCTACGAGCAGCGCAAACACGACGGAACGCTGCCGATCATCGGGGTGAACACCTTCCGCGGTCCCGAAAGCGAGGCCGCGGCGCCGACGGTGGAATTGGCCCGGGCCACCGAGGACGAGAAACGGTCCCAGCTCGAGCGGGTGCAACAGTTCCGCGCCGAGCACGCCGAGGAATCGCATCGCGCGCTCGCCCGACTGGCCGAGGTCGCCCACACCGACGGCAATATTTTCGAGGTACTGATGGACGCGGCACGGGTATGCACTTTGCAGCAGGTCACCGATACCTTTTTCACTGTCGGCGGACAGTATCGGCGGACCGTCTGAGGCGACCGAATGCGACCATCGCCGCGGCCGACGTGTGACAATTCCCGGAGCAATGCCGGCGCGGCGATGGGACGTACATGGATCTGACCGGGCTCGACATCATCGATGCGCATATCCACCAGTGGGATCCGCATACGACACCTCGGCTGTTCAGCAAGCACGCCAAGCTGCTGCGATATGTGCCGCTGCCGGTCGACCTCGCTGCGAAATTGACCCCGCGCCGCGACCTCCAGTTCGTCGGCGATCCCGCGGCCTACCTCGGCCCGTATCTGCCCGCCGACTACCGCACCGACCAGGGCGGGGTCGCGGTGCGCGGGCTCGTGCACGTAGAGGCCGAGTGGACCGGCTCGGCGCCCGACGAGACGCGCTGGGTGGCCAGCCTGCCGTTCGGGGTCGATACACCCGCTCTCGCCGCGATCGTCGGCGCGGCCGACCCCGCCGCCGCGGATCTCGGGCCCACGCTCGACGCGCATCAGTCGGCCTCGCCGCTGCTGCGCGGGATCCGGGCCACCGTGGCCCACCATCCCGATGCGGGGGTGAAATCGTTCGCCGCGCACGACGGACTGCTCACCGCGCCCGCCTTCCTCGACGGTTTCGGTCAGCTCGCCGAGCGCGGGCTCGGTTTCGACGCGTGGCTGTACTCGGGTCAGCTGCCGGAGGTGACGGCGCTGGCCGAACGCTTTCCCGAGGTGACGATCGTCCTCGACCACCTCGCCACCCCCGCGGGCGTCTTCGGTCCGGTCGGCAAACACACCGGCAGGACGGCGGGCGAGCGACGCGACATCTTCGACCGCTGGCGCGACGACATCACCGATCTGGCCGCCCAGCCCAATGTGGTCGCCAAGGTGAGCGGGCTGATGATGCCGGTACTCGGCCACCCGGTCCCGCCGCGCGGGTTGTCGACCCAGGTATCGGTGCTCGCCGACCGGCTGGGTCCGATGCTCGCGCACGCCCTGTCGGTGTTCGGCCCCGACCGGCTGATCTGGGGCTCGAACTTTCCCGTCGACAAGCCGATCACCAGCCTCCCCGTGGCCGTCGACGCCGTCGCGACCGCGCTCACCAAGGCCGGTGCGTCGACCGAGGACCTGCGGAAGGTCTTCGGCGGTAACGCGGTTCGCGTTTACCGCATCGACCTGGGATGACGGGTTTTGTCGGTGCCCCGGTTTAGCATCACGGAATGAAGACGACCGGCACGTTCGAACTCACCGCCTTCGACCCGACCGATCTGCAGCCACAACCGCCGATCAGCACCGGCCTGCCGGTCGGCATCGCCCACATGACCAAGGTCTACGCGGGCGACATCACGGGCACCTCGGCCACGCTGTTCACCTCGGCATTCGACATGTCGACGGGTGCGGGCACCTACATCGCCATGGAGTCCTTCGAAGGCAGCCTGGCGGGCAGGTCCGGTGCGTTCAACTTCGTCCATTCCGCCACCACCGGCGGCACCGATCGGACCGACGAGTTCTTCCACATCGTCCCCGGTAGCGGCACCGGCGAACTCACCGGTATCACCGGCACCGGCGCCCTCTACGTCGACACCACCGGCGGCCACCACATCTGGTTCGAGTACGACCTGCCCTGAGGAACCGTCGGCTCGACAGAATCTCGACGCCAAACCGGCGTTATGAGCCCGATCGGCTGCGAGTGACCGCGTCGTCCAACTACGTTGACACCCTGTCAACAGGACGCGTTCGAGGGAGCTGTGGTGGCGGCAGGGTTTCGGTGCTGGGTCGGTGGTGTCATCGCGGTGATGGCCGTTTCGGTGGCGGTTCCCGCCGTGGCCGCTCCTCCGCTCGGTCCGACCGGCGACACCACGTTCTACACCCCGCCCGCCGAGATCCCGGCGACGCCGGGACAGCCGATCAAGACCGAACCCATGTCGCTGCCGATCACCCTGCCCGGTAGCAACGGCCCGCTTCCGGCGGAAACCACCCGCGTGATGTTCTCCGCCACCGATCGCACGGGGTCGGCGGTCGCCGCGACCGGTGCGTATCTGCGGCCGACCCTGCCGTGGGTCGGACCCGGGCCGCGGCCGCTGCTCGTGCTCGCGCCCGGCACACAGGGTCAGGGCGACCAGTGCGCGCCGTCGAATACCCTGGCATTTCTGTTGCAGTACAACGGCGGACTCGATGTGGGCGTGCAGTACGAGCAGTACGCGGCGATCTACCCGTTCCTCGCGGTCGGTGGTGCGGTGATGCTCACCGACCACGAGAGTTTCGGCACACCGGGACCGCACAGTTACATGTCGCGTGCCTCCACCGGGCAGGTCATGCTCGACGCCGCGCGGGCCGCCCGTGAACTGCCCGGCAACGGACTCGAGCCGGGTGCCCCGGTGGCGCTGTGGGGCTATTCGCAGGGGGGCGGGGCTGCGGCCGCGGCGGCGGAACTCGCCCCGAGCTACGCACCGGACCTGCCGATCGTCGGCACCTACGCCGGGGCACCGGTGGTCGACGCACGCGCCCAGCTGCGCCACTTCGACCGTGGCTCGCTGGCCGGCGCCCTCGGCTACTACATCAACGGCGCCGTCGACGAGAACCCCGCACTCGCGCCCGCTACCGATCGACTGCTCAACGACACGGGCAAGCGCATGCTGGCCGACACCGCACGGCAGTGTGTGGCCGAAACCGTACTCACCCAGGGTTTCCGGGACAGCCGTAGCTGGACGAGCACCGGACAGAGCGTGCTCGAAGCGTTGGATTCCGATCCGGACTGGGCAGCCCACCTCGACGACGACCGGGTCGGACAGTTGCGACCCGGCGCCCCGGTACTCATCCACAGCACGGCGAATGATGAACTGGTGCCCACCTACAGCGCTCGCAGGCTCGCCGCGGACTGGTGCGCCGCCGGTGCCACCGTGGCCTACTACGAGCAGCCGCTCCCCGGAGATCCGGTGAAACTCGGTGTGTCGCATGTGCTCAACAGCCCGCTGAGCTTGCCTGGCGCGCTGCTGTGGCTGCACGGCCTGTTGCGGGGCGAGCCCGCGCAGCGCACCTGCTGAACTCAGCTGTCGAATTCGGCGTAGAGGGCACGTAATTCGCGGAGGCCGGTGGCGGCGGTCTGCTCGTCTTCGGCCGACATGCGCAGGGCGCGGCGCAAGGCCATGGCGTCGAGGTCCTCGATGACGGGGTGGAATTCGATGCGTGGCAGGTCGGGGAGGGTGAGGTCGTCACCGTACGGATCGTCGGAATCGGTGGTGCGAGTGGATCTTTCGACGCCTCCGATGAGGATGTCGAGGTCGAGTCCGCGCAGGGTGAGGATTTCGCCCGGTTGCTCGTCGAGGCGTTCGGCGAGCAGGTAGCAGACCGCGGCCACATGCTTACACGGCCAGCCCATGTCCGGGCAGGTGCAGGAGAAGTCCAGTTCGGCGGCGGTGGTCGGCAGCAGGTGCGGGCCGAGCGCGGGTGGTAGTGCGCCCGAAGCGATTTCGGCGAGCATTCCGGGCGCTTCGCGGATCTCGGCCAGCAGCAGCTCGATCTCTTCCTCGCGCAGCGGCCGCACCGACAACACGGAGGTGAACGGGCTCGGTTGACTACCCTGCACCTCGGCCGTGACCGCACCGCGCTCCACGCGATAGTTCACCACCTGCCCGACCCGCGCGTAGGTACGGCCGCGCGAGAGCCTGCCCGCGTCGGCCACCTTCTCCACCGCCTCGAGCAGCGACTTTCCCCACCACGTGCGACCGAAACCACCGCGCGCCTGCGCACCGCCGCGCACCGGTTTGCGCGGACCGAACTGACTGAAATCGGCCATCAGTCACCCACCGCCTCGGCCCCGAGGGTGAACAGTTCGCGCAACTCGTCGGTGCCGAGCTCGGTGATCCAGTTCTCCCCCGCTCCGACGGCCAGGTCGGCCAATGCCTTCTTGCCGCTGATCATTTCGTCGATGCGCTCCTCGATGGTGTCGACGCAGACGAGTTTGCGAACCTGCACCGCACGCTGCTGGCCGATGCGGAACGCGCGGTCGGTGGCCTGGTTCTCCACGGCCGGGTTCCACCAGCGGTCCAGGTGGATCACGTGATTGGCGGCGGTCAGGTTCAGCCCTGTCCCGCCCGCTTTGAGCGAGAGCAGCATCAACGGCGGTCCACCCTCGGCTTGGAATCCGGTGACCATGTCGTCGCGACGCTGCTTGCTCACCCCGCCGTGCAGGAACGGGATGGGTGTCCCGAACCGTTCGGTGAGGAACGGCAGGATCAGGTCGCCGAACTCACGGAATTGGGTGAACAGCAGGGCCTTCTCGCCGTCGGCGAGGACGGCGTCGAGGATGTCCTCCACCAGGGCGAGCTTGCCCGAACGATGCCCGCCGCGGCGCATGATGGGCGAGGCGTCGCCGAGGAAATGCGCGGGATGGTTGCAGACCTGCTTGAGCCTGGTCAGCGCGCCGAGCACCGCACCCTTGCGCGCCATACCCTTGGCATCTTTGAGCTTCTCCAGCATGTCGTCGACCACGGCCTGATACAGCGCGGCCTGCTCGACGGTGAGGTTGGCGCGCACCGTCATCTCGAGCTTCTCGGGCAGATCGCTGATGACCGCCGGATCGGTTTTGAGCCTGCGCAGCACGAACGGTTCGGTGATGAGCCGCAACCGGTCGATGGCGTGCTGGTCGCGTTCGCGTTCGATGGGGACCGCGAAGCGGGCACGGAAGGACTGCGGGCTGCCGAGCAGCTTGGGCATGGCGAAATCGAACAGGGCGCGAAGTTCTTCCAGCCGGTTCTCCACCGGCGTTCCGGTGAGCGCCAGCCGATGCCGGGCCCGCAAGGCGCGGGCGGCCCGTGACTGCCGGGTGGTCGCGTTCTTGATGTGTTGGGCCTCGTCGAGAACCACCCGCTCCCAGTGCTGTTCGCTCAGCAACGTCGCATCGCGCGCCAGCAGGGCATAGGTGGTGACGACCAGATCCGCATTCGCGACCGCGGCGGCGAAATCCGCGCCCTTGCGCCGATCGGTCCCGTGGTGCACGAGGACGCGCAGGTCCGGTGCGAAACGTTCGGTCTCGCGCTGCCAGTTGCCGACCACCGACATGGGGCACACCAGCAGCGTCGGCCCTACCGGACCGACGGCCTCGCGTTCGTGCACGAGCAACGCGAGTACCTGCACGGTCTTGCCGAGACCCATGTCGTCGGCCAGGATCGCGCCGCAATCGAGCCGGCTCATGGTGGCCAGCCAGCTCAGGCCGCGCTCCTGATAGGGGCGGAGCTGGGCTTTCAGGCCGATCGGCACCGGAACGGGCTCGGGATCGCCGTGTCCGGTGAACAGTTCGGCCGCCCAGCCGTCGGCGGTGACCTCGGTGACCGGCACATTGTCGACCCGTTCGGCGGCGAGCTCGCCGATCATGTCGGCCAGGGTGATCGGGGTGTCGTCGGCGTGCAGCGCCACGTACCGGGCGGCGGCCGCCAGCGCGCGGTGGTCGGCCTGCACCCATTCGCCGCGCAGCTGGACGAGATCGGATTTGCTGCGCACCAGCCGTTCCATCTCGGCCGGGGTGAGCACCATGTCCCCGAGCGCCAATTCCCAACGATAGGAAAGCAATCCGCTCAGACCGACGGTGGATTCGGCGGCGGCCGGGCTGCTCACCCGCAGGCGCATGCTCGGTTCGGCGATGTTCCAGGCGCGCGGCAACAACAGGCGAATCCCGGCCTCCTGCAGCGCATGCGCGCCGTGGGCGACCAGGTCGGCGACCACCTGGGTCGGCAGCAGGAGGTCGAGTCCGCGCGGGTCGGTCGGCAGGTCACGCAGGCGCGGGTAGGCCTTGCGGGCCTGGCCCAGCTTCTCGGCGGCAGTGCGTACCAGAACCGGGTCATCATCGAGGACAACAGGTTTCGGTGCGTCGTCGACCGGACGCAGACACACCTGCAGTCGCCACAGCGCCACCGAGTCGTCGTCGGTGGTGAATTCGCCGTCGGGTTCGCACAGGCGAAGGACCAGCTCGGGTTCGTCGGCGGCGTATCCCTCGCGCCACTGCGACAGTGTTTCGGCCAGCCGGTAGGAGCCCTCGTCGAGCGGGGTGTCGCTCATCAGCGCCGCCAGCAGCGGGTGCGTCATCGAACGGTGGCTCAGGTATTCACGGGCGATCGGGTCGGTGAGTTCGGTGACCAGGTCCTCGAGCACCCCGGCGGGCGGCCCGGCCACCCGCAGCGCGGCGGGCATGGCCGTGGCCAGCTCGGCGAGCCACGCCCGCTGCCGTTGCCCGCCGACCAGCCGCCACCGCACCCACCACTGCCCGTCGGCGCGATCCACCTGCGGCACCACCCGACCGGCCCGCACCCAGCGCTCGATGCCACGGGCGACGTGCGCGAGGAATCGCAGGTCGCCGGAGATGTGCTCGCGGGGCAGCCTGCTGCGCAGCACGACGGCGGCCGTCGGCGGCGCGAGCGCGTGCGCGCGGACCTCGGCTCGACCCGGTGCGCCCGCCTCGTCGACGGTGAGCACCTCGGCGCGGTGCCGGAACCGCGCGCGCTCGAGAATGTCGCGGAGCACCGAACCCACCGCAACGGGTTGCCCGTCGTGCCACAGCAGCAGGCCCGAACCGGGGGACCACAGACCGTGCAGCATGGTTGCCATCCAAGCAGGAGCCACCGACACCCCGCGCTCGGCCATCGCTCTGGATTTCTGGGCTCCCACGGAACATACTTGGATATTCCCTGGTCACGGCCGGAAGATCACCGGCGACAACTGCATACTCACCCAGGCGAACCGGCCACGAACCGGCTCGGCCGATGAACCCCCTGAATGCGTGCGGAGGGCAGCGATGACGATTCTGCTCCAGGTTCTCGAGCAGAGCTACACCCCCACCACCCCGTGGGAGCGGCGCAAGTTCACGTTCGTCGATGCCGGGAAGATCGTCGGCATGCGCCTGGACGGTCAGTCCGGCGTGTGGATCGATCTGTCCCGGCCCGGTGAATCGCAGCGGCTGGCCCACACGGCCGACCCGCGCGACTCCATCACCTTCCTGCTCACCGTGTTCGCCAAGATCGCCGAGTGCGAGGACCGGGGTGGTTCGTGGTTGATCGGCCACGACGGCACCCACATCTCCTCGATCGCGGCCACCCGGTTCCCGCCACATGCCGCCGAGCTCGCGGCCGACGACATCCTGGCGCGCGCCTGGTTGTAGTACGGCGAAGTTGTCGGTGGGGTCGGCTACAACCTGTGCATGGGGAGACTCGCGTGGCTGGTCCTGCTGGTGCTCGCGTGCGCGGGTTGCGGGGTGCTTGCGCCCGAACCGATCGCGCCCGCGCCGGGTAGTCCGACGCGCGCAGAGGTGAGCGCGCTGCTCGATCAGGTGCGTGTGGTCGATGCACGACCGCACCCCGGCGGGTACGAACGGGGCTGCAAGGCCGGGCAGGGTTGTGTGTTCGGTCCGGCCTGGTCCGACGACACCGACGCGCCCGGCGGTCACGACGGCTGCGACACCCGCAACAACGTGCTGGCCGCCCAGCTTCGCGATGCGGTTCGCCGGGGTCGCTGTGTGGTGGTGGAGGGCGTGCTCACCGACCCCTACACCGGCACCGACATCGCTTTCCGCAAATCCGACGGCGGCGACATCCAGATCGACCACGTCTATCCGCTCGCCGCCGCCTGGGACATGGGCGCACACGCCTGGCCACCGGAACGCCGTCTGCGCTTCGCCAACGACCTCTCCGTCAACCTGCTGGCCACCAGCAAGACGACCAATCAGTCCAAAGGCGACGACACGCCTGGCGAATGGCTGCCACCCGCCCGGCCCAACCACTGCTTCTACGCCGCCAAGTACCTCACCGTCGCCGTCGCCTACGACTTACCGATCACCGCCGCCGACAACGCCGCCCTCCACGACATCGCCCGCACCTGTCCTTGATGGATGCCGCCGCTGTCAGGCGCCCGTCGCCACCGGACGCTTCGGATCGTTGGACCACTGCGACCAGGACCCCGGGTAGAGGGCGGCGTCGATCCCGGCGACGGCCAGGGCCGCGATTTCGTGCGCAGCGGTGACGCCGGAGCCGCAGTAGACCGCGACCGGTCCGTCACCGAACTCGGCGAAGCGCTCGCGCAATTCGTCGGCGGTGCGGAAATGCCCTGTGGGGTAGAGGTTTTCAGCGGTCGGTGCGCTGACAGCGCCGGGGATATGACCGGCCTGCGGATCGACCGGTTCCACCTCGCCCCGGAAACGTTCGCCCGCGCGAGCATCGAGCAAGACACCCGCCCATTTCGCGGCGGCGTCCGCATCGATCACAGGCAGTGCGCCGGGGCGAACAATCAGGTCACCCGGGGTCGGGTCGGGTTCGGCACCGGTCGCGAGTTCCCCGCCGGACGCGGTCCAGGCGGGCAGCCCACCGTCGAGAATGCGCACGTTGTCGACACCGGCCCAGCGCAACAGCCACCACGCGCGGGCCGCCGCCATGCCGCCGGTCGCGTCGTAGACGACCACGGGCTCATCAGTGCCGAGCCCCCAGCTGCGGGCGCACTTCTCGAAGGTTCCGGGATCGGGCAAAGGGTGTCTGCCACGGGCCGGTGACGGTGCGGCGGCCAGTTCGGTCTCCAGATCGACGAACACCGCACCCGGAATGTGCCCGTCGAGATAGTGCTGCGGACCGTCCGGATCGCCGAGCGCCCACCGCACGTCCAACAGGTGAATCTTGTTCGCCGCCAGCTCCTCCCGAAGCTCGGCCGCCGAAATCAGCACCGCACCCACGCCAACTCCTCACTCCCGGTCCGTCCCCCGCCGCCACCCTACGCACTCCCCGCCCACCCACACCCGAAACGGCACCCCACGCATCGGACGGAGGCTGGACAGCCGATCACCACGCTCCGGTGGCGGCAACGACCGAGAGCCGCACGCCACCAGAGCGTGGTGATCGAGCGGCAGGCACCGCGGGCCGGATCAGGCCAGTTTCGCGCTACTGGCCGGTGACGCTCTCAGACCCGTCGGGCAGGATTTGCCGAATGTCGCAGGTCTCCGCCAGTTCGTCGCCCGATGTCACCGAGAAGCCGGCCGGGATAGGTCAGCCGCTCGGTGCGGGCGCGGTGACCGCCCTGGTCGGGTTCACCAGTTCCTTCGCGGTGGTGCTGAGCGGGTTGCGGGCGGTGGGGGCGAGTCCGGCGCAGGCCGCGTCGGGGCTGCTCGTGCTGTGTTTCACGCAGGGCATCGGCATCCTGCTGCTGAGTTTCCGGTACCGGATTCCGATCACCCTTGCCTGGTCGACACCCGGCGCAGCGCTGCTGGTGAGCACCGGTCTGGTAGCCGGTGGATGGCCCGGTGCGGTCGCGGCGTTCGCCGTGACGGGCGTGCTGATCGTCGTCACCGGCCTGTGGCAGCGGCTCGGTTCGCTGGTCGCGGCGATTCCGGTGCCGATCGCGCAGGCCATGCTCGCCGGTGTGCTCGTTCCGCTGTGCCTGGCTCCGGTACAGGCGTTGCGTACCTCGCCCGCCGTGGTGGTTCCGGTGATCGTGGTGTGGCTGGTTCTGCAACGATACGCACCGAAGTGGGCGGTGCTCGTGGCCTTCGCGACGGCGGCCGTCGGCACCGGCATCGACATCGTGGTCGCCGACCGGCATCTCGACCTGTCCGCCATGATCCCCACCGTGGAACTGACTGCCCCACAATGGCATTGGCAGGCGATCATCGGCATCGCCGTTCCGCTCTACATCGTCACGATGGCCTCGCAGAACATCCCCGGCGTCGCCGTGATGCGTTCTTTCGACTACCAGGTGCCGTGGCGGCCTGCCATGCTCGTCACCGGGATCGGCACCGTCCTCGGCGCCCCGGCGGGCGGTCACGCCATCAACCTCGCCGCTATCAGCGCCGCGCTCGCCGCCGCCCCGAGCGCGAGCCCGGACCCGAAGCGCCGCTGGATCGCCGCGGCCACCGCGGGCGCCTCCTACCTGGTCCTCGGCCTGGCCTCCGCCGCCCTGGTCACCCTCATCGCCGCCGCCCCCGCGGGCACCCTCGAAACCGTCGCGGGCCTGGCCCTGCTCGCCACGCTCGCCGCTTCCCTCTCCGCCGCGCTCACCGATCCGGGCGACCGCCTCGCCGCCCTGGTCACCTTCCTGGTGGCCGCCTCCGGCACCACCCTCCTCGGCATCGGGGGCGCCTTCTGGGCACTGCTCGCCGGTCTCATCGTCCGCCGCATACTCCCAGCTCAGAAGTAGGTGCGCTGAGGCCGATCCGGACCTCACCGCCTGACCCGCGCGCTCCGCCGAGCCTTCGGTCCGGGTCAGGTGAATCGGGCCCCGCAGTCTGACCCGCAGGTTCCGTCGATCTCAGTCCGGGTCGGCGAGGCGGTCGAGGAGGGGTGCGGTGCGTGGTCCGACGAGTTCGCGCATGACGAGGGCCATGTTCGTGCGTTCGACGCCGGAGATCTTCAGGATGGCGCCCGCGATGCGGTAGAGGTCGTCGGCGTCGCGGGCCACGATGCGGACGGTGAGGTCGGTCTCGCCGGTCATGCCGCAGACCTCGGTGACCTCGGGAACGTCGGCGAGCTCGTCGACCACCGCATCGAGCTGGTGCTGATCGACGACCACCGCGACGAAGGCTGCCAGCGGATAGCCGAGAGCACGCGGTTCCACGCGGCGCTCGAAACTGCCGAGCACCCCACCGCTGTCCCAGCGCGCGAGTCGTGCCTGCACCGTATTGCGTGACAGCCCGAGGCGGGCGGCCAGTTCCACCCCGGTGGCCCGGGGGCTGGCGATCAATTCGCGCAGCAATCGCGCGTCGGTCGCGTCGAGGGTCACGGCGGGTTCGCGACTGGTCATACAACGCAGTATGACAGCGCGTCACCCCAGCACAACGTGCATTCTGCTCAGTCACGTGTCGTTCGCTTGCGCAGGCGGCGGTATCGTGGATGCTGTGTGATACACATCGCACTCAGCGATCAGTCGTACCCGCATCGGCCCACAAGGCACGGTGGAGAGGAGGCGATCTCGATGCCGGAGAAGCAGACCTACCCGGTCCAGTTGATCCAGCCGGACGGACGTCGCGTATTCGATCGTGAGCACGGCGCGCTGGTCACCGATATCGATGCCGGACGATTGCGGGGCCTCTACCGGGACCTCGTCGTGACCCGCCGGATCGATCTCGAGGCGACCGCACTGCAACGCCAGGGTCAGCTCGGCCTGTGGCCTCCCATGCTCGGCCAGGAAGCGGCGCAGGTCGGTTCGGTGCACGCACTGCACCCCGACGACTACATCTTCTGCTCGTACCGCGAGACCGCGGTGGCGTACTGCCGCGGCGTACCGCCCGAGCAACTGACGCGGCTGTGGCGCGGAGCGGCCCACCACTGCTGGGATCCCGACGCGGTGAACATGACCAACGCCAATATCGTCGTCGGTTCCCAGGGCTTGCACGCCACCGGTTACGCCTACGCGGCCCACCTCGACGGCGCCGATATCGCCACCATCACCTACTTCGGCGACGGCGCGACCAGTCAGGGCGATATCGCCGAGGCGCTCGGTTTCGCCGCCACCTGGAGCGCACCGGTGGTGTTCTTCTGCCAGAACAACCAGTGGGCGATCAGCGAACCGGTGACCGTGCAGAGTCACGTGCCGCTGGTGCGCCGGGCCGACGGGTACGGCATCCCCGGTGTGCAGGTGGACGGCAACGATGTGCTGGCCGTGCTCGCCGTCACCCGCCAGGCGGTCGAGCGCGCCCGCAGCGGCGGCGGCCCCACCTTCATCGAGGCGATCACCTACCGGATGGGTCCGCACACCACCGCCGACGATCCGAGCAGGTACCGCACGGCCGCCGATATCGAGTACTGGGAGCGGCGCGATCCGATCGAGCGGGTGCGGCTGCTGCTCGAACGCGAGGGCCTGCTCGACGACGAGTTCGCCCGCTCGGTCGCCCGCGCGGCCGACGAGGTCGCCGACCGGGTACGCACCGCGACACTGCAGATGCCCGACCCCGATCCCCTCCGCATGTTCGACCACGTCTACGCGACCGAGCACCCGCTGATCACCGAAGAGGCACACCAGTTCTCGGCCTACCTCGCCGAAGGAGCGCAGTCATGATCACCACCTTCGCCGCCGCTCTCAACACCGGTCTGCGCCGCGCCATGGAAGACGAGCCGAAGGTGGTGTTGCTCGGCGAGGACATCGGCAAGCTGGGTGGTGTGTTCCGGGTGACCGACACGCTCCAGAAGGATTTCGGTGACAATCGCGTCATCGATACACCCCTGGCCGAATCCGGCATCGTGGGAACGGCTTTCGGAATGGCATTGCGCGGTTACCGGCCGGTGGTGGAGATCCAGTTCGACGGTTTCGTCTACCCCGCGTTCGACCAGATCGTGTCGCAGGTCGCCAAGATCCACTACCGGACGGGTGGAAAGGTGAAGGCGCCGTTGACGATCCGCATTCCGTTCGGCGGCGGGATCGGTGCCGTCGAACACCATTCGGAGTCACCGGAGGTGTATTTCGCGCACACCGCCGGTCTGCGTGTGGTGTCGCCCAGTACGCCCTTCGACGCGTATCACATGATCCGGCAGGCGATTTCGCTCGACGATCCGGTGGTCTTCTTCGAGCCCAAGCGGCGGTACTGGGACAAGGCGGACGTGGACTTCCACAGCGAACCCGACCTGCCACTGCACAAGGCGCGTGTGCTCACCGAGGGCACCGATGCCACCGTTCTCGCCTACGGCGGCACCGTCGCCACCGCGCTGACGGCCGCGAAAATCGCTGGTGAGGAAGGCAACTCGATCGAGGTGATCGACCTGCGCAGCCTGTCCCCACTCGATGTCGACACCATCGCCGAATCCGTCGACAAGACCGGACGGCTGGTGATCGTGCACGAAGCGCCGGTGTTCGCCGGGCTCGGTGCCGAGATCGCGGCGCGGATCACCGAGCGCTGCTTCTATCACCTCGAGGCGCCCGTACTGCGCGTAGGCGGCTACGACATCCCCTATCCCCCGGCTAAGCTCGAAAAGCACCATCTGCCTGATCCCGACCGCATCCTCGCCGCGGTCGACCGCTGCCTAGCCGCATGACGACGAAAGGTGCGCCCGTGCCGCAACCAGCTGGCGACGACGGACACGTGCTCGAATTCCGTCTCCCCGATCTGGGTGAGGGCCTCGCCGACGGTGACCTGGTGTCGTGGGCCGTCGACGTGGGCGACACGGTGGAACTGAACCAGACCATCGCCGAGGTGGAGACCGCCAAGGCGGTGGTCGCGCTGCCGTCGCCGTTCTCCGGAACGGTCGTCGAATTGCTTGCCTCGCCCGGCGATACGGTGCCGGTGGGCGCCCCGCTGATCCGGGTGCGCAACGATCTCGAGGTCACCGACCCGCCCACCGCCGAGGACCGCAGGGACGTGCTGGTCGGGTACGGGCCCGAGGCCGAAGCCACCTCGCGACGACGCAAGCCGGCACCGTCGATGGCATCCACCACGCCGAGCACGCACCGGGCCGCTGCCACACCCGCGGCCCGGAAACTGGCCAAGGAGCTCGGGATAGACCTGTGGTACGTCGCGGGTTCGGGACCCGAGGGTGCGGTCACCGTCGAGGACGTGCGCTCGGCCGTGCCGGTCACCGGGCCGCGGGCCAAGCCCGGGGCCGAGCTCGGCGCTGTCGCCCAGCAGAACGGGCACGACGCGGGTCTCATCGAGTCCAGGGCTCGCGAGGAACGCACGCCCGTCTCCGGAATCCGCAAGCGCACCGCCGCCGCGATGCTGGCCAGCGCCCGCACCATTCCGCAGGCGAGCGCATTCGTCACCGTCGACTGCACGGCCTCGATGGAACTGCTCGACCACCTGCGCACCACGAAGTCGTTCGAAGGACTCACGCTCACCCCGTTGGCCCTGGTGGCGCGCGCCGCCCTGGCCGCCATCGCCGAACACCCCGGCGTCAATGCCGCCTGGGACGAGCAGAATCAGCAGATCGTCACCAAGCACTACGTGAACTTGGGCATCGCGGTGGCCGCCGACCGTGGGCTGCTCGTCCCGAACCTCAAAGACGCGCAGACCCTGAGCCTGCGCGAACTGGGCCGCGAGATCAGCTGGGCCGCCGACACCGCCCGCTCCGGCAACGCCACCCCCGCCGACCTCCTCGGCGGCACCTTCACCATCACCAATGTCGGTGTCTTCGGCGTCGACACCGGCGTCCCCCTGGTCAACCCCGGCGAAGCCGCCATCCTCTGCCTCGGCTCGATCCGCAAGCGCCCCTGGGTATTCCGCGACGAACTGGCCGTCCGCTGGACAACCACCCTCGGCCTCAGCTTCGACCACCGCATGATCGACGGCGAACTGGGCGCCCGCTTCCTCGCCACCACCGCAACCTTCCTCGAGGACCCCCTCACCCTCCTCAGCCGCGTCTGACCTGGCCGGACCGCCCCCTCCTGACCGCATCTGGGAATATACGAGTCCCGCAACGCAGGCGAAACACGGTGCGCTCCCGCTGTAAAAAACGCCGTCTACAACCTGTGTATGAGCGAGGCACATCCTGTCGACGCCCGGTTGCCGTTGGGTCGGCAACTGGCCTTCGGCCTGCAGCACGTCCTGATCATGTACACCGGATGTATCACCGTGCCCTTGGTGTTCGGGGCGGCGGCGGGGCTGGACAGAGCGACGATCGGGTTGTTGATCAGTGCTGATCTGCTGGTGGCGGGCATCATCACGCTGGTGCAGAGCCTGGGGGTCGGGAAGCTGGCCGGGGCGAGGCTGCCGATCGTGTGTGGGGCCACGTTCGTCGGGCTCAATCCGATGATTCTGATCGCGAAGGAGTACGGGCTCGACGCGGTGTACGGGTCGATGCTGATCGGTGGCGTGGTCGGTGTGGCGCTGGCGTGGCCGTTCGCGCGGGTGGTGCGGTTCTTTCCGCCGCTGGTCACCGGGACCGTGCTGACCGTGGTCGGTGTGTCACTGATCGGGGTGGCCGGTGGCCTGATCATCGGCAACGATCCGAAGGCGCCGAGCTTCGCGTCCCCGTCCACGATCGGGTTGGCGGCGGTGGTGGTGCTGATCGCGGTCGGGTTCGTGTGTCTCGGTCGTGGCGTGTGGTCGCAGCTGGGCGTGCTCATCGCGCTGGTCGCGGGCATCGTGATCGCGCTGCCGATGGGGCTGATTTCGACGACGGGCGTCGGTGCCGCCGACTGGATCGGCATTCCGCAACCCTTCCACTTCGGGTCACCACAGTTCCCGGTGACCGCCGTGGTGGCGATGAGCATCGTGATGGCGGTGGTGTTCGCCGAGTCGACCGCGAGCATGCTGGCGATCAGCGAGATCACCGGAAAACCGCTCGGCAGAGGTGATCTCGCGCGCGGACTGGTCGGTGACGGCCTGTCCGGTGTGCTCGGCGGCATCTTCACCGCGTTCGTCGACACCATCTTCAACCAGAACGTCGGCGCGGTCTCGACGACCAGGATCTACAGCCGGTACGTGACCGCCGTGAGCGGGGCGATCCTGGTGCTGCTCGGCCTGGTCCCCCGCATCGGTGAAGTAGTGGCGGTGATCCCGAAACCGGTGGTCGGCGGCGTGGGGCTGGTCCTGTTCGCGACGGTCGCCGTGGTCGGTGTGCAGACCTTGCTGCAAGCCGACCTCACCGACCGGGTGAACGCGACCATCGCGGCCACCGCCATCGGCATCGGTCTGCTGCCGGTCTTCACCAAGGACATGTTCGACAAGTTCCCCACCTCGGCGCAGATCCTGCTGGACAGCGGTGTCACCCTCGGCGCGGCCACCGCCTTCCTGCTGAACCTGGCCTTCAACCACACCGTCCTCGGCACCCTCGCCCGCGGCGCGAAGGCACCCGTCGAACCGGTCCGCGAGCCGGTGGCCGCCACCTGAACCGTCCGCGATCCGATGCGGGACCGGCGGCACCGCCGTTAGGGTGCCAGCATGGAGACAGCAGGCAAGGTCGCGATCGTCACCGGCGCGGGTGCGGGCATCGGTGCCGCGCTCGCCGCCCGGCTGGTCGCCGGTGGCGCACGGGTCGTCGTCGCCGATCTCGACGGTGACAGCGCGGCGAAGGTGGCCGCCGAACTCGGCGACAAGGCGACAGCAGTCGGTGGCGACGTGGCCGACGAACAGGTGGTCGCGCAGCTCATCGCCACCGCCGAACGCGAATTCGGCCCGGTGGACATGTATTTCGCGAATGCCGGAATCGGCGGTGGACCCGGCCTCGACAGCACCGAGGACCAGTGGGCCGCCGCGATCGATGTGAATGTGATGGCGCATGTGCGGGCCGCGAAGCTGCTCGTGCCGGGCTGGGTCGAACGAGGCGAAGGGTACTTCGTCTCCACCGCGTCGGCGGCGGGCCTGCTCACCCAGCTGGGTTCGGCACCGTACTCGGTGACCAAGCACGCGGCGGTCGCGTTCGCCGAGTGGCTGTCGATCACCTACGGCGACAAGGGTGTTCGCGTGAGCTGTTTGTGCCCGATGGGCGTGGACACCCGGCTGCTCAGCGGCGACCTCATCCCGGAGAACCCCGACGCGGCGGCCTTCGCGATCAAGGCGGTGAAGACCGCGGGCGCGGTGCTGTCGGCCGAGGAGGTCGCCGACACCGTCATCGAGGCGATGGCCGCCGAACACTTCCTGATTCTGCCGCATCCCGAGGTATTGCAGATGTATCGCAACAAGGGCGCCGACTACGACCGATGGATCGCGGGTATGCGCCGCTTCCAGGAAGCGTTGCGCGGGTAGGACTGTTACTCGGTCACGAGTTCCGCGGCGGCCGCCCGCACCACCTCGGGGATCGGCACCGGCTTGCGTGTTTCGGTGTCCACGTAGACGTGCACGAAATCGCCGGTGGCCGCCAGTTCGAGACCACCGTCGGTTTCCCGGAAGATCGCCAGGTCGTAGGTGATGCTCGACTTGCCGAGCCGGGAGATGCGCAACCCCACCTGAAGCTGGTCGGGGAAGCTGACCGAGCCGTGGAACCGGCACGAGGTCTGGGCGACCACACCGAGCGCGGGCAGCGCCGTGATGTCGGTGCCGGTGGCCCGCATGAGCCAGGCATTGACCGCGGTGTCGAAGTAGGAGTAGTAGGTCACGTTGTTGACGTGACCGTACTGGTCGTTGTCGGCCCAGCGGGTCGGCATCGGCCACAGCACGGGGTAATCCATGCCGTCATGATGCCAGCCCCGGTTCAGGCCGAAGACGACAAAGCCGCTCCCCCACCCTGCCGGTGGTCACGCGGGCTCACCCTGAAGTGCCGTTTGAAGGCGGTACTCAGGGCGAACGCACTGCCGTAGCCGACCTGGCGGGCGATGGATTCCACGGTCGAATCGGTTTCGGCGAGCAGGTCGGCGGCCAGCGACAACCGCCATTCGGTCAGGAAGGTCATGGGCGGTTCGCCGACCAGTTCGGTGAACCGGCGCGCGAGCGCGGCCCGCGACATGCCGACCGCGTCGGCCAGCGCGACCACGGTCCACGGGTGGGCCGGGTTGTGTTGCAGCAGCCGCAGCGCCTTGCCGACCAGCGGGTCGCTGTAGGCGTGGTACCAGGCGGGCGCGTCGTCGCGGGCGAACCAGGCCCGCAGGGCGGCGATGAGCAGCAGGTCGAGGAGGCGGTCGAGGACGGCGCCCTGGGCGGGGCGGTCTCTGGTCGCCTCGTCGACAAGCAGGTCGAGCAGGCGTGAATCGAGGTCGCCACGCGGCAGTACCGCGACCTGTGGGAGGGCACGCAACAGCCGGGTACTCACCGCACCCGCGGATTCGTAGGTACCCGTGACCATCAGGGTTTCACCGCTGGGATCGGTTCCCCACTGACGGACACCGAGAGTCAATGTCTCACAGAGAATTTCACCGTCAGGAGTGGTGGTGACCTGCCCGGGCTGGACGATGATCTGTGGCTCGGTCGCCGGATCGTCGGACACCGTATACGGTTGCGGCCCACGGAAGATCACCACGTCACCGGCGCCGACCTGCTGCGGCGAACCGGATTCCGTACTCACCCAGCCTTTTCCGCGAATCATGGCGAGCACCGTCAACGGCGCCTGATCCTGGACCCGCAGCGACCACGGCGGGTCGAGCAGCGAGCACATCAGAAACGCACCGCGTGCACGTGGGCCCTCGAGCAGACCGGCTAACGCATCCACATCTTTCACAGTAGACGACCGCGCATGTCGGCGAGCGTTCCGACGATGGTGACGCACAGCTGTGGACGGTGTACTTATCTCATGACAAAAACCGCTGCTCACCAGCCTCTTTTCCTCGTCACCGGCGCCAACGGCAAGACCGGCAGCCGCGTCGCCGCCCTCCTGGACGCGGCGGGTCACCCGGTGCGACGCGGTTCGCGCACCGCCGAGATCCCCTTCGACTGGACCGACCGCGACACCTGGGGCCCCGCCCTGGCCGGAGTCACCGCGATCTACCTCGCTTTCCAGCCCGACCTCGCCGTCCCCGGCGCACCGGACACCATTCGCGCGTTCGCCGCCGCCGCCCGCGCGGCCGGCGTCGGCTCGGTGGTGTTGCTGTCCGGTCGCGGCGAGCCCGAAGCCCTGGAATGCGAAGCGGCAGTTCGTGAGTCCGGCCTCGCCTGGACCGTGGTGCGCTGCAGCTTCTTCGCCCAGAACTTCAGTGAGAGCGCTTTCGTCGGCGATGTCCTCGCCGGTGTGGTCGCACTGCCCAACGGCGATGTGCCCGAGCCGTTCGTGCACGCCGACGACATCGCCGAGGTCGCCGTCGCTGCCCTCACCGACGCTCGCCACGCGGGCGAGGTCTACGAACTCACCGGACCCCGGGCACTCACCTTCGCCGAAGGTGTCGCCGAGGTGGCCGAGGCGACCGGCCGTGAGATCGCCTTCGTGCCGCTCACCCGGCCCGAATTCGTCACCGCCCTCGGTGAACTCGGCCTCCCCGAGCCCGAGGTCGCGCTGCTCGACTACCTGTTCGGCACCATCCTCGACGGCCGTAACTCCGCCACCGCCGACGGAGTCCAGCGCGCCCTCGGCCGCGCACCCCGCGACTTCACCGAATACGCCAAGGAGGCCGCCGCCACCGGAGTCCGGACCCCGCGGTAAATCCTGGACGATTGATCACCACGCTCTGGTGGCGCGGCCCTCCCGCGAAACGCCGCAACCAGAGCGTGGTGATCTTGAATTCGGGGAGGGTCCGACGGGTGGCCGGTAGCGTCGATGGGGTGACGCCAGCGATTGATCGTCGGCTGCGGTCGGCCAGGGGGGCGGTGTTCGGCGCTTTCACGCTGAACGGGGTGCTGCTCGCGATGTGGGTGGTGCATATTCCGGCGATCACCGACCGGACCGAGGTGTCGGCCTCGACGCTCGGGATGTTCGTGTTGTTGCTCGCCGGGACGGCGCTGATCGGGATGCGGCTGGCCGGCCCCGCCGCCGACCGGCTCGGCAGCCGGACGCTGGTGGCGCTGGCCGCGTCGGCGATCTCGGTGACGATCGTCGGGCCGGGTCTGGCGACCGGACCGGTGACCCTGGCGATCGCGTTGGCCTGCTTCGGTTTCGGCAACGGGGCGCTCGATGTGTCGATGAACGCGCAGGCGGTGCTGGTCGAACGGGCGTACGGTCGCCCGATCATGTCGGCGTTCCACGCCATGTTCTCGGCGGGCGGTTTCGTCGGCTCCCTCATCGGTGCCGCCACTCAGCGCGCGGGCATCGCCCCCGAGGTAACGCTCACCGCCGCGAGCCTTCTCGGCTTGGTCACCACCGCTGCCCTTGTCCCCCATCTCGTCTCCCACCACCGCGAGCCCACTTCCCACCCTGAGCACTACGAGACACTTCCCGCCGAAGACCTCCCACCGACATCGTCCGAGAATCTCACCGGCGCTCCCGGATCGCGCATCAGCCCGGAAGCCCGGGAACAGCGGGCGCGAGACGAGGACTCGAGCCCGAACGACGCAGAGCGGCAATCGCACCGGAACCGGAAAGTGTTGTGGCTCGGGCTGATCGCATTCGTACTGCTGCTGGCCGAAGGTGTGGCCGCCGATTGGAGCGCACTGCAGGTCCGCGAACACCTCGACGTGTCCGAGGGTGACGCGGCGCTGGCGTTCGGCGCGTTCTCCGCGACCATGACGATCGGCCGTTTCCTGGCCGACCGGGTGAGCGGGGCGATCGGGCCGGTGGCGCTGCTGCGCTACGGAAGCCTGTTGTGCGCGGCCGGTTTCGCGATCGTGATCGTCTCGCCCTGGCTGCCGTTGTCGCTGGTCGGCTGGGCGATGTGCGGTCTCGGGCTCGCGGGTGGCGTACCTCAGATCTTCACGGCGGCAGGCAACCTGGGCGGGCCGAAGGCGGCCACCGAGATGTCGCGGGTCTTCACCATCGGCTATCTCGGCTTGCTCGCGGGCCCGGCGGTGATCGGCTGGCTCACCGCGATCATCCCGCTCACCGCGGCGCTGATCGTTCCCCTTGTCCTCACCCTCGCCTGCGCGGCGGCCGCCTCCGTCGTCCATCGCTGAGCGCGAGCCCTACAGGTACATACCGACTTCGGTCGTTCGCTCGACCGTCGAGCGGATCTGAATTCCACCGTCACGATGGGCCACCAGTTCCGCGAGCGTGGCGCCGTCGGGGAAGGCGGCGGTGGCATGGTCCTGGCGGACGAGCCACCGCGTCGCCTCCTCGGGCGAGAGCCTGCCCACCTCGAGCTGCGCGAGACACCGCCCGGGCCGCACGACCGCCGGGTGCAAGCGGGACAGGTCCTCGTTGGTCGTGATCGCGAAGAGCACCTTGCGTCCCGAACCGAGCATGCCGTCGGTGAGGTTCAGCAGCCGCGAAAGTTTCTGCCCCGCAGCTTCTTTGGCTTCGCCGCGAATCAGCTCGTCGCAGTCCTCGAGTACCAGCAACCGCCAGCGGCCGTCCTCGTCGTCACCGTCGGCACCCGCGGCCACCTCCATCAGATAGCCGGGATTGCTGAACAGTTCCTCCGGGTCGACCACGCAGTCCACCTGACACCACGGCGCCCATGCCCGCGCGAGCGCCCGCAGGGCGGTGGTCTTCCCGGTGCCCGGCTCGCCGTGCAGCAGCACGAGCCTGCCGCGGATGTCGTCGCTGCCCAGGCTCATCAGCCGGTCGAACGCCGCCGATACCGGCGCGGTGTAGTTGTCGCGGATCTCCGGCCACGCGGGCGCGACGATCTGGCGGCGCCTGCGCGCGGGCCGCCGCACATCCATGTGCCAGAAGCCCATTTCCACCGTAAACGCGGTGTCGCGAGCCTGGGCCGCACCCTCGGTGGCGCGCGCGAGCACCTCGACGGCGAGCTCGTCGCTGGCGGCGGTCACCTCGACCGTCGCCGAGCCGCCCGCCCAGCGCACCGCCCGCAGCGACCAGCCGGCCCCGGCGGCCAGCATCGCACTGCTGTCGTCGTCGAAGACCGAGCGCAGGATCGTCGATCCCTCGGGCCGCAACGGCGCATCGGGGTGGACCCGGTCGAGGTGGGCCTGCCGCGCGAAGGGTTGCTCGCCGCGCAGGAACGGGGCGAGCGCGAGCGCGTCGATGGCGTCGCGGGTGGAATAGGTCGAATCGATGGCCGCCGACCACGGAAACGGCTCGCCCGTCTCCCGCGACGGTTCCCGGAGCTGGTCGATAGGTGTGGTCACCGCGCCAATGATCGTGGTCGCGGGCCCGGAATGTCCAACGACTTCCCGGCTGTGCGCTGGGTCACCGGGCCCGGAAAATCGCTGGCACATGTTCTCGATCCGTCGCTAACGTCGGCGAGGTGACTTCCACCCAGAGCCTCCGGCCGGTCGACGAACCCACTCCGACCGCGGGGGTCAAGGAGTGGATCGGGTTGGCGGTCCTCGCCCTGCCCACCCTGCTCATCTCGATGGACATGAGCGTGCTCTACCTGGCCATCCCCCACATCAGCGAGGCGTTGCAGCCGAGCAGTTCACAGCTGTTGTGGATCCTGGACATCTACGGGTTCCTCGTCGCGGGCTTCCTCATCACGATGGGCACCCTCGGCGACCGGATCGGCAGGCGCAGACTGTTGATGATCGGTGCGCTGGCCTTCGGCGCCGCCTCGGTGATCGCGGCCTATTCGACCAGCGCGAACATGCTCATCGGCACGCGCGCGCTGCTCGGTATCGCGGGTGCAACGCTGATGCCCTCGACACTGGCCTTGATCCGCAATATGTTCCACGACGACCGCCAGCGGACCGCCGCGATCAGCGTGTGGATGACCAGTTTCATGGTCGGCATGGTGGTCGGACCGCTGGTCGGCGGGGCCATGCTGGAAAACTTCTGGTGGGGTTCGGTGTTCCTGGTCGCTGTACCCGCCATGGTGCTGCTGCTGGGCAGCGGACCGTTCCTGCTGCCCGAGTACAAGGATCCGAACCCCGGCAAGCTCGACATTCTCAGCGCTGTGCTGTCGCTGGTGTCGGTGATGGGTGTCATCTACGGCATCAAGGAACTGGCCAAGGACGGACTGGCCGTGGAACCCGTGGCCGTTCTGGTCGGCGCGCTGGTCCTGGGCACCGTGTTCGTGCTTCGCCAGCAACGACTCACCGACCCGCTGATCGACCTGCGACTGTTCGGCAATGTCCGGTTCAGCGGGTCGCTCGCGGCGCTGATGGTCGCCATGCTCGCGATGGGCGGCCTGTTCCTGCTGCTCGCGCAGTATCTGCAACTGGTGCTCGGGCTTTCGGCGTTCGAGGCGGGGCTGTGGACGGTGCCGCAGGCGGTAGCCATGGTGCTCGCGGCCGGTGCGGTGAGCGCCCTCGCGCCTCGGGTGCGTCCCGCGTATCTGATGACGGGCGGGCTGGTGATCGCGATGTTCGGCTACGCGATCTTCACCCAGCTCGCGGGTGGCGACGATCTCGGCTTGATCGTCACCGGCATGGTGGTGTTCGCGCTCGGACTTAGCCCGATGTTCGTGCTCGGCCTCGACCTGATCGTCGGCGCGGTCGACCCGGCGCGTGCCGGTGCCGCTTCCGCGATCTCGGAGACGGGACAGGAACTGTCGACCGCGCTCGGGGTCGCGGTGATCGGCAGCATCGGCACCGCGGTCTATCGCGGTCGGATGGCCGGTGAACTACCGAATGGCCTGCCCACCGAGCTCGCGCACACCGCCGAGGACACCCTCGCCGGAGCGCTGCACGTCGCCTCGATGCTGCCCGAAGCCCTCGGCGCCGAGCTGACCGCCACGGCACGAGAGGCGTATACCCATGCGCTGCAGGTGAACTCGATCGTCGGCATCGGACTCACCGCGATCGCGGCCGGACTGGTCGTCGTCCTGCTTCGCCACGTTCCGGCACCGAACGAGCGTGCCGACGAGCAGAAATGAGCCGGGGCCCCGCCGGGAGCGTGCAACTCCCCGCGGGGCCCAGGGCATCAGCCGAGGCTGAACGGCTGGCCCCACAGGCGCAGCTCCGAGCGACCGAACTGGGTGGTCACCTCGACGGAAACGAAGGCGCGCGCCTGGGCGTAACCCGCGCAGCCCGAGAGGCCGAGGGTCGAGTCGGCCCAGGTGACCGAACCTTCCTGGCCGAAGAACTTGATGGCGGGCACGTAGCTCTCCTCGCCGTAGGCATCGGGGCCCTCGACCTGGAGCAGCCAGAAGGTCGACGCCTGGCCGGGGCCGAGGGTCAGGTTGCCACCGGAGGTCACGCCACCGCTGCCGTTGCCCGAGTTGTTCACCGCGCCGTTGGCACCACCGGTGGCGTTGCCGCCGGAGATGTCGACCTGGCAACCGACGACGTATCCGGGGGAGATCTTGACACCCTTGTGCTCGGCGTGGACCTGCACCTCGGCCCGGCCGGAGGCCCAGACATTGCGATGCAAGGGAGTCGCACCCATGGAGGGGCTGATGTTCACCGATTCGCCGACCAGGCGGATGGTCACCGCGGTGCCGTCGGGCAGGGTCTGGGTGAGCTCACCGCCCGGCAGCGGGATGAAGGTGTCGGCGTTGGCGGCGCCGGTGGAGAACAGGCCGAGCGCGACAGTCGCGGCCGCGGCGGCGCCGGCCAGACGGGCACCGGCTTTCGTGAAGATGCTCATGGAGTTGTTCCTATTCGTCGAGAAGGGCGACAGGTCAGCCGATGCTGAACGGGGCACCGTAGAGGGAGGTCTTGGAGTAGTTGTCGCCGATGATCTCCACGACGGTGTAGGCGCGGGCCTGCGCGTAACCGGCGCAGCCCTGGATCTGCAGCTCCACGTCCTTGTAACTGATGTGGTAGTTGCCCTTCTCGACGATGTCGAAGCCCTCGATGCCGATGAACTTCACCTCACCGGGGCCGAGCTTGACGCCGATGGAGGCACCCGCGTTCACGCCGCTGGTGTTGATGCCGCCCGAGACACCCGCCGAGATCGCGTCGTCGGCGATGCTCACCTGGCAGCCGACGATGTAGCCGGTGCTCACGCGCGAAGAACCGTGCGTGGAGGAGTTGTTGGTGCCGGGCGCGCCGTTGCCGCCGACGAACGGGCGGGGCTCACCCTTCGGGGTCTCGGCCACCTCGGCCAGCACGGTTCCGCTCACCCACGCCACGCGGCCTGCGCCGTTGGCCGCCATGGACGGCGAGATCAGGGCGCTTTCCGCCACCCGCTTGATCAACACACCGGGGCCGGCCTTCTCGCCGTCGGGCAGCGGAACGAAGGTGTCCGCACTCGCCGTTCCGCCGACAACGGCCAGCGCGGCCGTGGCCAGCGCAGTGGCCGCAAGCATTTTTCGCATCGTGGATGTCCTCATCAACTGTTGTGACCGATTCGCACCGATCTTGAACAGCTCGGACTGTAGACAGGTTAGGCTCACCTATCAAGACCTTGCCCTAGCTAACTTTGAATAAGCCTAGGCTCACCTAAACATGAGCTACCCTCCTCGTGACACGGTTCCATATGAGAGAGATCCCTGATGAGAAGTCCGCGCTGGTTCGGCTGGTTGCTGACGGTGGCGCTGCTGACCGCGGCCTGTCTGCTGAGCCTGCTGGTCGGCACGAAATCGATTCCGGTCGGCGAAGTCTGGCAGGCGCTGACCAGTGCCGCGACCACGCCCGACCACGTCACCGTCACCGAATACCGGCTGCCGCGAACGGTTCTGGGGCTGCTCGCCGGGCTGGCGCTCGGCGTCGCGGGATGTCTGATGCAGGGACTCACCCGTAACCCGCTCGCCGACCCGGGACTGCTCGGGGTGAATGCCGGTGCCGCGTTCGCGATCACGGTCGCGGTCGGGTTGCTCGGTGTGGAAGAGATCACGTCCTACGTCTGGTTCGGCTTCGCCGGAGCCGCGCTGGTGTCGGTGGTCGTGTACCGACTCGGCACCGCGGGCCACACCGGTACCGACCCGATCCGGCTCACCCTGGCCGGAGTGGCCGCCACCGCCGTCCTCGGCGGGCTCACGCGCGGCCTGATCCTGCTCGACCCCAAGGCTTTCGACGAGATGCGGCGCTGGGACGCCGGTTCGCTCACCGGGCGTGGATTCGACATCATCGCGGGCGCCGCGCCGTTCATCGTGGTCGGACTGCTGATCGCCGCCGTCTGCGCGCGGTCGCTCAATGCCGTTGCGCTCGGTGATGATCTGGCGCGGTCGCTCGGCGTGCACGTCAACCGCACACGGCTGCTCACCGCGCTGGCTTTGGTGCTGTTGTGCGGTACCGCGACGGCGGCGGTCGGTCCGATCGCCTTCGTCGGTCTCGCGGTTCCGCACATCGCCCGCTGGCTGGTCGGTCCCGATCAGCGCTGGATCTTCGCGTACTCACTGGTGCTGGCACCGCTGCTCGTTCTCACCGCGGATGTTCTGGGCCGCATCATCATTCGCCCCGACGAAGTCCCTGCCGGGCTGGTCACGGCATTCCTCGGTGCTCCGATGCTGATCTGGCTGGCACGCCGCTCACGAGTGGGAGCTGCGGCATGAGCACGAGGATCGACTTCGGACGAGCAATGCTCGTGGTGCGTCCGGGGCGCACGGGTATCACGGCGCGGATCGGGGTGCGCACGGTTGTGGTGTGCGCGACCCTCCTGGTGATCGCCATCGCGACCGCTGTCTTCGCTTTGGGCAGCGGCGATTTCGAAATCCCTGCACCGCGTGTGCTGCGCGCCCTGTTCATCGGTGACGAACGCTTCGATCGGCTGGTGGTTTTCGATTGGCGGCTGCCGCGCATCCTGCTGGCGCTCGCCCTCGGCGCGGCGCTCGGTGTGAGTGGCGCGATCCTGCAGTCGGTCACCCGCAATCCTCTGGGCAGCCCCGACATCATCGGGTTCAGCACCGGTGCCTACACCGGCGCGCTCCTGGTGATCCTGACCCTCGGCGGCGGGAGTTTCCAGACGGCGGCGGGCGCGATGGTCGGTGGCCTCGGTGCGGCGCTGGTCATCCACCTGCTCGCCTTCCGGCACAATGTGACCGGGTTCCGCCTGATCATCGTCGGTATCGGTGTGAGTGCGATGCTCGCCTCGGTCAACACCTGGTTGATCATGCGGGCCGATCTCGACGCGGCGATGTCGGCGGCGGCCTGGGGTGCGGGTTCGCTCAACGGGTTGTCGTGGCCGCAGGTCGCGCCGACCATGATCGTGCTCGCCGTGCTGGCGGTGGCCCTGATCCCGGCCGCGCCGCGTCTGCAGATCCTCGAACTCGGCGACGACACCGCCCGCGCCCTCGGACTCGACGCGGGCAAGGCCACCGGCTGGCTGATCGCGCTCAGCGTCGGATTCACCTCCCTGGCAACGGCTGTGGCCGGACCGATCGCCTTCGTCGCGTTGGCGGCGCCGCACCTGGCGCGCAAACTCACCCGCACCCCGTCGATCGCCCTGGTCCCGGCGGCGGTGATGGGCGCGACCCTCCTGGTCACCTGCGACTGGATCGCCCAGCACGCCTTCGCCCCGACCACCATCCCGGTCGGCATCGTCACCGGCTCGATCGGCGGCCTGTACCTGGCGTATCTGCTCGTCGCCGAAGCGCGACGGAAATAGGAAGCGACATGAACGACACTCACGCCGCGCGATTGCGCGCCGACCAGGTCCGCCTCGGGTACAAGGGCCGAACGATCAGTGACCAACTGTCCGTGGATATCCCGGACGGCAAGTTCACCGTGATCATCGGCCCGAACGCCTGCGGCAAGTCCACCCTGCTGCGCGCACTTGCCCGTCTGCTCGCTCCCGAATCGGGGAAGGTACTGCTCGACGGCAAGCCGGTGACCGACTATCCGGCCAAGGAACTGGCTCGCCAGATCGGCCTGCTCCCCCAGACCTCGACCGCACCCGACGGCATCCGGGTGGCCGACCTCGTCGCACGCGGCCGCTACCCGCACCAGACGCTGCTGCGGCAGTGGTCGAAGGCCGACGAGGAGGCGGTGGCGGCGGCGATGGCGGCCACCGGTGTCACCGAGCTGTCGGCCCGCCCGGTCGACGAACTGTCGGGCGGGCAACGGCAACGGGTCTGGATCTCGATGGTGCTCGCCCAGCAGACGCCCATCATCCTGCTCGACGAGCCGACCACCTTTCTCGACATCGCCTACCAGATCCAGCTGCTCGACCTGTGCCGCGCCCTCAACCGCGAATCGGAACGCACGGTCGTCGCCGTACTGCACGACCTCAATCACGCCTTCCGCTACGCCGACCACCTGATCGCCATGCGCGACGGGCGGATCGTCGCCACCGGCACCCCCGCCGACATCGTCACCGCGGACCTGGTCCACGAGGTGTTCTCGCTGCGCTGCCGCATCGTCGACGACCCGGAAACCGGGACGCCACTGGTGATTCCGCTGGCCGAGAACGCCGCACCGGTGCACTGAAGAAATGAGGAAAACCCCGTCCATGTTCACCAACCGTTCCTCGGGCCGGCTCCGCGCCGCCCTCGTCGTCCCGGTTCTCGCGCTGGTCGCGGTGCTCGCCGGGTGCGGTGACTCGTCGTCGAACTCCGCCGATTCCGGCCCGCGCGAGGTGCCGTCCGCGAAGGGCCCCGTCAAGGTGCCCGCCGATCCGCAGCGCATCGTCGTGCTCAACGGCAACCTGGCCGGCTACCTCTACGACCTCGAGGCGCCCGTCGTCGCGGCCGACCCGCGTCTGCTCGGCGTGCCGACCAAGCCGGGCGAGTTCCCCACCGGCTGGGCCGAGGACGCGAAAGCCCAGGGAACACAAGCTGTTCCGTCCGGTGACAACATCAACCTCGAGTTCATCGCCGCCCAGCGTCCCGATCTGATCATCGGCGGTGGCCAGGGCTACCCCGGCCAGCAGTCGGTGAACGCCTACGACCAGCTCAGCGCCATCGCCCCGACCGTGCTGATGCCGACCGAGACGACCAACTGGCAGGACCAGCTGCGGTTCATCGCCGAGACCGTGGCCAAGCCTGCCAATGTCGACACCTTGATCGCGAACTACCAGGCCAAGCTGTCCGAGGCCAAGAGCAAGATCAAGCCGCCCGTCGGCGCCACGACGGTGTTCCAGTCGATCAAGAGCCAGAAGCCGACCGTCTTCGTGCCGACCGCCGCGCTGCCCGCGCTGCTGGCCGAGGTCGGTTTCACGCTGGACACGCAGGTGGAGGCCAAGGCCGGTAACCCCGCCAAGGAGCAGAGCGCCGACTTCATCAGCTTCAGCCCGGAGCTGCTCAACACGGTGATCGATGCGCCGGTGCTGTTCACCATTCCGCTCAGCGGTGGCCGTTCACTCGAGGAGCTGCGCGCTGATCCGCTCTACGCTTCGCTGCCGTCGTTCCAGGCGGGCAAGGTCTTCGAACTGCCCGCCACCAGCTCGCGTCCGGACTACCGCACCGTCATGGCGACACTCGATCTGCTCGTGGAACGTTTCCGGTGACGTCGGGACTGCTCATCGATCTCAGCCCGCTGCGGGCGTCGCGCCCCTTCCGGTGCGCGTTCGCGGCGCGGCTGGTGTCGGTGCTCGGCATCGGGTTGCTGATGGTCGCCCTGCCGTTGCAGATCTATCAGCTGACCGGCTCGAGTGTGCAGGTGGCCGGTGTCGCCACCACCACCGCGGTCGCGCTGTTCGCGGGCAGTCTCGCGGGCGGGGTGGTGGCCGACCGGTACGACCGGCGGACGGTGATCCAGTGGTCGCGCAGCGCGGCCGGTGTCGGCTTCCTGATCCTCGGGGTGAATGCCGTTCTGCCCGAGCCGTTCCTGTCCGCCATCTATCTCGCGGCCGTCGTCGACGGTCTGGCGGGCGGCGTGAGCGGTTCGGCGTTGATGGCCATGGTCCCGGTGCTGGTCGGACGTGAAAAGGTCGCAGCCGCAGGCGCTCTCGTCTCGCTGACCACCGACCTCGGCACCATGATCACCCCCGCGTTCGCCGGTCTGCTCGTCGCGAAAACCGGTGTGGCCACGGCCTATTTCCTCTGCGCCCTCGCGACCACCGCGACCGTCGGGCTGATCACCGCGATCGGCCCGTCGCCGCCACCGCAACGCGACTTGGATAACCCGGTGCGTGAGCTGGTGGCCGGTATCGCGTTCGCGGTCCGGCACGAGTCCATCCGGCTCATTCTGCTCACCGGGCTGATCGGGATGCTCGTCAGCGGCCCACTGGTGCTGCTGCCCGCCTTCGCCGATGTCGAACTCGACGCGGGACCGGGCACGCTCGGCCTGCTCTACGCGGCGCCCGGTGCGGGCGCGGTGCTCGGCACGTTGACCAGCGGCTGGATGGGGCGCGCGCACACCGGTCGGGCGCTGCTGATCTCGCTCGGGCTGATGCCGGTCGGCGTGATCGCGGCCGGACTATGGTCGCACGCCGCGCTGGTGTTCCTCGGTCTTGCCGGCTTCGGCCTGGCCAGAGCCGTGAACATGGTGCTGCGCTACACGATGCTGCAGCAGGCCGCGCCCGACCACATGCGCGGACGGATGTCGGGCCTGCTGATGGTGCAGTCCGTCGCAGGCACCGCCGTCGGCTCCATGGTGGCCGGTTTCGTCGGCCAGACCTTCGAACCAGGACGCGCGCTCGTGCTCTACGGCGTCGCCGTCCTGGTACTCACCGGCCTGATGGCGCTCGTCGCCGGGCCACTGCACAGAAAGGACAACGGTGAAGGATCGCAGTGACTACGCGGCGAACATCGCCGAGGTGCTCGCCGGGGACCACTACGCCAAGGTGCCGTACCCGATCGGCCTGCAGGAAGTGGAGGTGGTACGGGTCGTGCCCGTCGGCGCGGCGCTGCTGCGGATCACCTTCGGCGGTCCGGACATCGCGAAGTTCCACAGCTATGTGCCGGACGAGCATGTGCGCCTGATCTTCCCGGGTGAGGACGGTGTGCTCCGGTTGCCCAAGCTCGACGGCACGATGCTCGAGTGGGGCAATCCGCGGCCGATCTCGCGGGAGTACACGGTGCGCCGCCACAGCGTCGAGGACGGTGAACTCGACATCGATTTCGTCATCCACCCCGGCGGTCTCGCCTCGGACTGGGCCGCCTCGGTGACCCCGGGCACCAAGGTCCACATCGCCGGTCCCCCCGGTGGGGTCGTCATCCCGGAGACCTACGACGACTACCTGCTCGCCGGTGACATCACCGCACTGCCCGCCATCGCCCGCTGGCTCGAGCGCATGCCGCGCGACACCACCGGCTGGGCCTTCATCGAGGTCACCGGACCCGCCGAGGAGATTCCCCTCGACCCGCCTGCGGGCGTGACCGTGCGCTGGCTGCACCGGGGTGACGCGGCACCCGGCACGAGCGACATCCTCGAGCAGGCTGTCCACGAAGTGAAAGTGGCTGCCGGACACCGCGTTTTCGCCTGGGTGGCCGGGGAGGCCGGGTGCCTACGTGGTGTCCGCAAGATCATCCGCGACGACCTCGGCATCGGCCCCAAGGACTCGCTCATCGCCGGCTACTGGAAGCGCGGCGTCGCCGACTTCGATCGAGAGGAATGACCATGACCGACGAACAGGTGATCGCCGATGTGGCCACCGTGCTGGGAGTCGAGGCGACCGAACTGAGCGCCGAGACCGATCTGCTCGACGCCGGACTCGATTCGGTGCGCATCATGTCGCTGGTGGAGAAATGGCGGTCGGCTGGTCATGCGGATATCGACTTTCCCACGCTCGCAGGCGAACCCGTCCTCGGGTCGTGGATCGAACTGCTGGCGTGAGCACCGGGGCGGCGCAACCCTTGCGCCGCCCCGGCTCCCTTGGCGCCGCCGCCGCTGGCTGCCCTGCGCCGCCTCCGGGGAATCAACTCACTCTCGGCGCGCCTGGTCGGCGTCCGAGGCGGTTCAGCTGCCGCGTATTACGCCCAGCGGGAGTTCGCGCGCGCTCCACCCGCCGGCGGCGGCCGTCCGGCACCGGGCGAGATCAGTTCCCGTGGACACCCTCGGTGAGCAGTTGCCGCAGCTCCTTGCGGCTGGTCTTGCCGACGCCGGTCTCGGGGAACTCTTCGATCACGACCACCGCGTCGGGCATCTTCCATGCCGCGACGCCGCGCTCCCGCACAAACTTGCGCACGGCGGTCAGCGTCGGCCGCTGCTCCGGATCGGCGGGCTGCACGAAGGCGCAGATACGTTGTCCCAGCACCGGATCGGGCGTGCCAACGATCACGGCGTCGCGGATGCCGGGGTGCTCGAGCAGATGCGCTTCGAGCTCCTCGGCGGAGACCTTCTCGCCGCCGCGGTTCACCCAGTCGCCCGCGCGACCGGCGACCACGAGGTTGCCGTCGGGGCGGATCGACACGATGTCGCCCGTGCGGTACCAGCCGTCGGCGGTGAAGCTGCGGGCATCGGCCTCGGGATTGTCGTAGTAGCCGCGAATCGTGTACGGCCCCTGGGTGATCAGGTTTCCCTGCTCGCCCGGGACCACCTCGACGCCGTTGTCGTCGACGACCGCGATCTGGTCGAACTCCGACATCGGCCTGCCCTGGGTGCTCACCACCACGTCGATCGGGTCGTCGAGCCGGGTGTAGCAGACCAGGCCCTCGGCCATCCCGAACACCTGCTGCAGAGTGACGCCGAGTGCAGGACCGATCCGGCGAGCCAGCTCGTCCTGGCAGCGGGCGCCACCCACCTGAAGTATCCGCAGGCTCGAAAGATCGGGTGTGTCACCGGCTTCGGCGCGCTCGGTCCACAGTCGGGCCAGGGGCGGGACCAGGCCGGTGATGGTGACGCCGAACCGCTCGATCAGCGGGAAGGCCGTCGCCGGTGTGGGATCGGGCGTCATGGCCACCGCGCCGCCCGCCCACAGCGCGCCGAGAATGCCCGGCGAGCTCATCGGGAAGTTGTGGGCAACGGGCAGCGTCGCGAGATAGACAGTGTCGCTGTCGAGTTCGCAGATCTCGGCGCTGCGGCGCACGCTGTAGAGGTAGTCGTCGTGGGTGCGGGCGATGAGCTTGGGGATACCGGTGCTGCCGCCCGAGAGCTGCAGAAACGCAACGTCACCGGCCGACGGACGCGGCAGTTCCACCGGCTCGTCCCGGAATTCGGCGATAGCGCGCGCACCCTCGGGCAGTTCCTGGCCCTCGTCGAGGACGAGCAGCACATGCCGCAGGCTCGGCACCTTCTCCCGCACCGTCGCCGCGAGCGCCGCGTAGTCGAAGCGCTGATGGGTTCCGCAGGTGATGACGGCCGTCGCGGCGGCGGCCTCGGCGATCGGCACCAGCTCGGCGGCACGGTGCGCGGGCAGGCAGAACACCGGCAGGGCGCCCAGCTCGAAGAGCGCGAAGATCACCTCGACGAATTCGGCCCGGTTGGGCAGCTGCACCAGCACCCGATCGCCCGGCGTGATGCCGAGGCGGGCCAGACCGGCGGCGAGCGAACGCGCGCGGTGACGGAGTTCGGCGTAAGACCAGCTGTGGGCGGTGTCGAGGACCGCGATCCGGTCCGGTGCGGCGGCGGCCCGCGCGGCGAGGACTTCGCCGAAAGTCTCTCCGGTCCAGAGATTCTGGGCGCGGTAGCGGTCGGCCAGGTCGGCGGGCCAGGGGGTGAAGCCGGCGAGGGCGGGTTCGGTCAAGTCGAGCACCTCTTTCGAGCAGGCGGTTCGGTGTTTCGGCCAAAAGTTATGAGGGAAGCTAACCAAATAACTGACAGTCAGGTTAGGCTAACCTCATGTTTAATGGTGATTCTCGCGGTCGGATCGTCGTCGTGACCGGCGCGGCCGGGGGCATCGGCGCCGCGATCGCCGCGCGGTTCGCTGCCGAGGACCGGGTTGTCTCGCTGTGGGACCTCGATCCCACGGTGCACGACACTGCCGCGGCCCTCGCCACCGCACGCACCGCGTCCGTGCACGGCGTCACCATCGACATCACCGATGCCGATGCGGTGCGCGCGGCGTTCGATCGCCTGACCTCCGAACACGGCCGCGTCGAGGTGTTGGCGCACGCCGCCGGGCTGATGGTAGGCGGAACAGCCCTCGAACTGGGCGTGGACGACTGGGCACGATGCCTGACAGTCAACGCCACCGGAACCATGCTGGTCACCCAGCGCGCGGCCGCCGACATGGCCGCCGTCGGACGTGGGTCCATCGTCGTGGTCTCCTCCAACGCGGCGGCCACACCGAGAGTCGGCATGGCCGCGTACGGCGCCGCCAAGGCCGCCGCGACCGCGTTCACCAGGTCGCTTGCCCTACAGGTCGCACCGCTCGGCGTGCGGGTCAATCTGGTCTCCCCCGGCTCCACCGACACAGCCATGTTGCGCGACATGTTCGGCGGCACACCGCTGGACGACGCCGCCGAGACCGCGCTGCTCGACGGTGATCCCGCCGCCTACCGGCTGGGGATCCCGTTGCGGCGCATCGCCACTCCCGCCGACATCGCGGGCGCAGTCCACTTTCTGGCGTCCGAAGACGCCCGCCACATCACCATGCACGACCTGCGGGTCGACGGTGGCGCGACGCTCGACATGTGACCGAGAGGATGATCCCCATCAGTACCGCCAGTTCAGACCCCGCTTTTGTGCTGTCCCGTCCGCAGCGGACCGTGTCCGCCAGCGCGGGCGGGACGGTTTTCCGCTCGGCACACGACGCGATCACCGCGCTGCGCAGTGGCCGGATCAGCCACATCGTCGGCGCACTCCCCTTCCGGCCCGGCGCACCGACAGCGTTGTGGGCACCGGAGTCGGTGACGATCACCGACGCACCCCACGAACCCCGGATGCTCGAGCGCGAGTCGATGACCGATTCGCGGTCCCTGCCGCGGTTCGCCTTCGACGCGGCGCTGCCCACACCGGACGAGCACCGCAGGCGCGTCGCCACCGCGGTCGAACTGCTGGCCGACCCCGCCCACCCCCTGCGAAAGGTCGTGCTGGCACGCGCTATTCGGGCTCGCTCGGCGACTCCCGTTCGCGCGCTGGACATCCTCGACCTGATGGTCGCCTCGGACCCGATGTCGAACGGTTTCCTGGTCGACCTGTCCGCGGCGGGTGGCCGATATCCCGGCCGCCATCTCATCGGCTCCAGTCCCGAGATCCTGGTGCGCCGCGACGGGAACCGCGTCGTGAGCTATCCGCTGGCCGGCTCGGCCCGCCGGGTACTCGACGACGCCGATGCAGACCGAGTAGCCGCCGAGACGCTGCTCGGCTCGACCAAGGACCTGGCCGAACACCGCTTCGTCACCGATCAGGTGTCGACCGTGCTGCGTGATCGCTGCGCCGAAGTGCACACTCCCGCACCGGAACTCATGTCCACCCCGGCGATGTGGCACATCGGGACGCCGATCACCGCCGCCGTCCCCTTGGCGGGCCCGTCGGCACTCGAGCTCGCCGTAGCGCTGCACCCCACTCCGGCGATCTGCGGCACACCCACCGCCGCGGCGGCCCGTCTCATCGCCGAACTCGAGGGCGAACGCGGTTTCTACGCGGGCGCGGTCGGGTGGTGCGATGCCGACGGAAACGGCGAATGGATGGTGAGCATCCGCTGCGCCGAGCTGTCCGAGCACGGCACCACGCTGCTCGCGCACGCGGGCGGCGGGATCGTCGCCGCCTCCGATCCGGCCGCCGAATTGGCCGAGACCACCGGCAAATTCCAGCGCATCCTCGCACCGCTCGGTATCGCTGACCTGCCCGTCACCGTTTGCTGAGCCGACTTCCGTTCGAACGAAAGACCGTCATGCCTATCCCCCCGATCGCGCCCTATCCGATGCCGGGCGTCGACGAGTTCACCGCCGACCAGGTCGATTGGACTGCCGAACCAGGGCGTTGCGCCCTGCTGATCCACGATATGCAGCAGTACTTCCTCGACGCCTACGACCTGCACCGCGATCCCGCCCGCACCCTGATCGCCAATATCGCCCTGTTGCGCGACCGCTGCCACGAGCTCGACATCCCGGTGATCTACACGATGCAGCCCGGCAATCAGCACCCGTCGCGACGCGGCATTCTGGCCGACTTCTGGGGCAGCGGGATGGCCGAGGGCGCCGACACACAGGTGATCAATGCCCTCGCGCCCGAACCACAGGACATCCAGGTGACCAAGTGGCGCTATTCCGCGTTCCAACGCACCGACCTGCGTGAACTGCTCGGTTACTACCGGCGCGATCAGCTCCTGGTGACCGGCGTCTACACACACATGGGCTGCATGCTCAGTGCCGCCGAGGCATTCATGGGTGATGTGCGGCCCTTCCTCGTGCACGACGCGACGGCGGATTTCAGCCGCGACGAGCACGTGATGGCACTGAACTACGTCGCGCGGCGGTGTGGGGCGGTGGTCGGGACCTCGGAGCTGTTGCGTCAGCTCGATCCCGCGCAGGTCGAAGCAGACGCCTGACCCGTCGGCGGACGCTCCGCCATTCGAACCAAGACAGACCTGACACGCCCTCGCGCGGCTGCCGGACTCTTCCCGAGTCCGGCAGCCGCGTGGGTGGGTGGAGAACTTTGACGAAGGAGTTGCTGTGGGCTCGGTGGAACGGGACGACGTAAGCGCCGAACATCCCGGATTACCGCTCACCGGAGCGCAATTGGGCATCTGGAACGCACAGCGGCTCGACCCCGAGTCGCTCAGTTACCTGGTCGGCGAGGTACTCGAGATCTCGGGTACAGAGGCGATAGATGTGCCGTTGCTGGACAACGCGATTCGCCGCACCATTGCCGAAACCGACACGATGCGGCTGCGTTTCAGCGAGACGCCCGACGGCCCGCGCCAGCGAATCACCGGCCTGGAACCGGAGCTGCGCCCACTCGTCGATCTGCGCGCCGAAGCCGACCCGGTCGCCGCGGCGCACCGGCTCGTCGCCGCCGAACGCGAACGCGCCGCGACCTATTGCCGCGACATGGTCGACCGGCAGCTCTACACGTACACGCTGCTGCGCCTCACCGACAACGACGTGTGGTGCATCCAGCTCTATCACCACCTGATCATCGACGGCTACAGCGCGGCCATGGTGTCGCGCCGGGTCGCGGCCCACTACACCGCGCTGCGTCGCGGTACCGAGGCGCCGCGCCTGCGCTGGGGGTTGGTGGAGACACTCGTTGCCGAAGACCTGGAATACCGTGGGAGCCAGGCACATCGGCAAGACCGCGAGTACTGGCGCGACCGGCTCACGCCGCTGCCGCCGCTGGACGGGCGCGGGCGGGCACCCGAGGGCGTGGTCGAGCAGACCCACGAGGTGCGCGCGGTCCTCGATGCCGACCTGATGGGTCGCGTCAAGACAGCGGCCACCGAAGCCGGTATCACGTGGGCCGATGTGCTCGTCGCCGGTTACGCGGGGTTCGTGCACCGGTTGCTCGGTGAGACCGATGTGGTCATCGCGCTGCCGGTGATGGCGCGCGTCGGCAAGACCGCCCTCACCACTCCGTCGATGGCGGTCAACGTCCTGCCGCTGCGGGTTTCGGTGTCCGGTCAGGACCGCCTGGGTGAGCTGGGCAAGCGGGTGGCCGACGCACTGCGAGAGATGCGCGCCCACCAGCGTTTTCGCGGTGAGGACCTGGCCCGCGAATTCGGTGGCGCACAGACCGGTGCCCTGCTGCACGGCATCGGTGTCAACCTCAAGGCCTTCGACTTCGCCCTCGATTTCGACGGTGCCACCGGCACCCTGCGCAATGTGGCCGGTGGACCGCCCGAAGACCTCGGCCTGACCGTCACCCCGCTGTCGGAGGACCGCGTGCAGCTCGGCTTCGAGGTCGACGCGCGGTCACTGGACGCGGCCACTGTGCGGCGGCGGATGGACGCGCTGGTCACGCTGATCACTCAGCTGGTCGATGCCGACGAGCCGATCGGCGCGATCACCCTGTACCCGGCCGAGACCGCGGCCCACATCGCCGTCGAGCGCGCCGGTGCGGCCCTGCCCGGTCTTCCCGACGACATCGTCGAGGTCTTCGACCGCATGGTCGCCGCCCAGCCTGACGACATCGTCCTCGTCGACGGCACCCACCGGCTCACCGCGGCGGAACTCGGCGCCCGCGTGCACCAGCTCGCGCGCTACCTGCGCGGCCGAGGCGTCGGCCCCGAGGACATCGTCGGTATCGCCCTCCCCCGCTCGGTCGACCTGGTGATCGCCCTGCTGGCAGTCCAACACGCGGGCGCGGCCTTCCTGATGCTCGACATCACCCACCCCGCCCAGCGCCTGGCAGACATCATCGAAGACGCCGATCCTGTCCTGATTGTGACGGACGACGTTGTCGCGCGAGCAGTCTTCGCGGATCAGCTCGCGACTGACGGGATCACGGACCGGACCTCCGACGCTGAAGCGACATCGGCCTCGCTGCGCACCGCCGACGAGCGGGCGACCGACTCGCCTGCTGCGCCCCTCCGAGACGACGGCGACGCTGACGCGGTGCTTGCAGCGCAGGGGCAAGCACCGTCCTCCCCTCCGGCCGCGACTAACGCCATGACGCAAGGCGGCACACCATCCACAGCGCCCAGCAACACAGACGCCGCACCGAAGCAGCCCGGCGTACCGTCTTCGACTCCCAGCAGGACTAGGGCCGCAGCGCAGGCGGACGCCCTGTCCATGACTGGCGACGTGGTGAACCGCCATGTGGCAACGGGAATACTCCTGTTGTCGGACAACGAGGTTCGAGCAGCCATCACCAGCCTGCCGAGCGGGCCGCTGTCGATGGCTGAACTCGCCGCGCCTCGTTCAGCCGGACATCTCGCCTATGTCGTGTACACCTCCGGCTCCACCGGCAGGCCGAAGGGTGTGCAGATTTCGTGCGGCGCGATGGCTCAGCTGTTGCACCATCACCGGTGCACTGTCTACGCAGACACCGCCGCGCGAGTGGGCGGGCGGCAGCTGCATGTGGCCCACACCTATTCCTTCGCTTTCGACGCGGCGCTGGATCAGCTCTTGTGGCTGTGGTGCGGGCACCGGATCCATCTGTACGACACCGATATTCAGAAGGACGCGTCCGCGCAGGTAGCGGCGTTGCGGACGGACCGCATCGATGTCGTCGACACCACTCCCTCGATGGCGACCGCGCTGATCGACAACGGGTTGCTCGGCAACGCGCACCGCCCCGAGCTGCTGCTGCTCGGTGGTGAGGCGACACCGCCCGCGTTGTGGTCGGCCATCGTTGCGTCGAAGGTGTTCGCCCGCAACATGTACGGGCCGACAGAGGCCACCGTCGACGCGCTGAGTGCGCCGGTGACCGGCACCGTGCCGCACGTCGGCGGACCGCTCGCGGGCACCCGTGCCTATCTGCTCGACGGCGCGTTGCAGCCGGTGCCCGACGGTGAGATCGGCGAGTTGTACTTGGCGGGGCCGCAATTGGCGCGCGGTTACCTCGGGCGCATGGTGGTGACGGCGGAGCGGTTCGTCGCCGATCCGTTCGCGTCCGGGGAACGCATGTACCGCACCGGCGATCGGGCACGCTGGCTCCCCGGCCACGGCTACGACTACCTCGGGCGCGCCGATTCCCAGATCAAGGTGCGCGGCTACCGCGTGGAGCTGGGCGAGGTCGAAGCCTCGCTCGGCGCGCTGCCCGGCGTAGCCGCAGCGGCCGCCACCATCCGCAAGTCCGGCGACAGCACTCGACTGATCGGCTACCTGGTCCCCGAGACCGGCCGCACCCTCGACGCCGACCGGCTCCGTCAGCTGCTGACCACCCTGGTCCCCGACCACCTCGTCCCCTCGGCCCTGGTGATCCTCGACGCCCTACCGACCACCGTCAACGGCAAACTCGACCGTGCCGCCCTCCCCGCACCCCAGCTGACCTCGACCGGCCGACCGCCCCGCACCGAACAGGAGCGGGCACTGTGCGGAATCGTCGCCGAGGTCCTCGGCCTGGCGCGGGTCAACGCGACTGACGATTTCTTCGGCCTCGGCGGCGACAGCATCACCGCGATCGGCGTGAGTAGCCGCCTCCGCGCCCTCGGCTGGGATATCCAGCCGAAAACGCTTCTTGCCCAACGCGACCTGGCCACCATCGCCGCCACCTCCCAGATGGCACAAGCCCGGACCGCCACCGTGACCCCGGATGAGCCGACCGGCCCCGTCCCGATCCCGCCCATGGTGGCGGCCCTACTCGAGGCGAACGCGGACTCCGGCACCATCGCCGGCTACGCCCAGTGGACGGCCCTCACCCTCCACGAAGACCTCACCGTCGACCACCTCACCACCGGCCTGCAAACCCTCCTCGACCGCCACGACGCCCTCCGCCTCGTCCTCGACGGATCCGGCCCCGACGCCCGGCTCGAGGTCGCCGCAGTGGGCACGGTGCGCGCGTCCGATCTGGTCCGCGAGATCGTTCCCGGCGAGAACCAGCTGCTCAGCGATGTTCACGCCACGGCGCATGATCCTGACGCACCTTCCCTCACCCGCGGCGCGGAGCTCATCCCGACAAGCATGGGGACGACGGATACGCACGCGCCTACAGAGGAATCCCGCGTAGAGACCGCGACGACGGTGTCCACGCCACGGGAAGCGCGGGTGTCCACGCCACCAGAGACGCAGGCGTCCACGCCACCGGAGACAGCGCTTGCTCCACAACGCACGACCGCTGTTGCGACAGACATGGCGACTGTGCCGACCACTCACCTCGACGGAACAGTCAGCGCGACAACGCAACCACGACATGCCGGTGCGCCGCAGTACGCCGAGTCGAGGCGCGCGGACGTCGGTGCCGTTACATCCCGTGGGGACTCGTTGCCGAGGCATGGTGGGATGGCTGCGCTGGTCGAGTCGGTGGCATTCGCGCTGGCAGGGAAATTGGCGCCTGCCGAGGGTGTCCAGATTCGTGCCGCGCTGGTACGTGGCGGGCCCGGCGTCGCCGATCGGTTGGTGCTGGTCGCCAATCACCTGGTGGTAGACGGTGTTTCGTGGCGAATCCTGGTGCCCGAGCTGTATGAGGGCTGCTCCGCCGCGCGGGAAGAACGCCCCGCGCGGCTGGCTGGAAAGGGAAGTTCGTGGCGGCGATACGCCACGCTGCTCGCCGAGTCCGGTGTTGCGGGTGAGTACCGCGCCGAGCTGACGCACTGGGAGCGCGCACTCGGCGCCGAGAGCGTCGCACCCCTCGGGGAAAGGACGCTCGATCCCGCTGTCGATCTTGTCGAGAGCGCCGAGCAGACAAGAACTTTCGCTACGCCGGCGATCACCGAAGCCTTCCTCACCACACTGCCGACCGCCTACCGAGCGAAGACCGACGACGTATTGCTCGCCGCACTCATGCTCGCACTCAACGCTTGGCGGCACGAGCGCGGCGAGGCGCTCGAGCGGGGCAGGCCGGTCACCGTCGAGGGTCACGGGCGTGAAGCATTGCGTCCCGACACCGACTTCGCGGGTACCGTCGGCTGGTTCACCAGTGAGTTCCCGGTGTGGACGCCTGCGACGGGCATCGATGACCCCGCCGGACTCACCGAGGCCTTGTCCGGGGGTGCGGCGGCCGGACACCTGCTGCGGGCGGTCAAAGAGGCCAAGCGCGCTGTTCCTGGGAATGGCGTGGGCTACGGCGTGTTGCGCAGGCTCGACCCCGAGACGGCACCGCGTTTCGCCGACCGACGCGCACCCGAGGTGTTGCTCAATTACCTCGGCCGCTTCGGTGGTGGTGGGACTTCGGGCTGGAGCCTGCCGGAGCACGACGCTTTCGCGGTCACGGAACCACCGGAAAAGGCACTCACCGAAGTGCTTTCGCTCAATGTCTTCGTCCATGAAGCCGCGCAGGCCGGTGCGCCGCGCCTGGCCGTGGAGTGGACAGCCGCGAGCCGGATCCTCGGCGCCGACCAGGTCACGCAAATCCAGCGGTACTTCGAACTCGCGCTGGAGGCGTTCGCCGCCCACGCAAGGCTGTACCCCGGTGGACTCACACCGTCGGACTGCCCCGGCGTGATCGTCGACCAGGACACCATCGACGCGCTGGAGGACACGCACGGCCCACTGGCCGAACTGCTCCCCCTCTCCCCCTTGCAGGAAGGGTTGCTGTTCCACGCGATTCGCGACGGCGCCGACGACGTCTACACCCTGAGCGCCCGCGTCGACCTGCACGGTCCACTCGACGGCCCACGGTTGTCGGCGGCTTTCGACACCGTTGTCGGCAGACACTCCACCATGGCCGCCGCCTTCCACTACGAGGACCTCGACCAGCCGGTGCAGGCGGTTCCGCGCTCGGTCGGCATGCCCTGGCGTGAGGTCGACCTCTCAGATCTTCCGCTGCGCGCCGCACAGGCCGCCGCCGACCGCCTCGAAGCCGAAGCAATCCGGCACCGGTTCGCGGTCGACCGGTCACCGATGTTGCGCGCCATGCTGATTCGCCTGCCCGGCGACACCCACCGCTTGGTCCTCAATACCCACCACCTGGTGATCGACGGCTGGTCGACCCCGATCGTGCTGCGCGAGGTACTGGCCACCTATCACGGTGACGAACTTCCCCCGGCCGCCCGGTACAGCGACTACCTGACCTGGCTCGACACCCGCGACCGCGAGGCCGTGCGCGCCGCCTGGGCGCAGCGATTGTCCGGGCTCGAAACAGCAACGTTGGTCGGCGATTCGACCACCGACGCGGCCCACTCATCTCGCGAGCGCGAATTCCGGCAATGGCAGGTCGCGCTACCCACCTCGCTCGCCACCGCGCTGGCCGGACTGGGTCGCCGACGCGGTCTGACGATGAACACCCTGGTGCAGGGCACTTGGGCGCTGGTCCTGGCCGCTCTGACCGGACGTAGCGACGTCGTGTTCGGCGCGACGGTCTCCGGCCGCCCGGCTGAACTCCCCGGCGTCGCAGGCATGGTCGGTCTGTTCGCCAACACCGTGCCCGTCCGCTGCACCTTGGACGCCCGTCCGCTCCTCGACCAGTGGGCCGACCTGCAGGAAAACCAGTTCGCCATGCAGGACTTCGACCATGCGAGCTTGGCGGAGATCGAACGGGTCGCCGGCCTCGGTACCCTCTTCGACACCCTTGTCGCCTTCGAGAACTTCCCCAACTCCGGCCCGGGACAACCGGACTCCCACGACCTACGTCTCGGCGAATTCCACAACCACGGCAACACCCACTACCCACTGACCCTGATCGCCCCGCCGGGCGACCACCTGACGCTGGTCATCTGGTACGACCGCAGCGTCATCCCCGATACCACCCTCGCCCACATCGCCGACCGGATCACCACCACGCTGACGGCGATCACCACCAACCCCGAAACCCCCGCGACCCAGTTCATCAAGCCCCTCACTCACCTGGCCGTGCCTGCGCGACCCATCGCACCGCCACCAGAAGCCTTTGCCGAGCCGATCGTCACAGCGCGGCCCACCGCACCAGCCGTCGACGGCACTCCAGCGGTAGCCGGTGTCGACACTGCCGCCCGATCTACTGCTCCGCTCAACAATGGGGCCTTGCTCAGTCGTCCGATCGTGGCAGCTCCGAGCGGTACCACCCTGGCCGAGTGGGGCATCGCTGTCGATCCGACAGCCCCGGCGGTGACCGCGGACGGCGTCACGATCGACTTCGGTGAATTCGACGCCAGGGTGAATCGACTTGCCCGGTGGCTCATCTCGAGAGGTGTCGGTCCCGAGACCGTGGTCGGCGTGGCCATGCCGCGCACCATCGATTCCGTCGTCACGGCGCATGCGGTCTGCCGTGCCGGTGGTGTCTACCTCCCGATAGACCCGGAACAGCCGGCAGAGCGCATCCAAAAGATTGTCGATACCGCTTCTCCTGCAATGGTTCTGAGCTCGCTCGACGACATTCGCGCGATGGTCGACGAGCGCTCGGACGACTCCACGCAGAAAGAACTCGCCGATACTCCGCTCACCGATGCGGACCGCCTCGCACCGCTGCGCCCGGCGAATACCGCCTGCCTCCTGTTCACCTCCGGCTCCACGGGTGTGCCCAAGGGGGTGAGCCTGTCGCACGCCGCGATCATCTCCACTTTCGAATGGCTGCAGCGTGAGGTCCGGTTCGGGCCGGGCGACACCATGCTCTACCGCACCCCGCCGATCTTCGACGCCTCGCTCATGGAGATGTTCCTGCCGCTGCACGTCGGCGCCCGGATCGTGCTGACCCGCCCCGGCGGCCACCGCGACCCGTACTACCAGGCACAACTCATGAGCGCGGAGCGGGTGACCGCGATGTGGATGACGACCTCCATGCTCACCGTGCTCGCCGAGGAGGCCGACCTCTCGGGATGCGTGGACCTTCGCTGCGTCCTCACCGGCGGTGAAGTGCTGCCACCGGCGACGGGACATCGGATGCGCGAACTCACCGGTACCGCTGTGTACAACTTCTACGGTCCCACCGAAGCCGCGATCGGCTTCACCTTCCACAAGACCGTCGACGCCGACACCGCGTCGGTCCCGATCGGCGCACCCGCCGACACCGTCCGCATCCTCGACGACCGGCTGCACCCCGTGCCCGAGGGCACCGTCGGTGAGCTCTACATGACCGGAGTGCGGCTGGCGCGCGGCTATCTGGCCCGCCCCGACCTGACCGCCGCGGCGTTCGTCGCCGACCCGTTCGGCAGCGGCGAAAGGATATACCGCACAGGTGATCTGGTGAAACTGAACACCGACGGTGAACTCGACTACATCGGCCGGACCGACAGCCAGGTGAAGTTGCGCGGCCAACGCATCGAACTGGGCGATATCGAATCGGCCCTGCTCACGTGCCCCGGCGTGGCTCACGCGGTGGTGCAGCTGCGCGAGGACACACCGGGCGATCAGCGGCTGGTCGCCTACCTCATGGCGAAGTCCGGAATCACGCTCGAGACAGACGTGATTCGCGACCGGCTCCGAAACAAGTTGCCCGCCTACATGATTCCCGCTGCCGTCGTCGTACTGGATCACATCCCTCGCACAGCGACGGAGAAGATCGATCGCCGGGCACTCCCAGCGCCGGAGTCACGTACCCCGGGCGGCAACACCCACGAACTCGACACCGAGGCAACGGCTACCAGGGCACCTCTCGACGCTGTCACCGGCGACAAGCCCCTCCGCCACTCGGCCCAGTTCGTCGACAGAACGCACGACGAGAATGTCGACACCATTCGCGCCGCAATGGCAGCTGTTCTCTCGGTCCCCGACATCGACCCAGACGACGACTTCTTCGACAAGGGCGGCCACTCCCTGCTCGCCGTGCGACTGGTCGGCCGACTCACCCGCGCGGACCTACCCGTGGTCCTCGACGACGTTTTCACCGCTTCGACCCCCCGCAAGCTCGCAGCCCGCATCGGTGCGGCCGACCCAGCCACACCCCCGAAGGACGGCCTCGCCGGCCTGGGCCGCCGCCTCGACCCGGTCCTGGAACTGCGCGCCGAGGGCTCGGTTCCACCGCTGTTCTGCGTTCACCAAATCGGCGGCACCGCATGGAAATACGCTCCCCTGGCGAGGTTGCTGCGGGCCGAACGACCCATCATCGGCCTGCAGATGCCCCACCTCACCGAGCCGACCACGCGGACCCGCACCCTCGACGACCTGGCGCGGTACTACCTGGCCGCCGTCCGCCGCATCCAACCGCACGGCCCGTACCACTTCCTCGGCTATTCGCTGGGCGGCAATCTCGCCCACGCCATGGCCGCCATCCTCGAAGCCGAGGGTGAGCAGGTCGCCTATGTGGGCCTGCTCGACTCGCACCCGCTGTCGAACCTGACCGAGCGGGCCGCCGCGACCCTGGCGGATCCCTCCGGAATGGCCGCACTCGTCCCCGAAATCGACGAGTACCCAGCCGAATTGGCAGCCGTGGTAACCCACGCCGCGACCGAACTGCTGCGCATGGTCACCGAGTCGGAATCCCCCTCCTACAGCGGCCCGATGGCCCTGTACTGCGCGGACAACGGCCTCGAACCCGAGCGCGTGCACGCCCAGCTCACCGGCTGGCAGGCCGCGGGCGCCCAGCTGGTGGTCCGGCGACTGCCCTACACCCACAACGAGATCGCGATGCCGACCGGCTGGATCGAGGTCGCCGCGCTCATCGACGCGGATCCCGCCATCCGCACCTGAACTTCCACCTGGATAGAAAGAAGGAACAACTCCTATGTCAGCGCACCGAATGACGGCCCGCATGCGCGCCGCCGTCGCACTCCTGATCGTCGCGGTCACCGCGACGGCAGTGGGTTGCGGCACCTCCACCTCCGAAGGGTCGACCGACACCGGCACCCGCCAGGTGGAAACCGCCAAGGGCCAGATCACCGTGCCCGCCGACCCGCAGCGCATCGTGGTGCTCAACGGCGCCCTCGCCGGATTCCTCTACGACCTGGACGCGAATGTGAAGGCCGCGGATCCGCGCATCCTCGGTGTCACCCTCGCACCCGGCGAGTTTCCGCCGTCCTGGGCCGCCGACGCGAAAGAGCAAGGCACCGAAGCGGTTCCCTCCGGTGACGACCTCAACCTGGAGTTCATCGCCGCCCAGCGGCCGGACCTCATCATCGGCGGCGGGCCCGGTTTCCCCGGCCTGCAGACCATCAAGAACTACGACAAGCTCAGCGCCGTCGCACCGACCGCCCTCGTCCCCTCGGATCTCGCCAACTGGCAGGACCAGCTGAAGACGGTGGCCGACTTCGTGAACCGCCCCGACAAGGTCGAGCCCATGATCACCGCCTACAAGGACCGGGTCGCGGAGGTGAAGGCCAAGCTGAAGATCCCCCAGGGGGCGACCTCGGTGATGCAGTCCCAGGCCGACGGCAAGCCCATCCTGCTCGCCCCCGGCACCCCGCTGTCCAACCTCCTCGCCGACGTCGGCTTCACCATCGACGACAAGATCGAGGCCAAGGCGGGCAACCCGCCCCGCACCCAGGCAGGCGACTGGGTCACCTTCAGCCCCGAACTCCTGAGCACCGTCGCCGACGCCCCCGTCCTGTTCGTGATCCTCCTCGACGGCGGCCGCAACATCCCCGCCCTGAAACAGGACCCGGCCCTGGCCATGCTCCCCGCATTCCAGAAGAACCAGGTCTACGAACTCCCCGCAGCCAGCAAGCGCCCGGACTACCGCCAGTCCATGGCCACCCTCGACCTCCTGGCCGACACCTTCAAGTGAGCTGATCGCCGATCACCCCGCCCGCAACCCAGCAGGCGGGGTGATTCGCATTTCACCGCGGCTCCCGCCCATCGCCCATCCGTCGCGAGACGATGCCGCCCCCGGGCGACAACACCGACTCGCTGACCAGCTTTCCGTCCTGGGCGTATTCCACCCAGAGCCCGACCGCGCGACCGGCGGAGTACGCCCCAGAACTCCGTATCCCACCAGTGAAATACCAACTGCGGATCGGTCCGTCGCGCCGTCCGTCCACATAGGTCTCCAGCCCGACGATCGGACCACTCGCCCCGATCCGCTCGATCACCGAGCCGCTGAACGGGACACCGTCGTAGTCGGCGCGACCGCACCCACTGTCGATCGACAACAGCGGATCACTTACGTCGACCGCGTCGCGGGGAACCCCCTTGCGCGTCAACTCGTCCCAGATCTCGATGATCTGCCCGTCCTCGTCATAAACCACCGACGACTCCAGCCCGTCATCGAAGTCGTACCGGTCGACACGACGGAGACGGCCAGACGGATACCGCTCCTCCCACACGCCGTGGGGACGGTTCGCGGTGAACATTCCGTCATACCGTTCGACGCCGTTTGCGTACCACCCTGTCCAGGTGCCATCTCTGTCACCGTCGACATAGCTCCAGAATTCACACGGCCCACCCGCCGACCCGACCTCGACATACCCGGTGAACGGCACGCCCCGGTACGACAATCGCCCGGTCTCCCCATCGATCAGCACCCCTGGATCATCGCGGTCGATCAGATCGTCATCGAAATCCGCCACAGTCATACCCTGGCAGAGGTGCGTCGCGAACGCAGCGGCGAACCCGCTCGCCGACAACAGCGAAAGGCCCGCCGGTGCAATACCGGCGGGGCCTTTCGTGCGTGATTCGCTTGTCTTACAGCGCCTTCAGTTCCTCGGTGACAGCACCGACGGACTTCTTGGCGTCGCCGAACAGCATGGAGGTGTGGTCGGCGTAGAACAGCGGGTTGTCGATGCCGGCGAAGCCGGAGTTCATCGAGCGCTTCAGCACGATGACGCTCTTGGCCTGGTCGACATTGAGGACCGGCATGCCGTAGATCGGGCTGGACGGGTCCTCGCGGGCGGCGGGGTTGGTGACGTCGTTGGCGCCGATCACCAGGACCACATCGGTGCGGTTGAACTCACCGTTGATGTCGTCCATTTCCTTCATCGCGTCGTAGGAGACCTCGGCCTCCGCGAGCAGCACGTTCATGTGCCCGGGCATACGACCGGCGACGGGGTGGATCGCGTACTTGACCTCGACACCCTTGCCTTCGAGCAGGCCTGCCATCTCCTTGACCGCGTGCTGGGCCTGGGCCACGGCCATGCCGTAGCCGGGGACCACGATGACCTGGTTGGCGTAGGCCATCTGGATCGCGGCGTCGGCGGCCGAGGTGGCCTTGGCCGACTTGGCCTCACCACCGGCACCCGCGGCGACCGCGCCGCCGCCACCGAAGCCACCGGCCACGATCGCGGGGATGGACCGGTTCATGGCCTTGGCCATCAGGTTGGTGAGGATGGTGCCGGACGCGCCGACGATCATGCCCGCCACGATCATGGCGGTGTTGTTCAGCGCCAGACCGGCGGCCGCCGCCGACAGACCGGTGAGGGCGTTGAGCAGCGAGATGACGACCGGCATATCGGCGCCACCGATGGGCAGCACAACCATCAGGCCGAGCACACCGGCCAGTACAAGCAGCGCGATCATCCAGAGCTGCGACACGCCACCGTCGTTGGCGCCGAGACCGATCACCACGGCACACACGATGGAGCCGAGCAGCAGCAGCAGGTTCAGCGGCTGCTGCAGCTTGCCGATGCCGATCGGCTTGCCGGACAGGATCTCCTGCAGTTTCGCGAAGGCGATGATCGAGCCCCAGAAGGAGATCGAGCCGATCACCGCGGCGAACAGCGAACCGATGATGATGTGGATGGTCGGTTCGTCGTGCAGCGCGGAAAAGCCCGAGCTGTCGATGAATTCGGCCCACGCGATGAGCGCGACGGTGCCACCACCCACACCGTTGAACGCCGCGACCAGCTGCGGCATCTCGGTCATCTTGGTGCGCACGGCGGGCGGAACACCCAGTGCCACACCGACGATCAGGCCACCGGCGATCAGGATCCAGTTCAGCATCGCGGTGTGCCGGATCGAGATCAGCGTGGCGATCACGGCGATCGCCATACCGACGGCCGCTATCTGGTTGCCGCGCACGGCGGTCTTGGGACCGGTGAGCCCCATCAGGCCGTAGATGAACATGGAGAAGGCCACGATGTAGAGGCCGTTGACCAGGTAGGTCATGTTGTCGACTGCGTGCATCACTCGGCCGCCTTCTTCTTACCCTTGAACATGCCGAGCATGCGGTCGGTGACCACGAAGCCACCGATGACGTTCAGCGTTCCGAACACCACGGCGACGAACAGGATCACCTGGACCAGCAGGGAGGGATCCTTCACGTTGCCCAGCGTCACCAGCGCACCGAGCACGACGATGCCGTGAATGGCGTTGGTGCCCGACATCAGCGGGGTGTGCAGGGTGTTGGGGACCTTGGAGATCACCGCGAAGCCGACGAAGCCGGACAGCACGAGAATGGCGATATTGGCGAGAAGTTCGGTGTACATCAGGCTTCCACGCTCGATTCATTCTTGTCGCTGCGCTCACGAGTGACGCAGGAATCGGCCAGCACCTGATCGCTGAAATCGGGCGCGAGCTTGCCGTCGACCAGCATCAGTTCCAGCAGCGCGGCGATGTTCTTGGAGTACAGCTCCGACGCGTGCTCAGGCATGGTGGCGGGCAGGTTCAGCGGCGAGGCGATGGTCACCTCGTGCTTGACGACGATCTCGCCGGGCTCGGTGAGCTCACAGTTGCCACCGGTCTCCCCGGCCAGGTCGACGATCACGCTGCCAGGCTTCATGCCCTCCACCGCTGCGGCCGTCACCAGGCGCGGCGCCGGGCGACCCGGCACGAGCGCGGTCGTGATGACCACGTCGAAACCCTTGATCGCGTCTTCCAGCGCCTGCTGCTGCTTGGCCTTCTCCTCCTCGGTGAGCTCGCGGGCGTACCCACCCTCACCGGCGGCGTCGATACCCAGGTCGAGCCACTGCGCACCGACTGAACGCACCTGGTCGGCGACCTCGGGACGCACGTCGTAACCGGTGGTGCGACCACCGAGACGCTTGGCGGTCGCCAGCGCCTGCAGGCCTGCCACGCCGACACCGAGCACGAGAACCGTCGCGGGCTTCACGGTGCCAGCCGCGGTGGTGAGCATCGGGAAGAACCGGGTCGACTCCGATGCGGCGAGCAGCACAGCCTTGTACCCGGCGACATTGGCCTGCGAGGACAGCGCGTCCATCACCTGCGCACGCGAGATACGCGGAATCGCCTCCACCGCGAAGGCCTGCACTCCGGCCGCCTCGAGCGCACCGATCTGGTTCTCCGCGTTGCGGGGCGCGAGGAAGCCGATCAGCGTCTGCCCGGAGGACAGCTTGGCCACCTCGGCATCGCTGGGCGGAGCCACCTTCACCACGACATCGGCCGACCACGGATCGCCGATCGTCGCACCGGCCTCTACATAGGCCGCGTCGGGAATGAGCGCGCCGAGGCCCGCACCGGCTTCCACGACCACCTCGACACCCTGCTTGGACAGGGTGGGGATGATCTTGGGTACCAGGGCGACTCGCCGCTCACCCACGCCGGACTCGCGAACGACTCCGACACGCGCGCCGCGCGGCGAGTCCTCGCCAACGTTTTGCGTTGTCTCCACTAGTCAGACTTCCTTTTCGTGCTGGCTTCGAGCCTGGGAACAACGGTTCAGCCGACGTTACCGGTCAGTAAGTTCAACTGAAATCCTCGCAACTGTACTCGGCTCGCGGTGAGCCTAGCGGAGATGCCCGTCACAGCGGAGAACTGGACTCTTGACCACAAAACGGACAGAGCGGACCTGTTTCCGCAGCGACAGCCACTTCCTCGGCCCGCCGGGCGCCGGGTGGCGCCTGACTACACATTCGTAGCCGCAGGTAGGCGAGGACAAGAACGCACAAGCAGGTCCGATACTTACCTGGACGTGAGAGTGCGGGTAGGACGGCCGACCACCGAGCGGGACGTGACGTGTGTCATGCAAGGACTGTTGCGTCCCGAGGGCCACGCCGTAGGGTTCACGGTGTGAACGACTGCGTCTTCTGTCGGATCGTGGCCGGTGCCGCGCCGGCGACCAAGGTCTACGAGGACGACGCCGTCTGCGCGTTCCTCGACATCCGGCCCATCACGCGAGGCCATACCCTTGTGGTTCCCAAGACCCACGCCACCGAACTCGACGACCTCGATCCCAATCTCGGCGCGCAGGTCTTCCGTGTGGGTCATCGCCTGGCCCGCGCCCTGCGCCGGAGTGGGCTGGCCAGCGACGGCGCCAATCTCGCGATCAACGACGGCACCGCGGCCTTCCAGACCGTCGGCCATGTGCACCTGCACGTGGTGCCGCGCAAGCACGGTGACAAACTCGGTTTCGCCAAGGGGTTCCTGCTGCGACGTCCGCACGAACCCACCTCGACGGCGGCGGCGATCCGCGCGGGCATCGACGCGCTCGACGCCGAGGCGAATACGTCGGGGCGGCAACCCGATCGGCCTGGCCCGTCGAGCGAAGCAGAAGGAGTACAAGGATGACCGAACCGACACCGCCGCGCGAACTGCTCACCGATCTGCTCGCCCAGCAGTGGGAGACCATCGCCACCTTGGTCGCCGACCTCGACGAAAAGGCCTGGCGCCGACCGTCACCCCTGCCCGGCTGGACGCTGTTCGATGTGGTCGCGCATGTGATCGGTACCGAATCGTGGTTGCTCGGGCGTACCCCGCCCGCCCATGATCCGTTGCGCCCCAAGACCGATGTGCGCACGCTGCCGCATGTGCGCAACGAGGTCGCCGTGCTCAACGAGATCTGGGTCGACCGGTTGCGGCCGCTGTCGGGTAAACGCCTGCTCGCGCTGTTCGACGAGGTCACCGAGCTGCGCCGGGCCGCCCTTGTTGCCATGACCGACGAGGAGTGGGAGGCGCCGACGGTGTCGCCGGTCGGGCAGGTGGCCTACGGCCGGTTCATGCGGGTGCGCCTGTTCGACTGCTGGATGCACGAACTCGACCTGGCCGACGGGATCGGCCGCAGCGTCGACGAGGGCGGTGCGCGAGCGGAGGCGGCGTTCACCGAACTCACGCTCGGGCTCGGGCGCGCGGTGGTGAAAGGCGCCAAGGCACCGGATGGTTCGCGGATCACACTCGACCTCACCGGTCCGGTGACCCGGCAGGTGCACCTCGCGGTGGAGGGCGGGCGCGGTTCGGTGCTCGACGAAGCCGACGGCGAGCCGACAACCGTGATCCGTTTGGACTCGGGGCTTTTCGCGCGTCTGCGTGGTGGCAGGCAGTCGGCGGCGACGCACCCGGGGAAGGTGGTCGTCGAAGGCGATGCCGCCCTCGGCGACCGGCTCGTCCAGAATCTGGCCTTCACCATCTGATGCGGTTGTTCCTGGCCTCCTACCGATTCGGCGGTTTCGCCGAGCGGCTCGCCACGCTGGCGGGTGGCAAGGGCAAGGTCGCGGTGATTCCGAACGCGTGTGATGCCTGGCCCGCCGCCTGGGCGTCGGCGGTCGCCAGCGACATGGAACCCCTACGCAGGCAGGGTTATTCGCCCGAGGTGCTGGACCTTCGCGAGTACGTCGGGCAGCCCGCGCAGCTGGAGCGTCGGCTGCGCGAATATTCGATGGTGTGGGTGCGCGGCGGTAACACCTTCGTGCTGCGTGCCCAATTCGCCCGCAGCGGAGCCGATTCGGTACTTCCCGCACTGCTACGCGAGGACGTCTTGACCTACGCGGGGTACAGCGCGGGCGCCTGCCTGCTCACGCCCGATCTGCACGGGCTGGAGACGATGGACGACCCGGGCGAGGTGTTGCCCACCACCGGGGCGGCTCCGCGATGGGACGGGCTCGGGCTGGTGGATCGGCAGCTGGTCGTGCACCTGGACTCGGCCACCGATCCGGACGGGGAATCGGCGAAATTGCTTGCGCGCTACCAGGAAGAAGGCGTTCCGCACTGGGCGCTCACCGATGACGATGTCGTCGTGGTCGACGGCGAGCACACCGAGGTGCTGCGCGGGTCACACTGAGGGTCTCAGCGTGCGGTGTCGGCCTCGGCCAGGTCGGGTGCCGGTGTCCGTTTGCGGAATACGATCCAGCGCATCGCGCAGTACATGTACACGGCCTCGCATCCACCGGCCAGCAACCGCGCCACGTGGTACTGCACGCCGAGCGCGGTGAGACCCGAGCCGACGCCGAGGATGAACGCCAGATAGTTCACCACAACCACAACCACATACACCGCCGCCTGCTTGCCCATCGGGGCGTGCGAGTGGAAGTTGAAGGTGCGATTCAGCAGGAAACTCAGGCCGAACGCGACGATATAGGCGCACGTGATGGACAACCACACCGGCAGATCGAATCCGTCGTGCAGCAGGGTGAGCAGCAGCAGATCGACGCCGAAGGTGAAGCTGTTGATGAGGGCGAAGCCGAGGAAGGTGGCGGGCACGTACCGGTCGAGTCCCCACGGCAACCGGGCGACAACGCCCTCGCACCAGCGGGTGAACCGGTCGGCGGCCGAATCGGTGACACTCGCCTGCTGCTCCACCCGGCCAGCCTGCCAGCGGCACATGACATCGAGGTGAGCAACGGGCGAACGCCCCGAGCGCTAGCGGCCGACGGCCACGACCGGACCGCGCTCGAGCGCCGCCCACTCGGCGAGGCAACGGCGGCGGGTGAATTCGTCGGCCTCGGCCAGCAGCGCGTCACGCAGTACGCGCGGGTCGGCGGCCCACGAGCTCGCGATCTCGGCGAGCGCGCGCAGATCGAACAGACCCGTCGACTCGAGCGCCGTCATCCAGTCGTCGTGGTCGCCCGCGTACACGCGACGCATCGCGTCGGCCTCGATATCGGCGCCCAGCAGCGCGCCGACCAGCTCGGCCCGGTCCCGAGGTTCCCTCATCATCCGATCCTCCCTGCGAAAAACGGTGCGGCACAACGACATCGCGTACGCGATGCGCAGGCAACGGAACAAGAAAACACGCCGGGCGCCCCGACAAATCACACCCTCCCTGCATTGTGACCACTCGGACGCCGTATACACCAACCAGCCGCGCCGAATCACAATCATGTCCGCGCGGCCCTGTTCGGGCGCACATCACATCTGGACGGTTGATCACCACGGTTCGGCTCTCCAACGATGCCGCCACCAGAGCGTGGTGATCGCATACTCGAGAGGGCCTGGTCGGGTTAGCGTTGGGAATGGACGATCGCCGGGTGGATCTGGATTCGCTGGTTTCGGAGGTTTCCGAGGGGGCTGTTGTTGTCGATGCCGACGTGATGGAGGGGTATCGGCAGGATTGGGCCCGTGATCCCGAGGCGGGAACGCCGGTCGCGGTGGTGCGGGCGCGCAGCACCGCCGATGTGGCGGCCACGCTGCGCTGGGCACAGGCGCGCGGGGTGCCGGTGGTGCCGCGCGGGGCGGGGTCGGGGCTCTCGGGTGGCGCGACGGCGGTCGACGGCGGGATCGTGCTGTCCACCGAATTGATGCGCGAGATCAGCGTCGATCCCGTGACGCGGACAGCGGTGGTGCAGCCGGGTCTGCTCAATGCGGAGGTGAAGCGGGCCGTCGCGGCGGAAGGGTTGTGGTATCCGCCGGACCCGTCGTCGTTCGAGATGTGCTCGATCGGTGGGAACGCGGCAACCAACGCGGGTGGGCTGTGCTGCGTGAAATACGGAGTGACCACCGATTACGTGCTCGGCATGGAGGTGGTGCTCGCCGACGGAACCGTGGTTCGGCTCGGCGGGCCTCGGCTGAAGGACTCGGCGGGGTTGTCGCTGACCAAGCTGTTCGTCGGCAGTGAGGGCACTCTCGGGGTCATCACGGAACTCACCTTGCGCCTGCTGCCCGCCCAACCGCCGCAGGCCACCGTGGTCGCCGGATTCGCCACCCTCACCGCCGCCACCGACGCGATCCTCGCGATCACCTCGGCGCTGCGGCCCGCGATGCTCGAGTTCATGGACACCGTCGCGATCAACGCCGTCGAGGACGAGATGCGGATGGGGTTGGATCGCACCGCCGCCGCGCTGCTCGTCGCCCGGTCGGACGCACCGGGCGAGTACGCGACGCACGAAGCTCAGACGATGCTGGAACTCTGCGAAAAGGCCGGGGCGACAGAGGTTTTCCACACCGCCGATCCCGAGGAAGGCGAAGCCTTCACCGCCGCGCGCCGGTTCGCGATTCCGGCGGTGGAACGGATCGGGTCGCTGCTGCTCGAGGATGTCGGTGTGCCGTTGCCCCGGCTCGGTGAGCTCATCACCGGCGTGGCCGCCATCGGGGAACGCAACGATGTGCTGGTCTCCGTCATCGCCCACGCGGGCGACGGCAACACCCACCCGCTGATCGTGCACGACCCCACCGATCCCGACAACACCGCCCGCGCCCACCGCGCCTTCGGCGAGATCATGGACTTGGCGATCACCCTCGGCGGCACCATCACCGGTGAGCACGGCGTGGGCAGGCTCAAGAAGGCGTGGCTGCCCAACCAGGTCGGCCCCGAGGTGATGGCCCTGACCCGCCGCATCAAGGACGCGCTCGACCCGGCGGGCATCCTCAACCCCGGCGCGGTCCTGTAGGAACATCCGCCGACCGCGACGGGTTAGCATCCGGTATGACCACCAGGCTCGAGCACAACGTCGCCGATACCCGCTACGAGATCTACCTCGACGATGTCCTCGCGGGATACGCCGACTACGCCGAACGCGAGGACACCAAGGTCCGCGACTTCCACCACACCATGACCTTCCCCGAGTTCCGGGGCCGCGGGGTCGCCGCCGACGTGGTCAAATACGGCCTCGACGACTCCCGGAGCAACGGCTACCAGGTCGTGCCCACCTGCTGGTACGTCGAGAAGTACATCGCCGAGCACCCGGAGTACGCCGGCTTGGTCCCCTGATCAGGCGGTTTCGCGGGCCAGTTGGTCCACGGCGATCTCGTAGACCCGCCGCAGCACCTCGAGCTCGGCGGTCTGGCTCTGCTCCGGCATCGAGGACAGCATCACCAGCGCCGACACCACGTACTTCCCGACCCTGGCGACCACGCGCTGCTGGGCGACCGGGGTCTGCACCGGCGGCGCACCCTGGACGCGCGTCTCCTGATTCCCGTTCGTCCGGATGACAACGGCTTCCGTGGCCACCGTTTTCGGCGCCTCCACCGTCGAGACGGCCATCTTCAAGGTGCGGTCCCCGGTGCGCGCCTCGACATTCGCGCACCGCTGCACCAGGCCGGTCAGACCCGCCACATCCGAGTCCGATTCGACGATCTGGACAAGGAACACCGCCGGGCTCGTCTTCGAAGCCACCGACTCCCGCGCCCCCGCACCGATCGGATTCTCGATCAGCGGACGGCACGCCTCATCGGTGAAGGTGAGCGGCAACGCCGTGCCCGCCTCGGCGGCGGTGATACTCGCCGGCTTGCCCACCAGCGAATACCCGGCCGGATACTCGGCCAGCCGAGGCAACGATTTCAGCGCCACGATCCCCGGCGCCTCCTCGGCCGCACACCCGGCCAACGCCACCCCCACCCCCAGGACCGCGACCCACCGAACCATCCGGTCACGTCGCACCACATCACCTCGAGACTCACCCGGCCGCATTCCCGGCCACTCGGGCGATCACGCTAGTGAACCGAACTCGCGACGGAGGGCTACCCGCCACGAGCTGTGCCGATTACCAAACGGCGCGTACGCCATTCGGGTCTCCTGAACGAGTCATTGCAGGCAACCGAACCGAGAGCTATGCTCCTCGGTTGCTCTCCGCTCGGAACGTTCGATGGCCGGCGAGGAACCGGATGGTGCCGAACCGTCACCCCGATTTTTCTGGACGGAGATCGATGATCGATTGGATGGCTCAGCTCCGCATCGAGACGGAGGTCACGCACGTCGTCGCGAGCCGGGTGGACGAACACGCGACCACGGCAATAGTAGACATCGGGCTCGACGGCAACCGAGTCGATGTCCGGTGCCAGGCGGACACACAGTTCACCTCAGAGGACTGGTCTTTGCTGAGCCCGCTGCTCACGGAGCTGATCTCCATGCACCACTACGCTGGGACCGGCCTTCGCGGGGTGCAGTACAACCTGTCGCGAAACCCCGATGCGACGTGGGCGTGTAGTTCCGCCTACGACTACGACCCACTGGCGCGCAGTCACGCCACGGCGCCGAAACGGTCTCTCCGGCAACGCATGTTCGGCGGACGGTGAACGCTGTGGACAAAACGGAGTGTTTCCGGCTGATCCCGCCCGTGGCGGTGGGTTCGGTGGCGGCAACCTGGGCCACCGAGTTCCCGCAGTTCGACTGTGTGGTCGGGTATTCCGACCTCGGGCACGTGTTCATGGCAAGTGCGGCGGGTGAGTACGCGGTGCTGCATCCGTTCAAGGCCGCGGCCAAGAGCTACGGAACCTTCTCGGGGCCAGGGGAATTCGCCGACACCGTCCTCCGGGACCCCGGCTTCGCGGAGTACGTCATGCTGCCCGGCCACGTCGCCGAAATCCGTGCCCTGCTCGGACCGCTCGGCGACGGCCAGGTCTACATCCCGACGCCGTATCCGTTCCTCGGCGGGTCGATGGAGCCCGCGACCTACACGGTCGGCGACGTGTGGACCTTCCTCGACCTCGTCGCCGAAGCGCACGGCCACAACGCGGCCGACCGGACGCCCACGTTGATCCGCCCCGCGGACGAAAAGGTGGCGGTGGCGCTCGAGGAATGGGAATGGATCGGGGTCGACGGGAAGCGGCCGGTGTTCACCACGCTGTTCGGCGACGTCTTCCTCGGCGACGAGGACGGCGTGTGGCTGCTGGACATCATCTCGGGAACGCTCACCCGCAGGTGGGCGTCGTTCCAGGAGTGCGAGACGGCCCTCGAGGATCCGTCGCAAGGCACGCAGGTGCTGCGCGCCGATCTCGTCGCCGAATTCGTCGACCGCGGCATCACCCCGGCGGCCGATCAGGTCTACGACTTCAGTCATCCACCCGTCCTCGGCGGCGCGATGACGGCCGACAACGTAGAAGTGCTCGACTTCGTCGTCGCGGTCGGGATCGCGGGCGAGGTTCACGAGCAGGCCAGGCTCGTGCCAGAAGGAGCGCGGGTGAGCGTCGAGGTCGCGCCGCGCCGATCCGGCTGGCGAAAGTTGTTCGGCGGCAGATGAATACGAAACGCCCCCGGCAGGGATCCTGCCGGGGGCGTTCGTGCTGAGGGATCAGCGCAGGAGCTGGCGGCTCATGACGAGACGCTGGATCTGGTTGGTGCCCTCGTAGATCTGAGTGATCTTGGCGTCGCGCATCATGCGCTCGACCGGGAAGTCGGTGGTGTAGCCGGCGCCGCCGAAGAGCTGGACGGCGTTGGTGGTGACTTCCATGGCCACGTCCGAGGCGAAGCACTTGGCGGCGGCGGAGATGAAGCCGAGGTTCTTCTCGCCACGCTCGGCGCGGGCCGCGGAGGTGTAGACCATGAGGCGGGCGGCCTCGATCTTCATCGCCATGTCGGCGATCATGAACTGGGTGTTCTGGAAGTCGGCGATGGACTTGCCGAACTGCTTGCGGTCCTTGGTGTAGGCGATCGTGGCGTCGAGCGCGCCCTGGGCCAGGCCCACGGCCTGCGCGCCGATGGTCGGGCGGGTGTGGTCGAGGGTCTGCAGCGCGGTCTTGAAGCCGGTGCCGGGCTCGCCGATGATGCGGTCGCCGGGGATGCGGCAGTTCTCGAAGTACAGCTCGGCGGTCGGCGATCCCTTGATGCCGAGCTTGTGCTCGAGCGGGCCGACGACGAAGCCCTCGTCGTCCTTGTGCACCATGAACGCGGAGATGCCGTTGGCGCCCTTGTCGGCGTCGGTCACGGCCATCACGGTGTACCACTCGGACTTGCCGCCGTTGGTGATCCAGCACTTGGAGCCGTTGATGATCCAGTCGTCACCGTCGGCCTTGGCGCGGGTGCGCATGGAGGCGGCGTCGGAGCCGGCTTCACGCTCGGACAGACAGTACGAGGCCATCTTGCCCTCGACCAGGTCACCGAGGACCTTCTGCTTCAGTTCCTCGGAGCCGTTGAGGATCAGGCCCATGGTGCCGAGCTTGTTGACGGCCGGGATCAGCGAGGAGGACCCGCAGACGCGGGCGACTTCCTCGATCACGATGCAGGTGGCGACCGAGTCGGCGCCCTGGCCGCCGTAGGCCTCCGGCACGTGCACGGCATTGAAGCCTGCGGCGTTGAGGGCGGTGAGCGCCTCCTCGGGGAACCGGGCGTTGCCGTCGACGTCCTTGGCGTAGGGCGCGATCTCCTTCTCGGCCAGGCCGCGGATGGCGTGGCGCAGCTCGTCGTGGAAGTCCTCGAGCTTGAACAGGTCGAAATCGGGGTTTCCAGCCATCGAAGGCACACTCCTGGTTCTGGTGGTGTTCGCTGCGCCTCGCACAGCGGGCTTACGTTCGGCACGCAGTGCCAATCCACAGAGGATTATACCCGGGGCACTCTATCGCTACATGGGGATATGGGCGTGGCACCGAGTGTCACTGATGTGTGGTGTCGCGAGCCTGGTGGCTCACAGGTTACCGAGGCGCGCGGCGAGCCGATCGGCCAGCTCGCGCGGCGGCATGTCGCGCGGAAACACCGCGACCACCAGCTCTTCCCCTTCCGTCGCGTCGCGCCTGCCACGGGGAATCAGCGCGAGTTCGGTCCGCAGATCGCTCACCGCCGCCCCCGGCTCGCCACGCACCATCCGCCGCAACAGGTAGTTGTGGGTGGCGGTCACCGCGGCCGTGAACTGGATGCGCGCCAGATCCGGCGTCTCCGGGAGCCGTTCGCGCAGGAACTCGGTGAACAACCGCTCGTACCGGAACACGGTGACGATCTCGCGCTCCCGCAACGCGGGCACCCGCCGCACCACCTGATACCGCCGCGCCGCGATATCGCGCCACTGCGTGAACCGCTCGAACACCCCGATCACGGCCTCACACACCGCATCCCACGGATCCCCCCGCACCTCGGCCAGGAACTCCTGCGCCGAAGCCAGCTGGAACTCGTGATCGGCGAAGATCACGTCCTCTTTCGACCGGAACTGCCGAAAGAACGTCCGCCGGGAAATCCCCGCCGCCACCGCGATCTCGTCGACCGTCGTCGCCTCGTACCCCCGCTCGGCAAACAACCGCAACGCCTGATCAACCACCGTCAGCCGAAACTGCGCCGCATCATCCTGTGCCACGGACGTCAACCGTAGTCACCATCGCCCGAGCGCCTCACCCGACGCCCACTCGCTCGCGGGCGTCTCACTCACCGAACAGTTGGTCCACCGAAGATACGTCCAGCGATCGCCGCAGCCACGTGGTCAGCTGCGCTTCGTCATCGCAGGCCCGAATCCGATCCGCTGCCGCATCAGAGACCGCGACCCCCCTGTGTTGCAGAATCATCAGCAGATCCTGCATGCGCCCCTCAGCGCGGCCCTGCTCCCTCAGCTTCTGCGCGGACTCGGAACGGAAGAACGAGAGATCGGCTGTCATGTACTTCCTCCAGGTCTCAGCGGCTTCGGTATGGGAGATACCCTGCTCGATCAATTCGACGTAGAACTCGGTCGCCTCGTTGCCGTCCATCCTGCGCAGAGCTGTGACGATCGCTTCCAGTATCGCACCGATGTCGTTCTCTCGGGCATGAGTCACCGCCGACAACGCGGCCAGAGGCAGATCCTGGGCCACCACGGCGGGATCGGTGATGGCGGGGACGTTGTGCGGGCCGAGCACAAGCGGGTGCAGGGTGATCGTGGTCCACGACGTGTGCCCGATCGCCATTGGAGCGTCGGCCCATCGTGCCGTCGAATGATCGTGGCAGACGACTACGAGGATGACCGGCAGCCGGTATTTGTTGCGCAGGAACGTGACGTAATACGACCAAGCGTCCGGCCGGGAATCATCGGGCGCCGACTGCGCCTCGACCACCATCAGAAACCGGTCGTCGACCGTTGTGATGTCGAGGACGGTGTCGGCACGCCGTTCGACCGGAGCGGTTTCGGTCAGATCCACGCAGACCTGCTCCACCGCAGTCGGTTTCGCGAACGGCAGATTCAAGACGACGAACGCGTGGGCTATTGCCGCGGCGTCGTGCTGGAAGATCCGATGCATCGCTTCGTGCGATGAGGTCACCATGCGGTGAAGGTATGCGACGGTGAATCGTTGTGCGAAAATCGCGGCGGTTCACCGGAATTCGGCAATTCGGGCGGCCGGTCGCCGAGGGAGGCGACCGGCGTGGTCTCTCAGCCCAAAAGTTTGGTGCGCAGCGCTTCGTCTTTGGCCAGGACCATTTTTTCGAGGCCGGCTTGGAATTGCTCCATGCGGGTGCGCAGGGATTCGTCGGAGGACGCGAGGATGCGGACGGCGAGGAGGCCTGCGTTGCGGGCGCCGCCGATGGAGACGGTGGCTACGGGGACGCCTGCGGGCATTTGGACGATGGAGAGGAGGGAATCCATGCCGTCGAGGTATTTCAGGGGGACGGGGACGCCGATGACGGGGAGGGGGGTGGCGGAGGCGACCATGCCGGGGAGGTGGGCGGCGCCGCCCGCGCCCGCGATGATGACTTTCAGGCCGCGGCCTGCTGCTTCGCGGGCGTAGTCGAGCATGCGCTGGGGGGTGCGGTGGGCGGAGACGACGCCGACCTCGAAGCGGATACCGAACTCAGCGAGGGCCTCGGCGGCGGCTTCCATGGTCGGCCAGTCGGAGTCGCTGCCCATGATCAGGCCGACCTGGGGTCCGGTGGTGCTCATCTGATTCCTTTCGGCGGAGGTGCGGTGCGCGGGGTTGTCAGCGATTCACTCGCCGTGCGGGTCCCAACCGTCGGTCCAGACCGCGTGCGACATCCAATGCGCGGCGCGCTCGGCCCGCTCGCGGACCTCGGCCACGTCGTCGCCGAGGATGTTGATGTGCCCGATCTTGCGGTCGGGTCGTTCACCCTTGCCGTACAGGTGCACCTTCGCCTCCGGCATCCGGGCGAACAGGTGGTGCAGCCGTTCGTCCATCGACATCTCGGGCGCCTCGGGTGCGCCGAGGATGTTCGCCATCACCGTCACCGGCGCGAGCGGAGTCGTGTCGCCGAGCGGGTAGTCGAGCACCGCCCGCAGGTGCTGCTCGAACTGCCCGGTGCGGGCACCGTCCATCCCCCAGTGCCCGGAGTTGTGCGGGCGCATGGCGAGCTCGTTGACCAGCAGTTCGCCGTCGTGCGTTTCGAACAGTTCGACCGCCATCACACCGACCACGCCGAGCCCGGCCGCCAGCTCGAGCGCCATCGTCTCCGCACGGGCGCCGGTGTCCTCTGGCAGGTCGGGGGCGGGCGCGATGACGACAGCGCACTGACCGTTGCGCTGCACGGTCTCGACGACCGGCCAGGTGGCCGCCTGCCCGAACGGCGAACGCGCGACCATCGCCGACAGCTCACGCTTCAGATCGACCTTCGCCTCGGCGAGCAGCTGCACACCGTGCGCGAGCTGGTCGGTGACAAGCGCCGTCGCCTCCTCGGCGTCGGCGGGCATCCACACCCCGCGCCCGTCGTACCCGCCACGCACGGCCTTGAGCACGAACGGCCAACCGTGCTCGTCACCGAAGGCGACCGCGTCGGCGGGCGAGGTGACCTCGACGAACGCGGGCACCGGCAGACCCAGCGAGGACAGCTTGGTGCGCATGGCCAGCTTGTCCTGGGCGAAGATCAGCGCCTGCGGCGGCGGCGCCACGTTCACGCCCTCGGCGACGAGCACGTCGAGGTGCTCGGTCGGCACGTGCTCGTGGTCGAAGGTGAGCGCGTGTGAGCCCTTGGCGGCCGTGCGCAGCGCGGACAGGTCGTCGTGGCTACCGAGCACGACATCGGGACTCACCTGGGCGGCGGGGTCGCCGGGGTTCTCGGCGAGCACCCGCAGACGCTGGCCGAGGGCGATCGCGGCCTGGTGCGTCATGCGCGCGAGCTGGCCCCCACCGACCATCGTGACGGTGGGCATGGCAGACGGATCGAACGAACGTGCAGTCACGTCGTGCAATGTTGTCATGTCGAATGCGAATCTTTGCTACCGGTACACTCGGAACTCGTGTCAATCGTCGACGACGTGGTCAGCGTCCTTCCCCCGCGCCTGCGCGAGCTCGCGCTCCGGCATAAAGAGCTGATCAAGTTCGCCATCGTCGGCGCGACGACGTTCGTGATCGACAGCGGCCTGTTCTACCTGCTCAAATGGACCGTTCTGTCGGAAAAACCGGTCACCGCCAAGATCATTTCCGGCGTGGTCGCGGTGATCGCGTCCTATGTGCTCAACCGCGAATGGTCGTTCAAGAATCGCGGCGGCCGCGAGAAACATCACGAAGCATTGCTGTTCTTCGGTGTCAGCGGCATCGGCGTGGTGCTGAGCAATATCCCGCTGTGGATCTCGAGCTATGTGTTCGATCTGCGCCAGCCGAATGTGAGTTTCCTGACCGAGAACATCGCCGACTTCGTGAGCGCGTTCGTCATCGGCAATCTGCTGCAGATGGCGTTCCGGTTCTGGGCGATGCGGCGGTGGGTGTTCCCCGACGAGATGGACGAGATCGTCGCCGAACTGGAAGACCTCGTCGAGGAAGAACCGCTCGGCAAGAGCTGAGCAGGCGCGGTTGGGTAACTCAGCGCGGTTCGGTCAGCGTCGCGTTCTGCGACCGGTTGACCTTGGAACCGAGGAACACCGCGAACAGTGCCGGACGGCGACGCTGCAGCTCGAGCCTGCCACCGTCGGCCTCGACCAGTGCCCGCGCCAGCGCCAGCCCCACACCGGTCGATCCACCGGCCGAGAAACCCCGGTCGAAGATGTGCGGGGCCATTTCGTCGCGAATGCCTTCGCCCTCGTCGGCCACCTCGACACAGACCAGTGGGTCGCGCGAACTCATCGTCGGGACCGTGCGCACCGACACCGTGCAGGTGCCGCCGCCGTGCATGAGGGCGTTGTCGACCAGCACCGTGACAGCCTCACGCAACCGCGAACCGGTGATCGGCGCGCGCAGGGATTCGTCGCCGATCAGGCTCAGTTCACGGCCCGCCTCGTGGAACGGGTGCGTCCATTCGGCGACCACACCGCGCAGCTCGGCCATCACCGGCACCGGGTCGCGGTCGGCGGCGTCCTCGGAGCGGGAGGCGCGGACCAGGTCGTCGATGGCGTCGGTGAGCCGGTCGACCTGCGCCATCGCCTCCTCGGCCTCGTGCACGACCTCCGGATCGTTGTGGGTCGACAGCTCGTCCAAGCGCAGCCGCACGGCTGTCAGACGACTGCGCAGCTGGTGGGAGACGTCGGCGACCAGCGCATGCTCACGTTGCAGACGGCCGGCGATCTCGACGGTCGCCGAGTCCAGCACATCGGAGACCCGGTCGAGTTCGGCGATGCCGTGCCTGCGCGGGTCGGGCCGGAAATCGCCCATCGCCAGCCGGGCCGCGCGCGCGGCCACGTCGCGTAGCGGATCGGCGACGCGGCGCGCGGTCACCACAGCCACCGAGAACGCCGCACCGAGCGAGGCGAGCACGGCCAGCGCCACCGCGGCGACGGCCTGCTCCTGGCGGGCGTGCATGGGCCCGGCGGGCACCTCGAGCCGCAACGACGCCGAGGTCCCCATCGACAGCGACTCCACCAGGGGATCGTCGATCCTCTCGGCACCGATGTCGGTGCGCGCGGCATTGTCGGTCGGCGTCGGGTAGACGACGGTGAGCTTGCCACCCTCTGGCACCAGCGCCCGGATGGCGCGCACGTCCAGCCCGTCGTGGACGTAGCCGTCGACCTGTTCCTGGGCGATCACCTCGGCCGCGATGCGTTCCAGCCTGCTCTGCAGATCGTTGCGGGTGATGTCCTCCACCCAGAGCCAGGCGGTGTAGATCAGGGGTACGCCGAGCACCACCGTGGTGATGGTGAGGACGGTGAGGATCGAACGCAGGATGCGACGACGCACGACCCGTCAGCTCCGGTGCGTGTCGGTGTTGAGGCGAAAGCCGACCCCACGCACGGTGACGATGCGCCGCTCGGCCATCGGGCCCTCGTCGCCGATCTTGCGGCGCAGCCAGGACATGTGCATGTCGAGGGTCTTGGAACCGCGCAGGTCGGCATCGCCCCACACCTCGCGCAGGATCGTCTCGCGGCCGACCACCTGACCCGCCCGGTCGATGAGCACCTTGAGCAGCTCGTACTCCTTGTTGGCCAGGTTCACCTCGGCCCCGTTCACCAGCACACGGCGCGCCGCCGGTTCCAGCCGGATGCCGCCGACCTCCACCGCGTCGTCACCGATTCCGCTGCGCCGCAACAGAGCTCGCACGCGGGCGAGCAGTTCGGCGAGGCGGAACGGTTTGCCGACGTAGTCGTCGGCGCCCGCGTCGAGCCCGACGACGAAGTCGACCTCGTCGGTGCGCGCGGTGAGCATCAGCACGGCGATGTCGGCGCCGCCCGCGCGTACCTGCCTGCACACCTCCAGCCCGTCCATTCCGGGCAGGCCGAGGTCGAGGATCAGCAGGTCGTGGTTGCCTTCGAGCGCGCGCCGCAGCACCGCCGGGCCGAAGCGTTCGACGGTGACGGTGTACCCCTCACGCCCCAGTGCGCGCGACAGGGGTGCGGCGATCGCCTCGTCGTCCTCGGCCAGAAGTACTGCGGTCATGTGCCCAGGTTAAGTGGTCTGGACCCGCGGCTCACCGGTAGCCGCCACCCCAGTGCTGATCGGTCGGCGAGCGGCCCGCCTCGAAAACCTGGTGGTAGAGCAGCGAGTGCACCTGCTGCACCTGGGGGATGTCGTCGTATTCGAGCGGCTCCTCCGACGACGACCCGATGATCAGGGTGCCGGTGCCGAGCAGCCGGTCGAAGACGCCGTGACTGAACTGCACGCTGGAGATACGGCTGAGCGGGATGTCGATACCGGTGTGGGTGAGCACGCCCTCACGCACGAGCACCCGCCGCTGGGTGACGATGAAATGCGTTGATTTCCAGGCGATCACCCGCGCGATCACCCGCCAGGCGATGATCCCGAACCAGATCAGGCCGATGAGCACCAGCAGCACGGTTCGCACGTGCCCGGTGGTGTTGCGCCAGGCCAGCCCGCCGAGGAAACCGGCGAGGGCGGTGGCGACGATGAGCGTGATGATCGGCCAGACCAGCATCTTCCAGTGCGGGTGGCGGTGCAGGATCAGCTGCTCGTCGGGCGCGAGGACATCCTCCGGGTAACCCATATGCGCACAGTACCGCGCGACGACGGTGCATTTCTCGATGCCACGGCGGAGGCGATACTGTGGATTCCGCGCTAGAAGCCAGGTTTTGCCCCATTTCTCCTTGCTCGACAACGACAGTGGAGGCTCGCGTGACCAAAGCTCTGACTCAGCTCGAAATCCTCACCGCTCTCGAACCCGTCGCCGAACAGAATCTGAACCGGCACCTGTCCATCGCCAAGGACTGGCACCCGCACGACTACGTGCCGTGGGACGAGGGTCGCAATTTCGCCGCGATGGGCGGAATCGATTGGGAGCCGGAACAATCCAAGCTCACCGACGTCGCCAAGGCGGCGATGATCACCAATCTGCTCACCGAGGACAACCTGCCCTCCTATCACCGGGAGATCGCCGAGAACTTCTCCCAGGACGGCGCCTGGGGTACCTGGGTCGGTCGCTGGACCGCCGAGGAGAACCGGCACGGCATCGTCATCCGCGACTATCTGGTCGTGACCCGAGGGGTCGACCCGGTCGCGCTCGAGAACGCCAGGATGATCCACATGACCCAGGGTGCCCACGCGCCGGCGAACTGGGGCGGGTTCCTGGTCAACGTCGCGTACGTGACGTTCCAGGAGCTGGCCACCCGGGTGAGCCACCGCAACACCGGCCGCGTCTGCGACGACGCCGTCGCCGACCGCATGCTCGCGCGCGTGGCCACCGACGAGAACCTGCACATGATCTTCTACCGCAACCTGTGCGCGGCCGCCCTCGACCTGGTCCCCGATCAGGCGATGCCCGCGATCACCAAGGTGCTCACCAACTTCCAGATGCCCGGCGCGGGCATGCCGAACTGGCGGCGCAACGGCGTGCTGATGGCCAAGCACGGCATCTACGACCTGCGCCAGCACCTCGACGAGGTGGTGCTGCCGGTGCTCAAGCAGTGGAACATCTTCGGCCGCGACGACTTCGGACCACGCGGCGAGGCCGCGCGCGACGAGCTGGCGCAGTTCCTGGCGAAGCTGGAGAAGGACGTGCTGAAGTTCGAGGAACAGCGCGACAGGTTGCTCGCGCGTGAGCGTGAGGTGGCCGACCGCAAGGGGGCGGGCGTAGCGGCGCGCTGATCGGCAGCGACCGTCCGGTCAGGCGTCGTGACGACCACAGCGCCTGACCGGCGGCCGCGAACGCGTCGTGGTCAGTACTGCCCGCGCAGGTGGGTCACATCTCCCGCCGACACCGCTTCGTCGCCGATCAGCAGCCGCCCGGTGGCGTCGACCCCGGTGGCCACACCGGTGAGCACCTTCCCACCCGGCAGCTCTGCCCGCACGTTCACCCCGATGGTCGCGCAACGCTCGCGGTAGGCCGTCGCGAGTTCGTCGGTGGCCCACCCCGCCCGCTCCCAATCGGTGAACCGGCGGGCGAATTCACTGAGGATCGCGGCGGCGAGCGCGGTGCGATCGGTGGTCTGAGCACCGGCCAACGCGAGCGAAGTCGCATGCGGCACAGGCAGTTCCGACTCGTCGAGGTCGACATTGAGGCCGACACCGACCACCACCGCTGGCGCGATGCCGGTGGCGGCGACCTCGGCGAGGATGCCCGCGAGCTTGCGGTTGTCGAGCAGAACGTCGTTGGGCCACTTCAATTCCGGCGAAAGACCTGCGGTGCCACGCAGCGCGTCGACCACCGCGATACCGGTGAGCAACGGCAGCCAGCCCAGCGCCACCGGGTCGATCCCCGGCAACCGGACCAGGATCGACAGCGAGATCTGCGCCCGCGGCGGGCTCACCCACTCGCGCGCGTGCCGACCACGCCCCGCGACCTGCTCCTCGGCGAGCAGTGCCTGCCGGTCGACAGCGGGATCGGCCGCGCGGGCCACCAGATCGGCATTGGTCGAACCGGTCGATTCGACGACATCGATCCGGTCGAAGAACACCGGTGCCGGGGAGACGAGAGAGCTGCGCAGACGGTGCGCGTCGATCGGTGCCCTGTTCATTCCTGGCACGCTACCTGCCGCCGCGTGCTATGGGGCATCACCACACCTAGCTGCGGTTTCTGTACTGGCCGGTAGGCGCACTGCCGTAGTGCGGGGCGGTATCACTCGTTACACTCGCAACCCATGACGAGTGTCCAGCAGCAGCCCGCGTCGGAATCGGCGGGCGCCCCCGACATCCACACCACCGCCGGGAAGCTGGCTGATCTGCGGAATCGGCTGGAAGAAGCGCAACACCCGATGGGTGAGGCCGCCGTCGACAAGGTGCACGCCAAGGGCAAGATGACCGCCCGCGAGCGCATCCTCGCACTGGTCGACGAGGGCTCCTTCGTGGAGCTCGACGCCCTGGCCAAGCACCGCAGCGTGAACTTCGGGCTGGAGAACAACCGTCCCACCGGCGACGGCGTGGTCACCGGTTACGGCACCATCGACGGGCGCGATGTGTGCCTGTTCTCCCAGGACGTCACCGTCTTCGGTGGCTCCCTCGGCGAGGTCTACGGCGAGAAGATCGTCAAGGTGATGGACCTGGCCATCAAGACCGGTCGTCCGCTGGTCGGCATCAACGAGGGCGCGGGCGCGCGCATCCAGGAGGGCGTCGTCTCCCTCGGCCTCTACGGCGAGATCTTCCACCGCAACGTGCAGGCCTCCGGCGTGATCCCGCAGATCTCGCTGATCATGGGTGCCGCCGCCGGTGGGCACGTGTACTCCCCCGCGCTCACCGACTTCGTGGTGATGGTCGATCAGACCTCGCAGATGTTCGTCACCGGCCCCGACGTGATCAAGACCGTCACCGGTGAAGAGGTCAGCATGGAAGACCTCGGCGGCGCGCACACCCACATGGTGAAGTCCGGCGTCGCCCACTACGTGGCCTCCGGCGAGCAGGACGCGCTGGACTACGTCAAGGACCTGCTGAGCTACCTGCCGAGCAACAACCGGGCCGAGGCGCCGCGCACCGAGCCGACCGACCCGATCTTCGGCGCCATCGAGGACTCGCTCACCGAGGAAGACCTCGAGCTCGACTCGATCATCCCGGATTCGCCGAACCAGCCCTACGACATGCACGAGGTGATCCGTCGTCTGCTCGACGACGACGAGTTCCTCGAGGTGCAGGCCGAGCGCGCGATGAACATCATCGTCGGTTTCGGCCGGGTCGACGGGCGAAGCGTCGGCATCGTCGCCAACCAGCCCACCCAGTTCGCCGGATGCCTCGACATCGACGCATCGGAGAAGGCCGCGCGCTTCGTTCGCACCTGCGACGCCTTCAACATCCCGATCATCACCCTGGTCGACGTGCCCGGCTTCCTGCCCGGCACCGGCCAGGAATACAACGGCATCATCCGCCGCGGCGCCAAGCTGCTCTATGCCTACGGCGAGGCCACTGTGGGCAAGATCACGATCATCACTCGCAAGGCTTACGGCGGTGCCTACGACGTGATGGGTTCCAAGCACATGGGTGCTGATGTGAACCTCGCGTGGCCGACCGCGCAGATCGCCGTGATGGGCGCCTCGGGCGCCGTCGGGTTCGTCTACCGCAAACAGCTGGCAGAGGCCGCCCAGAACGGCGCCGATGTCGACGCTTTGCGCCTCGAGCTGCAGAACGAGTACGAGGACACCCTCGTGAACCCGTACGTGGCCGCCGAGCGTGGCTACGTCGACGCGGTCATCCCGCCGTCGCACACGCGAGGCCAGATCGTGTCGGCGCTGCGACTGCTCGAACGCAAAATGGTGACCCTTCCCCCGAAGAAACACGGCAACATTCCGCTCTGAAAACGCGATATTCCTCGTGTGCCGCGCACACTTGTTGGGGAAATCAACTATTGCCCGGCGCTGTTGCACCGGGAATGATCGCGGACACCGCGCCGTGAACCGAAGTACGCGCAGGAAGGATCTGGCACTGTGACCACTGTGGCAGAAGAAGACGTGCTGACCGCCGCCGAGCTCGAGCTCGCTGTCGAACCACTCGTCGACGAGGTCGAACTGTCTACCGACACGCTGACCGAGGCCCCGGCAGAACCCGCCGGTGAGCCGCTGTTGCGCATTCTCAAGGGCTCGCCCAGCGACGAGGACGTCGCCGCGCTGGTCGCGGTGTTCAGCGCCGCCGCCGCGAGCGCACCGGCGCCGACCGCTCCGCAGCCGGTCGACGGCTGGGGTCAGGCGACGCTGATGCACCGGGGTTCGTCCCCGTTCTCGCCGTACGTGTACCCGCTGCTGTCGCACCTGCGCTGAGGGTGACCCGGCTGGTCTTGGCCTCCGCGTCCCCCGCCCGGCTCGGGGTGCTCCGGACGGCGGGTATCGATCCCGTCGTCCGTGTCTCCGGCGTCGACGAGGACGCGGTCTCGGCCGCGCTTCCCGCTGATACCTCCGCCGAGGATGTCGTTGTCGCCCTGGCCCGTGCCAAGGCGCTCGACGTGGCGGGCTCCATTCCCGAACTCGCCACCGACTGTGTCGTCGTCGGCTGCGATTCCATGCTGCTCGTCGACGGGCGGCTGCAAGGCAAACCGCACACGCCCGAGGTCGCGCGCGAGCGCTGGGCGAGCATGGCGGGGCGCAGCGCCGATCTGCTCACCGGTCACTGCGTGCTCCGCCTGCGCGACGGCGAGGTCGTCGCCGAATCGGCCGAATGCAGTTCCACCACCGTGCATTTCGCCAAACCCGGCCCGGACGAACTCGAGGCCTACATCGCCACCGGCGAGCCGCTTCAGGTGGCGGGCGCGTTCACGCTCGACGGTCTCGGCGGCTGGTTCGTCGACCGGATCGAGGGCGATCCGTCGAGTGTCATCGGGATCGGGCTACCACTGCTGCGCAGGCTGCTCGAAGACGTCGGCGTCGGTGTCACGCAACTGTGGCGGGACGCGCGGTCCTGACGGCGTGATCATGCGCTGAGCGGCCTGGTCCGCACCGATTGCCGGCCTGGCGGGCCGCTCGGCGTGCTCCTCGGCCGCGTGCTCGACGGCTTCCGCACCGAGGGTGAGTTCGAGCCGGGCGTGGCACAGCTCCGGTTCGGTGAACGGATGCAGCCGCACCTCGACCCGGCCGCGCGCACCGTTGCGTTCCAGCACTTCGCGCATCAGACCCACGTGCACTCCGCACACCACTTCGGCGTGTGAGCGGGCCAGTTCGCGCAGCGGGCAGGCGGTGAGATTGATCCCGACGTGCTCGTCGGTTTCGCCGACCGGGTCCTTCTCCGGCGCGAAGCCGAGTTCCGACATCAGCGACATGGTGATGTCACGGGCGTCGGCGAGAGTTTCCACCTGGTGGGAGCCGATATCCATGCGGCGGCCCCACGCGCGGCCCGCCTCGATGGCGGCGGCGGAGCGACTCAGCGGGTCGGGTCCGAGGTGGTCGGCGAGCACCTGGGCCAGTTCCTGATAGCCGACCGACCGCTGCACCGCGCGGTAACCGATGCGAGGTCGGCCACGTCCGCGCGGGGGTTGCTGGAACTGGCGCACGAGCGATTCGCGGGTGAGAACGTCGAGGTGGAAACGGACGGTGGTGACGTGCTGTCCGGTGATGCGGGCCAGTTCCTGGGCATCGAGGGGCTCGGTGGCGCCACGTAGGATCGCGAGCAGTCGCCGTCGCGGCCATGAATCGGACATAGCTCACCCCTCCTCTCCAGAGACTTTATCGGACAGCTCTGCGCTTTATTCGCCCATTGCGTCGATTCGTGATGTGCCACCACAGACATACCATCGGCTACGGCCTCGACACTGCCGCACCCGCCCAACTCTCGCGTGAAGGACCACACTGTGCCCGTCGCCCCGGATCCGCACCCCGCCTACGGTTCCTACGCAGTCCCGCATCGATTGGTAACCACCGAATGGCTGTCCGCAAACATCGGGGTGCCCGGTGTGAAGGTCATCGAATCCAACGACGACATTCTTCTCTACGACATCGGACATGTGCCCGGCGCGGTCAAGATCGATTGGCGTGGTGATCTGAGCGACCCGGTGACCCGCGATTACATCGATGGTCACCGATTCACCGAACTGATGCGCGCCAAGGGTATCCGGCGCGAGGACACCGTGGTGATTTATGGCGATCGCGGCAATGCCCAAGCCGCGCACACCGCCTGGATCTTCACCCTGTTCGGCCACGAGGACGTGCGCCTGCTCGACGGCGGCCGCGACGCCTGGATCTCCGAGGAACGCGACACCACCTTCGAGACGCCTGTCCCCGAGCGCAGCGACTACCCGGCGGTCGAGCGTGACGACACGACCGCCCGCGCGTTCCGCGAGGAGGTTCTCGCGCGGCTGGGCCGCCCGCTCGTGGACGTGCGCTCGCCGCAGGAGTACGCGGGCGAGTCCGGCGGCGACAAGGAACCGGAAACGCAACGGGCGGGTCATGTGCCAACCGCCGTTAACATCCCGTGGACACTTGCCTGCTCACCCGATGGAAGATTCCGTTCGCGCGCCGAACTCGACGAGGTCTACGGCGCCCTGCCCGCCGAGGATCTCGTGGTCTACAGCCGGGTCGGCGAACGCTCCAGCCACACCTGGTTCGTCCTGACCTTCCTACTCGGCCGCAGGTCGGTGCGCAATTACGACGGTTCGTGGATCGAATGGGGCAACTCGGTTCGCCTGCCGATCGCCGCGGGCGACGAACCGGGCGCCGTCGATCAGCGGAATTGAAACGGGTTCACAGGTCGGCGCGCCGCGTAGTGTGACCTACGACCTACTGAACAGTAGGGCTAGCCGAGTTCGGGGCGAATTGGCACACTGCCTACACTCGCCCGAGACGAAAGTTGTCGATACCGGGCGCGGGGCCCACACGGTGACCCGTCCGAAGCGACCAAAGATTGCACACAGGAGGCTCAGTGCCCAGCCATGCCAGCGCACGGATCACGAAGGTACTCGTAGCTAACCGCGGCGAGATCGCGGTCCGCGTGATCCGGGCTGCCAAGGACGCGGGGATCACCAGCGTCGCGGTGTACGCCGAGCCCGATGCCGACGCTCCCTTCGTGAAGCTCGCCGACGAGGCGTTCGCCCTCGGTGGCCAGACCTCGGCCGAGTCGTACCTCGTGTTCGACAAGATCCTCGACGCCGCCGCCAAGTCCGGCGCCGACGCGATCCACCCCGGCTACGGCTTCCTCTCCGAGAACGCCGACTTCGCCCAGGCCGTCATCGACGCCGGGCTGATCTGGATCGGCCCCTCGCCGCAGTCGATTCGCGACCTGGGTGACAAGGTCACCGCCCGCCACATCGCCGAGCGCGCGCAGGCCCCGATGGCCGCGGGCACCAAGGACCCGGTCAAGAACGCCGACGAGGTCGTCGCGTTCGCCAAGGAATACGGCGTCCCGGTCGCGATCAAGGCGGCCTTCGGTGGTGGTGGCCGCGGCATGAAGGTCGCCCACACCATCGAGGAGATCCCCGAGCTGTTCGAGTCGGCCACCCGTGAGGCCGTCGCCGCCTTCGGCCGTGGTGAGTGCTTCGTCGAGCAGTACCTGGACAAGGCCCGCCACGTCGAGGCCCAGGTCATCGCCGACCAGCACGGCAACGTCGTCGTCGCCGGTACCCGTGACTGCTCGCTGCAGCGCCGCTTCCAGAAGCTCGTCGAGGAGGCGCCCGCGCCGTTCCTGTCCGACGAGGTCCGCGCCAAGATCCACGACTCCGCCAAGCGCATCTGCCGCGAGGCCGGCTACTACGGCGCGGGCACCGTGGAGTACCTGGTGCAGGGTGAGACCGTGTCGTTCCTCGAGGTGAACACCCGCCTGCAGGTGGAGCACCCGGTCACCGAGGAGACCGCGGGTATCGACCTGGTGCGTCAGCAGTTCCGCATCGCCGAGGGCCACGAGCTGAGCATCACCGAGGACCCCGCCCCGCGTGGTCACTCGTTCGAGTTCCGCATCAACGGTGAGGACGCCGGTCGCGGCTTCCTGCCCGCCCCCGGCCCGGTCAACGTGTACCGCGAGCCCTCGGGCCCCGGCGTGCGCGTGGATTCCGGTGTGGTGGCAGGCAGCGTCATCGGCGGTCAGTTCGACTCGATGCTGGCCAAGCTGATCGTCACCGGCGAGAACCGCGAGCAGGCGCTGCAGCGCGCCCGTCGCGCGCTGGCCGAGTACGAGGTCGAGGGCCTGGCGACGGTCATCCCGTTCCACCGCGCCATCGTCGAGGACCCGGCGTTCATCGGTGACGGCGAGAAGTTCGACGTCTACACCAAGTGGATCGAAAACGAGTGGAACAACACCGTCGAGCCGTACACCGGTGGCGGTGCCCCGGCCGACGACGACGAGGAACTGCCCCGGCAGAAGGTGGTCGTCGAGGTCGGTGGCCGTCGCGTCGAGGTGTCGCTGCCCGGTCAGTTCTCCCTCGGTGGCGGCGCGGCCGGTGCGGCCGGTAACGGTGTGGTCCGCAAGAAGCCCAAGCCGCGCAAGCGTGGTGGCGGCGGTGCCGGTGCCGCGTCCGGTGACGCGGTCACCGCGCCCATGCAGGGCACCGTGGTGAAGGTCGCCGTCGAAGAGGGTCAGACCGTCGAGGCGGGCGACCTGATCGTGGTGCTCGAGGCCATGAAGATGGAGAACCCGGTCAACGCGCACAAGGCCGGTGTGGTCACCGGGCTGGCCGTCGAGGCGGGTGCCGCCATCACCCAGGGCACCGTCCTGGCCGAGATCAAGTAGCTGTTCCGCCTCTCCGCGAATTCAGGCCAGACCCAGGTGCGGCGAGAGCTTCGTCGGCGGCCAGACAGGGTTGATGGTCTCGGTAGCTCGTACCCGGCGAGTTACCCATGTGCCAACCAGATCACGAGTTGCGTGAACGAATAGCGACGATCCGCTGCCTGGGCAGCGGATCGTCGTTGTGTCTGGATATCGTGAACCGGTGACCAGTTCTGCACACGCCGTCTCGGATTCCGCTGGCATACCGGATCCGGTGCCGGTCGCCGAGGTGATTCGCGGCAGGCAGGCCGCCGGGCATCGCGACGACGGCCACCGTCTCGCCCTGGTGATCGAGGGCGGCGGCAGCCGGGGCGTGTATTCCAGCGGCATGGTGCAGGCGCTCGAGGAGCTCGGGCTGTCGGCGGTGTTCGATGCCGTGTACGGCACGTCGGCCGGGGCGATCAACGGGGCGTGGCTGCTGTGCGGGCGGGCCGCGTCGGGGATGCGGTCGTGGACGGATCGCACCATCATGCGGCGAGTGGTCGACCCGGTGCGGATCGTGCGCGGGCGACCGGTTTTCGATCTGCACTACCTGGTGCACCGGGTGTACGACGGGATCGAGCCGATGGACTTCCCGGCGATTCTCGCCAATCCGACCAGCTTCCATCCGATCGCCACCGATACCCGCACCGGGCAGCCGGTCGATCTCGCACCGTTCATCGTCGACAAGCCGACGCTGCTCACGGCTCTGCGCGCGTCGGCGGGATTGCCGTTGCTCGCGGGCCCGCCGGTGGAGCTGGCCGGTCGAAGTTACTTCGACGGTGGTCTCTCGGAGACCGTGCCGATCCGAAGCGCCGTGAGCGCGGGCGCGACCCACGCCCTCGTCCTGCGCACGCGCCGAACCGGCGAACTGCGGCCACCCGCTCCCCTGGTGCACCGGGTGGTCGGCGGTGGATATCTGCGCGCGGTCGCGCCCGGAGCGTTCCGCGCGTGGTCGGCGCGACCCGGCCAGCAGGCGGTGGAAGACAGCTATCTGGCCGGACTCGGCGACCGGGTATTGCAGGTGCATCCCCCTGCCGAAGCCCCACCGGTCGACAGCGCCGCCCGCGACACCACCCTGCTCACCCAGGCCCTCGACCTCGGACGCGCCGCCGTCCACGCCCTGCTCGGCGACCGGCCGAGCCCGGCCTGAGGCGACCCCCGGAACTCCGGGGCACCGGTTTTGCCGGATTTCCCAGTTCTGCCCGCTCCCTTAGCGTCTCACCGGCGAGGGCATGAGCAGAGGAGACCGGGATGGGTACGCAGGTGCCGGCTCGACCGCCGGTGGAGTCGGCCGGTCATGAGGAGTCGGATGAGCGGGGGTGGCATCCGGCCGTCCGGGTGCTGTTCCGGTTCACGTTCGTCACCGTCGGAATCGGGATGGCCGGTGCGTGGTTGCTGCACGCGCTGCTGCGCACTCTCGGGCTACCGCAGCAGGTGGTGGCCGAGATCGGCAAATGGACTGCGCTGCATCCGCTCACGGACTGGGTCGGCACCCAGCTCTTCGATGTCCGGGTCGACTACACGGTCACCGGTAGTGGTGACACAGCCGCCAAGTGGATCAGCGTCCTCACCCTGATCCTGGTAGCGGTTCCGGTGACCGCGGTGTGGTCGGTACTCGACCGGCGGCGCCCCGACTATGCCCGCCTGTACGGCTGGTTCCGGTTGCTGGTGCGGTTCACGCTGGTGAGCGCGCTGATGCTGTACGGGATGATCAAGCTGATGCCGACCCAGATGTCGTTCAATCTGGAGCGGCTGGTCGAACCGTTCGGGCACATGAGCCCGATGGCCGTGTTGTGGGCGCAGTCGTCGCTGTCGGAACCGTACGAGATGGCGCTCGGGGCGGCCGAGGTGACGGCGGCGGTGCTGCTGATCCTGCCGCTCACCGCCGGGCTCGGCTCGGTGCTCGCGGTGATCGTCGCGCTGCAGGTGGTCTTGATGAACCTCACCTTCGATGTGCCGGTGAAGCTGTTCGCCCTCCAATTGCTGCTGTACGCAGTGCTTCTCGCGACACCTGATCTCGCACGTCTGGTCCGGGCCTTGCTCGGCCGTGCTGTCGAAGCGAGCCCGCCGACCACCCTGCTCACCTCACCGCGTGGCAACCGCTTGATGCTCGGTGCTCAGGCACTGCTCGGGCTGTGGTTCCTCGTGGCCACGGCGGTCGAGGCCTACGACGGCTGGCACACCTACGGCAATGCCCGGCCGAAGTCGCCGCTCTACGGCATCTGGAATGTCACCGAATACTCGGTCGACGGCGAGCAGGTGCCCGCGCTGGTCGACTTCGACGCACCGGCAACCGGCTTGCCGAACGCGACCGAACGGTTCCGCCGCATCATCTTCGACATCCCGCAGGGCATGACCGCCCAGCGCCTCGACGATTCGCTGGTGTCCTTCCCCGCCCGCGTCGACACCGGAAAGCAGACCGTCACCTTGTCCAAGGACACCACCCACCAGTGGACCATCGCGTCCTTCACTTACCTTCGCCCACAGGAGGACCAGCTGATTTTCGAGGGCAAGCTAGGCGGCCGCCAGGTGCGGATGCGGCTCGACCAGGTCGACCTCGACCAGTTCCCCGTCGTCTCGCGCGGTTTCCACTGGGTTCAGGCCACCCCGTACTACCGGTGACTCCCCGGCTAGGCTCGGCCCGTGGAACCGATCGAGATCAACGCAGGCTCCTGGTATATGCGTGCCCTGCGCGCCGACGACCGCATCGATGACCGGCCCGCGCTCGCCGAAGCAGGCATCGTCGACCCCGATTACATCGCCCGCCGCGACAGCGGCTGGGCGGACGAATCGCATCTGTCGTGGGCGGTGTGCGTGCCGACCACGGCGGAGATGATCGCCGAGATCGGCGTCACCCCCGACGCGGACGGCACCGCCCTGATCACCGGTTGGGCGCGCGACGGATTCGCCGACGCCCTGGCCACCGGCGTCGAATCGGTGACCCGTTTCGTCGCAGGCGCCCTCGCCCTCACCCCGCGGCTCAGCCCCGAATTGGGCTGAGCCTCTCCGGTGTCGGGTCTCGTCAGTAGATGCAGGGCTTGGGCCGGCCTGCCCAGCCGCCGTTGAGGAATTCGCAGACCGCCGAGAAGATGTCGCCCGTCGAGGACCCGACCTGGGTCGCGGCGGGGGCGATATCGGGTGCGGTGGCCGCATTCGCGGTCGCGACAGGGAGGGTGAGGCCGGCGATCACAGCGCTGACAGCAACGAGCTTCTTCATCGAGAGTCCTGTTCGGTAGTTGTCGATCGAGTTGTTCGCTCGGATGACGAGTCTGGCAATATCTGACCGTTCGGTCAAATACTCGGCGGCACCGAATCCGGTTTCTCTCTACAGGTTTGCCGTCATTCCACGATGGTCGCGAGTACCCGGTCGAGGGCGTCCACAACCTTGCCCAGTTCCGCTTCGGTGACAGTGAGCGCCGGACGGAACCGGATTCCGCGCTCGCCGGTCCCCAGCAGCAGCACGTGTTCACGCTCGCGCAGGGCCGTCACCACCCGGTCCCGCAGTTGCGGCGTGGCAAGGGTGATCGCGCACATCAGCCCGCGCCCACGCACCTCGCTCACCTTCTCCGGGTACGCGGCTGCGAGCTGACCCAGCTGATCGAGCAGGTACCGGCCGAGGGGGCCGACCTTGTCGATCACCCGATCCTGTTCCAGCACTTCGAGAATGCGACGCGCGCGCACCATGTCGGTGAGGTTGCCACCCCACGTGGAGTTGAGCCGCGAACTCACCCGGAAGACATTGTCGGGCACCTCGTCGACCCGGCCGCCCGCCATGATGCCGCAGACCTGCGTCTTCTTCCCGAACGCCACCACATCCGGAGTCACATCCAATTGCTGGTAGGCCCAGGTGGTTCCGGTGAGTCCGACACCGGTCTGCACCTCGTCGAGGACGAACAGGGCGTCGTTGTCGTGGCACAACCGCTGCATCGCGGCAAGGAACCGCGGCCGCAGATGCCGGTCGCCGCCCTCGCCCTGAATGGGCTCGGCGATGAAACAGGCGATGTCGTGCGGACGGTCGGCGAACGCGCGGGCGGCCTGAGCGAGGGTTTCGGCTTCGAGCGCGTCGAGGTCCTCGCCCGCGAAGGTGTGCGGGGTGTCCAGGCGTGGCCAGTCGAACTTGGGGAAGCGCGCGGTCTTGACCGGATCGGTGTTCGTCAGCGACATGGTGTAGCCGCTGCGCCCATGGAAGGCGCCGGTCAGGTGCAGCACCTGGGTGCCGAGTTCCGGTGAGCGGCCGTGTGATTCGTTGTGCCTGCTCTTCCAGTCGAAGGCCACCTTGAGCGCGTTCTCCACCGCGAGCGCACCACCGTCGACGAAGAACAGGTGCGGTAGCCGCGGATCACCGAGCACGCGGGCGAAAGTGTCGACGAAGCGGGCCATCTCGACGGTGTAGACGTCGGAATTGCTCGGCTTGTTCACCGCGGCGGTGGCCAGTTCGGCGCGGAAGCGCTCGTCACGAGCCAGCGCCGGATGGTTCATACCGAGGGCGTTGGAGGCGAAGAAGCCGAACATGTCGAGATAGGCGGTGCCGTCGCGTTCGTCGATGAGCGTGCGGCCGTGGGACTTGTGCAGGTCCAGCACAAGGTCGAAGCCGTCCGCGAGGATGTGCGAGGACAGGATTTCGTGGACCCGGTTGGCGGGGGTGACCGCCGCGCCGGGGCGCTCCAGTTCGATGGTCACGACCCGAGGGTACGCAACTATTTACGGAACATCCACGGAATGACGGATTAATTACGAAGAATCGTTACCTGTCGTAGAATGTCTGCAGGATGATGGTGCTGCGCGTCCGTACATTGGCGGTGGCCCGGATCTCCTGCAGCAGCTGTTCGAGATGCCGGGGTGAGGCCACCCGCACCAGCAAGACGTAGCTCTCCTCGCCCGCCACCGAGTGGCACGCCTCGATGCCGGGAACGTGCTGCAGCAACGCGGGCGCGTCGTCGGGCTGGGACGGGTCGAGAGGAGTGATCGCGACGAATGCCGACAGCAGGTGCCCGAGCGCTTCGGGGTCGACGTTGGCCGTGTATCCGCGGATCACGCCGCGCGCCTCGAGCCTGCGCACCCGTGACTGCACCGCCGACACCGAGAGGCTGGCCTTCTCCGCCAGATTCGACAGGGTGGCGCGCCCGTCGTTCATCAGCTCCCTGATCAGGAGCCGGTCGATATCGTCGAGCTGGGGTCTAGCCGGTGTATCCGCCATCAGCGAAGGCTAACGCAGGCCGGGGGTTGCGCGGGGAAGACTTCTTTCTGTTCTCCTCCGAAATCCGAGCGAACTTTTCCGTGAGTCGTACCAACAGCAGAAGGTGAACAGTGATGACGCACACCGTGACCGAGCATTTCTCCGAACAGCTCTCGCTGCGCGCGCGGGCCCTGCTGCACGGCCTCGGCGCCGACGTGCCCGAGCCGGGCGTGCTGCTCGCGCGCACTCCGATCTCCGGCGGTGTCCTGCTCCCACTCACTCCCGACACCACGGCCGATGTGGATGCCGCGATCGGTCGCGCGGCCGGCGCGTTCGAATCGTGGCGCACGGTACCCGCCCCGGTGCGCGCGGCGCTGGTGCGCAGATTGTCGGCGTTGCTGGTCGCCCATCAGGACGAGCTGGCCCAGCTGGTCACGCTCGAGGCGGGCAAGATCGGCGCCGAAGCACTCGGCGAGGTGCAGGAGATGATCGACGTCTGCGAGTTCGCGATCGGCCTGTCGCGTCAGCTCTACGGCGCGACCATGCCGTCGGAGCGGCCAGGGCATCGGCTCATGGAGACCTGGCATCCGCTGGGTGTGGTCGGGGTGATCTCGGCGTTCAACTTCCCGGTCGCGGTGTGGGCGTGGAACACCGCCATCGCGCTGGTCTGTGGTGACACGGTGGTGTGGAAGCCGTCGGAGACCACCCCGCTCACCGCGCTGGCCTGTCACACGCTGCTGCGCTGGGCCGCGCTCGAGGTGGGCGCGGATCCGCAAGTGCACCAGCTGGTCCAGGGTGACGCCACCGTCGGCGAGGCGCTCGTCGACGACCCACGGGTGGCGCTGCTGAGCGCGACCGGGTCGGTGCGGATGGGTGGCATCGTCGCGCCACGGGTGGCGGCCAGGTTCGGGCGGTGCCTGCTCGAGCTCGGTGGCAACAACGCCGCGATCGTGGCGCCGAGTGCCGATCTGGAGCTCGCGGTGCGCGGGATCGTGTTCGCGGCGGCGGGCACGGCGGGTCAGCGATGCACCACGCTGCGCAGGTTGATCGTGCACAGCTCGATCGCCGATCAGCTCGTCGAGCGGCTGTCCTCGGCGTACAGCCAACTGCCCGTGGGCAATCCACTCGACGACGGTGTGCTCGTCGGTCCGCTCATCAACGAACGTGCCTACACCGCCATGCAGGCGGCGCTGCTGCGCGCGAAGGACGAGGGTGGCGAAATCGTCTGCGGCGGTGAGCGGGTGGAGCTGATCGGGTCGGAGGCGTACTACGTGCGGCCCGCGCTCGTGCGGATGCCCGCGCAGACCGAACTGGTGCGCGAGGAGACCTTCGCACCGATCCTGTACGTGCTCACCTACGACGACCTCGACGAGGCCATCGCACTGAACAACGGTGTGACCCAGGGCCTTTCCTCGGCCATCTTCACCCTCGACCAGCGCGAAGCCGAACAGTTCATCGCCGGATCCGATTGCGGCATCGCCAATGTCAATATCGGCACCTCCGGCGCGGAGATCGGCGGCGCGTTCGGCGGGGAGAAGAACACCGGCGGCGGACGCGAATCCGGGTCCGATTCCTGGAAGGCCTACATGCGCCGGGCGACCAACACGATCAACTACTCCACCGAACTCCCACTCGCCCAGGGCATCCATTTCGGCTGATCACAGCGGCGATTTCGCCTTCGGCCACCCCGCGTGTACAGTAGTGGATGCAACGCGGGATGGAGCAGCTCGGTAGCTCGCTGGGCTCATAACCCAGAGGTCGCAGGTTCAAATCCTGTTCCCGCTACCACCCGAAAGCCCCGGAGCTTCGACTCCGGGGCTTTCGTCGTTCATCCCAGTCGCAACGTCCAATTGCCGCGGAAATGCAGCCGGGTGACGCTCGCCGGCTGAACATCGATGCGCCAGAAGGACTTCGGCGGCGCTTCGAGGACGACCAGCAGCGCCGCGCGGATCACCGAGGGATGTGTCACCGCGACGGTATCCACGCCCGCCGTCGCTATCTCGGCCAGCCAGAACCGCACCCGCTCCACCAGGTCGGTCACCGACTCACCACCGTGCCCGCGGAATTCCGGATCGGTGAGCCAGGCGAACAGCTGATCCTGCGGGAGCCTGCTCATCTCGGTGCCCCGCCACGCCCCCGCGTCCAGGTCACGTAGTCGCTCGTCCCGCTCGCCCAGCAGCCCGAGCGCCTCCGCGGTCTCGCGCACCCGACGTTCCGGGCCCGTCCGCACCTGCGCTCCGGTCAGCGGCGAGCACGTCTCCAGCGCGGCGAGGCCCGCCTTGTCCAGGGATTCGTCGACCGGGAAACGCGCCTTACGTACCGCCTCGGTGAGGCCGTGGCCGACGAGGTCGACTCTGAGCACCGTCTGCACGATGGACCAGGGTACGGCGGGCGTGTTCCGGGCCACACCCTCACCCCGCCTCGACCGGGGGATCTTCGCCTACCGTGGCATCGCCGCTGGTCGCGAGCGGCGCGCGGATCGCGGAACCTGTCGGTGGGTGGGTGCACACTGAATCTCATGGACCGGTTCTCCCCCGCTACCGCGCAATGGTTCGACGGTGCCTTCCCCGAGGCGACGTCGGCCCAGCTCGGCGCGTGGCAGGCCATCGCCGACGGGCAGCACACCCTTGTCGTCGCGCCGACCGGCTCGGGCAAGACGCTGTCGGCGTTCCTGTGGGCGATCGACCAGCTCGCCCAGCGTGGACCCGCCGAGCCCGGCACCCGCCGAGGGACATCCGTGCTCTATGTCTCACCACTGAAAGCGCTGGCAGTGGACGTGGAGCGGAACCTGCGAGCCCCGCTGGTCGGGGTCACCCAGACGGCGAAGCGGCTGGGGCTCGATCCGCCGGAGATCTCGGTGGGCGTGCGATCCGGCGACACCACCCCCGCGCAGCGCCGGGCGATGCAGCGCACCCCACCCGACATTCTCATCACCACACCCGAATCACTGTTCCTGCTGCTCACCTCCGCGGCCCGCGAAACTCTCGCCGAGGTCGAGACGGTGATCGTCGACGAAGTACACGCCATCGCCGGCTCCAAACGCGGCGCGCACCTGGCGCTGTCGCTGGCCCGGCTCGATCAGCTCACCGAACGGCCCGCGCAGCGCATCGGGCTGTCGGCCACCGTCCGCCCGCCCGAGGAGGTCGGGCGCTTCCTCGTCGGCGACGCGCCGATCACCATCGTCCGGCCACCCGCGCCGAAGACCTTCGACCTGTCGGTTCGCGTGCCGGTGGCGGATATGACCGATCCGGGCGGCGACTCCGATCAGCCGGGTTCGATCTGGCCGCATGTCGACGAGGCCATCGTCGACCTGGTGCTCGAGCATCGGTCCTCGATCGTGTTCGCGAACTCGCGGCGCCTGGCCGAACGATTGACCGCGCGGCTCAACGAGGCCTACGCCGCCAAGCTGGGCGAACCGGTCGAGACCGAGCACGCCCCGCCCGCCCAGCTCGGGCCGTCCACCGAGGTGATCCACGGTGCCGACCACCTGCTGGCGCGTGCGCATCACGGGTCGGTGAGCAAGGAGCAGCGGGCGATCATCGAGGACGACCTCAAGACCGGCCGGCTGCGGTGCGTGGTTGCCACGAGCAGCCTCGAGCTGGGCATCGACATGGGTGCAGTCGACCTGGTCGTGCAGGTGGAGGCGCCGCCGTCGGTGGCGAGCGGGTTGCAGCGGGTCGGGCGGGCCGGGCACCAGGTGGGCGAGATCTCGCGGGGCGTGCTGTTCCCCAAGCACCGCACCGATGTCATCCATTGCACCGTCGCCGCCCAACGCATGCTGTCCGGGCAGATCGAACTGCTCCAGATTCCCGCGCATCCGCTCGACATCCTCGCCCAGCAGACCGTTGCCGCCTGCGCGCTGGAACCGCTCGATGTCGACGCCTGGTTCGATGTCGTCCGGTCGACCGGAAGTTACGCGCAGCTGCCCCGCTCGGCGTATGAGTCCGTGCTCGATCTGCTCGCCGGTCGGTATCCGTCCGACGAGTTCGCGGAGCTGCGGCCCCGCGTGGTGTGGGATCGCGATGCGGGCACGCTGACCGGGCGCCCCGGTGCGCAACGCCTGGCGGTCACCTCGGGTGGTGCGATTCCCGATCGCGGAATGTTCGCGGTGTTCATGGTCGGTGAGAAAGCTTCTCGTGTAGGCGAACTCGACGAGGAGATGGTCTACGAGTCCCGTGTCGGTGATGTGTTCGCGCTCGGTGCGACCAGCTGGCGGATCGAGGAGATCACCTTCGACCGGGTGCTGGTGTCGCCTGCGTTCGGGCTGCCCGGCCGGTTGCCGTTCTGGCATGGTGACGGGCTGGGCCGGCCGGCCGAATTGGGTGCGGCGCTGGGCGAATTCGTGCGCACGGCTGGGCAGGTTCCTACCGACGAGCTCACCCAGATCGTGACAAACATGAGCACAATAGGCTCAGCTTCTGGCGACTCGCTCGATTCGAAGGAAGTCGCTGCCGGGCAGGATGTTCCGCTGGAAGGCGGGCGGCAGCTCGCGCGATCCCGGCAAGAGACTGCGGAGGTGGCCACCCGAGGGACGTTGTCCGACGGGGTCGAAGCCAGCGGGGCCGAGGCGGCGCGGACGCAGGCAATCGGGGCGAAGTCGGGCCGAGCCCAGGCCGGCGAGGTCGAGTCGAGCCGGGCGCGCTCACGCGGTGCGAATCGGGCCGGGGCGGAGCTGAGTAAGTCTGCTGCGCGGCTCGAGGAATTGGTGCGCACAGCTGGGCTGGATCAGAACGCGACGGCCAATCTGGTCGGGTTGCTCGACGAACAGCGCACGGCTACAGGGCAATTGCCTACCGATCGCACCCTGGTGGTCGAACGGTTCCGCGACGAACTCGGCGACTGGCGGCTCGTGCTGCATTCGCCCTACGGCACGCCTGTGCACGCACCGTGGGCGCTGGCTGTGGGGGCGCGTTTGCAGGAGCAGTTCGGTATCGACGCGGCGCCTACCGCATCCGACGACGGCATTGTCGTGCGGTTGCCCGACACCACGGATCAGCCGCCGGGTGCCGAGCTGTTCGCGTTCGAACCCGACGAGATCGACGACATCGTCACCGAACAGGTCGGTGGTTCGGCGCTGTTCGCGTCCCGGTTCCGGGAGTGCGCCGCCCGCGCGCTACTGCTGCCGCGGCGCGACCCGGGTAAGCGGGCCCCGCTGTGGCAGCAGCGGCAACGATCGGCCCAATTGCTCGACGTGGCAAGGAAATTCCCGCAGTTCCCGATCCTGCTGGAAACCGTGCGCGAATGCCTGCGCGATGTCTACGACCTACCCGCCCTGCGCGACCTGCTCACCCGGGTGGCACGCCGGGAGATCCGCCTGGTCGAGGTGGAGACCGCCACCCCGTCCCCGTTCGCCAACGCCCTGCTGTTCTCCTACATCGGCCAGTTCCTCTACGACGGCGACAGCCCACTGGCCGAACGCCGCGCCGCCGCCCTCGCCCTCGACTCGAGCCTGCTCGCCGAACTCCTGGGCCGCGTCGAACTCCGCGAACTCCTCGACCCAGCCGTCCTCGACCCCACCGAACGCGAACTCCAACGCCTCACCCCCGAACGCCACGCCCGCGACGCGGAAGGCCTGGCCGATCTCCTGCGCCTCCTCGGCCCTCTGACCCCTACCGAAGCCGCCGCACGCTGCGTACCCCGCCCCGGCACCCTCACAGCCGCCAGCAGTGCTGCCGACGGAGGTGAGTCGCTGGACGGCGACGAGTCGCGGCTGCTCGCGGACTCCGATGCCCCGGCGTGGTTCGCGGAACTGCGGGATTCGCGGCGGGCGCTGGAGGTTTCGTTCGCCGGGCGGACCTGGTGGGTCGCGGTGGAGGACGCGGCTCGGTTGCGGGATGCGCTGGGGGTACCGTTACCGATCGGGGTGCCCGCGGCGTTCATCGAGCCGGTGCCGGATCCGCTGGGTGATCTTGTCGGGCGGTATGCGCGCACGCACGCGCCGTTCACTACCGCCGCCGTTGCCGAGCGGTTCGGTTTGGGGACGGCGGTCGCGGTCACCGCGTTGCATCGGCTGCTCGCCGAAAAGCGCGTTGTGGAGGGGGAATTCACGCCGGGTGCGGCCGGTGGTGAGTGGTGTGACGCGCAGGTGTTGCGGCGGTTGCGGCGGCGGTCGCTCGCGGCGGCGCGGCACGAGGTCGAGCCGGTGTCCACCGCCGCGTTCGCTCGTTTCCTCCCTGCCTGGCAACACGTCGGTTCGGGCGAGTTGCGCGGCATCGACGGTGTGGCCACGGTGGTGGAACAGCTTGCGGGCGTGCCTGTCCCAGCTTCGGCATGGGAGTCGCTGATCCTGCCGATGCGGGTGCGCGACTACTCCCCCGCCATGCTCGACGAACTCATGGCCACCGGTGAGGTGATCTGGTCCGGCCACGGCGCCATCACCGCCCGCGACGGCTGGATCGCCCTGCACCTGGCCGAACAGGCGCCGGTCACCCTGCCATTGCCCGACGACATCGATCCGACCGACGTCCAACTCGACCTCCTCATCGCTCTCGGCGCCGACATCGAGCCCCGCCCACAAACCCGGCGCAGTTCCGGGTCCACAAAACCCGCCGATGGCGCCCCCCACGGCAGTTCGGCGCCGCAAAGGCCCGATGCTGTCGATATCGATGCCGACCGCTCGAACGTCGGGGAGACTACGCGAACAAGCACATCCGACTTCCCTGACGCACCCAATACGAGTGGACCGGATCGGGCACGTCCCCCGAAGGGAACCGGTCAGCTCGGCGGCGCCGGGTACGCGGAGGCGATAGATCTCGACGGACCCGCCGGCGGGGAAGACCGTCGAATCCCGGCGAACCTCAGCGGCGGCGGCGCGTATTTCTTCCGCCAGCTGTCCGATGCGACCGGGCTGCTCGACGACAAAGCGGTCGGCGAGGCTCTGTGGCAGCTGGTCTGGGCCGGTTACGTTTCCGGCGATACCTTCGCCCCGGTACGCGCACTCCTGTCGGGCACCGCGCGCAGCACCACCGCGCACCGCACCCCACGCCGCGCTCCCCGGGCCCGCGCGTACCTCCCCCGCCCGTCCATGCCGACCCGGTCCGGCCCACCGAACCTGGCGGGCAGGTGGTCGATACTCCCGGAACGGGTGCGCGACAACACTGTTCGTGCCCACGCCACGGCCGATCAGCTCATCGAGCGATACGGCGTGCTGACGCGCGGCTCGGTACAGAACGAAGGCGTGCCGGGCGGGTTCGCACTGATGTACCGGGTGCTCACCGAGTTCGAGGACCGTGGCAGGTGCAGGCGCGGCTATTTCGTCGACACCCTCGGTGGCGCGCAGTTCTCCACCACCGACACCGTCGACCGATTACGTTCCTTCGACACCGACCGCGACAACAACCGGGCAGGCGTCGCCGTGGCCCTGGCCGCCTGCGACCCGGCCAACCCCTACGGAGCCGCCCTGCCGTGGCCCAAGGGCGATGCCGACAGCGGTCACCGGCCGGGCCGCAAAGCGGGGGCGCTGGTGGTGCTCGTCGGCGGCGAACTGGTGCTCTACGTGGAGCGCGGCGGCAAGACCCTGCTCAGCTTCACCGAGGACATCGGCCTGCGCCGCACAGCGGCCGTCGCCTTGGCACAGCTAGTCACCGACCGCCGGGTCGACGGCCTGGTGATCGACAAGATCAACGGCGAAACCGTGCACGGCCACACCTTCGTCGACGTGCTCGTCGAGGCGGGCTTCTCGATGACACCGCGCGGGCTCCGGCTACGCAGGCAGGTGTAGCCGATGCCCGAGGGCGACACCGTGTACCGCACCGCCGAACGACTACGCACCGCGCTGGCCGGAAAGACTCTGACCCGCAGCGACTTCCGCGTGCCCCGCTACGCCACCGTCGACCTGGTGGGCGAGGTCGTCGACGACGTGGTGAGCTACGGCAAGCACCTGTTCGTGCGCACCGACACCGCCAGCATCCACACCCACCTGAAGATGGAGGGCTCCTGGCGCGTGTTCCACTGCGGCCAGCGCTGGACCAAACCGCGGGTCACCGCGAGACTCGTGCTGGCCACCGACGAAATCGAGGCGGTGGGCTTCTCGCTCGGCAAGGTGCAGGTGCTGCCGCGCGCCGACGAACACACCGTCATCGATCACCTGGGCCCCGACCTGCTCGGCCCCGGCTGGGACCCCACCGAAGCGCTGCGCAGATTGTCCGAGTATCCGCGCCGACCCATCGGAGTCGCCCTGCTGGATCAGCGCAACCTGGCAGGCATCGGCAATATCTACCGCAGCGAGATCTGCTTCCTGCGCCGCGTCCACCCGGCGACTGCGGTCGGCGACATCACCGATCTGCCCGCCCTCGTCGACGAGTCGCACAGGGTTCTCGGCAAGGCCGCGCACGAACCACCGTGGCGACCGATGGTCTACCTGCGCACCCGCCGGCCCTGCCCACGCTGCGGTACCGCCATCGCGTCCCGGCTGCTCGGTGAGGACGATCTCGCCGACCGCATCACCCAGCGCGAACGCGGCATCTTCTTCTGTCCGCGCTGCCAGCCGGAACCCTGATTCGCGTGCCGGCCGCGTCGTGGTCGGATACGCTCACCAAAGTCGTTCCCATCGCTAACTTCCCGGCAGTTCACCAGGTAGAGAGCAGGTTTCGTAATGGCATGTCGGATCGGTGAGCTCGTGCTCGAGTGCCGCGAGCCCGAGACACTCGCCCAGTTCTGGTGCGCGGTACTCGATTACGTCGTGCTCGATCGCGACGACGACGGCAGCATCGAGATCGGGCCACGCGAAGGCTTCGGCGGCCCGCAGCCGACGATCATCCTCAGCCCCACCGACAGCCCCGCGCCCGGCAAGACCCGTCTGCACATCGACGTCAACCCCACCGACCGCGACCAGGATGCCGAACTCGCGCGCCTGCTCGAACTCGGCGCACGTCCCGCGGATATCGGCCAGACCGGCGACGAGCAGTGGCATGTGCTGGCCGATCCCGAGGACAACTACTTCTGCTTGCTGAAGGCGCGCATCGACCCGGTCTGAGGGTCAGCGGTCCTGCGGTACCGGTTCCAGCAGTTGCGGACGTGGCTCCGGGGCGGCGACCCGCAGGGCGTCGGCCGACTTGTCGTCCGGCTGGGTCTGCGATTCGATCTCCGCGCGCACCCGCGCCTGGTAGGTCGACACCTCGCGCTCGATGTCGTCGTCGTCCCAGCCGAGAATCGGCGCCACCAGGTGCGCGACCTGTTCGGCACAGTTGGCGCCCCGATCGGGGTATTCGATGGAGATGCGGGTGCGCCGGGCAAGGATGTCGTCGAGGTGCAGAGCACCCTCCGCGGCGACCGCGTACACCGCTTCCACCTGCAGATAGGCGGGAGCATCCGTAATCGGTTGCAGCAGTTCGGGTTTGCCCTCGGCCATGGCGAGCACCTCGTCGACGACCGAGCCGTAGCGGTCGAGCAGGTGGGTCATCCGGTACGGGTGGACGCCGTAGTGCTCGGCCAGTTGCACGGTCTGGTTCACCAGCGCGAAGTACCCGTCGGCGCCGAGCAGGGCCACCTTCTCGGTGATCGACGGCGACACGCGGGCCGGAATGTCCTGCGCCGCTTCGTCCATCGCATCGGCCGCCATCACCCGGTAGGTGGTGTACTTGCCGCCCGCGATACTCACCAGGCCGGGTGCCACCCGGGCCACGGCATGCTCACGCGACAGCTTCGACGTCTCGTCGCTCTCCCCCGCCAGCAGCGGCCGCAAGCCCGCGTACACGCCGTCGATATCGGCGTGGGTGAGCGGAGTGACCAGCACCTCGTTCACCCGGTCGAGCAGGTAGTCGATATCGGCCTTGGTCGCGGCGGGATGCGCGAGGTCCAGATTCCAGTCGGTGTCGGTGGTGCCGACGATCCAGTGCGCGCCCCACGGAATGACGAACAGCACCGAGGTGGCGGTCCGCAGGATGATCGCCGCGTCGCTGACGATGCGGTCGCGCGGGACGACGATATGCACACCCTTGGACGCTCGCACATGGAATCGGCCGCGCTGATGCGACAGACCCTGCACCTCGTCGGTCCACACGCCCGTCGCATTGATGACCACGCTCGCGTGCACCTCGGCGGTCCGACCGTCCTCGGTGTCGCGCAGCTTCGCCCCGACCACCCGGTCGGCCTCCCGCAGCAGTCCGACCACCTGGGTGGACGTACGGATGACGGCACCGTAGTGGGCGGCGGTGCGGGCGACGGTCATGGTGTGGCGGGCGTCGTCGACGACGGTGTCGTAGTAGGTGACACCGCCGATCAGCGCGTCACGGCGCAGCCCCGGCGCCAGCCGCAGCGCACCGTGGCGGGTCAGATGATGCTGTCCCGGAACGGATTTCGCGCCGCCCATGGTGTCGTAGAGGGTCAGGCCTGCGGCCACGTACGGCCGTTCCCACAGCCGGTGGGTGAGCGGGTACAGGAAGCGCAGCGGCTTCACCAGGTGCGGCGCCAGCGTCGACAACGCCAGCTCGCGCTCTTTGAGCGCCTCGCGCACCAACCCGAACTCGAGCTGCTCGAGGTAGCGCAGACCGCCGTGGAACATCTTCGACGACCGGCTCGAGGTGCCCGAGGCGAGGTCACGCGCCTCCACGAGGGCGACCGACAGGCCACGGGTCGCCGCGTCGAGCGCGATCCCGGAGCCGACCACGCCGCCGCCGATGACCAGCACGTCGAATCGGTCCTTGCCGAGGCGCTCCCAGGCGGTGCGCCGATGTTCGGGCCCGAGCTCACCGGGGCCGAGCCGGTCCCGTTTTCCGCCTGCGACCAGCTCACCAGGGTTGAGGAACGGAAACTCCGGTGTCTGCGACATGCTCGACTCCTCGCCGCCGACCGCGAACGGCCGGTCCCAGCCGACAGTTGGGTGCAGACGCCGGGCACGTCCCGGCGCCGCCTACAGGCTAAACGTAGTGCCCACCCGGCGTGTGGGACGAACCCGGCGAGGCGCGTGGCCGAAATTCGGTACCCGGGCCCAACCGGGCGATTTCCGCTCGTCGTCGGCGACAAAGCTTGCTACGACGACCGCGCGGTTGGGTAGCCTGCCTGAATGCGTCGCTATGTGGCCGCCATCGATCAGGGCACGACTTCGAGTAGGTGCATCGTCTTCGACCGGCAGGGCCGGATCGTCGGGACCGCGCAACGCGAGCATCGGCAGATCTTCCCCAAGCCCGGCTGGGTGGAGCACGATCCGGTCGAGGTGTGGCGCAATACGGAATGGGTGCTCGGCGCCGCGCTCGGCAACAGTGGCTGCTCGGCGGGCGACCTGGCCGCCATCGGTATCACCAACCAGCGCGAGACCACCGTCGTATGGGACCGGACCACGGGCGAACCGGTGTACAACGCCATCGTCTGGCAGGACACCCGCACCGATCAGCTGTGCACCGAGCTCGGTGGCGAGCAGGGTCCGTCGCGGTACGCCGACCGCACCGGGTTGCCGCTGTCGACCTATTTCGCCGGTCCGAAGCTGCGCTGGATCCTCGACAATGTCGAGGGCGCACGGGCAAAGGCGCAGGCGGGTGACCTGTGTTTCGGCACGATGGATACCTGGGTGCTGTGGAAACTCACCGGTGAACACCGCACCGATGTCACCAATGCCTCGCGCACGATGCTGATGGATTTGCGTACGCTGCGCTGGGATTCGCAGATCTGCGCGGAGTTCGACGTGCCGATGTCGATGCTGCCCGAGATCCGCAGCTCCTCGGAGGTGTACGCGGAGATCACCGCCGGGCCCTTCGCCGGCGCACCCGTGGCGGGCATTCTCGGCGATCAGCAGGCCGCCACCTTCGGGCAGGCGTGCCTGTCGCCCGGCGAAGCCAAGAACACCTACGGCACAGGCAATTTCATGCTGCTCAATACCGGGACGACACCGGTGTTCAGCAAGCACGGGTTGCTCACCACCGCGTGCTACCAGATCGGTGACTCCCCCGCCGTCTACGCGCTGGAAGGGTCGATCGCGGTCACCGGTTCGCTGGTGCAGTGGTTGCGTGACAACCTAGGCATCATCTCCTCCGCGCCCGAAGTGGAAGCCCTGGCCCGCACGGTCCCCGACAACGGCGGCGCCTACTTCGTCCCCGCCTTCTCCGGCCTGTTCGCCCCGCGCTGGCGGCCCGACGCCCGAGGCGTCATCGCGGGCCTCACTCGCTTCGTCACCAAGGCCCATCTGGCCAGGGCCGCACTGGAATCCACCGCTTTCCAGACCCGCGAGGTGGTCGACGCCATGCGTGCCGACGCCGCCGCCCAGCACCTCGACCTGGAACTGACCACCCTCAAGGTCGACGGCGGCATGACCGGCAACGACCTGCTCATGCAATTCCAGGCCGACATCCTCGATGTCCCCGTGGTCCGCCCGGTGGTCCGCGAAACCACCGCCCTCGGCGCCGCCTATGCCGCAGGCCTGGCCGTCGGCTACTGGTCCAGCCTCGACGACCTGCGCGACAACTGGACCGCCGACCACACCTGGACCCCTGACATGCCCGAATCCGAACGCACCCAACGCTATTCGGAATGGAACAAGGCCGTGGAACGCACCTACAACTGGTCCTGAGGATGGACGACCGCCCCCGTAAGCTGCCTCGGCAACGCCGGGCGCGCGAGACCGTGGAAACGCTGCTCGAGGCGGCCGCCCAGGTGTTCTCCCGCGAGGGTGCGGCGGCCACGACCAACCGGATCGCCGAGCGCGCAGGCGTCTCGATCGGCACGCTGTACCAGTACTTTCCGAACAAGACGGCGATGCTGCGCGCCTTGGCCGAGCGTCACTTCCTCGCTGCCGCGACGGGCCTCGGCGAGGTGTTCGCGCGGTTGCGGTCCGAGGAGCCACCGTTCGACGAGACGCTGCGTGCGATCGTGACGGCCGTCGCCGATCCGCATCGCGACCGGCCTGCCCTGCACGCCCTCATGCATCGCGTCGCGTTGCGGCTGCCCGCGGAATGGGAGGCGATGCGGGCCTTCGAGGACTACCTCGTTACCGAGGTGGAGTTCCATCTGCGGCGCTGCGGACGCGGCGGAGCTGATCCGCAGCTCACCGCACGGACCCTCGTCCACGCCGTCGACACCCAGGTGCACCGCGTCATGACGCGGCACACCGTCGACGCGGATGCACTGCTCGTACTGGCGCGGCAGTTGCTGCCGGAGGGCTGAACGGGCCGTGGTTGCCCCGGCGATCAGAGCGGGCGGACCGAGCCGATGACCTCCCGCAACGTGTCGGCCAGCTGCGTCAGCCCCGGCTCTTCGACGGGGAAGTGACCACATCCCTCGAGCAACACCGCTCTCGTGTCGGCGGCGATCCGGTCGAGGAACCGCACGCTCAGTTCCGGCGGCGTCCACCGGTCCGCCGCCGGGTGGACCAGCGTGACCGGTGAACCCTGATAGTCCTGTGGAGCTGTGTGCTCGAACAAGAGGAAGTCCGTGAGAAAACCGACGGGGATCCACACGCCGCCGCCTCTCGGGTCGCTGCCACAGTGTCGCGACAATGCCGGGTCCAGGCTCATGTTCGCCATATCCACCATCCATCGAATCGGCAGACGCACACCGCCCGCAACTCGTCCGGCCCCCGAGAGAACGCCACGCGGCAACGCGCCCAACGCCTTCCAGCGGGCAGCCGCCCGACGTGCGGCCGGGTCAGCAGGGTCGAGCAGGCAAGTCGCCACCACATGCGCGACCCGCCCGGTCCGCGCCGCCACCTCGTACGCGAGCATCCCACCGACACTCGCGCCGAAAAGCACGAGCGGCCGACTGTCGGATTCGGTTTCAGCACAGACGAACTCGCTCACCAGCTCCACCCAGTCGCGATACCGCACCGACGTGGGCTGCGGCTCGACGGTGTCGCCGTAGAGCGGAAGATCCAGCGCCGCGACCGAAACACCCTCTCCCGCAGCGATTCCGAGCAGCGGCCAAACCAACCCCGCATGCCCACCCGCCCCGTGCAACGCCAACACCCGAACAGCCGCGTCGCCACGCTCCGCCCTGGCCACATGCACCCTGCGCCCCCGCCACTCCCACCACGTCGACTCCGGCTCGACCACCGCCTCCCGATACCGAACCGGCAGGAACTTCACATAACTCGAATACTCCATACGCACAGAATCCGGTCCCGAACACCCGCTGCCAACTCGCATTCACCACCCCGAACTGGCCGCAAAAACACCCACTGAGCAGCGCCATCGCAAAACACTGACTCACGTGCTCGCATTTCGAAACATCGCTACATCGGCTTCCGAGGCGATAACAGTTCCAGCCGGGGTCTCGGAGTCCGGTCAACCGTTGTGGACAGTGATCCCGTGTGCCCGGATTCGACCCATCGGCGTCGCCGAATCGCGTATGAATGCATCCTGATTACCCAGGCGCACAAGGCCTCACGAAGAGTTGAGGGCCCTTCCGAGCGAACGGTGAGCCGCTATCAAACGCTGGGCGTGGCTGCTTTTGCCAGGCGGTTGACCGCTTCGGTGAGGGTGGGTTCGTCGGAGGTGGTGAAGCAGAGGCGCATGGAGGTCTGGTAGGCGTCGGTGACGGCGAAGGCTGCGCCGGGGACGTAGGCGACGCCTGCTTCCAGGGCGGTGGGGAGCAGGGTCGAGGCGTTGGTGCCGTCGGTGAAATCGGCCCAGATGAACATGCCGCCGGTGGGGTCGGTGCAGTGGACACGGTCGGCGAAGGTGGTGCGCAGGGCGGTGACGAGGGCGCGGGCGCGGGTGCCGTAGGCGGCGCGGATGGTGTCGACGTGGGTGGTGAGCCAGTCGGTGTCGGTGAGCAGGTCGGTGGTGATCTGGTGGGTGAGGGCCGAGCCGCACAGGTCGGCGCCTTGTTTGAGAAGCTCGACTGCGCGACAGACCTTTTCGGGGGCGATCAACCAGCCGACGCGCAGGGCGGGGGCCAGGATCTTGGACACGCTGGACAGCCGGATGACCTGGGGCGAGTAGGAGGCGACCGGGGCCGGGGCCGGCTGGTCGAACCAGAGTTCGCCGTAGGGATCGTCTTCGATCACCCAGAAGCCGTGTGCCTCAGCGAGTTCGGCGAGGCGACGGCGGCGCTCGGGTGCCAGGGTGACCCCGCCGGGGTTGTGGAAGTTCGCGACGGTGTGGACGACGGCCGGGCGCTCACCGGCGGCCAGCAGCTCCTCCAGCACGTCGACACGTAGCCCGTCGGCGTCGAGCGGCACGGCGACGATGCGCGCACCGGCCGCCCGGAACACTTGCAGCGCACCGACATACGCCGGGTCCTCCACCACGACCAGGGCGCCGGGATCGAGCAGCACCTCGGCCAGCAGCGACAACGCCTGCTGCGAACCATGGGTGATGAACACCTCGCCGACCGGCACCGACCGGCCGATCTTGGCGGACTCGCGCTCGGCGATCACCGCACGCAGCGCGGGCCAGCCGGGCGACTCCGTGTACTGCAACACCGCCGGATCACGCAGGGCCGCCTCCGCCGCGGCGGCGATCCGCTCACCCGGCATCAGCGCCGCGTCGGGCAGACCACCGGCAAGGCTGATGATCTCCGGCCGCGCGGTGAGTTTGAGCAGATCCCTGATCGCCGAACTCTGCAAACCGGCGAGCTTGCCCGCCAATGCTGGACTGGTCAGCGACATGGAAACCTCCGGGAACGCCAGGGGACGCGATGACCAACGATCGCACAGCATTCACCAGAATATGAAATTGTTGTCCCAGATAATGAGACTACGGGAGGGCGGTAATGGACTTGACCTGCCACTTCCCATCGGTCAGCGTGGTGACGATCTCCTGCTTGTAGACCACCGACGTACGGTCGGGATGCCACTCGCGCAGCTCCACGTCATAGACGCCGACGCCGGTCTCGCGCACCTTCACGCAGTGCGTGGTACCCCTCGGGATCTGATCGTCGATCGCCTTCTGGATGACATCGGCGGGCGAGATGTTCACCGCGTCGGGCGCGACGAACTCACGCACGCGCGCACCGGAGCGTTCGATATAGAAGGCGTACTGGAAGCCGAGGATCGCCCTCGCGCCCGAGGAGGTGTCGCCCGGGCCGTTGCCGACGGTCAGACCCTCGTCGGCGATCGTCCGGCAGTCGGCACCCGCGGCGGAGGTGACCGGCGCCGCGGTGGGCCCGGGATCCTCGCCACCACCACGCTTGACCAGCCCGATCGTCAGCACCAGCGCGACGACGAGCAGGACCGCGGCCACGACACCGCCGATGATCCAGCGCATCCGGTTGTCGGGCTCGGACTCCTCGGCGACCGGCGCGGTCGGCGTCTTCGGGGCGAGCCTGCGGGCGATGGGGTCGTCGGCCCAGGACAGGCCGGGTTCGGGCGGCTTGGGGACCCCGCCGTCGTCGTCGGGGCTGTTCCACCAGGCCCGGTCCTCGGCGTCGTTGTCCTTGGCCGGTGCGCGCGGCGGTTCGGGGGCACGTTCCGGCTCGGTGACCCGCTGCTGGCGTGGCGCGGAGTTGCGCCGGATGACCTCGGTCTCTTCCTTCCCGGAAGTCACCGGCACCGAGTCGCCGAACACCGAGCTACCGGCGGCGGAAGCGTCGGCACCGAAACGCACCGTCGGATCGGCGGGCGGGGTGGGTCGTGCGGGCGGCGGTGTCGCGACAGCATCACCGAACGGCGAAGGACGCTGCGGCGCAACGGGATTCGCCGGCGGCGGCGTGGCCCCACCGAAAACGGAGGTCGGTGCCGAAGGGCGAGGCGGCGCAGGCGGACTCGTGGGCGGCGGCGTGGACACGGCATCGCCGAAGACGGATGTCGGAGCCGAACGACGCGGTGGCACAACAGGATCGGGCCCGCGCGGCGGGACAGGCCCATTCGGCGGAACGCTCCCGGCGGGAGGCACCGGACCAGGAGCGACGGGCGGAACGGTTCCGGCCGGGGGCATCGGCGCACCCACCGGCGCACCGAACGGACCGGGCGCCGGCGCGGAGCCCGGCTGCGCGGGTCGCCAACCGACCTCCGGCAGCGGTCCCGGCGGAGCGGGCGGCGGCACGGCGAGCGGACCACCGAAACCGGCGTCGTCGACCGGCGGCCCGAAATCGCCTACGGGAGGACCGAATTCACTCGCGGGCCGGTTACGGCCGCGCTCGTTCTCGTCATCCTCGGTGGCCACAGTCCCATTCCTTTCCCCAGGACACACGTGTGGGGCGGTCGCCATCCGACCGCCCCACACGACGTACTGCGTGTCAGTACTGGAGCGAGCCACCCCACTGAGTGGTGACACCCGCGACGTTGATCGTCTGCAGCAGCTCCCCCGGCACCGGAAGTGTAGCCTTCGCGGCCTGTTCCATCGCGGCGGCACCGCCCGGCTGAGCCTTGATCCAGTTCTCGACCGCCGCCTTGGCCAGGTTGGCCTGGGTGGTGTCGAGGACGGTGACCATGGTGTTGTCGGGGCGGCCGTCGCCACCGTTGAAGGTGGTGACCTTCACCGAGTTCTCGCCGACGTACTCGACCGCCACACCGGCGTCACCGAAGCCGCCACCCGGCGTGCGGTAGCCGATGGTGCCGACGTAACCGGAAGCGTTGTTGTAGTGGTGGGTGTTGGCCAGCACACCCGGCAGCAGCGAACCGCCGTCGACGGTGACACCGACTTCCTGGTGCGGGCCTTCCATCTCGACGACCGGCGCGGCGGGCGCGTTGGCCAGGCGCGGCGCCTGCCAGGCGGGCTCCTGCGCTTCCTGCGGCTCCTGCACCAGGGTCTCGGGGCCGTCTTCGGCGGCACCGCCCTGCGCCTGCGGGGCGGCGGGCTGGTTCTGCGAAGGCTGCGCGGGTGTCTGCTGGGCGGGGGTGCCGCCCTGCTGGCCCGGCGCGGCCTCCTGCGGCTTCTCCGGGTTGTTCACGGCGGGCTGGGCGGGGTTGCCCTGACCGGCCTGACCCGGCACCGGCAGCGGCGCGGTACGCGGGGTGGTGGTGACGCCCGGCTGGCTCGGCGTCGGCTTGGCCTGCTCCGGCTCCTCCGGCGCGGGGGTGGTGACACCCGGCTGCGCCGGGGTGGGCTTGGACTCGCCCGGCTTCACGTTCTCCGGGGTCTCCGGCTGCTTCTCTTCAGGAGTGACCGTCTCCGGCGTCTCTCCCGGCTGCTGGCTCGGGGTCTCGGTGCCCGGCTGCGCAGGAGCCGGAGTCGCGGGTGTGGTCGGCTGGTCGCTGGGGACCGCGCCGGCCGGAGCCGCGAGGAGGGTCGCCACGGCCGCGGCGGCGGCCAGGGGCAACGACGTGCTTGCCATCGCTCGCTGCGCCCGACTCGGCTTACGATGCTTCACTTTTCGCTAATCCCTTTCCCGGAGGGAATCCCCCACAATCCACCACGCGCTCGCATTCGAACGCGCCTCGGCCGTGAGTCAACCATATGAGCGCGAGACAGGCAACGCGGCAGTAGCTTTCGGATATCGGCCGTGGGGGCTCAGTCCAGGTCGTCGTGGCGCATCAGCAAACGACCGGCTTCGGTGACCGATCCGGTGAGCGACGGATACACCGAGAAGGTCTGCGCGAGGTCGGTGACGGTGAGGTTGTTCTGCACCGCGAGCGCGATCGGCAGGATCAGCTCCGAGGCGATGGGGGCGACGACCACACCGCCGATCACCACACCGGTGGCCGGGCGGCAGAAGATCTTGACGAAGCCCCGGCGCAGCCCCGACATCTTCGCGCGCGGATTGGTGTTGAGCGGCAGCATGACCGTGCGCGCGGGCACCTCGCCGTTGTCGATGGCGGTCTGGCTCACGCCGACGGTCGCGATCTCCGGACGGGTGAACACCGCCGAGGCGACGGTCTTGAGCCGGATGGGGCTCACCCCCTCACCGAGCGCGTGGTACATCGCGATCCGGCCCTGCATCGCGGCCACCGAGGCGAGTGGGAGCAGGCCGGTGCAGTCGCCCGCCGCGTAGATACCCGGCACCGAGGTGCGCGACACGCGGTCGACACGCAGGTAGCCGTTGTCGAGTTCGATACCGACCCGGTCGAGACCGAGATCGGCGGTGTTCGGGGTGGAGCCGACGGTCATCAGGGCATGGGTGCCGGTGACGGTGCGCCCGTCGGAGAGCTTCACCACGATGCCGTCGGCCGTGCGCTCCACGGCGTCGGCGCGGGCGTGCTTGACCAGTTCCACACCGCGTTCGGCGAGGGCTTCCTCGAGCACGAGGGCGGCGTCGGCATCCTCGCCGGGCAGCACGCGGTCGCGGCTGGACACCAGCTTCACCCGCACACCCATCTCGGTGTAGGCGGAGACGAATTCGGCACCGGTGACACCGGATCCGACCACCACCAGGGTCTCGGGCAGTTCCGGCAGGTCGTAGAGCTGGCGCCAGGTGAGGATGCGCTCACCGTCGGGTTCGGCACCGCGCAGCACCCGCGGGCTGGCACCGGTGGCGATGAGAACCACCTCGGCCTCGAATTCCTCGGTGCTGCCGTCGGCCATGGTGGCACGCACACGATGCGCCAAACCGGCTGCGGGACCGACCAATTCACCGCGCCCAGCCAGCAGCTGGACGCCGGCGGCCTGCAACTTGGCGCGGATGTCGGAGGACTGGGCGAGGGCGAGCGCCTTCACGCGGCCGTTCACCTCGGGCAGGTTCACCTTCGCCTGGCTCGCGTCGAGGGTGATGCCGAGGTCGCGAGCGCGGCGCAGATCGGTACGCAGACCGGTGGAGGCGATGAAGGTCTTCGACGGAACGCAATCCCACAGCACACAGGCGCCACCGATGCCGTCGGCATCGACCAGGGTCACCGAGGCCCCGTGCTGGGCGGCCACCAGAGCCGCCTCGTATCCCGCCGGTCCACCGCCGATGATCGCAATCCGTGCCACCAGTCACGCTCCTGTGCTCGCCTGATCGGGCATCGCCCCTTGTGAGGGCCGCCCGCGCTGTCGCCCCATCATTTCAGGTGCGCCGTGACGCGACCGGGTCGGCTCGGTGAACAACGTTCGGCGTGTTCGCCGTCACCGCCGAGTGTGACAGTGAGCCGATCTGGGTGGGAGACAGGAATTCCGCGCGGTTTATTGGCTACAGTTCCTCAGGTGCCGATCTATGCCGCTTACGGGTCCAACATGGACTCCACGCAGATGCTGGAACGCTGCCCGCATTCGCCCATGTCGGGGACCGGGTGGCTGGAAGGTTGGCGCCTGACCTTCGCCGGTGACGACATCGGCTGGGAAGGGCCGTTGGCCACCGTCGTCGAAGATCCGGGCTCCCGGGTGTTCGTCGTCCTCTACGACGTGTCCCCGGAGGACGAGGAACGCCTCGACCGCTGGGAGGGCTCCGACTTCGGCATCCACAAGAAGATCCGGCTGCGGGTCACCGGCACCCAGGGCGAGTCCCGGCTGGCCTGGCTGTACGTGCTCGACGCGTACGAGGGTGGGCTGCCGTCGGCGCGTTATCTGGGTGTCATCGCCGATGCCGCCGAGAAGGCGGGCGCACCCGAGGACTACGTGCACGCCTTGCGCACCCGCAACAGCAAGAACGTGGGTCCGGGGTCGGTCTGAGCCGACCCCCGAACACGGGGAGTGCGCCACCTACCGCACTCCCCGCCGCCCTCAGGCCTGCAGCACGATATTCGTCAGTGTCCGCACGCCGACGGCCAGCGCCCGCTCGTCGATATCGAACGTCGGCTGATGCAGGTCGAGTTGCTCGCCGGTGCCCGACCACACGCCGAGACGCGCCATCGCGCCCGGCGCGTGTTCCAGGTACCAGGAGAAGTCCTCGCCGCCGCCCGACTGGGGCGTGTCGGCCAATGCGTCGGGACCGATCGCCAGGACGGCGTTCTCGAACATCAGGGTCGAGGCCGCGTCGTTGACCACCGGGGGTACGCCGCGCTTGTAGTTGAGCTGGTACCGCACACCGGTCGGCGCGAGCAGGCTGTCGACGATCTCGCGGACCAGCGGCTCGAGCAGCAACCACGTGGGGTGGTCGCCGGTGCGGACGGTTCCGGTGAGCATGCCGGTCTGCGGGATGGCGTTGGGTGCCTTGCCCGCGCTAACCGCGCCCCACACCATCACGGTGCTCGTGCGCGGATCGACCCGCCTGCTCAGCAAACCGGGCAGCCCGGTGATGACGGTGCCGATGGCGTACACCAGGTCGCTGGTGAGGTGCGGCCGGGACGTATGCCCGCCGGGCGAGTCGAGCACGAGTTCGACGGTGTCGGCCGCCGAGGTGATCGCCCCGGTCCGCAGCCCGACCTTGCCCACTTCCAGCCGCGGGTCGCAGTGCAGCGCGAAGATCCGGTCCACGCCGTTCATCCCGCCCGCCGCGACCACGTCGAGCGCGCCGCCTGGCATCACTTCCTCGGCGGGCTGGAAGATCAACCGCACGCCGACCGGCAGGGTGTGTTCGGCCTCGGCCAGCGCGAGCGCGGTCCCGAGCAGCACCGTGGTGTGCGCGTCGTGGCCGCAGGCGTGTGACACGCCGGGCACGGTCGAGGCGAAGCTCAGGCCGGTGAATTCCTGCATCGGCAGGGCGTCCATATCGGCGCGCAACGCGATGCGCGGCCCGTCGGACGGTCCGAGATCACAGATCAGGCCGGTGCCTCCGGGCAGCACCTCCCAGGTGAGGCCCGCCTTGGTGAGCCAGCCGGAGACGAACTCGGTGGTGGCGAACTCCGCCCGCGACAACTCGGGGTTGGCGTGGATGTGCCTGCGCCATTGCACCAGGTCACCGGTGTGTTCGGCCAGCCATGCGTCGACGATCTCGGTTCCCGACATCATGGTTGGTTCGGTGGCCGGCCGGGTCGGGAACACCGTGGGCTCACGCATCACCGACGGGGTGGCGACACCCATCGATAGAGCGTCAGCGCCTGCGCGTGCGGTGCCCGAATGGCCGGAAATACTCACCGAATGTCCTCCTGTCGTTCGATCAGACGTTGCAACAACCTGTCCCTGTGTACTTCATCGCGCGCGATCGCGACAGCGGTACGCGCCAGCGCGAGCGCACCGTCGATCACGGCCTGATCCGCCGAGGCGTTCACCGCGGCCGCCGCGAAGTCCGGTTGGTGGGTCACCGCGCCACCGGCGTCGATGCCGATCACCGGGTGGATGCCGGGGATCACGTTGGTGACGTTGCCCATGTCGGTGCTCCCGAGCGGTCGCAGCACCTCGAGCTCGGGCGCGATCGGCACCCGTCCCAAACCGGTGATCTGCGCGCGGTAGGCAGCGATGAGAACCGGGTCGGGGGTGAGCTCGGTATAGGTGGGCGCGAGCGTCCGTATGTCGTGGGTGCAGCCGGTCGCCAGGGCGCCCGCCGCGAAGCATGCCTTCGCCCGGCGCGTCAGGTCGTCCAGGGACGCGGCGTCGGCAGCGCGAAGGTAGTACAGCAACTCCGCACGTCCGGGCACGATGTTGGGGGCTACACCACCGTCGGACACTATACCGTGCAGCTGCTGGCCGGGCCGCAGATGCTGGCGCAGCAAGCCGAGAGCAACCTGGGTGACGGTGATCGCGTCGCCCGCGTTGAGGCCGAGTTCGGGGGCGGCGCTCGCGTGCGCCTCGCGGCCGTGGAAGGTGACGGCGAGGTCGGCCAGCGCCAGCGATCGGGCGCCGACGATGTCGGCCGGGCCGGGGTGGACCATCATCGCCATCGCGATGTCGTCGAAGGCGCCCGCCTCGAGCATGAGTACTTTGCCGCCGCCGCTCTCCTCGGCGGGTGTGCCGAGCACGACGACGGTGAGGCCGAGCTGATCGGCCACCTCGGCCAGGCCGAGCGCGGCACCGGTCGAGGACGCGGCGATGATGTTGTGCCCGCAGGCGTGCCCGATCTCGGGCAGCGCGTCGTATTCGGCGCAGATGCCGACGGTGAGCGGGCCGCTGCCGTAAACGGCGCGAAAGGCGGTGGGCAGCCCGGCGATTCCGGTGGTGATCGCGAAGCCGCGGGCGCGTAGCGGGGCGAGAACCTTGGCGACGCTCCGGGTCTCGTCGAAGGCCAGTTCGGGTTCGGCGTGAATGGCGTGCGACAGCCCGATCAGCTCGTCCGAGGCCGCGAGGATCGCGGTATCGGCTGCGGTCGCCGAGAATTCGCCGGTACGCGAGGGTGCCATGCACTCAGTCTCGCATCAGTGCTGCGCCCGGGCGCACCGGCGAAGGACCTCAGCCGCCGAAGGGCAGGGTCTCCGGGGTCACCGGCGTGGCGAGCGCGGCGAGGGTCTCCGCGTGCAGCGAGGTCTTGATGATGGGGGTGATCGGCTTGCGCAGGCTGGTGAGCGCGGCGGCACGGGCGACAGCGGTGGGCAGCACCTGGTCGGCGTCGGCCTTCGCGTCGACGATGCCCGCGGCGATCGCCTCGTCGGCGCCGAAGCGGTGCCCGGTGGTCATGGCCTGCACGCACACCTGGTTGCTGAGGCGGCCCTTCAGCAGCGCGTTCATGCCGATGGTGAAGGGCATGCCGAGGTGCACCTCGGGCAGCGACCAGAAGCCGCGGTCGCCGCGCATCACCCGGAAGTCGTGGGCGGAGGCGAGCATGGCGCCCGCACCGAAGGCGTGGCCGTTGATGGCGGCGACGGTCGGCATCGGGAAGGTCAGCAGCCGGGTGTAGAGGGTGTGCACGCGGTCGAGGTAACCGTGGATCTTGTCCAGGTTGCCGAACACCCAGTCGGTGTCGAGACCGTTGCTGTAGAACTTGCCGGTCGCGACGGTGACCAGCGCCGCGGCACCCTCGGACGCCTCGACCTTGTCGAGTTCGGCGTGGAATGCGTCGATCCAGTCCGGCGAAAAACGGTTCTCGTTGTCGGTCTGCCCCTCGTCACCGAGGTACAGGACGAAAACTTCACCAGAGCGCTCCAAATACGGCATGCAGGGAGAATAGTCCGCGCCAGAACACTCCCCTACTCGCGGGTAGACGCCTCACATCCCGACCTCGAGGAGGGATCGCCGCGAAGCGGCGGTCGGCGGCCGTCCCGACGATCAGGTGCCGTTGCGTAGGCGACGAAGGAGCAAGCAACGGTG
>NZ_JBSGIJ010000015.1:0-136503 GCF_053605015.1 Nocardia sp. NPDC003979
AGGGGCAACTCCATGAAAGCCATACCCGGCACTCCCGGGTGCTGGAAAGCCTATGGCAGCCAGTGGCTTACAGCACCCACGAAGAAAGGTAAGGACACCATGACCGCCACCGATCGCGCCGTGTCCGTCAAAGACCCCGGCTACCAAGCTTTCTGGGCTCTGCGTCTGGGTTTCGGCATCCTGCCGATCCTGTTCGGCATCGACAAGTTCACCACCCTCCTCACCGCCGATTGGACCCGCTATCTCGCCGGCTCGTTCGACACCCTCGCCCCCGGTGACGCGAACACCGCCGTGCAGATCGTCGGCGTGATCGAAATAGTCGCGGGCATCGCGGTTCTGCTGCTGCCCCGGCTCGGTGCCCCGCTCGTCGCGGTCTGGCTGGGCGCGATCATCGTCGACCTGCTGATGGTCGGCGGCTACGGGGACATCGCCCTGCGCGACTTCGGCCTCATGGCGGCGGCCCTGGTTCTCACCCGGCTGGCCTGGGCCTACCCGAACGGACTGCCCGCCCGACCCTGAACCTCCCGCGACCTGGGGTTTTATCGAAAGTTGGGATCGGTAGGCGGCGGGGGCGCCGTCTACTGAACCCATGACATCTTCTCAGCTCCCCCCGAACCAGTCCCCTTCCACCGGCCTGGACAAGAAGACCAGTGCGATCCTGTCGTACGCGCTGGGCTGGTTGACCGGAATCATCTTCCTCTTCGTGGGAAAGAACGATCCCGACGTGAAATTCCATGCCGCACAGTCGATCGTCTTCTTCGGCGCCGTCTCGGTGCTCAACATCGTGCTGAGTATCGCCGGCTCGCTCCTCGGGGCCCTGGGGATCATCTTCAGCCTCGCCGGCCTCGCGCTCGGGGTCTTCGCCCTCGTCGTCTGGATCATGGCCATGGTCGGGGCGAACAACAAGGGTGGTGTCCGTGCCGAACTTCCCATCGTCGGAAAGTTCACGGCTCCCTACGCCGATCAGCTGGCCGGCTCGATCAAGTAGCCGCGTAGCCGAAGCGACCACGGTACCCAGAAGCCGACGGCCCGAGTCCCATCTCGGGCCGTCGGCATGAGGGCGTCCGGCCATATGTGACTGACTGTTTCGGACGATAGTGGGCGTAATCGACGGTTGTGCGCAGCGGCCGACTCCGGTGCGCAAGGCCGTCGCAGCTCGCAACCATGGTGTCGAAAATATGGCTGGAACAGGTTGTATTCGGAGAAGTTACGGTCAAATGGCCCGCTGAGGTCAGGGATCGAGCGGCCCTGACCGCCGTCGGCAAAACACCTGCATAGCGTCGATCGTCGCTGTTAAGTTAATACTCATTCCGCGCATGCTCGGGCTGCCCGAATCGGTCGTTCCCTGCGGTCGCGGTGTGCTTGTACTCGACGAGGAGTGACGCAATGGATGGACTCAACAGGCGTGATGCGCTGAAAGCTGGTGGCGTCCTCGGGGCGCTGGGGGCGTTGGGGTTAGCGACGACGGCGCGGGCGGAGCCGTGGAGTTGGTCGCCGGAGGAATCGGTCGCCGGGTCGGGGTCGGGGGTCGACCCGTTGACGGTGTGGGACCCGGAGGCCGACGGCGTGGTCGCGCGGTTGATCGAGAGCGGCCAGGTGCCGCGGGTCAACGAACTGCTGCGCACCTGGACGCGCAACGGTCAGCCCCTGCCCGACGGATTGCCCTCGGAGCTGCGGGATTTCATGGAATACGCGCGGCGAATGCCGCAGTGGACCGATTACGGGAAGCTGAACACCGCGATCGAGTTCAACAAGAAGCGCGGGCTGTATCTCGGTGTGCTGTACGGGTTCGCCAGCGGGATGATGAGCACCGTCATCCCGAAGGAGGCACGCTCGGTCTACTACTCCAAGGGCGGGCACGACCTCGAGGACCGTATCTCCAAGACCGCCAAACTCGGCTACGACATCGGTAGCAACAATGCCTATGCCGCCGACGGCGAAATGATCATCACCTGCGTGAAGACCCGTCTGGTTCACGCGGCGGTTCGGCATCTGCTGCCGCAGTCGCCGCACTGGGTGCAATCGGCCGAAGAGGACGTGCCGATCAGCCAGAACGACATCATGGTCACCTGGCACAGCCTGCCGACGACGGTGATGAAGCACCTCGACAACTGGAAGGTGCCGATCCCGCACCACGAATCCGAAGCGTTCCTGCATTCCTGGCAGGTGGCCGCGCACATGCTCGGCGTGCGCGACGAATACATCCCGAAGTCGTGGCCCGCCGCCAATTCCCAAGCGGCACAGGTGCTCGACCCGATTCTGGAGGCCACCCCGGAGGGCGCCAAACTCGCCGACCGGTTGCTGAGTCTCGGCGCCAATATCGACCTGGCCATTCTCACCAAGCCGGTGCTCGGCTCGTTCACCCGGTTTCTGCTCGGTGACAAGATCGCCGACGGCCTCGCCATCCCGCGTGAGCCCGTCTGGGATCCGCTGTTGCGGTTCAGTTGGGGCCCGTTCATCGCGGTCCGTGAGGGCGTGCTCGGTGCCGTCCCACCGGTAGGTGACGCTTATTGGTTGCTCGACGAGTTCCTGCGCAAGGCGGCGCTGACCTATCTGGCCGAATTGCGCCTGCCGATCAGCATCGAGATCCCCACGATGAACCGCGACATGAGCGTTCCCCCACGCTGATCCGCCCGTACCGCCCGAGGAGCATTATGCGTACCACCCTCCGCCTCACCGCCGCCGCGATCGTCGCGACCGGCGTACTCACCGCGACGGCCACCGCCGCCGCGAAACCGGCGCCGATCGCCACCGAATCCGAAACCGGTTCGTCCGCAGCCGATGCCGGCTCCGCGGCAGCGCAGTCGGCGGTCTATCTGGCTCAGAACGGCGACCTGATTGGCCTCATCGTCCTGCTCGGCATCACACCCTTCCAGATACTGACCAGCGGAATCTGCGACCTCGCCACCATGTCGTCGCTCTACAGCCCGTGCTCACCGGGGCGCGCCCACTACACCGTGGCGAACCCGGATTCCCTGCCGGACAGCTGAATAGATTCGACCGCCGCCGGACGTGACTCACCGTGAACCGGCGGCGGTCAATCGGAGCACGCTGTCGCGCAACGCCGTCTCTGCCTCGGGCTGTGTCATTCTTCCGGCTCGTACCTCGTCACCGGCGGCGTGGGAAACACCGACGATCGCGGCTACCAGCCACTGGGCCGGCGCGGTGGCGTCGAACTCGCCTGCCTGTTGGCCGCGGATCACGAGCCCGAGCAGTCGGTCGTTGACGGGAGCCTGCTGCTTCTCGTCCCGTTCACGCGCGAACGCGCCGACGTGGTAGCTGAGGGGAGCGGCGCGGAAGAACTTCCACCCCACGTCGAGCATCCGCAGCAATGCGTCGGTGGGTGACCCGTTGTCGAGGTCGGCCGCGAGTATTGCCTCGGTAGCTCGGGCAGTCGTGTGATCGACGACGGCATTCATGAGGTCGTCCCGAGAAACGAAGTGCGCGTAGACCGTTTGGCGTGTCACACCGGCGGCTGCGGCGATGGCAGCCATGCCTGCGTCGGGCTGTGTCGCGAGCAGTCGGGTCGCGGCGTCAAGGATCGCCGCTCTGCTGCGCGTGGCGTCCGCGCGCCGCTTCGGTTGCCGGATTCCGGTCAAAGTCTTACACCCTTGTCAAAGTTGTTTCATCGTGCGTAACCTTTACAGCGTTGTAAGAATTCTACGTCTGGAGTGCCGTGACCCCTGTCCCGCCCCGTTCGCCCGAGCAGTTCATCGCCGACTTCTACACCCGGTTCACCGCGGCGGCGTTGAACATCGACAACGATCCGGCCGAGGTGATCGACCGGTTCCACACACCTGATGCCGTGCAGGTGGCCGACGGGATCAGGATCGACCGCGACCGCTTGATCGCCCACCTGCGTCCGGTGCGAAAGAACCTGCGCGAGTACCGGTTCGAGGTCCACGAGGCAGTCGCGCAGGGTGATCGGATCGCCGCCCGGATGACCATTCACGCGACGATGCGCACCACGGGGCCGGTCACCACAGAGGTCTTCCTCTTCGGTGAATTCACGCGGGACGGCAGGATGCGCCGGCTCGAGCAGCTGACCAGAGCGGCCTGATCGGTCGGTGTCAGTGGTTGCGGGGAGTTATCAGGCCGGATTCGTAGGCGAAGACGACGAGTTGGGCTCGGTCCCGGGCGTGGAGTTTGGTCATGGCCCGGTTGAGGTGGGTTTTGGCGGTGTGGGGACTGATGAACATCTGGCTGGCGATGTCGTCGTTGGACAGGCCACGGGCGGCCAGGGCTACGGCTTCGCGTTCGCGGGTGGTGAGTTCTTCCAGTCCGGAACCCATTGGGGGAGTGACTGGTTCGGTGACGTAACGGGCGATGAGTCGCCGGGTGATGGATGGAGCGAGCAGGGCGTCGCCGCGAGCGGCTACCCGGATGGCGTGCAGGAAGTCCTCGGGCTCGATGTCTTTGACGAGGAAACCGGCTGCCCCCGCGCGGAGTGCTTCGAACACGTAGTCGTCGAGGCCGTAGTTCGTGAGGATGACCACGTGCACGCCGGCGAGGGCGGGGTCGGCGGCGATTCGGCGGGTCGCCTCTATGCCGTCGACGTGCGGCATTTGAATGTCGACGAGCGCGATATCGGGCAGGTGCGCCCGGGCCAGGTCGACACCTTCGCCACCGTCACCGGCCTCGGCGACCACCTCGATATCGTCCTCGATGTCGAGCAGGGCGCGGAACCCGCTGCGGATCAGGGGCTGGTCGTCGACCAGAAGAACGCGAATCATGTTCGCTCCAAGGGTAATTCGGCGTGCACGACGAAACCGCCGGTCGGTAGTGGCCCGGTATGCAGGCGTCCACCCAGTGCGGTGACCCGCTCACGCATGCCGAGAAGCCCGACCCCGCCCGTGCCGGTGGGTGCGGCACGGCCGTTGTCCTCGACGTCGATGACGAGACCGTTCGCCCGGTAGTCGACGCGGACCGTCGCGGTGGTCGCGCCGGCGTGGCGGGCGGTATTGGTGAGTGCTTCCTGCACGATGCGGTACACGGTTCGGTCGACGGCCGCCGGCACGTCCGTGCGGTCGCCCTCGACGGTCAACGAGGTGTCCACTCCGGCCGCGCGGGCGCGTTCCAGCAGGTCGTCGAGGTGGGCGAGGCCGGGGCGTGGTGTCTCGTCGTCGCGCAGCGCGGTCAGGGTCGCCCGCAGTTCGCGGGCAGCTTCCCGGCCTGCGTCCCGGATGGCGAGGAGGGCGGCGGGCACGTCCTCGCCGCGCTTGCGTGCCACGTGCACGGCGGCTTCGGACTGCACCTTGATCACCGAGATCTGGTGGGTGAGCGAGTCGTGCAGCTCGCGGGCGATGTGCAGGCGTTCCTCGTCGGCCCGGCGGCGCGCGGTCTCCTCGCGCGTGCGTTCGGCTTCGTCGGCGCGGCGCTCGGCCTGCCGCAGGGCCTCACCGGCCGCGCCCGCCGCGATCAACCAGGCGAGTTCGAGTGCGTCGCGACCGCGAGCGAGGGCCGCGGCGGTGTCGTGCAGGGTGATCATGGCGGCCAGCGGCAACGCCACGATCAAGGCGACCGAAGCGACCGCCGTCACGAGATGATGCCCGGCGCGCACCGCGAAGTACACCGCGAACAGGAACGCCACAACGGGTACGTCGAAGCCGAGCGCCTGATAACCCACCGCGCACAAACCGGTCGCCACCAGCACGGCCACCGGCGCGCGCCGACGCCCGGCCAAGGTGAGGCCGCCGATGACGAGCAGGGCGTAGCCCAGCCACTCCGGGCTGCCGTGCGCCCGGCTCACCCCGGTGACCAGCAGCGCCACCGCCACACCGACGGCGACCACCCAGTCGACCACCCGTGCCCTGCTCATCCGTGCACCCTAGCCCGGACCAGTCGTCGACCGCGTCGTCCGGCAGGGTGACTCGTCGACTACCACGAACGCGGTACTCCGAGCGAAGAACGGTCCCGCCCCGCCCCGCCGGTACCGCATCCGCAGCATCACGAATTGTCCACTGCGGCATGACGACTGACCCCTGTTGTTCGGCCATTCTTGAACTGATCGCCGACGACCTCCGGCACGAAGCGGGCGGCGACGGCGGCATATCGGCGCGGTGGACGATATCGCTAGCCCGCCGGCGCACTCCAAGAACCGATCACCACCACCCGCGGCGGTTGGACGCTCCTCGACATCCGGGGAGGTCGATGGTGGCACATCGGCTCGTGGGCTGCGCCGCTCGTGCCAGGCGTACTCCGAAGCAGGTCGATCGTCGCCACGCGGTGATTCCGCCTCCGGTTCGCCGTCGGCGATCGGCCGGTGCCGCGTCCACATCGATTTCGGCGCGAGCAACGACCGCTCGGTCGTGCATCGCACTGACACGTCCACACGAAGGAGAACAGCATGCCTACCTCGATTCGCACCCTGACCGCACTCGCTGTCACCGCCCCGCTTGCCCTCGGCGCGGCCGCACCCGCTTCGGCGACGACCGCGCTCGCCGCGTCCGACGGCATGAGTTCCGGTCGACTCGTCGCGTCTTCGGCCGCGATCATCGGCCTGCTCGGTGTGCTCGCGGGTGGCTGGGCGCTGGCCCGACCGGCCGCTACCAGAGCGGTATTCGCTCTGGTAGCGGGACTGATCGCCATCGTCGGTGGCGCCTGGGTGGTCGCCACGGCCGAAGGAGGACTAGGCACCGGGAACGGTCTCGGCGGGGGTGTCGTAGCGATTGTTTTCGGGCTGGCGAGCGCGGTCGTCGGCGGGCTTTCGCTCGCCCGCTCCCGCCGCGTCGGCTGACGCGGGGGCCTTCCTCGCCCGAACTCAGTGACCTCGCGCGATCCACTCCGCGAGCGATGGTTTCTCCGCGCCGATCGTCGTGCTGTCACCGTGGCCGGTGTTGACCGTCGTGTCCTCCGGGAGAGTGAGCAAACGGTCTCGGATCGAATCGATGATCGTGTCGAAATCGGAGAAGGATCGCCCGGTCGCTCCGGGCCCACCGGAGAACAGGGTGTCTCCGGTGAAGAGGGCAGCGAGGTCAGGGGCGTACAGGGAGACCGAACCGGGGGAGTGGCCCGGGGTGTGCAGTATGTCGATGTCGGTGCCCGCCACCGTGATTCGGTCGGTGCCGTCGAGGGAGCGGTAGCCGACGGACGGGTGGGTCATCCGCCACAGCGGTTCGTCGCCGGGGTGCAGGAGGATGGGGGCGTCCAGGCGGGCGGCCAGGTCGGGGGCGACGGTGACGTGGTCGTTGTGACCGTGCGTGCACAGGATCGCGGTGACGTTCCGGTTGCCGACGGCGGCGGCGATGGCGTCGGCGTCGTGGGCGGCGTCGATCACGAGTACCTCGTCGTCGTCACCGATCAGCCACACATTGTTGTCGACGTCCCAGGTGCCCCCGTCGAGGCTGAAAGTGCCGGAGGTGACGACCTTTTCGATGCGGGCGCTCACCAGACCACCACCGAGCGCAGCACGCGGCCCTCGCCCATGGCGGCGAAGGACGCCTCGACGTCGTCGATGCCGATGCGTTCGGTGACGAACCGGTCCAGTGGCAATCGGCCCTGCCGGTACAGGTCGATGAGCATGGGGAAGTCGCGTTCGGGCAGGCAGTCGCCGTACCACGACGATTTCAGCGAACCGCCGTGCGAGAACAGGTCGATCAGTGGCATGTCGAGGCTCATGTCCGGGGTCGGGACGCCGACGAGCACCACGGTGCCCGCGAGATCGCGACCGTAGAACGCCTGCTTCCAGGTCTCCGGCCTGCCGACCGCGTCGATCACCACGTCCGCACCGAAACCGTCGGTGAGGTCTTTGATCTGTTCCACCACGTCGCCGCTGGTGGCGTCGATCGTGTGTGTGGCGCCGAAATCCTTGGCCCACTCCAGCTTCCGCGCATCGCGGTCGATCGCGATGATGGTGCCCGCGCCCGCGAGATTCGCACCGGCGATCGCGGCGTCACCCACACCACCGCAGCCGATCACGGCGACGCTGTCGCCGCGCGAGACCGAACCGGTGTTCATGGCGGCGCCGATACCGGCCATCACGCCGCAGCCGAGCAGGCCCGCGACAGCCGGGTCGGTGCCGGGATCGACTCGCGTGCACTGCTTTTCGTGTACCAGCGTCTTGTCGGCGAAGGCGCCGATACCCAGTGCCGGGGTGAGCGGGGTGCCGTCGGCGAGCGTCATCGGGACGCTCGCGTTGTGGGTGTCGAAGCAGTACCACGGGCGGCCCCGCCGACACGCACGGCACTCACCGCAGACCGCGCGCCAGTTGAGGACGACGAAATCGCCCTCGGCCACGTGGGTTACCGCCTCGCCGATCGATTCGACGACACCGGCCGCCTCGTGCCCGAGCAGGAACGGGAACTCGTCGTTGATCCCGCCCTCGCGGTAGTGCAGATCGGTGTGGCACACCCCGCACGCCTGCACCCGGACCACCACATCGTGCGGTCCCGGGTCGGGAATCACGATGTCGACGGTTTCCACGGGTGCGTTCTTCGTGAGAGCGACGACACCGCGCACTGATTCAGGCATGCGGACCTCCTAATGGTTTGCGTGGTGGCCTCCACGCTAGCCGGGCCCGCGCCGGATTCAATCCGGGATCGGCGGAATGTCCCCGGTCGGCGTGCCGAGCTCGTCCTTCACGTGGTGCTCGACGAGCAGGGGAACGTAGTCGCGCACCTGTGCCGATCCGAAATGCTGGTAGGTCTCGCGCACGATGTCGGTGATCTCTTCGGGGGGAATTGTCGGGTACCGGATGGTCAACCGTTCGATGACCTCGTCGAGTTGCTGCTGCTCGTGAGTAGTCATATCGGTGGGTTACCCGATCCGAGCACCGGGCAACAGCTGATCCCAGGTCGCCTTGTGCGTCGTTCTCGATGGCGGTGGTGGCTCACAGTCGAATCCTCACCCACTGCCAGCATGATGTCGGTAATGCGGGCAGATGCCGATCGCGAAGACTCGGTGCCGGTCTACGCTGTGGTTTGTGCAGCTCCGGTACAACTTCCGCGTCTACCCGACGCCGCGCCAGCGCAACGCGCTGGCACGGGCGTTCGGGTGCGCACGGGTTGTCTTCAACGACGGGTTGGCTGTCCGTCAGGCGGCATTCGAACAGGGCAAGCAGCGTATCTCGGACGCGGAGTTATCGAAGCGGTTGACGCTGGCGAAGAAGGATCCGGAACGTGCCTGGCTCGGTGAGGTGTCGTCGGTGGTGTTGCAGCAGGCGTTGGCCGACCTGAACACCGCCTACCGCAACTTTTTTCAGTCGGTTGCCGGAAAGCGTCGAGGTGCGCCGGTTGCGCCCCCGCGGTTTCGGTCCCGCAAGGACTCTCGGCAGTCGATCCGTTTTACGCGCAACGCGCGTTTTGCGGTGACGGCCGGTAGGAAGCTGCGGTTGCCGAAGGTCGGCGAGTTGAAGGTTGCCTGGTCGCGGGAGTTGCCGTCGGATCCGTCGTCGGTCACGGTCACCCGCGACAGCGCTGGCCGGTACTTCGCGTCGTTCGTCATAATCACCGACGATCAGGCGTTGCCCCCGACCGAGGCCGAGGTGGGTATCGACCTGGGGTTGGCGACGTTCGCGGTGCTGTCGGATGGCACGACGATCACCAGTGCGAGGTTTCTGCGTCAGGCCGAACGCCGACTCGCCAAGGCTGCGCGGAATCTTTCGCGCAAGCAGAAAGGCAGCAGCAACCGGGCCAAGGCTCGGGTCAAGGTGGCTCGCGCGCACGCGAGGGTGGCCGATGCACGCCGGGATTGGGCGCATAAGCACTCGACACGGATCATTCGCGACAACCAAGCGGTGTATGTGGAGGACTTGTGCATCAAGGGACTGGCGCGCACGCGGTTGGCCAAGTCGGTCCACGATGCCGGGTGGGGCATGTTCGTTCGCATGCTCGAGCAGAAAGCTGCCCGGTACGGGCGGGCCTTCGGCAGAGTGAATCGCTGGTTTCCCTCGACCCGGCTCTGCTCGGCGTGCGGGGTAGTTGGTGAGGCCAAGCCGCTGCATGTGCGTGAATGGACCTGCGCCTGTGGTGTCACTCACGACCGCGATCTCAACGCGGCACGAAACATCCTCGCGGCCGGACGGGCCGAGAGGCTAAACGCCTGCGGAGGGACGGTAAGTCCCGCCGCGTAAGCGGACGGCACGTCCCTGTGAAACAGGAACCCACCGACAGCGCCCAGGAGGGTGCTCGTAGGAATCTCCACCCTTCAAGATGGAGAGGACGTCAATTCTCGTCGAAAACCAGATCGGTCGGCGGGTGGGTGAGGCGAACCGTTGACCCGTCGATCACGGTGATCGCGTCCAAGCCGGTGGTGGAGTGGCCGGTGGAGATGATGAAGAAACGGTCGGCAGCCTGCGCGAGGAAGGCGGGGAAGCCGTCGAGGGAGAGGTCGCCGTCGCCGAGTTCGAGGTAGTCGGCGAGGCGGCGGAACAACTTCGGCAGCACGACGATGTCGTCGGACAGGGAACTCGGCGAGGTGATGGCGGCACCGGTCGTGGTGGCGTCGGCAGCCCACACGCCGAGCGAAGGGGCCGCCGCGGCCTCCGACACCGCGGTGAACTCCGCGCGCAGGGCGGGGAACAGGCTGCGATAGAACGTGGGATAGGCCAGACCGGTCGCCAGCTGATGGTGGTTGAGAGTGAGCCGGAGCAGCGCCACGTCGACGAATATCTCGGCACCGGAGCTGCCCGGTGCGGGCCCCCGCCCGGCGAACGCCACGCACCGGCCGTGCAGATCGGCGCCGCGAGTGAGGATGAAACCGGGCACCTCGGCCTGGTCGGTGCTGGTCACGGTCTCGCTGTCGTTGCGGACCACGCCGGTGAAGCCGAGCCATGCCAGCAACTCGTCGGCCGCGGCGCGCGCCGGCGGCAACGGCTGATGCGTGCGGGTGCCGTGGCGGGGCGTGTAATGCGTCTCGAGGGAGTCGATGCCGTCCAGCCGCAACTGGGCGGCACCCGAGGCATTGCGTTTGACCCGGTGCGGGCCGCCGACGCGGTCCCACAGGGCCGGATCGTCGGGACGAAACCGCACCGAATCACCGTCGGGCGCAGCGCCTTTGGCAACGAAGACACCGGAGATCAGCAGAAAGGGCATCGCGGGTCCTTCGGCTCGGCTGGATCGCACAGAACGGCGCGGGCGTGGCCCAAGTCTCGACTCGCCTTGCCGAACAAGGCAATACGGCGAACGCGATGGTCGCCCGCTGTTCATCCCGGCGCTACCGGCACCCGTGCCCCGGCCGGACCCGAGGCGGAAGCCATTCACTTGCTTTCCGCTCGACCGATGTAGGCGGGTGCGAGCAGACTGTTGTACGGCCCGATCGCCGCCGACGCGGTGCTCTGGGCGGCCCTGACGAGACGGGTCGACCGCGCCTTCGTCCTCCAGCTCGTGGGATTCGTCCTGTTCACCGCCACAGCCGTATTCGCCCAGCACGCCGACCTCGGCGCGGCCCGCATCGCGGTCGCCGCGGGCTGGATCGCGCACGGCCTGTGGGACTACGGGCATCGTCGCGCCGACCGCACCGTCGCCCGGTCGTTCGCCGAATTTGCGGCCTGGTGGATGTTCTTGTCGGGCTCGCCGTGCTGACGGTGCCCTGAGCCGGCCGCTATGGGCTGAGGCGTTCCAGCACCGCGCCGACCACCAGGCACGCGCTGTCGACCACGTCACCGATCGGCTGCCGGTAGTCCGACAGCACCCACTGCTGGGCAATGATGACGATCGCCCCGACCAGCCCGAGCAGCACCGTGCGCACGCTCACCGCGGCATGCGCGTCGTGGTCGACGTGTGGGGTGAGCAGGGCGAGGCAGATGTCGACCAGCGCGTCGAGCACATCGCGGTAAGCCCGGTCGACGGCGGGACTCACGCCGAGGATCTCGAAGAAGGCGATGCGCGGCACGCGCGGGTCGTCGTGGATGAGCTGGAAGTAGGCGGCCAGCGCCACCCGGACCTGAGTCGTCACCTCGGTGTCGGCCGTGCTGATGCCCGCGTGGATCGACTCGATCATCCGCGCCGCGATCTCGCGGTACACCTCGAGCAGCAAATCCTCACTGTCGCTGAAGGATTCGTAGAAGTATCGCTTCCCGACGCCGGCGGCCGCGCAAATCGTGGTCACCGTGGTGTTGCGGTAGCCCTCGGTGCCGAAGGCCTCGGTGGCGGCTTCGATGAGCCGGGCACGGCGTTCCTGCTGGCGTTGCCCGGGAGCGGCGCCCCGGTACCGGCGACCGTCGGCGTCGAATCCGGGCGCAGTCACAGGGGTGATTGTGTCAGGTCGGGATGATGACGCTGGTCGGCGGGCGGCGGAGAGCACATCGTTGCGATCGCGTGTGACACAGGCTACGTTACTTTCCGGTACGGGAACGACACGGTTCCCGATAGCGGGAGGGCTGACGTCGAGGTATGGGCAAATATCGTGGGCGACTGGCGGCGCTGATGGCGTCGGTCGTCGTATTGGCAGGTGCGGTGGCATCCGCGCCGATGGGTTCGGCCGCCCCGGCCGCCGAGGGGCTCGATGCCCAGTTCGTGGCAACCCATACCGGGCCCCAGCAGTACCCCAACGTTTTCATCGAGTGGGACGTCCCCATCACGATGAGCGACGGCACGGTATTGAAAGCCAACGTCTATCACCCCGCCGGTGCCGACGGTCAACCCATCGCCGAACCCACGCCGACGATCGTCAATATGACGCCCTACACCAAGCTGGTGTCCAATATCGCGGACTCGGCGCTCGCGGTGCCCGGCCTGTCGGATCTGCTGATGCCGGTCCTGCAGAACCTCGACTTCTCGCCGTTCGGCTTCAGCAGCCTCAGCGACATGATGAAGGCGCTGCCCGGCGGCGCCGCGCGCACCTTCGGTGTCGACCGCAATTTGATCCGCGGTGGATACACCCAGGTGGTCGTCGACGTGCGTGGCACCGGATTCTCGCAGGGCACCTGGCAGGTGTTCGGTGAACGCGAGCAGCTCGACGGTGTCGAGGTGGTGGACTGGGCGTCGAAACAGCGCTGGTCCGACGGCAAGATCGGGATGAGCGGCATCTCCTATTCGGGGATCAACCAGCTGCACACCGCTCAGCGTCAGCCCGAGGCACTGAAGGCGATCTTCCCGGTGGTGCCCGGTAGCGACCTGATCCGCGATGTCGCCGCTCCCGGTGGCGCGCTCGGTGTCGGCTTCATCCCCGCCTGGCTGCTCGCGGTCGACGGCGCCAAATTGCTGCCCGACATGGTGTCGATCCTCGCGGGCAAGTTCGACTGGGTGTGGCTGGCCGACCGGGTGCGCGACCCGTTCACCTTCTTCAATGTGCTCATCGCCGCGCTGACCACCCCGACCGTCGAGCAGATCCCGCCGGAGATGTCGGCGATCCTCGACGACGATTCGGCGCTGCGCACCGCATGGGTCGGGCAGCCGGAGAAGGTGCAGGTGCCCGCGTTCCTCTACGGCGGGTGGCACGACATCTTCACCTACTCGACCCCGCGCATCTACAACGCGCTCGATGTGCCCGCCGAGCAGAAGAAGCTCATCATGGGCAACGTGTACCACGTGACCGTGAGCTCGGGACTCGGTCAGCCGGGTGCGCCCGCGCCGCTCGAGGCTCTGCAGCGCGCGTGGTTCGACAAGTGGCTCAAGGGCATCGACAACGGCATCGACCGGTACGACCCGGTGACGCTGTGGCAGCAGGGCAGCGAGCAGTGGACCACCGATGTGGCGTTCCCGCGCCCCGGCATGGAGTACCGCCGGATGTATCTGGACGCCGCGTCGTCGGGGACCGCGCCCGGTGCCCGTCACGACGGCAGTCTGGTCACCGCTCCCGGTGGGGCGCAGCGTCTTTCGGTGGATCCGAGTTTGTCGACGATCTGTTCGCGTGATGCCGCACAGGGCACCGCCGGACTCGTTCCGCTGCCGGATGTGTGTGCCAAGGACGCCCGGATCAGCGAGGGTGCCGCGCTCACCTTCACCACCGCGCCGGTCGACAAGCCGACGCGGATCTCCGGGGCGATCGCCGCGCACCTGAACACGGTGCTCGACACCACCGACGGGTACTGGACCGTCACCGTCAATGATGTGGCGCCGGACGGACGTTCGACGGTCTGGTCGCAGGGTCAGCTGATGGCATCGCTGCGGGCGATCGACGAGGCCAAGTCTACCCGTTCGCCCAACGGCGACTACACCGACCCGTACCCCATCCTCACGCTCGACACCCGTCAGCCGACGGTTCCGGGTGAGCCGACGACCATCGAGATCGGCATCCGCGCCACCGACGGTGTGCTGCTGCCCGGCCACCGCCTGCGCGTCGACGTGTTCGCGGGCAACTTCCCCAGCGCGATCCCGCTGCGGCCGTTGCTGAACGAGAGCGGCCTGCGGACCCAGCACCTCGAGCTCGACCCGGCGCGGCCGAGCTGGATCAATGTGCCGATGGATGTCGATCCCGGCTGGTGATCAGGCCCGCTCGAACAGGTGGGTCAGGTCGTCGACGAACTCGGCGTAGGCCTGGGTGCGGTCGGTTGCCCGCAGCACCGAGGACGGGTGCACCGTCGCGCCGACCCGGAAATGGTCGAGTTCGACCGTGCGGCCACGCAATTCGGTGACCTTGGCCTTCGGGCCGAGCACCGATTGCGCGGCGATGGCGCCGAGGCAGATCACGAGTTCCGGTGCGATGAGGTCCAATTCGCGGGTGAGCCAGGGTGCGCAGGCGACGATCTCGGTGCGGCGGGGTTGCTGGTGGATGCGGCGTTTGCCGCGCTGCTCGAAGCGGAAGTGCTTCACCGCGTTCGTGAGGTAGAGCGTTTTCCGGTCGACGCCGATGTCGTCGAGCGCGCGGTCGAGCAGTCGTCCGGCCGGTCCGACGAACGGGTGGCCGTCGAGGTCTTCCTCGTTGCCGGGTTGTTCACCGATCAGGACGGTGCTCGCGTGCGGTGCGCCCTCGCCGAACACCGTCTGGGTGGCGTCGCGATACAGGTCGCAACCGTGGCAGGCGTCGGCGGCGGCCGCGAGGGTGGCCAGGTCGTCGGTGCTGGGCACGTACTCGGCCGCACCGGGGTATTTGGTCGTGGTCATGAGGCGGCTCGTTGGGGGGACAGGTCCGGCACGCGGGTCACCTCGGCGCCCGCGCCCTCGGCCAGGTGGGCGAAGGTGACGGCGTCGCGCACGGCCGCCCCGCCGGGGTCGTTGTTGAAGTAGACGTAGCAGTCGGCGTCGGCCGGAAAAGTGTCGAGCAGGCGGTGCACCCAACCGTTCAACGCCTGCCTGCCGTAGTGCGGCGGTGGGTTGGCGCGACCGGCGTGCAGGCGGAGATACGCCCAATCGGTGGTGCGCCACAGTGGCGTCACCGGCCGGGAATCACGGTCCGCCCAGGACAGCGCCGCTCCACGTGCGCACAGGACATCGCGGATCTCGTCGGTCCACCACGATTCGTGTCTGGGTTCCACCGCCACCCGCACCGAAGACGGGAAACAGCGCAGACAGTCGTCGAGCAGGCTCGCGTCGGCGCGCAGGGTGGGTGGCAGTTGCAACAGGATCGGGCCGAGCCGGTCGCCGAGGCCCTCGGCCCGATCGAGCAGGCGCTGCACCGGTTCCTCCGGCTCGCGCAGTCGTTTGATGTGGGTGAGGAAGCGGCTGGCCTTCACCGCGACAACGAAGTCCGCGGGCGTGCGCTCGCGCCACGCGGCGAAGGTTTCCCGGCTCGGCAGCCGGTAGAAGGCGTTGTTGGATTCCACCGTCGCGAAGGCCTGCGCGAAGTGCTCGAGCCAGCTCCGCATCGGCAGCCCCTGCGGATACAGCACACCGCGCCAGTCACGGTATTGCCAGCCCGAGGTACCTATTCGCAGGGGCATCGCCGATTCAGCCCTCCGCGCGCAACAGCGGTTGGAGTTCGCTGCTGTAGAAATCGAGGAACGCGTCGACATCGGGGCCCGCGTTCATCAACACCACCCGGTCGAAGCCGGCGTCGGTGGCCTTGCGGACAGCTTCGACATAGCGTTTGGGGTCGTTGCCGCAGACCATCGCCTCGAGCATGTCGTCTACCCGCACGGTGGTCGAGGCGGCGGCGAAGTTCACCGGATTCGGCAACTCGCTCATCACTTTCCAGCCGCCGGTCATCCACCGATTCGTCGACAGCGCGGCCTCCGCGGCCTTGCGCTCGTCGGGATCGAAGGCGACACCCACCTCTACATAGCGTGGGCCCATGCCGCCGGAGTCCCGGTAGGTGCGCACCAGATCGGGGTCGGGTTCGGTGGCGAACAGGCCGTCGCCGAGTTCGGCGGCGATCTCGGCCGCACGTGGACCTCCCGCCGCGACCGCGATCTTCGGCGGTGTGTCCGGCAGATCGAAGATCCGCGCGTCCGACAGCGACAGGTAGCGACCGTCGTAATTGCGATACCCGCCGCGCCACAGCAGGCGGATGATCTCGAGCGCCTCGCGCAGCATTCGCTGCCGAACGAGCACCGGCGGGAATTCCTGGCCGACCACGTGCTCGTTGAGCCGCTCACCGGACCCGATCCCGAGGGTGAAGCGTCCGTCGGAGAGCAGCGCTGTGGTGGCGGCGGCCTGGGCGATGATCGCGGGGTGGTAGCGGATGATCGGGCAGGTCACGCCGGTCGCGAGCTCGAGGCTGTCGGTGCGCGCGGCGATCGCGGCGAGCACCGACCACGCGAACGGTGAATGGCCCTGGTTGTCCAGCCACGGATGGAAATGGTCGCTGATCTCGACGAAATCGAAGCCGACGGACTCGGCCCGAACGGCCTGGCGGACCAGTTCGTTCGGGTCGAAGGCCTCGGCCGCCAATTTGAATCCGATCTGCATGGCGAACCTCTCCGGGTCAGTGGCGTCCGAGGGCGTTGGCCAGTTCCTGCTTGTTCATCTTGGAGCGGCCGTCGATATTGCGGCGGCGGGCCTCTTCGTACAGTTCGTCGCGGGTCTTGCCGCTGCCCTTGGCCTGCTGGCCGCCGCGACGGGAGGTGCCACTCGACTTGCCGCCGGATTTCCCGCCGGACGACGACCCACCCGACTTGGTCTCGCCGTGCTGGGCGCGGGTCTTGTTCACGGTGCGGGCGGCGATCTCCTCCGCGCGGTCCTCGCTGCGGCCCCGCTCACGCTCGGATTTCTTGATGTCCTTGTACTGACGTTCGCGTTTGTCGCTCCACGCTTGCTGCGGCATGAGTCTGCACCTCCTGGGTGGTGGGCGTTCTGGTTGCCGCCTACCCGGTGGGTGCCTGAAGAAACATCATGATGCGTGGCGCTTGACGTAGTGATGGCGTCCACCGGTGGTGGGCGCCATCGCGGTTCTGGCCTTCAGATCAGACGAAGAAGTTCCAGATCAAATCGGCGATTGCCTGAAAGAAATCGATAAACATAGGTGTTCACCTCCTTCGTGAAATCTAGCCAGCTACCGGCCAGCGGCTGCAGGGGTCTTCGCAGTGTTGTGGCTGGTAGTGAGGGAGAAGCCTGGCTTCTATTCGCATATATCGAGGATACCCAGATAGCCGTTAGCAATAACTGAGCGATCGATTCTTCTTGCATCGATACACGAATGAAGGAATTTGGTGTTACGTTGAGTACGAGATAGTTGTACGATCAGAACCACCCGCGAGGCGCACCGTCGCGCCCCGGGCGCACAACGATCGTGCGGTGATCGAGGAGTACCGATGAAGTTACTTCGCTGGAGTGCCACCCGACCGGACATCGATCCGGGAGCGGTCGCGCTGCACGCGCGCAATGTCACCTTCGACTGGTCCGGCGTCCCCTTGCAGTGGATGCCCGCCGAACCTGTTGCGGGACATTTGATCTGCGCTTTGAACATGCTGCTGCCCGAGGGTGAGCGCATGTTCATCGCCACCTACCGCGAGGCGCTGGCCTACGTCGAGGACGAGAAGCTGCGCGAGGACATGCTCGGCTTCATCGGCCAGGAATCCATGCACGCGGAAACCCACGCCAAGGTGCTGGTCGACATGCTCGCCGCCAACGGCGTCGACACCGCGCCGTACGAGCGGCAGATGGAATACCTGTTCCGGGTGACGCTCGGCAAGCGCGGCGAGGGTCGCGCGGGCAAGCAGATGCTGGTGGAACGGCTGGCGTTCATCGCCTGCCTCGAGCACTTCTTCGCCTGGCTCGGAGACTGGGTGCTCAATGCCGACCTGGAGAAATTCGGCGCCGACCCCCGCATGGCCGACCTGTTCCGATGGCACGGTGCCGAGGAAGTGGAGCACCGCAATGTCGCCCATGACGTGGCCGAGTACTTCGGCGTCGGCTACCTGCGCCGCTGCGCGACGATGACGCTGGTGTTCCCCATCTTCATCGCCCTGCTCGTACGTGGCACGCGCTTTCTGGTGCACCAAGATCCAGGGCTGCCCGACTACCGCTACCCGAGGCTGATCGCCGGTGTGCTCGGCGCGATGTGGCGTGGCGCGATTCCCGGTGTGCCGTCGCTGCTGGTGAGCGCGTTGTCGACCTTCCAGCCGGGGTACAACCCGGAGAAGGTCGGCTCGACCGCGCAGGCGCTGGCCTACCTCGCCGCCTCGCCCGGCGCACGCGCGGCCGCGTCATGACCGTCCGCGACATCCCCGGCGACCTGTACGGCAGGCATCGGCACGATCCGGGGGTGCGGGTGATCGACACGATCGCGACCTTCCGGCTGCGGTGGAGCGCGCTGGTGAACCGCCGCGATCCGCGCTCGCGTGCCGCCGACCACCGGCTGCCGGTGGTCGTCACCGAACGCCGGGTCGAGGCGCACGACCAGGACGTGGTGAGCCTGCGCCTCGAGTCGCCCGCGGGGCGGGTGCTGCCGCGCTGGCGTCCCGGCGCTCATCTGGACCTCGAACTGCCCTCGGGCCGGTTGCGTCAGTACTCGCTGTGCGGTGATCCCGCCGACGCGCACGCCTACCGGATCGCGGTGCGCCGGATTCCCGACGGCGGAGGCGGCTCCGTGGAGGTGCACGACGAACTGCCGGTGGGCAGCACGCTGATGGTGCGTGGACCACGCAACGCGTTCCCGTTCGTGGTGCCAGGGCACGGTTCGCCCGCACAGCGTCTGCATTTCGTCGCCGGTGGCATCGGCATCACCCCGATCCTGCCGATGGCCCGGCTCGCGCACCGTCTCGGTGTGGACTGGTCGCTGGTCTACAGCGGGCGCAGCCGGGCGACGATCCCGTTCCTCGACGAGCTCGAGGCCTTCGGCCCGCACGTGATCGTGCGCACCGACGACGAACACGGCCTGCCGGGCGCCGCCGACCTGCTGCCCGGCGTCGGACCCGGCACCGCGATCTACGCGTGCGGTCCCACCCCGATGACCTCGGCCGTCGTCGGTGCGGTGCGCGAGATGCCGCAGGTGGAACTGCATTACGAACGGTTCTCGCCGCCGCCGATCGTCGACGGCGAACCGTTCGAGATCGAACTGGCTTCCACCGGCGAAGTCCTCACCGTCCCCGCCGATCGAACGGTGCTCGACACCATCCTGACCGTCCGCCCCGATCAGCCGTACTCGTGCAGGCAGGGCTTCTGCCGCACCTGCGTGGTCCGCGTGCGCGGCGGCGAACCCGACCATCGTGAGAGCGTGCTCTCCGAGACCGACCACGCCGCAGGAGACATGCTCGCCTGCGTATCCCGTTCCCGCGGTGAGCGTTTGGTGCTCGACCTGTGAGCCCGGTTGCGCTACCTACCCACACGAGGAGTCCGAAAGTATGACGATCGACCCGGCCAACGAGCGCGTCGTGCGCAATGGCGCCTTCGATATCGCGGTGTTCGAATACGGTGATCCCGCCGCCGAGACCCTGGTGCTGGTCCACGGCTGGCCCGACACCCATCACCTGTGGGACAAGGTGATTCCCCTGCTCGCCGACCGCTTCCACGTGGTGGCCTACGACACGAGAGGCCACGGCGCCTCCACGCGAACCCAGCGCACCGCCGACTTCCGGCTCGACGAGCTCGCCCGCGACTTCTACGCGGTGATCGACGCGGTGAGCCCCGACCGTCCCGTGCACGTACTCGCCCACGACTGGGGTTCGGTGCAGGTCTGGGAGGCGGTGTGCGAGCCGCAGGCCGCCGAGCGGGTCGCCTCGTTCACCTCCGTGTCGGGTCCCAACCTCGACCACCTGGCCGCCTGGGTGCGTGATCGGCTCTCGCGCCCGACCCCACGCAATGTGTGGCAGCCGCTGACCCAGCTGGCGTCCTCGGCGTACACGTTCTTCTTCATGACACCGGGCCTCCCGCGCGTGACGTTCAACGCCATCGGCACCGAAAAGCTGTGGCAACGTGTGGTTTCCATCATGAACGACACGCCTGCCGCGAATGTGAAGCTCGGCCCGACCTTCCGTCGCGACATGGTCGACGGGCTGCTCATCTACCGCGCCAATATCGTGCAGCGCATGCTCGAACCGCGCGAGCGCCGCACCCGGGTTCCGGTGCAGCTCATCGTCGCGGGCCGCGATGTCGCGGTGCGCCCGACCGGCTACGACGACTCACGCAAGTGGACCGACCGGCTGTGGCGGCGCGATGTGCCCGCCGGGCACTGGATGCCGTTCTCTCATCCCGAACTGCTGGCCACCGCGACCACCGAATTGATCGACGCGCTCGGCGGGGCCGGTGTCTCGCGCGGGCTGGCGCGGGCCGAAGTGGGCCGCACCCGGCGGGAATTCGACGATCACCTCGTGGTCGTGACCGGTGCGGGCAGTGGTATCGGTCGTGAGACCGCGCTCGCCTTCGCCCGCCTCGGCGCCGAGGTGGTGTTGTCCGACATCGACGAGCTCGCCGCGAAACGTACCGCCGAACTGGTCGGCGCCGAAGGTGGTGTCGCGCATGCCTATCCGCTGGACGTGTCCGATGAGGACGCGGTGCGGGCACATGCCGACACGGTGATCGCGGCGCACGGTGTGCCCGACATTCTGATCAACAACGCCGGTGTCGGACAGGCGGGCGGATTCCTCGACACGCCGGCCGAGGAGTTCGACCGGGTGCTGCGGATCAATCTCGGTGGCGTGGTGAACGGCTGCCGCGCCTTCGGATCGGCCATGGCCGAACGCGGACTCGGCGGGCACATCGTGAACCTGTCGAGCATGGCCGCCTACAGCCCGCAACGCGATATGAGCGCCTACGCGACGAGCAAGTCGGCGGTGTTCATGTTCTCCGACTGCCTGCGCGCGGAACTGGCCGATCGCGGGATCTCCGTGTCCACCGTCTGCCCCGGCATCGTGCACACCAATATCGTTGCCACCACCCGCATCTCGGGTGTCTCGGCCGAGGTAGAAGCCGCCACCCAGCGCAAGTTCGACAAGCTCTACGAACGGCGCGGCTACACCCCGGACAAGGTGGCCGACCAGATCGTGCGAGCCGTGCGTGAGCGCCGCGACATCGTGCCGGTGACCCCGGAATCGTGGCTGCAGTACCGGGCGAACCGGATCGCCCCCGGCGCGGTGCGTTTCGCGGCGCGCCGGATGAAACTGGTCAGGTAGGGCTCACGCCCGGTGCAGTTGCCGCTCCACGGCGGCGACGTGCCGGGCGTCCACACCCCACGGGTTCTCCACACCGACCTGCCGGTCCAGATCCCACAGCACGCACGGCTCGCCCGGTGCCGCGACCATCGACCACGCGACCACCGTTCGCCCGAGCTGTTCGAGCATCGGGCCCGCGTCGGTCGGTGTGTCCGCGGCGACGCCGTCGGGGAAGTGGTGCAGGAACCGGCCGTAGGCCCGATCGCAGAACCGGGCGTAGAGCTGGGTGCACAGGATGAAACCGTGCCAGGCCTCGTCGACCGCGTGCGAGGGCATACCGATCACCTGATCGTCGCGCAGCGCGGCACCACAACACCGCAACCATTGGCGTAGACCGGTTTCCACCAGATCGCGCGGCTGCCAAGGGCAGGTCTTGAAGATCGCGTCGGGGCAATCGAGGTCGGCGACGGTGCGATCGACCGTCGCCAGATCGACCGGTCGCCGACGAAGTCCGGGGATCGTGATGGCCATGCTTCACTGTAAGGCCCCTGGGCGTAGGGCTGCCGGGAACATTCCGGCGGGTTAGCCTGCACGTATGACCGTCCTGATCGTCCTGCTCTTCCTCGCCGCCGGCATCGGGCTGGTGGTGACGACGGTGGTCGTGCTCGTGCGGAAGCTGAGCCCGCCCCGGATCGACCCCCACGACCCGCGCTGGGTCGCCGGTGCGGCCGGTGCGACGGGGTTCTTCGATGGGGCACCTGGTCAGACGTGGACGAACAGTGGGTCGGGGTGTTCGGCCGGCTGGCCTGGGGATGTGGGTTCCGGGGGTAGTGGCTGTGGCGGTGGCAGTAGTAGCGGATGCAGTGGGGGAAGTAGCAGTGGCGGAAGCGGTAGCAGCTGCGGTGGCGGTAGTAGTAGCAGTTGTGGCGGTGGGAGCAGCAGTAGTTGTGGCGGCGGAAGTTAGTGCCGGGCGGGCGACCGCGTGCCGCGTCTCGTCGAAGTCGAGCATCGACGAGGTGCGCAGGCTCCGTGTGGTCGAGGCGGTCAGCTGTCGTCCTGTGTGGGTCGACGAGCGAAATGTGACAGCGGTCTCAGCGCCTTGACCTGAACTCCGCTTCAGGTTCGAAGCTTGTGGTGTCCCGGTGAACACCACAAGGAGTCACGATGCGAGCAGTGCAGGTCAAGGAATTCGGCGGAGTCGATGTGCTCGAGGTGCGCGAATTGTCCGCGCCGCAGCCCGGTCCGGGTGAGGTGCTCATCGATGTCGACGTGGCCGACGTGATGTTCCTCGACACCCGGCTGCGGGCGGGCTGGGGACAGGACTTCTTTCCGTTGAGCCTGCCGTACATTCCCGGCGGCGCGATCGGCGGTGTGGTGCGTGCGGTCGGCGCGGAGGTCGATCCCGCGTGGGTCGGCAAGCGCGTCGTCACTCAGACGGCCGCCAGCGGCATCGGTGGCGGCCTGCCCATCGGTGGGTACGCCGAGCAGGCGCTCGCACGGGCGGCCACGCTGGTGGAGATCGTCGAAGGACTCAGCACCGTGCAGGCGGTCGCGCTGGCCCACGACGGCCGCACCTCGCTGGCGGTCTTCGATCATGCAGGGGTGCAACCGGATTCGTGGGTGCTCATCACCGCGGCGGCGGGGGGCCTCGGCACACTGCTCACCCAGTTGTCCGCCGCGGCTGGTGCGAAGGTCGTCGCGGCCGCCCGTGGAACCGAAAAGCTGGCTCTCGCACAGCGATTGGGCGCCACCGCTGTTGTCGACTATTCGTCCGACGGCTGGGCGGAGCAGGTTCGCGAGATCACAGGTGGGGGAGCGGCAGTGGTCTTCGACGGCGCGGGCGGTGACATCGGTGGTCGCGCGCTGGCCGCGACCGCCGACGGCGGCTCGTTCCTCGGATACGGCTCGGCCGCAGGCGACTTCGCCAACGGCGACACAGCGGCGGCGAGTGTGCGTCACGTCACGATTCGCGGCCTGTTCGACATCGTCGGCGGCGAAATCGACTGGCAGTCCATCGCCCGCCGCGCACAGTCGGCGGTGGCCGCCGGTGAGCTGGAAGTGGTGGTTGGCCAGGCTTTTCCGCTCGAGGAGGTGCGCCGGGCGCACGCCGTGATCGAGGACCGTTCCGCCCTCGGACGTACCGTATTGACGATCGGCGCGACAGTGTAACTTACCCTGCGGCACAACGGAATACACGTTAAGTTCAATATGTGCAGGGAATAATTGTCGCCGGGGTGACAGTCGCGGTCTTGTTGTTGGTAATCGGAGTCATCAAGGTCGCCAGCAGCCCAGGGGGAAGTGTCAAGCAGCGCGACCGTATGGACCGCGCACGCACCGAACGGGAGAAGGTGAACCGGTCCTGACCGGACCGGTCCGCCACCCCCGCACGAGTGGTCAATCTCGCAACCCACCGGGTACCATGCGACTCGCCCGCGGAGACCGCGGTCAGGGGCGGTAGCTCAGTCGGTTAGAGCCGCGGACTCATAATCCGTTGGTCGTGGGTTCGAGCCCCACCCGCCCCACTTTCAGTCCTTCACCAGCGGTTATGCCGCCTGGTACACCTATTGCGCCGACCTGTGTCGGTTGGGATCTGCACGGTCGGGCCTCATCGAATATCGTTCGCGCATGTCTTCCCGGTGGCGAGTCGCGTATGTCAGAGCGGCCGTTCAGCAAGCGCCCTGGCATTCCGTCGCTCTCGGGCTGGCGAGTTGGATCGTCGTAGTCGGGGCGCCGGCGGTGTTCGTCGGGATCGTGTTGACGATCGAATCCGGCACCTCTGCAAAGGGATTCGTTACCGCCCTTTGGGTGGTGCTCGTGGTGGGCGTCCTGCTTGTCGCGGGCGGGCTGTGGGCGTGGCGGGTCAGCGGGCTCGTCGACAAGGAAGTCAGGGGGCGCTACCACGGGCTGCGGGACGTCGAGTCCGAGCGGCTGGTGGTACGCCGACCGGTACCGCAGGACGCGGTTGCGCTCGCCGCCGCGATCGATGCGGAGATGCTCGCCGGGAACGGGTGGACCGAACGCGAGGCTCGGACAATGGTGAAGGCTGTCCGGTCGGGGTACCCGGTACCCGGACTGCTCGTCTTCGAGGCGCGGTCGGACGGGGCCCTCGTCGGTGGCGCGACGGTGCATCCAAGTGCCACAGACCCGTCGTCGCGAGCCCTGGGCTGGTGGATCGGACCACGACACCGGCGCGCGGGCTACGCGAGCGAAGCGGTGGCCGCGCTGGTCGAGGCGATCCACGACGCCGGTTTCGCAACCGTAGAGATCGGTACCTCCGAGTCGAATCTCGCGGTGCGTCGAATCTGCGACAAGATCGGCGCGACGGAAAAGGACCGGCGAGCACAACGGTTGCCGAACGGATCGCTCGTCCCGTCGATCTGGTACGAGCACCGACAGGTGACAACAGACGAGCCGTCTGTGTCACCCGCCGGATGACACACCTTCGCTAGTGACGGGATCGACGCCGTCGATGGCCCGAGTCAGACGTTGCGCCGCCTCGCCGGGATCGTGCACCGCCAACGCCTGGTTGACGATCAGCCAGTCCGCGATGTCCTCACCCGAGACGTACTTGCGGAAGCAGTTGTAGATGGCGTAATAAGCGAACTCGACCGGATCGGGGAAGGTCAGGTCGTCGTCTTGCAGCGCGGCAATGGGCTCGAGGTAGCGGTCGCCGATATTCGCGAGGTCCACACCGGCCCGAGCCGCCTCGAGGGCATCGATCGGAAGCTCGACGTCGACGTGGTGGCACATCCCGACCACCGAGTCGCGATAGCGAAGGGCGGCAGGGTTTCCCCGAACATAATCGGTCCACGTCGGGAGGACATCGGCACACAGCGACAGATGAACCTGTCGCCGGTGAGCGGCCCCTAGCCGGAGGAAGCGGTCATTCGGGGTCATGATTCACCGTCCCCAGCAGCTCTCGCCACCGCGCCATCACCAGTTCGGTGTAGTGATCCGCCGTGATCCGATAGGCGCCGAGGGCGTAGCCGTCGTTGACCTCGACAAGTGTGGTGTCCCCGTTCGCGAGCACGCCGAAGTCGATGGCGTAGGCGCTGGGCGCAGTGCCGCTGCCGTGGTAGATGTCGACGGCCGCATGCACGACATTCATATCGAGCTCAGCGGAATCATCGCCTGCATAGTGGTCTGTCGCGACGACCTGGCCGCCGAGGACATACACCCGGAATTCGCTGACCCAGGTGACGACTTCCGAGCACCGGACGCGCTGATGCCTGCTCGCTCCACCCCACGCGCCGAAGTCGTGTTCCGAATAGCAGACCGTGCCCGTGAAGCTCTTGCGGCGGTCGGCAGGTTTGACGAAAACCGGTGCTGCGGAGGAGCTTTCCATCAGGCGTTCGACCTGACCCAATGTCGAAGTCCAGACCTTGCGACCGAGGAAACTCGCCAGCACTTCGGGATAGTCGTCGGGCAGCGGTATCGGGATGCCCAGCTGGCGCATCGCCCCGTGCATCGCGGGCATGTCACCGGCGACGAAGGTCTCGAGGCCGAGCGGCAGTTGTCTGCGGTGGATGCGTTTGATGCTGTAGTGGCGGATCGGGATTCCGAGTTTGCCCAGGCCTTCGGTGAGTAGTTGTTCTTCGTTGCGCATCGGTCCGGAACCGGCGTATTGCAGGTATGCGATGGTGAAATCCATCCTGCGCCTCCCGATCTCGAGGTCGAATGCTCATCCTACGTGCGCTCGCCGACCTCGTCCGTGGTTGACGGGTTTGGCCTAGGGTGTGGGGCATCGGGTGCGAGATGAGGGGCGTGCGATGGCTGCTGTGCTGGTGAAGGGGCAGAACCTGGGGCTGGCGGCGGGGGAGGTGGTGCTGTCGGTGCGTGGTGGTGTGGCGGCGGATCTGTCGGCGCTGCTGGTCACCGAGGTGGGCAAGGTTCGAACGGATGCCGATTTCGTGTTCTTCAATCAACCCCAGGCACAAGGGGTCCGTTTGGACGGGGCGGCGCTCCACGTCACGCCGGACCAGGTGCCAGGTGAGATCGCGCAGATCCGGGCGGTGATCACCGCCGACGGGCAGACCTTCGGGAGCGGACCGGCGCCGGTCGCGGTGGTCGCCGATGCCGCGGGAAACATTGTGTGTGAGTACCTGATCGAGGGCTTGGATCGAGAGACCGTGGTGATCGCGCTCGAACTGTATCGCCGGGGTGAGCAGTGGAAGGTGCGCGCGGTCGGGCAGGGGTATGCCGGCGGGTTCGCCGATCTGGTCACCGATCACGGGGTGAGTGTCGACGACGAACCGGAAGTCGTCGCGGCACCGAGGACGGTGCCCGGCGAGCACGCGCTGTCGTTCGAGAAGCGGCAGAAGCTGGATATGCGTAAGCAGGAAGTCGCCAAGATCCTCATCGACAAGAGCGCGTTCGGAACGCGGGCGCGGGTCGTGCTGGTGATCGACAAGACCGGCAGCATGCAGAAGATGTACCGCGCCGGAACGGTGCACCGGGTGGTGGAGCGGATGGTCCCGGTCGCCACCCAGCTCGACGACGACGGCACCCTCGAGGCCTACCTCTACGCCCTGTCCTACGCGAAACTCCCGGACATCACCGTGGCCGACGCCGAGCGCTGGACGCAGACCTATCTGCACCTGAACGGCACCCACGACGGTATCGACTACGGCAGCCTCGGCGGGCGCAACGACGAACTGCCGATCATGCGCGCGGTGATCGACACCCTGCACGGCAGCACCCGGCCCACGCTCGTCCTGTTCTTCACCGACGGCGGCTTCGCCAAGAAGCGCGAGATCGCCGCGCTCATGCGCGAGGCCGCCCACCTGCCCGCGTTCTGGCAGTTCATCGGCCTGGGCCCCGCCAACTTCGGTGTGCTGCGCACCCTGGACGAACTCGACGGCCGGGTGGTCGACAACGCGGGCTTCTTCGCCGTCCCCGACATCGACCAGCTCGACGACGCCGAACTCTACCGACGCCTGCTCAGCGAGTTCCCCGACTGGCTGCGCGCCGCCCGGGCGGCCGGAATCGTCCGGTAGCGGGGCTATTCCGCGGCGACGGGAATGTCTTCCGAGGCTCGTGCGATGACGTCGTCGAGGACATCCCTGGAACGGATCAGGTCGGCGATCGTGCGGTCGATCCTCGCTCGTTCGGTGCAGAGTTCATCGATCAGTTCGGGCGTGGCGTTCTCGTTGGCCCGGCCGTCGGCGTCGCGGATGCAGCACAGGATCTGGCCGATCTTCTTGCTGGACAGTCCGGCCGCGTACAGCTCCTGGATGTGGATCACCCGGTCCACGGCGAGATCGGGATAGTCACGGTGGCCGCCCGGGGTGCGGGCAGAGGCAAGCAAACCCTGCTCCTCGTAGTAGCGAAGTGACCGTTCGCTGACGCCGGTCCGCGCCGCGAGCTCCCCGATTCGCATGCGCCACCAGGCCTTTCACGCATCGACTTGAATCTCACACCAATGTCAAGTTTTACCGTATTCGCATGACGAAGAATGCGGTACCCAGCCTTTTCGATGCGGCCGTTGTCGGTGCCCTCCAACTCCCCAACCGGCTCGTGATGGCGCCGATGACGCGCAACCGGGCGGCCGAGGACGGTAGCCCGACCGAACTGATGGCGACCTACTACGCCCAGCGCGCCGACGCCGGTCTGATCATCGCCGAGGCGGCCAGCCCCAACCAGGTGGGCATCACATTCGCGGGCACCCCCGGCATCTACACCGATGCCCACATCGCAGGCTGGCGCGGGATCACCGAGGCGATCCACGCGGCGGGCGGGCGGACCTTCCTACAGGTGCAGCACGGTGGTCGCGTCGGGCATCCGGACAACAGCGGTGCCACCCCGGTCGCCCCCTCACCGGTTCGGCTGTCGACGCCGATCCGCACCGCGGCAGGCTCGAAGGACGCGGTGATTCCCCGGGAGCTGAGCACCGACGACATCCACGGCACCGTTCAGGATTTCGCACAGGCGGCCCGCAACGCGATCGCGGCCGGGTTCGACGGCGTGGAGGTGCACAGCGCCAACGGCATGCTGCTGCACCAGTTCCTGTCCGACAACACCAACCAGCGCACCGACGAATACGGCGGCACCGTCGACAACCGCATCCGGTTCACCGTGGAGGTGGTCGAGGCCGTGGCGGCGGCGATCGGACCGGAGCGGGTCGGCGTGCGCATCGCACCCGGCGTCGGCGCCAACGACATCGTCGAATCCGACACCGAGGAGCTGTACACCGCGCTGGTCGCCGCACTCGGCGGTCGCGGTCTTGCCTACTTGCACGTGGTGTTCGCCGATCCGGGAACCCCGGTGTTCGAGCGGATCCGGGCGGACTGGGCCGGCGTGCTGATCGCCAACCCGGTGCTCGGCTGGGGTTCGCCGTTGCCCGCCGACGGTGGCCGGGCCGCGGCCGAGGAACTACTCGCCGCGGGCGCCGACCTGGTCTCACTCGGCCGGTCGTTCCTGGCCAATCCCGACCTCGTCGCCAGGCTGCGCGACGGCGCGCCGATCAACCAGTTCCGTGAGGACTACTTCTACGGTGGCGATGCGACCGGCTACACCGACTACCCGGTCCTCGAATCCGTGGCGTGACCGGCCGAATGCCCCGGCGGCCGAATCGCCGCCGGGGCATGGAGGTCGCGTGAGCTGGAGAAACTCGGTTGTCAGCGGGTCGGCAACTCGTTAGCGTGGCTACGTTTTGTGTTCGACTACCGAGAGGAATGCGATGGAACCCATCACCGAACGCGAGATCAGAGCGTCGTTCGTCAACTGTTCGAAAGGCGACGCCAAACGTCTCAACGTCCCCCGTGACCTGGCCGAACGTCCGTGGGAAGATCTCGACTTCCTCGGCTGGACCGACCCCTCCTACGCGGGGCGCTGCTACATCGCCGTGCCGCGTGACGGCAAGCTGGTGAGCATCGCGCTGCGCCACGAGACGGGTGGTTCGGGCAAGACGCAGATGTGTGCGCTGTGCCTCACCAGCCACACCGGCGGCGGGGTCTCGCTGATGACGGCGAACAAGGCCGGGGAATCGGGGCGGCGCGGGAACACGATCGGCAGCTACATGTGCACCGATCTGGCGTGCTCGCTGTACGCCCGCAACAAGAAGAAGCCCTCGATGGGCAGCCGCTACCGCGAGGATCTGACCGTGGAGCAGAAGGCCGAGCGCGTGGTGGAGAACCTCTACGCGTTCGTCGACAAGCTCTACACCTAGCGAATCCGCCCGGCTGACAGAAAGGAGGTTGCTGCCATGTGCCGACACAGTAGAGCCCAGCTGAAGCGACCCGGGTCCTGTTGAACCACAACAGAACCCGGGTCGGGAGTCCTTGCCGGTCGAGGCGGCCCGGTTCATCCGGACCGGCCCGAGCGGACAGGAATCAGATCATGGCGTTCATGATGGTGCCGCCGCTGGTGGCGACCACGCCGCCGATCATCGCGCCCGCGACCATCCGCGGCGACTGCATCGCACCGCCGGTCCACTTCTCCCAGGCGAACTTGCCACCCGCATAGGTGATGGCGATGATGCCCGACAGCAGCACGAACCACGTGAAGTAACGCACCATCTGCAAGAGCTTCTCCGACAGCGGCGGCGCCTCGGGTGTCGGATTGCCGATCTGGGCCAAGGTATCGGTGAAGACCAAGGTATCGGCGACAGCGGCCAGAATCATGTTTGCTCACTCGGTAACTCGGGGGAACGGCGATGAACTGCTGTGGCCGATGGTATCCCGTCCGGCGCGGCGTCGCAGCCACCCCCTCGACAGAACCGATCGGTTTTGTTGGTGCGCTGGGGGTTCGCGGCCGTATCCTGGAACTCGTCCGAATACGGCAGCGCTGGAACGTAGTTCGCTATACGCGGAAAAGGGGAGCAGGCTATGAGCATCATTCTGACGTCGATGGCCGACACCGTCACGACGTTTGCGCAGGTCGGCAACCCTACGCCGGAGGCGCCGCCGCTCTCGGACAAGATCATGCAGATGGTCCAGTACCTCACCTGGTTCATGATCCTGTCGGGCATTCTGGCCATCACCGTGGCGGGCGGAAAGTTTGCCTGGGAGAAGTGGAACGGCAGCTCCATGGAGTCGCCCAAGATGATCGCGGGCGCCATGATCGGCGGTGTGGTCGCCACCAGCGGTGGCACCATCATGAACGCGGTTCTCGGCAGCTAGATCCGCGCGCCCTTGGCCCGGTTGCAGGCCCGGCACAGGATCTGCAGGTTCGACGCGCTCGTCGCGCCACCCCGGCTGAGCGGGATGATGTGGTCGAACTCCAGGTAGTGCCGGTCGCCGCACTCCACGCACGCGCCACCGTCGCGCTGCCACACCAGGGCCTTCACGTCCTGGGGAATGCTGCGGCTGTCGCGCTGGCCGGGTGTGAGGACCAGGCGTTTGGCCACGCGCAGCGCGCCTTCGAGCGCCGCCGCCACATAGTCCGGGTCGGCCACACCGAAGGTCGCGCCGCCGCGTGCGGAGGTCGCGGCCACCACGACGGTGCCGTGTTCGGGATGCACCGAAACCACCCGGGACCAGGGCAGTTCCACACCGGTGCCGTCGCCGACGAAACGCAGCTTCTTGGAGCTGCCGATCAGCCTGCCCTCGGAGTGGCGTGGACCGCGCGCCAGCATCCGGATGTGCACGGCGGGCAGGTCGAGGTGGACGCGTTCGTCGGGGTCGAGGTGCAGACCGCGGGTGTCGACGCCGGGCAGCTCGCCTGCGCGTAGCCGTGACAGGGTGCGGCCCCGGTGCATTCGCCTGCGCAGATCCTCGACGATGGGGCCGCCCAGGTCGAGCTCACCGACGACGTGCTCGAACGCGTCGAGTTCATCGGCGAACACCTCACCGTCGGCGAACGCGAACGCGACCATCCGCTCCACCTGGGTGAGGCCGTCCTCGCGCAGAAACGCTCTGCCCTGTTCCTCGTCGATGCGCTGGAACCGCAGTGACGCCCACACCTGTGTCCACTCCGGAGATCGGGTGCCGGGGCCGGTGAGGACCCGCACGGCGCGGTTGCGCCAATGGGTGAGGAACTCGTCGATCTCGGCCGCACACGCCTTGCACGGAGCGTGACCGCCGAAAAGCTTGCGGCGCAAGGTGTTACCGCAGCGTGCGCAGTGGCCTCGGGTCGGCGGGAGGAATGGGCGAACGCTCGATGTCCATTCGTCGCCGTCCCACCAGCGCAGGCGGTCGGGCGCGTCCGGGTCGGGATGCCAGTCGGCCAGGTCGGGGTCTGCCGGTGGTGGCGGCGGGGTATCGATAACACGGCGGGTCAGGGCGGGCGCGCCGGACGGCTCTGCACCGGTCCGGCCGGTGCGCGGTTCGTCGGCCCTACCCACGGCGGCCGGTTCGTCGACCGTGACACCGAATTCGACGGCCAGACCCCGCAGCCCGCCTGCCCAGCCCTGGCCGATCGCGCGGAAACGCCAGCCACCGTCGCGCCGGTAGAACTCGCCGAACATCATCGCCTGCACGTCTTCGATGCTGTCGACGGCGAAGCGGGCGACCGGACCGTCGGCGGCGTGGACGGTGAGGGTGAGATCGTCGAGGCGGTCGAAGGTGGTGTCGTCCACTGATGCCGTGACGACGATGCGGGCGACATCGGCCTCGGTGCGGGGCAGAGAGATGCTCAGCCGGGCCGTACCCGGTTCGGGTTCCTGGTCGAGGGTGACCGCCTGCGAGGCGTGGCGAGGGGCGTTGAAGAAGACGAAATCGCGATCGGTGCGGACCAGCCCGGATTCGGTGACCAGGAGTGCGTGGGCGTCGACAGCCTGCGCCCCCCGCCATGAAACAACCACGGCGAGAAGCGATGTCGGTACCGGCGAATTCGCGCCCTTGCGTAGTTCCATGGTCCTCGCATGATGCCACGGAGGTCCGACACGGTTTGCCGGAGCGCCGCCCCGGCCATCCCGGTAGGTGTGAGCCATCTCGCAGGACCGGGCCTGGTTTTCGCCCTCCTCAGAGGTTTAGCGTTGGGGTCCGCTCGCTTCCGAAACCCGTTGTGATATAGGGATATTCGGTGCAAAGCGGACATTTTTCGGGCCGCCGCGTTCGGTGCCGACGGCCGAGCTGACGAGGAGCTGGTCGGTATGTCGAATGGTCACCTACTCACCCGGCGGGGAGCGCTGGCCGCGCTCGCTCTGCTCGCGGTCGCGGGGTGTGGAGGGTCTGGGCAGGCGGCGTACAGTGACGTGCACTGGGATTACGACGCGGAAGGACCCGACCACTGGGCCGATCTGGACAGCCGGTTCGTGACCTGCCGCAGCGGGCACGCGCAGTCGCCGATCGATCTGCCCGCCCATACGGAACTGCATCCCGATGAGCACATCGAGATCGAGTACCGGCCGATGTCCTCGGTGGAGGTGGTGAACAACGGGCACACGATCCAGGCGAATGTGGCGCCCGGCTCGGGTAACCGCATCGTCGTCGACGGGAGCGTGTTCGAGTTGACCCAGTTCCATTTCCATCTGCCGAGCGAACACACCGTCGACGGGGCGGAAGCGGCGATGGAGCTGCACTTCGTGCACGCCGACCGGGCAGGCAGGTTGGCCGTACTCGCGGTGCTGTTGCGCGCGCAGCGGGACTCGTCGCCGCTGGGGGCGGTACTCGCGGCGGCGCCGGATCGGGTGGGTGCCACCAGGACGGTGACGAGCATCGATCCGCGTGCGTATCTGCCGACCGGGTTCGCCCAGTTCCGCTACGAGGGATCGCTCACCACGCCGCCCTGTACCGAAGGGGTGCGCTGGATCGTGCTGCGCGAACCCGCGCCGGTCGCGATCGCCGACGTGGAGCACTATCGCGCGCTGTTCCCGCACACCAACCGCCCGGTGCAGCCGCGATTCGGCCGACCGGTCGTGCTGGCCGGACAGAACTGACGGACACGGCGGCTCCTCCCTGCGCACGAGGCCGCCGTGGGGCACAGTGGAGGCATGACGAACCCGAAGAAGCGGGGGCGCACGCCGCAACCACCACCGGTGCCGCCGCAGGCGCGCAGGGTGCCGGGCGCCGAGCTGCTGTCGGCGGCGCAGGCGGCGGTCGGCGCGGCACAGTCGGCGGCGGGGCAGGCCATCGACGCGGCGCAGCAGACGGCGGGATACGCCTTCGACGCGGCGGTGCGGCTGCCACCGGCCTCGGCGCAACTCGCCGCGCAGCTGCCGGATCTGGTGGAGAACCTGTCGATCGCGGTCGACCGGCTCAACAGCACCATCGACCGCCTCGACCGCACGCTCGCCCTCGCCGACCCGGTGTTCGCCACCTACGACCGGTTGCTGCCCCGCCTCGAGGCGATGATCTCGCTGGGTGAGGACTTGTTCGGCGCCCTCGCGAAACTGCCGGGCGTGGGTCTGATCGGCCGGTTCACCGGGCGCGGCGGCGAGGAACCACCACCGGAACCGGAGAAGCGCCGACGTCGCTAGAGTGCGCGGAAGGTCGCCGCGGCCTTGAGGACCATCTCGGCGTACTCGTCCTCGGCGTCGGAATCGAGCACGATCGCCCCGCCGGCGCCGATGGTCCACTCGTCGTCGTGGCGGACGGCGGTGCGGATGACGATATTGAGGTCGGCGGTCCCGCCGAGCCCGAGGAAGCCGATGGTGCCCGAATAGATCCCGCGCGCCCGGGTTTCCAGCTCGTCGAGGATTTCCATGGTGCGCAGTTTCGGCGCCCCGGTCATCGACCCACCCGGGAAACACGCGCGCACGCAGTCGACCACACCCGCCCCCGGACGCAGGGTGCCGCGGACTGTCGACACCAATTGGTGCAGGGTGGAATAGGTTTCGGTGACCATGAGCGCGGGGACGTGCACCGAACCGACCTCGCACACGCGCCCGAGATCGTTGCGCAACAGGTCGACGATCATCAGGTTCTCGGCCCGCGTCTTCGGGTCGGCGGCCAGCGCGTCACGCAACCGCGCGTCCTCGGCGGGTGTCCGGCCACGCGGTGCGGTGCCCTTGATCGGCTTGCTCTCCACCACCCGGTCCCGGTCGACCTTGAGGAACCGTTCCGGCGACGAGCACGCCACCTCGAGACCGTCGAACCGTAGATAGGCGGCGTAGGGCGCGGGGTTGCAGCGGCGCAGGCGGCGGTAGAAGGCCAGGCCGTCGTCCTCGCCCGCCGCGACCACCACCGCGTCGGTCAGGCAGATCTCGTACGACTCACCCGCGTGCAGCCGCTCCTGGCACACCGCGATATCAGCCAGATAGCGGTCGCGGCCGCGCACGAGATGCGCCTGGACCGCGTCGGGATCGGCGCGCACGCGCAGGTCGACGGGGTTCTTCCAGGTCGGCAGATCGGCGAGGGCGGATTCGGTGGCACCGAGCCAAGCCGCACCCGCCGCGTCGCTACCGGGATCGGTGAGCGCGAGCAGATGGGTGCGACCCGCCACGTGGTCGACCACGACCAAACGGTCGGCGAAAATCCACTGCGCGTCCGGGGTGGGGGAGCGATGCGCAGCCCGCGCCCCGCAGTCGGCCTTCACCTCGTAGCCGAGATAACCGACATAACCGCCCGCGAAATCGAAAGGCAGCAACGGTCTTTCGCAGTGCCTGGCACGCAGTTCGCGGTCCAGGTAGTCGAGTACGGTGCCCGCGACGGTTCGGGTGCCGGCGCCATCCGTCACCGTGACGGCGCCGTCGCCGACCCGGTACCCGACGATCTCGGCGTGCGGTCCCGCCGCGTCGCCGAGGAAGGAGAATCGGTCCAGACCCGGTTCGACGTGTTCGCTGTCGAGCCAGAACGCGGTCGCCGAGTCGCGGTAGCAACGCAGGAAGATCGCCTCGGTATCGATCGCCCGTTCGATCACCTTGTGCCGCAGCACGAACCGTCTCGTCGGCGGATCCGACGGCACCTCGGGGCCACGCACGACGACCGGCGCGGCCACCGGGGTCCGAGCCTTGGTGAGATCGGCGAAATTGCGCAACAGCGCGGCCCCGAACTCGCTCGACACCGACTCCGGATGGAACTGCACACCCCACTGCGGCCGCTCGCGGTGCCGCACACCCATCACCACGCCGTCGCCCGTCGTCGCCGTCACCTCGAGCACGTCGGGCAGCGGTCGCAGCGCGGCCAGCGAGTGGTAGCGCACCACCGTGAAGTCCTGCGGCAACCCGGCGAACAGGTCCCGGTCGTCGTGGGCGACCCGGTCGAGATACCCGTGCCGCGCCTCGGGTGCGCGACCGACCTGTCCACCCGCACCGATCACGATGCCCTGATGTCCGAGGCACACCCCGAGTAGCGGAAGCTCGGCCTGCTCGAGCACCGCCGTCGAAACACCCATGTCCCTGGCCCGGTCGGGACGTCCCGGTCCCGGCGAGATCACGACATTGTCGAATCGGTCGAGGCCCAGTTCGCCCACGCTGCCCACCTCGTCGTTGCGCACGACGACGGGCTCGCTCCCGTTGACCTCACTGATGAGCTGGTAGAGGTTGTAGGTGAACGAGTCGTAGTTATCGATCAACAGCGTGCGCATCGTGGCCAAAACCCTACGCCGGGCGCGGTTCGGGGCAGAATGTGCGCCATGGCTGTTTCGCAACCGGATCTCGTGGCGCTCGGACGTTGGATGGACGAGCAGGGCTTACCCGGCGACACGATCGGGGAGGTCAGCCCGATCGGCGGCGGCACCCAGAACATCATGATCCGCTTCACCCGGGGCGGCCGCGAATACGTCCTGCGTCGTGGACCCGAACATCTGCGGGCCAAGAGCAACGAGGTGATCGCCCGCGAAGCCCGCCTGCTCACCGCGCTGGACGGCACCGAGATCCGCGCACCGCGGGTGATCGCCGCCTGCACCGACCCCTCGGTCCTCGGCGCGGTCTTCTACCTGATGGAACCCATCCGCGGCTTCAATCCGCAGACCGAACTGCCCGACCTGCACGCGAACGACCCGGAGATCCGCAGGCGGATGGGGCTGTCGGCGATCGAGGCCATCGCACGCCTCGGCACGGTCGACTACCTGGCGCTCGGCCTGGCCGACTACGGCCGCCCCGAGGGCTTCCTCGAACGTCAGGTGCCGCGCTGGCTGCGCGAACTCGACACCTACGCCGCCAACGATGGCTACCCGGGCCCGCAGATCCCCGATGTCGAGCGCGTCGGTGACTGGCTCGACCGCAACCGTCCCGCCGATCCGCCGCCGGGCATCATGCACGGCGACTGCCACCTGGCCAACATGATGTTCGACTACGACGGCCCCGAGGTGGCGGCCATGGTCGACTGGGAGATGTCGACGATCGGCGACCCACTGCTCGACCTCGGCTGGCAGCTGGCCACCCGCCCCGAGCCCGGCACCGTCGGCGCCGGGCTGATGGGCACCCTGGGCACCGTCGGCGGCCTGCCGACACCCGAGGAGATGATCCGGCACTACGCCGAATTCTCCGACCGCGACCTGCGCGCCGTCACCTGGTACGAGGTGCTGGCCTGCTTCAAGCTCGGCATCGTGCTCGAAGGCACCCACGCCAGGGCCTTCGCGGGCAAGGCGCCCAAGCAGGTGGGCGACTTCCTGCACGCGGTGACCCTCGAACTGTTCGAGAAGGCGCGCAAGCTCATCGATTGATGCCCGGATCTCGACGATCATTGGCCGAATATCAATGGACGTCAAGATTGCGACGCCATAGCCTTGGCGACATGATCGTGCCTGATACCAAGGACTGGACCTGGGTCCTCGAAAAGCCCTGCGCCGAATGTGGATACGACGCCGCGTCGATCGCGTTTGAGCAGGTGCCCGACCGGGCGCGCGCCGCTGCCGCCCACATCGCCTCGGCGCTGGACCGCGACGACGCGCGCGTGCGGCCCGACGCGCAGACGTGGTCGGTCCTCGAATACGCCGCCCACGTGCGCGATGTCTGCCGGATCTTCGACACCCGGCTCGCGCTGATGCTCGACGGTGACGGCGCGACGGCGCCGCGATTCGCGAACTGGGATCAGGACGCCACCGCCGTCGCCGACCGCTACAACGAGCAGGACCCGGCGGCGGTCGCGCAAGAGCTGTCCGCCGCTGTCGAACAGGTGGCCGCCGCCTTCGCCGCCGCGCCCTCGGATCGGCTCGACTGGCGCGGTGCCCGCAGCGACGGATCGCTGTTCACCGTGGCCTCGCTGGCTCGATACTTCCTGCACGATCTCGAACACCACGTCTACGACGTGCGCGGATAGAGAAATCTTCACCAGATTTCTAGAACGTGTTCCAGAATCGGCCGAAAGTTCGTAGGGTGGGAGCAGTCACAACGAGGCACTGCTTGGCGAGAGGTCGATCGTAATGAAGACGAAGGGCGCGATCCTGTGGGGCGTCGACCAGGAATGGTCGGTCGAGGAGATCGAGGTCGGCGACCCCGTGTCGGGGGAGGTGCAGATCCGCATGGAAACGGCGGGCATGTGCCACTCCGATCACCACATCGTCACCGGTGCCACCCCGATGCCCGGCTACCCGGTGATGGGTGGCCACGAGGGCGCGGGTGTGATCACCAAGCTCGGGCCGAACTGCCCGAGCGATCTGGCCGTGGGCGACCACGTCATCCTTTCGTTCATCCCGGCCTGCGGACGTTGTCCGTCGTGTGTGTCCGGGAATATGGCGCTGTGTGACCTGGGTGCGGGATTGCTGATGGGACAGGCGATTTCGGACGGCACGTACCGCATCCAGGCGCGCGGCGAGAACGTCATCCCGATGTGCCTGCTCGGCACCTTCGCCCCGTACATGACGGTGCACCACACCTCGGTGGTCAAGATCGACCCGACCATCCCGTTCGAGGTGGCCTGCCTGGTCGGGTGCGGCGTGCCGACCGGCTTCGGCTCGTCCACCCATGTGGCGCAGGTCCAGCCCGGCGAGACCGTGGTGATCGCGGGCATCGGCGGCGTCGGCATGAGCGCGCTGCAGGGCGCGGTGCTCAGTGGTGCGTCGAAAGTCGTCGCCATCGACCCGAATCCGTGGAAGCGCGAGCAGGCGCAGAAGTTCGGCGCCACCCACACCTACGAGAGCATGGCCGCCGCGATCATGCCGCTGATGGATGCCACCGAGGGCCGGATGGCCGAGAAGGTCATCCTCACCATGGGCGAGATGCACGGCGACTACATCGAGGAGGGTCTGATCCTCACCGGCAAGGCGGGCACGCTCGTCGTCACCTCCATGGGCCGCATGGACGCGGGCGAGGTGAAGATGAACAGCTTCCTGCTCTCGATGCTGCAGAAGACGGTGAAGGGCTGCATCTTCGGCGGCGGCAACGCCCGCCAGGACGCGCCGCGGCTGCTGTCGCTGTACAAGGCCGGTCAGCTCAACCTCGACGACATGGTCACCCGCAGCTACTCCCTCGAGGAGATCAACCAGGGCTACCGGGACATGCTCGACGGCAAGAATATTCGCGGCATCATCCGCTACACCGAAGCCGACTGGTAACCGAAGGTTCCCAGTACCTCGCCGGGTGAACCCCCGGCGAGGATCCTGCCGTCGCGCAACTGCAGGCAATGATCGGCTCGTGCCGCCTCGGCCGGGTCGTGGGTTGCCTGCACCACGGTGACCCCACCGGCCGCGATCTCGGTGAGCGCACCCGAAATCTCGGCGCGCGCGGCGTCGTCCAGTCCGGTCGCCGGCTCGTCGAGCAGGACCAGATCGGACTCCTGCGCCAACGCCTGGGCCAGAAGTGTGCGCTGGCGCTGACCGCCCGACAGCGTGTCCAGGCGCCGTGTCGCCAGTGCGGTGAGGTCCATCCGCTCCAGGCAGGCCCGCGCGATCTCGCGGTCGGCCTTCGTGAGCCGCCGCCACAATCCCCGATGCGCCCAGCGCCCCATCGCCACCGCCTCGCGCACCGTCATCGGTAGCGCCGCGGGAATCGCGGTGTGCTGCACCACGAATGCCGGTCGCCGGGATGTGTCGCGGTGCACCGTGCCCGACCGGACGGGCACCGTTCCCGCCAGGATGCCGAGCAGCGTCGACTTCCCCGAACCGTTGGGTCCGACGATCGCGGTCACCTGTCCGCGCGGGATCGACGCCGTCACCTCGGACAGCACGGGCATCCGGCCGTAGCCGGCGGTGACGTCCTCGATACGGATCGCCGGGTCTGCTGTGTGTTGCATCTCACCTCGTTTGAAACGATAATCGTTTTCAGTATATCGTCCGTTGCCATGGAGTGGCTGATCGCCCCGTTCGAGGTGGCATTCGTGCAGCGGGCGCTGTGGGGCGGGCTGCTGGTGTCCTGCGTGTGCGCCCTCGCCGGAACGTGGGTGGTGGTGCGCGGCATGGCTTTCTCGGTGACGCGATGGCGCACGGCATGCTGCCCGGTGTCGCGGTGGCGGCGCTGCTCGGCGGCAATCTGATCGTGGGCGCCGCGATCAGTTGCACCGCAATGGCTTTCGGTGTGTCGGTGCTGTCGCGGAGCAAACGGTTCGCGGCCGATACCGCGATCGGGCTGCTGTTCGTCGGGATGCTCGCGGCCGGTGTGATCATCGTGTCGCGTTCGCAGTCCTTCGCCGTGGACCTCACCGGATTCCTGTTCGGTGATGTGCTCGCGGTGCGCGCTGTCGACCTGTGGTACCTCGTTGCCGCCGTCGGTCTCGCGCTGGTTGTCGCCGTGCTCGGGCACCGGGCTTTCGTCGCGCTGACCTTCGATCCGCGCAAAGCGCACACGCTCGGACTGCACCCGAAGGCGGCGCACGTCGCGCTCGTCGGTCTGGTGACCCTGGCCATCGTCGCCTCCTTCCACGTGGTCGGCACGCTGCTGGTGTTCGGGCTGCTCATCGCGCCGCCCGCCGCCGCCGTGTACTGGTCGGACCGGATCCCGGTAGTGATGGCGCTCGCCGCACTGATCGGCGGGTTCTCCACCGCTGCCGGGCTTGTCGTCTCCTGGCACGCGGGTACCGCGGCCGGGGCGACGATCGCCGCCGTCGCGGTCGGATCGTTCTTCGTGTCGGCGGTCGTCTCGGCGCTGCGGGAGCGGTTCGGGAAGGTCGGTGTCGCCGCGTTGGCCGCGGTGTCGGTGGCCGGGTGTGCCGCGACCGAACCGGTGATCGTCGAGGAGCCGCCGCACGGGTATGTCGCCGGGGCCGAGGAGATGAGCGAGGCACAGACCCGGCTGGTCGTGACCGATCCGGCCACCGGTGCCATCCGGGTCATAGATCTTCTGACCGAGAAGGTCACCACGCTCGCCGGACGCGAAAATACCGCCGCACCAGAGGCCTCGGCCCTGGTCGGTGACGGTCGGTTCGGATTCCTGAGCGCCGGTGGATCGGTGCGGGTGGTCGACAGCGGAGGATGGACCGTCGACCACGCCGATCACCGCCACTACTACAGCGCCCCGGTGCGTGAAGTCGGCAGCATCGCGGCACCGGGTGAAGTTGTCGCCGCATACGGTGATCCGGCGGTGTCGGCGGTGGTGCTCGATTCCGGTGCCACGCTGGTGTTCGATCGGGTGGCGCTCGGTGACGGGCAGGTCCGTGAGCCGCACCGGATCGATGGCATCGCGCTGCCGTACGGCGAGAAGTTGGTCGTCGCCGACGGCGCGGGACGAGTGGATGTGCGCGGGCGCGACGGTGCGGCCGGTGAGTCACTGCCCGGCTCGTGCCCGCAGCCGCGCGGTCAGGCCGTCACCCGGCGTGGAGTCGTATTCGGTTGTGCCGACGGTGCTTTGATCGTCGCCCAGCGTGACGGTGCGTTCGTCGCCGAGAAGGTCGCCTACCCCGAGCCTGGCACCGATCGAGCGACCGCGTTCACCCACCGGCCCGGCAGCACGACGCTGACCGCGCTCGCCGGACGCACCGGTGTGTGGACCCTCGACGTCCGCAAGAAGACCTGGAAGCACACCGCGATCGCCGATGCGGTCGCGGTGAACACGGCCGGTGAGGGGGCCGCGGTGCTCGTCCTCACCCGTGACGGTGTGCTGCGCGGGCTCGACCCCGAAACCGGTTCGGAGACCGCACGTGTCGCATTGACCGGCCCGGTCGAGGGCGAGCCGGTGCTCCAGGTGGATCCGAACCGCGCCTATGTCAACGACATTCGTGGCCGAACCGTCCACGAGGTCGCCTACAACGACAACCTCCGTATCGCGCGCACCTTCCCGGTGGACATCGCGCCCGCACTGCTGGTGGAGACAGGTCTGTGAGTTACGAAGCAAGGGTTCGCGCCGACGCTGTGCCGGACGGTGCCGCCGGATCTCACCTCTCGGAGACCGTGCTCGCCGGGGCCGAACCCATGCCCACTCGGTCGCACGCCACGTCGGGCAGTGGCGCCCGAAGGGCCGCTGCACGCGAATCCCGTTCGGTGCTCGGTCGCCGCGGCGCATCTCCGCGGTCACGGGTGTCGCCGGGGGCCGGATTCCGGGGTGCTCCACGCATCGCAGGCCTGGCGCTCGTCGTCATCGCGCTCCTCGCATCGATCACCGCGTGCGACACCGGCAGCGACCGCAGCGGAATCATGGTGACCACCAACATTCTCGGTGACCTGACCAAGGCCGTCGTCGGCGACACCGCCGAGGTGACGGTGCTGATGCAAGCGGGGACCGACCCTCATTCGTTCGGCATCTCCGCACGCCAGGCCGCCGATATCGAACGATCGGCGCTGGTCGTGCACAACGGCCTCGGCCTCGAGGAAGGCGTGGCCCGGCATGTACAGGCGGCCGCCTCGGCAGGCGTGCCGACGCTGGCGGTGGCCGAGCGGACCGACCCGATCACCTACACCTCCGACGAATCCGCCGGTCAGCCCGACCCGCACTTCTGGACCGACCCGGCGCGGGTGCGCAAAGCCGTCGAGGCGATCAGCGCCGAAGTCATCGCGCGGGTCGACGGCATCGACGCCGAGACCGTGCGCGCCAACACCGCCCGCTACGTGAGCGAACTCGACCAGCTGGACCGGTGGATGACCGACCGGTTCGCGGCGATCCCGCCAGAACATAGGCAACTGGTCACCGATCACCACGTCTTCGGTTATCTCGCACAGCGATTCGGGTTCACCGTGATCGGCACCGTCATCCCCAGCGGCACCACCCTCGCGTCCCCGAGCGCCTCGGATCTCGACGACCTCGCCACCGCCATCCGCACCGCCGGGGTGCACACGATCTTCGCCGATTCGGCCGCGCCCGACCGCCTTTCACGTGTCCTGGCCGAGCATGCGGGTCTGCAGGTGCAGGTCGCCGCCCTGCACACCGAATCGCTCACCGAACCAGGCGGCGGCGCCGCGACCTATCTCGAGATGGCGCGCGCCAACACCGAGGCCATCGCCCGCGGCTTGTCCGGGCCGACAACGTAATTCAACAAGAGATGGAGCACGACATGCACAGTCGGTCACGGGCCACCACGATGGTGGCCATGTCCGGGGCGCTCGCCTCGGTGGTAGCGCTCAGCGGTTGCGGCAGCGACGACGCCGAAACCCACGACCACGCCCCGGGCGCCGAACCGATCGCCCTCACCTACGACGGCGGCATCTACGTCCTCGACGGCCTGACGCTCGCCCAGGAAGGCGAGGTGAAGCTCGAGGGCTTCAACCGGCTCAACCCCGCGGGCGACGACGACCACCTGATGGTGACCGTCAAGGACAGCTTCCGGGTGTTCGACGCCGACAAGGCGGAATTCACCGGCACCGAGTACGCCGCGAGCAAGCCCGGCCACGTCGTGCGGCACGCGGGCAAGACCGTGCTGTTCGCCGACGGAACCGGTGAGGTGACCGTCGTCGACACCGACAAGATCGACGGCGGCAAGCCCACCGAGGTGTACAAGGCGGCCGCCGCCCACCACGGTGTCGCCGTCGAGCTGAGCACCGGGAACCTGCTGGTCACCCTCGGGACCGAGGATGCGCGGGTGGGTCTCGTCGCACTAGACAAGGACCGCAAGGAGATCGCCCGCAACGAGGACTGCCCCGGTGTCCACGGTGAGGCCACCGCCCAGAACGAGGCCGTGGTGGTCGGCTGCCAGACCGGTGCCGTGGTCTACCGCGACGGCAAGATCACCAAGGTGACCAGCCCGACCCCCTACGGCCGCATCGGCAACATGTCGGGCAGCGAAGCCTCCCCGATCGTGCTCGGTGACTACAAGCAGGACAAGGAGGCCGAACTCGAACGGCCGACCAAGATCTCGCTGGTGAACACCGCCGACGGCAGCCTGCGCCTGGTCGACATCGGCACCAGCTACTCCTTCCGTTCGCTGGGCCGCGGCCCGCAGGGTGAGGCGCTCGTGCTCGGTACCGACGGCAAGCTCCACGTCATCGACCCGGTCGCGGGCGCGGTCACCCGCACGATCCCGGTGACCGGTGCCTGGCAGGAACCGCTCGAATGGCAGGACGCGCGCCCGACGCTCTACGTCCGTGACGGCATCGCCTACGTCACCGAACCGGCGACCAAGCAGGTCCACCGCGTCGACCTCGCCGAGGGCAAGATCACCCAGTCGGTCACCCTCCCCGCCGCGCCCAACGAGATCAACGGGGTCTCCGCCCACTAACGGGTCCTCGCGATCAAGATCACCACGCTCTCGTGGCGTTCGGCTCTCGACCGATGCCGCCACCAGAGCGTGGTGATCGTCTGTCCAGGTTCAGCGTGTGGCGCAGTCGAGGACGGCGGTGCGGAGGTTGCGGCTGCGGACGTCGTCGAGGATGGCCATGCCGAGACGGTTCATGGTGTAGCCGAAGCCGAGACCTGTTGTGGGGTCGGCGAATCCGAAGGAGCCTCCGAGGCCGGTCGTGCCGTAGGCGCGTTTGTCGGAGCCGAAGCGGAAACTTCCGCGCGATTTGCGGAAACCCAGGTGGTAGCGGCTCTTGGTGTGCAGAACCAGGTCGGCGGCGGGGACGGAGTCGACGGTCGGGGCGGCGAGCAGGTCGAGGACGTCGTCGCTGAGGGGGAGCGCACCGGTGCGTCCGGCCGCCGCGCCGTAGACGCGGGCCAGGGCGCGGGCGTTGCCGACGCCGTTCATTCCGGGCCATTCGATGCCGAGGAATTCGCGACGAGTGGCGCGGGCGGGCGCGCCGGGGCGCGGATTGGTCAGCGCCGCATACGAATGCCCACGTTTGGCGTACACCTCCGCACCGATACGCAGCGGGATGTCGGCGAGTTCGTAGCGCAGGATGTCGAAGCCCTTGGTCGCCGACAGCTGGGCGACGCGGTCCAGGGACTCGTCTTCGGGCAGCCCGATGAACAGGTCGGCGCCCACCGGTGCCGCGATCTCCTCGGCGAAGAAACGACCGAGACTGCGCCCCGCCGGATCCACGCGGCGCAGCAATTCGCTCTGGTAGAGGCCGAGAGTCAGCGCGTGGTAGCCGTGCCGGGTGCCCGGTTCCCACATCGGCTTCTGAGCGGCGAGCAGGTCGGCCAGGCTCTCGCGGTCACCGAGTTCGCTCAGCTTCACGATCCGGTCCAGGCCCGACAGGCCGGCCTGGTGGTCGATCAGCTGGCGCACGGTGATCCGGTCCTTGCCGTGCGCGGCGAACTCCGGCCAGTACTTCGCGACCGGGGCGTCGTAGTCGAGGGGTCCGCGCGAGACGGCGGTGGCGATGGTGAACGCCGACATGCCCTTCGAGGACGAGAACACCGGGACGATCGTGTCGCGCTCCCAGGGAACCGCATGCGCGCGGTCGCGATGGCCCGCCCACAGGTCGACCAGCGGTTTGCCGCCCGCGTAGACCGCGACGGCGCCGCCGATCTCGCCGTGGGCGGTGAAATTGCGGCGGAAGGCATCGGCGACAGGGCCGAAACCGGCCGCCACGTCGCCGTGAACTGATGGTGCGGGACTCATGGTGTCGTCGATCGTAGCTACGCTGCCGGATATGCGTTCGTTGGAGCAGGTTCAGCAGTGGCCGGTGGCGCACGCCGCGGCCGCCGTGGTCACCGTCGACGGGGTCGACACCACCGGTGAACTCGACCGGGTGTTCCGGTTGGCTTCGGTCACCAAGCCTCTCGTCGCCTACGCGGCCCTGGTCGCCGTCGAGGAAGGTGCGATCGAACTGGATCAGCCCGCGGGCCCGCCCGGATCGACCGTGCGGCATCTGCTGGCCCACACTTCCGGTGTGGCCTTCGCCACACCGGAAGTGATCGCGAAACCGGGTGCCCGACGCATCTACTCGAGTGCCGGATTCGAACTACTCGCCGATTTCCTCACCGAAAGCACGGGCATCCACTTTCCGGACTATCTGCACGAGGCGGTATTCGAACCACTTGGCATGCGCGACGCGGTTCTGGAAGGGTCGGCGGGGCATGCGGGACGCGCGAGCCTTCGTGACCTGACGCTATTCGCCACCGAGTTGCTGACACCCGAATTGATATCTCGGCAAACGCTCGACGAGGCCACCTCCGTGCAATTCCCCGACCGTGACGGAGTGCTGCCCGGATACGGCTCTCAGCGGCCCAACGACTGGGGTCTCGGCTTCGAAATCCGCGACGGGAAAACCCCGCACTGGACCGGTCATTCCAATTCGCCGCGCACCTACGGGCACTTCGGTCAGTCCGGGACGTTCCTGTGGGTCGACCCCGAAATAGGGGTAGCCACGATCGGTTTGAGCGACGAGAATTTCGGCGACTGGGCAAGAACCGCGTGGCCGAAATTTAGTGATTCCGTGATCGCAGAGACACATAACACGCAGTGAGGTAACACCCGCAACATCGCTCACTTCGCCTACACTCGCACCACACCAGTCCGACGGACCGTTGGGGAAGACGCTCCTTGTCGAGGCTGGAGGTGTTGGTAGTGCGCGCATCGAGTCAGTTCGCTGACGCGACGGCAGGTGTGGTCTACATCCACTCCTCGCCCGCCGCGTTGTGCCCGCACATCGAATGGGCACTGTCCACCGCGCTTTCCACGCCGGCGAAACTGCGCTGGACCGCGCAGCCCGCCGACGGACAGCTGCGCGCCAGCGGCGACTGGATCGGCCCCGTCGGAACCGCCGCCCGGATAGCCCAATCATTGCGCGCCTGGCCGGTCCTGCGGTTCGAAGTCACCGAGGACCCCAGCGAAGGCGTGGACGGCGAACGCTACAGTTTCGTCCCCGCCCTCGGCCTCTGGCACGGCTCCACCGGCGCCAACGGCGACGTGATGCTCGGCGAAATGCGATTACGCGCCCTCCTCCAAGCCGCCACCGAACTGAGCACCTTCGACCTCGGCGCCGAAATCGACCGCGCTCTCGGCACCGCCTGGGACGAAGACCTCGAAGCCTTCCGTCAGGGCACCGACTGCACCGGCGCCGAAGTCACCTGGCTGCGCCGCCACGTCGGCTGAGCACCATTCCTTCCCGCATGCCGGCCTCTGCGCCGAGACCGTCGCACACTCTGTCCCACAGCGTCTTCGATCAGAACTCGCCGGGGTAGTAGATGCGACAGCGTGCGCCGGGACCGTGGGTGAGGCCGGGATAGTCGCTCACTCGGTGCCATGCGGCTGTGTCCGGGCTGTTCTCGATGAAGGCCTGATGCGCTTCCGGGGCGGTCCAGTCTGAGCAGTTGAGGACCGAATCGCCGTGCGTCGAGAGGTGCTGGGCGAGGAGGCCTTCGACGGGGTGGGAGCGAAGTGCTTCGGCGAGGAGGTCGGTCCAGATGGTGGCATCGCGGTCGGTCGGGAAGGTGAAGGTGGTGACGACCGTGCAGCCGGGGGTGCCGTCGGGGTCGAAGATCAGGTTGTGGCGGGGGCGGAACACGGTGGTGGCAGCGGGTGGGGTCGTCCAGAGTTCCTGGGTGAGTACGGCGGTGCCGCGCAGGTCGAGGAGAACGGTGAGGGCGGCCAGTCCGGGTGGCAGGTCGCGATCGGCGAGCCGGGCCGCCACGGATCGCTGGTGTTCGGGGTCGTCGGCCTGGTGGCGGGTGAGGACGATACCGGCGAGATCGGGGTGGTTCATCGTTGCTCCATATCGGTGAAGTCGTCGCGCAGGAAGCAGGCGACGACGAAGGCGAGGGCAGCGCACAGACTCGCGGCCAGGAAGGCGTCGGTGACGCCCGCGGTGACCGGGGCGCGCAGAGCGTCGCGGACCGGTTCGGGCAGGGTCGTGAGATCGGTGTGCTCGAGGTCGGGCAGCCCGGTCACGTGGCGTGCGTAGAGTGCGCCGAGCAGGGAAATGCCCAGGGAATTACCGAGATTGCGGGCCAGCATGGCGGTGGCGACGGCCGCGCCGATGTCGTCGAGGCCGACACTGTTCTGCGCGATGACAACGGTGAGCTGCATGAAACACCCCATGCCCGCACCCGTCGCCAGCATGCCGGCGACCACCGGCAACCATCCGCTGTCGACGTCCAGTGACGCCAGCACAGCCATGCCGAGGGTCATCGCCGCCGCGCCGACGACCGGATACACCCGGAACCGCCCGCTCCTCGACACCGCCGCCCCGACCAGGGGAGCGACGACCAGCATCCCGCCGAGCAACGGCAGCATCAGCACCCCGGATCCGGTGGCCGAACGACCCTGCGCGATCTGCTGATAGAGCGGAAGGAACGTCACCGCGCCGAACATCACCAGGCCGCTGAGGAATCCGAGCACCACGGCGATCGTGAAATTTCGGTGGCCGAGCAGCTGCGGCGGAACAACAGGATCGCTCGCCCGCCGCTCCCAGCGCAGAAAGAACACCGCACCGACAGTCGTGACCAGCGACAGCAGCAGCACCGGAAGCGAGGCCCACGCCCACGTGCGGCCGCCTGCCGAGGCGAGCACGGTGATACCGACGATGCACACGCTGAGCGCCGCCATCCCGACCACGTCCACGCGCCCGGAATCCCGGGTGCTCGGCGGCAACCGCAGCTGCGTCGCCAGCAGGATCAAGGCCACCGCGCCGAGCGGCAGGTTCAGGTAGAACGCCCACCGCCACCCGATGCTGTCGGCGCACCACCCGCCGATCAGCGGCCCGCTCACGATGGCGAGCGGCATGATGATCGCCATCAGCCCCTGCACCTTCGCCCGCTGTCGCGGCGGGAACAGCACGCCGACGATCGCTATCCCGCCGACGAGCAACCCACCCGCACCCAGCCCCTGAAGCGCGCGAAACCCGATGATCTGCGGCATGTTCCGCGCCGCCCCGCACAACGCGGACCCGATCAGGAAGATCGTGAACGCGGCGATGAAGACGTTCTTGCGGTCGTAGAGGTCGCCGAATTTGCCCCAGATCGGTGTGGTCACCGCCGTGGTGAGCGAGAACGAGGTGACGACCAGCGACAGATCCGCGAGCCCGCCCAGTTCACCCGCGATGGCGGGCAGCGCGGTGCCGACGATGGTGAAGTCGAGATTGGCGACGAGGAAGGCGATGACCAGCCCGCTCATCGCGGCGAATACCCGGGCGGGAGGTCCCTTCTCCAGGGTGGTGGCGGGTTCGATCGACATGCCCAACTCCTGTGTGCATCGTAGACTGTGTATACAACGTAGACTCAAGATTGCGGTGTACACAAGACTGTTAGGGTGGGCCGGACAGCGACCCCGAAGGAGTGAGCCTTGGCGAAAGCGGATGGGACGATCTGGGAGCGACTCGGTCGGTCGCCCGCCGGGCAACGCGCTCCGCTGAGCCATGACCGCCTCGCGGCCGCCGCCGTCGAAATGGCCGACCTGCACGGTCTCGACGCCCTGTCCATGCGCAAACTCGCCGAGCACCTCGGCGTCACCGCGATGGCGCCCTACCGCTACATCTCCGGCAAAGACGACCTCTTCGAATTGATGGTCGACGCGGTCCACGCCGACATCACCTTGTCCGCAACGGCGGGCGACTGGCGGGAAACGTTGGGGGCCTACGCCGAACAGGTCCGCGAGATCACCTTGCGTCACCCCTGGCTCGTGCAGATCTTCGCGCGCCTGCCCGGCGTACTCACCCCGCGCATGGCCGATATCGCCGAGCAGGTCCTCGCCTCCATGGACACTGTCGATGCCGACGTCGACGCGAAGATGGCGATGCTCGCGGGCGTCACCGCCTTCACCCACGGCGCGGCCGCCGCAGAGGTCGCCCAACGCCAGTCGATGGCGCGCCGCGGCTGGACCAGCGACGACGACGTCCGCAGCGCCTACCACCCCTACATGGCCGAACTCACCGCCACCGGCCGCCACCCCCACCTGGTCGACTACCTCGTGGGCGGGTCCAATCAGGACACCGCCGAGTGGCAGTTCCGTTTCGGGCTGGACTGCTTACTCGACGGCATCGCCACGAAACTGCCCCACTGAAAAGGCGTCGCGAGGCTCGGGCGCCCGTTACCGCCCGTGCGTCGATCCGAAGAACAACTCACCCAATGTGGTGGCCCACCAGCTTTCGATCTGATCGGGTGTCCACCCGCGTTCCCCGCGCAACACATCGAAGGTATCGATAGAGCAGAGGGCCGCGGCGACGTCGAGGGCATGTGCCGCGGTCATATCCGGTCGCCAGACGCTCTGCGGCCAGGCCTCGTAGACCTCGCGGCGCACCTGGTCGCCACGGTCGCGACCCATGCGGTACGCGTCGGCCAGTGCGGCGTGCTGGCGCGATCCCTCGATCATGATGCGCAACACGTCGCCCGCGGACTCGAAGAGCCGGCGGTCGAAGCCGGCCAACGCGCGTAGTTGCGCACGTGGATCGTCTTTTCCGGCAATCAGTTCGGCGGTCGCGCGCTCCACGTCGGCGCCCTCGTCGGCGCTGTCGATCAGCAACGTCGCCAGGCCGCTGGGCTTCGTCGTTGCTGCCGTCCTTTTCGGGGTGGGTGGTCAGCTGCATCCGATCGGTTCCGGCGGCAACGTCGACGATCACCTGCTCTCGATGTTCACCAGCGATCTCTGGAATGCGTCCCACCTGCTGCAGATGGTCGGGCTGCTCCTCGCCGCGACGATGTACGTACTCGCCCGGCGAGACGGCGTGTTCGGCGAGGCGGTCGCGAAATGGCTCACCCTGGCGGCAGTCGGCACGGCCTTCGCGGGGCTCGAGTTGATTCCGCACGTGGCAGCGGCATCCGAGGCCGACGACCTGCGCAACCACGCCCACACCCCGATACTCGACTTCCATATGACGATGCAGGTGCTCGCCTCGCCGGCCCTCGGTCTCACCACCGCCGCGCTCGCGATCGCCGTCGCCCGCGAGGCGCGAACCACCGCCGCGTGGATCCTCGGCGCGATCGCGCTGATCTCCGGCGTGGTCAGTTCCTTCGCGGGGCCGCTGGTGGTCCTCACCCGCGACATCGACTACTCCATCCTGTTCCCGTTCCAGATGGGCGTGGCGATCTGGTTGTTGGGCACGGGAATCCGTCTGGCCCGGACTGATCAATCCCGCTCCGCTCGTCCACGGAAAGCCGCAACTGTCCGCGCATAGGACGCGGAGGGTGGTGTTCACGCCGACAGCGTGAGGCGGGGCCAGTCGGTCAAGTCGGAGAGCATTCGGCGGTCGTGGGTGGCGACGACGACGGTGGCGGGGGTTGTGGACAGGGCGGTGGTGAGGTCGTCTACCAGGGTGGTCGAGAGGTGGTTGGTCGGTTCGTCACAGAGCAGGACCGTCGGTCGGGCGGCCAGTTCGATGGCGAGGTGGAGGCGGCGTTGCTGGCCTTGGGAGAGGCGGCCGACCGGAGTGCGGGAGGTTTGTTTCTCCAGGAGACCGGTGGCGTTGAGCGGGAGCGGGTTGTCGAGGTGTCGGGTGTGCCGTCCATAGATGTCGTGGGCGGTGGCGGTGAGGTCCCAGTCGGGGACTTCCTGGCCGAGCAGCGCGATGCGGGCGGAACTGTGCTGGTGGACGGTTCCCGTCACCGGGGTGAGTGCGCCGACCAGCACGGTGAGCAAGGTGGATTTGCCCGCGCCGTTGGGGCCGGTGATCAGGAGGCGGTCGCCTGCTTCGAGAGTCAGGTCGATCGGGGCGTTCAGGCGGCCGGGGACGGTGATGCCTTCGCACCGCAGCGCCGGTGTTCCTCGGCGTACCGGGAGTTCCGGAAAGCGCAGGTGCAGTGGGGGTTCGGGAATCGTGATGGTGTGGGCGTCGAGGTCCGACTGACGGCGTTTCAGCATCTGGACCAGGCCGGGGGCTCGTGATTGACGCTGATGCTTGCCGTGGCCCTTGTCCGGGCGCCACCCGGTGCTGAGCCGGTCTCGGGCACCGTCCACCGCCTCCCTCAGTCGTGCGCGCTCGGCGAGTTGTTCTTGGTAGTCGTGTTCCCACCGGTCTCGAGCACGGCGCCTGCCCTCCTGCCAACCGGCATAGCCACCGGCGAAAAGCTGGGGGCGGCCGTCGGGGCTCGGGTCGAGATCGAGGAACTCCTCGGCGACCGCGCGCAGCAGGGTGCGGTCGTGGCTGACGACGACGAGGCCGCCGGGGTGGGCACGCAGGCGGTCGGTGAGGAAGTCGAGGCCCGCGCGGTCGAGGTGGTTCGTCGGTTCGTCCAGGAGCAGGATGTCGTTGGTCGCGCCGAGCAGGCAGGCCAGGCGGACCCGATAGCGTTGTCCCACAGACAACGTCGACAGCGGGCGGGATCGGTCGGTGCAGGCGTTCAAGGCGGCCAGGGCGATGTCGACACGCCGTTCGGCGTCCCAGGCGTCGAGTCTGGTCGCGGCATCCAGGGCCGCGGCGTAGGCGTCGTCGGCGCCCGGTGCGTCCTCGGTGAGCAGCAGGGTGGCGGCGTCCAGATCGCGTAGGGCACGCTGGGCCGGTTCGATGGTTTCGGCCACCAGATCGCCGACCGTCTCGCCCGCGCGAACGGTGATGTTCTGCTCGGCGACGCCGACGGTGCCGACGCGGCTGACCGAACCGCTGTCAGGTTTCAGCAGACCGGCGAGAACATGCAGCAAGGTGGTCTTGCCACGCCCGTTCTCGCCGACGATCGCCAAGCGCGAACGTGCGGAGACGGTGACGGAGACGTCGGTCAGCACCGGGCGTGAACCGAGCGTGACGTGGATGGATGCTGCCCGCAGGTGGGCATGCGCCCCGGCAGGCAGGGAAGGAGAAATAGGCACAGAGAACTCCGCGGCTCGAGAAAGGAGCCGGGCAGCGCAAGGAAACCGCCCGGCGGATGACCCGGGACGGCGGCGTCAGAAGAGGGATGGAATGCCGGTCGCCGCCGTCAGCGGAGCGACCAGGGCTTCATCATCGCGGTGCCTGTATACACCTCAGCGACGATACCGATCCGCGCCCGCGCTGCCAACGAGATTTCCGGCACGGCCAGACCCCAGTTGTGGTGGCAGCGGTTTCCTTGTGCCGAAAACTGTTGTGCGGCACCATCAAACGTGTGATGAACAGACGAATTTCCGCAGCTTTCGTACTGGCCGCCTCGGCCACCGTGGCCTTCGGGTCCATTGCACCCGCCGGTGCGGCGACGCCGTTCGTCGCCCCGCAGGTGACCTTCACCGGCACCGCCGCGGGCACCGTCACCGCCACCCTGCACAACCCGAACGACCGGGGACAGTGCTGGGCCGAGGCCGGGATCGGACCCGAGAACAACCACGCCTTCTTCGGTAACGGTTCGCCGGAGTCGCTGGCCGATGCGGGCGAAACGGTCACCACCTCGCTCGAGGGGCTCGAGCCCGGTTCCACGATCACCGCGCGCGGTGGGTGCGTCAACGGTGCCGAGTTCGCGTTCTCCGAACTGGTCACCGTGAACGTACCGAGCTCGATGCCGTCGACCGGCAGCTTCTAGCCGGACCGCCTTCCGGATCCGCCGTTCATGGAGTGCGGCGGGCCGGAAGGGGGATGCGATCGAGATCGTGGGCGAGGACGGCGCCGGGGAAGTCGGCCTGCTCCAGGAACGTTCGATCGTCGGCCGCGGTGTAGCGCTCCGAGAAGTGGGTGAGCACAAGTGTCCTCACCGCACAGGCACGGGCGACTTCGCCCGCCTGACGGGCGGTGAGATGCCCGCGTTCGTGCGCCTGCTCGGTTTCCGAATCCAGGAAGGTGGATTCGATGATGAGCATGTCCACATCGGCCGCCAGCTCGAAGACGTTGTCGCACAGGCGGGTATCCATCACGAAGGCGACCTTCTGTCCCGGCCTCGGCGCCGAACACTCCTCGAGCAACGGGCCCGACAGCTCCCGCACGGCGGCACCGGAGATGCCGTGTTCGCGCAATTTCTCGGGCAGGAATGTGCGACCGTCCGGTTCGGCCAGACGGTATCCGTAGGTGGGGATGCTGTGCGACAGCGGCCGGGCGGTCAGGCTGAAACCATTGCCCTGCAACGTTTCTCCCGCACCGCTCACCGGGTGTTCGACGAGACTGGGCGAACCGTAGTAGCTCGTCGCGAACTTCAGCCGCTCCCAGTACTCGATGCCCTCGGCCGGGAACACGGCGTGCACATCGTGCGGAACGCCGTCGCGCCCCAGCCGCTGCACGATCCCCGGCACGCCGAGCGAATGATCCCCATGGAAATGGGTCACACACAACCAGTGCAATTCGGTGGCCGAAGCCCCCGCATGCGCCATCTGCCGCTGCGTCCCCTCACCCGGGTCGAACAGCACACCCCGCCCATCCCACCGCAACAGATACCCGTTGTGATTGCGGCGACGAGTCGGCACCGCCCCCGCCGTCCCGAGGACGATCAACTCCCGTGTCGACATCGCCCCATCCTCGCCGCTCCCGCCCCCACTGTCACGTCGATTCGCGGGCAGCGCGGGCGGTCGACGGCGAACTCGCTGGTGATGGTCGCAGGTGTCGGACGCGGGTGGTGTGATGGTGCCAAACGCACATTCGGTGGAGGTCGGGATGGAACTGTTCGATTACGACGCCGAGTTGCGGTTGCACAATGTGCATCTGCGGGCGGCGGCGGGGGTGGGGGTGCGGGATCGGGTGCTCGATATCGGGTGTGGCGCCGGCGGTACGACGCGGGAGGCGGCGCGGGTCGCTGTGGAGGGGGAGGTGCTCGGGGTCGACGTGTCGGAGGTGATGGTCGGACAGGCTCGGCGGATCAGTGTGGAGGAAGGGGTGGGCAATGTCGGGTTCGAGGTCGCCGATGCTCAGGTCCATCCCTTCGCCGCCGGGTCGTTCGATCTGTGTATCAGCCGGTTCGGGGCGATGTTCTTCGCCGATCCCGTTGCGGCGTTCCGCAATATCGGGCGAGCATTGCGGCCGGGTGGGCGGTTGGTGGTGATGGTGTGGCAAGGGAGTGAGCACAACGAGTGGGTGACGGTGTTCCACAGCGATCTCGTCGCGTCGATGGCGAAGCCGGGGCCGGGACCGTTCTCGCTGGCCGAACCCTCGGTCACCGAATCCGTGCTGACCGCAGCGGGTTTCGTCGATATCGGCTTCAGTGAGGTGCACGAGCCGGTGTACCTGGGTGCCGACGGTGCTGCCGCCTACAGCAACCTGCGTCTGCTCACCGGCTTCCGTGCCTATCTCGACAGCCTCGAACCGGCCGAAGGCGAGCAGGCTCGCGCACGGCTGCGCGAGGTGCTCGCCGCGCACGAGACCGACCGGGGCGTGCTGTTCGATTCGCGAGCGTGGATCGTCACCGCGAAACGGCCGTGAATCCTTTTCCGCGTCTCGCACCTCTTATAGGTGTCCGCGCACGGTGCGGGGACGAAACGGAGGTTGTTGTGATCATCGGAACCGGAATCGTCGTCGGCCTGGTGTTGATGTGCACGTGCGTGTACGCCCTGCGCCGCAAACGGGCCGGGCGTGACTGACTCGCGCTGGCCTGCCGCGGAACTGATCATCTCCGCCCGCGACGGGGACATGGATTCGATCGCCGCGCTGGTGTCGGGTTCCTACCCGAACATCCAGCGCTTCGCCCGAACGCTCTGTGCCACACCGGAAGACGCCGAGGACGCGGCTCAGGAAGCCCTCATCATCCTGTATCGCAAGATCGGGATGCTGCGGGCGTCGGGAGCGCTGGCGTCGTGGATGTTCCGGATCGTGCGCAACGAGTGCCTGCGGCGGGCGCGGATCAGGCCGCAGCACCCACCGACGGAAGTCACTGTGACAGCCTCTGCCGAGGACGAAGTGCTGCGTCGCCTGGAAGCGGCGAGGGTGGCGGCCGCCGTCGCCACGCTGCCCGACGACCAGCGCCAGGTCCTGATCATGCGCGATATCCAGGGCCTCAGCGGACGCATCGTCGCGGACACGCTCGGCCTCAGCACCACCGCGATGAAATCGCGCCTGCACCGTGCCCGCGCGTCGGTGCGCCAAGCACTCCAGTCCGATCCACCTCCCGGAGGGAAGAATGTCTGACCGACCCGACTTCGCCAGCGCGTCACTGCCCCGCCACCTGACGCGCGGGCTCCTAGGCTTCGGCGCGCTGATCGGCTCGATCGCCCTGCTACCCCTCATCGGTGCGATCAGCCTGCTGTTGCTACCCGTCGGCCTCGTCGCGCTGCGTGGATGCCCGATGTGCTGGGCCATCGGCCTCGCTCAAACCCTCTCCCGGGGGCGACTCCGCCGTTCCTGCGACAACGGGCAGTGCACGCTCACGGTCGCGAAGGCGGCTGTGTAGTACCCGCCGACCATGCGAAGGGCTGCGCCGAGATCAGACGAGCATCTCGGCGAGCCGGTCGGTGACCTGTACGACCCAGTCCGGTTCACCGTGCTGTCGTCCCCACAGCGCGGCTCTCACCGCTCGCACCTGCGCCCACCGGCGTGCCCGTTCACGATCGATCCGGGCTGCCTCGCAATACATGTCGAGGCCGCGACGGAGGCCACGCGCCGGGTCGGCACTGAACAGCAGGGGAGCGAACCGGTAGCTGCGGATCACGGTGATCGTGTCGTAGGCACGGTCACCGACGTAACCCTTGGGGTCGATCGCCAGCCAGGGCTCTCGGTCGCCGCGCAGGACATTGGCGTCGTGGAGATCGCCATGGACGAGCGTCTCGGGTTGGTTCGGGCCGAGCTCTCGCAGAGTGGCAAGAGCGGCACCCATGACGTGACAAGGCAGTGGATTGCCCACTTCTGCTGCGGCAGACGCTATTTCGTCCGGCCATGCGGCGACCAAGCGGCTCAGGCGCGGCAGAGTCGGTGGGGCTTCGACGGCCAGCCGCCACGACAGTTCACCCAGGGCGGTCACGGCTTCGTCGAAGTCGGTTACCTCGGACAGCGCTCCGCCCGGGGCGCGCTCCAGCAACATCGCGTAGTGCGCGGTGTCACGTTCGAACAGCCGCACCGCGCCCGCGCCGTTCCACGTGTCGAAGGCGTCGGCCTCGAAGTCGTTGCCGGGGTGGGGAAAGGACACCTTGATGACCGCAGGCGGATGGTCTGTGTGGACGACGGGCAGCACGACCCCGACATTTCCGTGCATCAGTGGCCCGTCCGGTCTGCAGGACCAGCGTTGCAGCAGATCATCGAGCAGTTGGGGGAGTGAGGTGATCCAGGCGCGGCCCGGTTCACCTTCGCGTCCGATGGTCTCGTGCGCGAAAGCCTCGGGGATTTCGATCATCTCGGTGCCTCCACGGGTTCACCGTAGGCCGGTACGGTCGGATGTGGGGCAATGGCTACGCCCCTGTCGCTGATCGCGCTGCCGTGGGGGTTTCAGATGGACCGGGTCGATGACGTCCGAGCGCCGGATGTCGCCGATTCCAAGGCGCGGCGAGCAATGTGGGCTGCGGGTGCGGCCGGGTGTGCGCTCGGAGCGGTGCTGCTGGCCTGCTCGTCCCGAGTGATCGTGTCCGGTCTCGACTCGCCGTATCTGTTGATGATCTGCGTGGTGGGCGCCGTTCCCGGGCTGGCGGGCCTCGGCCTGCTGTTCGCCTCCCAGCAGGTTCTGCGTGGGAAGACCGCAGGAATCGGCAGGGCGGCTGTGATGCTGTTCGCTGTCGGCGTCCTTGTGACGCTCGGCTGTGTGGCGGCAATCAGTTATGGGCCTTGGATCGCGAGAATCGTCATGGCCGGATCGGCGGGCGCGACGATCGTGACAGCCTTCCTCCTCCGTGCCGCCCACCGTGCCCTGCCGGCCGGTCGATAGCGGATTCGGCCTGGTCGGACGCGCCGAGGATCGGCCGCGTGAGCGGAGCCCGGCCCACGCCGGGAATAGGCTGGTCATGTGGGGTTCACGGTCCCGGCACCGATGCTGGCCAAACCCGGACGGCCACCGCAGCCGCCAGGCGGCTGGTGCGCGGAAATGAAATGGGACGGTGTGCGCGCGATCGCCCATTGCACCCCGGCGGGGATCAGCTTGTGGAGCCGGAACCTGCGCGACATCACCGCCTCCTACCCCGAGGTCGTCACCGCGCTCACCGAGATCACCGATGGACGCACCCTGCTGCTCGACGGCGAACTCGTCGCTCCGGACGAGCGCGGGGCACCTTCGTTCTCCCGGTTGCAACAGCGCATGCACGTCCAGCGGCCGACACCTGCGCTGATCGAGCAGGTCCGCGTCGACTATCTCGTCTTCGATGTGCTCGGTGTCGACGAGGAGGTGCTGTTCGAGGACTCCTACCGCACCCGCCGCGCCGAACTGGCCGACCTCACCCTCGACGACGGTGCGCGCGTGCGGGTTCCACCGATGTGGTCGCTGACCGACACCAGCGCGGAGGAGTTGTTGCGCGTGGCGACGGACTCCGGGTTGGAAGGGATCGTCTGCAAGCACGGCGATTCGATCTACGAACCGGGCCGCCGCTCCTCGGCATGGACGAAAGTCGTCCTCCGACTCACGACCGAGGCCGTGATCGTCGGCGCGGTCCCCGGCAACGGCGCCAATGCCGCGACCTTCGGCGGCCTTGTCCTGGCCGGCCACACTCCGGAGGGTCGTCTGCGCTGCGTGGGTGGAGTAGGCACGGGCTTCACCGCCGCCTCCCGCCGCAGCATCCGCGCCGCCCTGGACCAAGTGCGCCGCGAGACGACACCGCTCGATGATCCACCACCGGCACCGGTCGCCCGGACGGCCTGGTGGGTCGAACCGGTTTTCGTCGCCGATATCGAATACCGCGAGATCAGCGGCGACGGACTGCTCCGGCACCCGAGCTTCCGCGGGATCCGCACCGACAAAACACCCGAGGAGATCGGGCTACCCACCTGACTGCGGTGGTGTGCGACAAGATGTGGGCGCAGAGGGGATCGAACCCCCGACCGCTGGTGTGTAAAACCAGTGCTCTACCGCTGAGCTATACGCCCCTGCATCGCCGGTGGGACCGGCGGTGTCGGGTTATGAATCTAGCGCGGCCAGCGCTTTCTCCCAAGCCGCCTGGTCACGGGCCTCTCCGGGGCCGTTCATCTCCGCGAAAGTGATGTATCCGGACTTGTCGATCACGAAGGTGCCGCGGTTCGGGTAGCCGGATTTCTCGTTGAAGACGTCGTAGGCCTGGGCGACGGCGCCGTGCGGCCAGAAATCGGACAGCAGGGGGAACAGGTAGCCCTGTTCGGCCGCCCAGATCTTGTGGGTGGGTGGTGGGCCGACGGAGATCGCGAGGATCTCGGCGTCGTCGTTCTGGAATTTGGGCAGCTCGTCACGCACCTTGCACAGCTCACCCTGGCAGATGCCGGTGAAGGCGAGCGGATAGAACACCAGCAGGACATTCTTCTTGCCCCGGTAGTCCGACAGGGTGACGGGCTGGTTGTTCTGGTCCTTGAGCGTGAAATCCGGCGCGAGAGTGCCAACCTCTAGCGGCATAGGGGAGTTCCTGTCGTCGTGTCGGGTCTCAGCCGAGCGTTCTCGTCCGGCTGAGACCTTAGCGAACGGCGGTTTCAGCGCTGTTTGGACGGTGCCTTCGGCTGAACCAGGCGCGAGCCCGTCCAGCTGCCGAGGCTGATGGTTGATGTCTGGGTCAGGCCGGCCGTGGGTGCGGCTTCGGCGATCTCGCTCGGATCGACATGGCCCGGTTGACCGGTTTTGGGGGTGAGGACCCAGATGAACCCTTCGTCGGCCAGCGGGCTGATGGCATCCATCAGCTCGTCGGCCAGATCGCCGTCACCTTCTCGCCACCACAGCAGGACGGCGTCGACGACCTCGTCGGAGTCTTCGTCGACCATCTCGCCGCCCGTGATCTCCTCGATCTCGGCGCGCAATGCGTCGTCGGTGTCCTCGTCCCAGCCCAATTCCTGAACAACCAAGCCGTGAGAAATGCCAAGCTTCTGAGCGTAGTTCTGCGCGTCCGCCGCGGCGACCACGGTGGTGTCCTCCCTAAACTGCCGACAGTAAGATACGTGCAAGCGAACATGGTTATCGGCCGCAGCGCAAGCCGATCGGATGAATCGGTACCGTACGCCGCGTGTCGGCGACGTGAATTCAGCGCCGTGGGCAGGCCTGTTGTACCTCGGTACGCGCCTGATTGATTTTGCGGCTCGCGTCGTTGAGACCGCCGACCGCGGAGCTGTAGGTCATCTTCCGCGTCTCGGCCGACAGCTCGCGCGCGGCGACGACATAGGCGGTGAACTTGTCGGCCAGCTCGGTCGGCAGGGCGCCCGCGGCGGCGGCGACACCGGACTCGACGGCCGTCGCGGCGGTGTCGAGCGCGACGGCCGCGGCCTCGCGCTTGGCGGCGTAGTCGGGGGCGTTCTCGTCGTGGGCCTTCACGAAGTCGTTGTAGGCGGTGACGCCCGCACCGGTGGTGGTGGGGAACTGCCCGCAGTTGTCCTCGATGGCCTTGGTTCTGGCGGCCGCCGCACGGGAGGACGCGGCCGCCGAGGACGACGCGGCCGCGGCGGTCTTGTAGGCGGCGACTTCGGCGGGGTCGGTGGTCGGGTTACCGGTGACCTGCTGGGCGCACCCGGCGATCACCGAACCGGCGATCACCGCGACCGATGCGCAGATCAGCCCGAGCCTGCGCGCGTGCGGCACCCTCATCGTCGAACCCGTTCCCTCTCACTTCACTGACCGGTAGGCCCATCGCAAATCTAGTGGATTTCCTGCTGGGATGATGACCTGGGCGACCCTTTCGGCAAGGATGGGGGTCGCCCGAACCTTTCGAGACGGGTGCTCCGCACACCAAGCGGGCAAGCCCGGGGACCGCGACGCCGACAAGCAGTTCAGCCCCCAGTACGAGGAGCAGATTTGACCGACCTGATCCACTCTGCAGCTTCTTCCGATTCGCCGACCGACCCCGCGGCGCCCGGTGCCAAACCCACCGGGGAACGCGTGCGGGTGATCCGCGAAGGCGTGGCATCGTATCTACCCGATATCGATCCGGAGGAAACCAGCGAATGGCTGGAGTCCTTCGACGAGATGCTCGACCGGGAAGGCCCGGGCCGTGCGCGCTACCTGATGTTGCGGTTGCTCGAACGCGCCGGTGAGCGTCGCGTGTCGATTCCCGCGCTCACCTCCACCGATTACGTCAACACGATCCCCACCGAGAACGAGCCGTGGTTTCCCGGCGACGAGGAAGTGGAGCGCCGCTACCGCGCCTGGATCCGCTGGAACGCCGCGATCATGGTGCATCGCGCGCAGCGTCCCGGAATCGGTGTGGGCGGGCATATTTCGACGTATGCCTCGTCGGCGGCGCTCTACGAGGTGGGTTTCAACCACTTCTTCCGTGGCAAGGACCATCCCGGCGGCGGCGACCACATCTACATCCAGGGCCACGCCTCGCCCGGCATCTACGCGCGCGCGTTCCTCGAGGGTCGCCTGAGCACCGACCGGCTCGACGGGTTCCGGCAGGAATACAGCCACGGCGGCCTCGGCAAGGGCCTGCCGTCCTACCCGCATCCGCGCCTGATGACCGATTTCTGGGAGTTCCCGACGGTCTCGATGGGCCTGGGCCCGATGAACGCGATCTACCAGGCCAGGTTCAACCACTACCTGCACGATCGCGGCATCAAGGACACCTCCGACCAGCACGTGTGGGCGTTCCTCGGCGACGGCGAGATGGACGAACCCGAATCGCGCGGCCTGATCCAGGTGGCCGCCAACGAGGCGCTCGACAACCTGACGTTCGTCATCAACTGCAATCTGCAGCGCCTCGACGGGCCGGTGCGCGGTAACGGCAAGATCATCCAGGAACTCGAGTCGTTCTTCCGCGGCGCGGGCTGGAACGTCATCAAGGTGGTCTGGGGCCGGGAGTGGGACGCGCTGCTCGGCGCCGACCGCGACGGTGCCCTGGTGAACCTGATGAACACCACCCCCGACGGCGATTTCCAGACCTACAAGGCCAACGACGGCGCCTATGTGCGCGATCACTTCTTCGGCCGCGACCCGCGCACCAAGGCGCTGGTCCAGAACATGTCCGACAACGAGATCTGGAACCTCAAGCGCGGCGGCCACGACTACCGCAAGGTCTACGCGGCGTACGCGGCGGCGATGACGCACAAGGGCCAGCCGACGGTGATCCTGGCCAAGACCATCAAGGGCTACACCCTCGGCAAGCACTTCGAGGGCCGCAACGCCACCCACCAGATGAAGAAGCTGACGCTGCAGGACCTCAAGGACTTCCGCGATCTGCAGCGCATCCCGATCTCGGACGCGGAACTGGAGAAGGACCCGTATCTGCCCCCGTACTACCACCCCGGCCAGGACGCGCCGGAGATCCAGTACATGCAGGCCAGGCGCAAGGCGCTCGGTGGGTACCTGCCCGAACGGCGAAGTGCGGCAAAGCCGTTGACGCTGCCGGGTGACGAGGCCTACCGCTCGGTGCGCAAGGGCTCGGGCAAGCAGAACGTGGCCACCACGATGGCGCTGGTCCGGTTGATGAAGGAACTGCTGCGCGACAAGGAGATCGGCAAGCGCATCGTGCCGATCATCCCGGACGAGGCACGCACCTTCGGCATGGACTCCTGGTTCCCGTCGCTGAAGATCTACAACCGCAACGGCCAGCTCTACACCTCCGTCGACGCGGAACTGATGCTCGCCTACAAGGAGAGCAACGTCGGCCAGATCCTGCACGAGGGGATCAACGAGGCCGGGTCGACGGCGTCGTTCACGGCGGCGGGCACCGCGTACGCGACGCACGGCGAGCCGATGATCCCGCTCTACATCTTCTATTCGATGTTCGGTTTCCAGCGCACCGGCGACGGCCTGTGGGCCGCGGCCGACCAGCTGGCCCGCGGCTTCGTCCTCGGGGCGACGGCCGGGCGGACCACGCTCACCGGTGAGGGCCTGCAGCACAACGACGGGCATTCGCTGCTGCTCGCCTCGACCAACCCGGCCGTGGTCACCTACGACCCGGCGTTCTCGTTCGAGATCGCACACATCGTGCGCGACGGTCTGCGCCGCATGTACGGCGGCGGCAACCCGGAGCCGGGCACGCTGCCGGGCACCCACCCGCAGGAGACCGGAACCTTCGGCGGGGAGAACATTTTCTACTACATCACGCTCTACAACGAGCCCTACCAGCAGCCGGCCGAGCCCGACGACCTCGACGTGGCCGGCTTGCTCAAGGGCCTGTACCTGTACCAGCGCGGTGGTGAGGGCGAGGTGCGCGCTCAGATCCTGGTCTCCGGCGTGACCGTGCCCGCCGGTCTGCGCGCCCAGCAGATCCTGGCGCAGGAGTGGAATGTGGCCGCCGACGTGTGGTCGGTGACCTCGTTCGGCGAGTTGCGCAAGGAAGCCGTCGAGAAGGAGATCCACGCGCTCAAGCACCCTGATGCCGACCCCGGCGTCGCCTACGTCACCGAGGCGCTCGCCTCGGCACGTGGACCCGTGGTGGCCGCCACCGACTGGATGCGCGCGGTTCCCGATCAGATCCGGCAGTGGGTGCCCGGCGACTACATCACCCTCGGCACCGACGGGTTCGGCTTCTCCGACACCCGTCCCGCCGCCCGTCGGGTGTTCAACGTCGACGCGGAGTCCATTGTCGTCGCGGTGCTCGAAGGCCTGGTGAAGGACGGCACCTTCGACAAGGCCAAAGCCGTGGAAGCGGCCGCGAAATACCGCATCGACGATGTGTCCGCCGCGCCGAAGCCGAGTGCGGACGCACCGGAGGAACTGGCGTAGCGGACTATTGGACTGTGGAGCGCAAACCGCCGCGGCCCCGTCGGATCACCGAGGGCACAAGCACGCACGAGGTCTACCTGCCGACCGGGGCGCTGTCCCCGAACCGGCAGACCCGTGACCCGCTGCCCGACACGCTGCTGCGACGGGTCAAGCAGTTCTCGGGCCGGCTGTCGACCGAGGCGGTCGGCGCGATGCAGGACCGGCTGCCGTTCTTCGCCGATCTGGACGCCGCCCAGCGGGCAGGCGTCCAGATGCTGGTGCAGACCGCGGTGGTGAACTTCCTGGAGTGGTTGCAGGATCCCGAATCCGACATCCGCTTCAGCCTGGACGCCTTCCAGGTGATTCCGCAGGATCTGGCGCGGCGGCTCACGCTGCGCCAGACCGTGGACATGGTCCGGGTGGCCATGGACTTCTTCGAACAGTGGCTGCCCGCCCTGGCCCGCAACGACCGCCAGCTGGTCGCACTCACCGAGGCGGTGCTGCGATACGGGCGTGAGCTCGGTTTCGCGGCCGCCTCGGTGTACGCCAGCGCGGCCGAATCGCGGGGCGCCTGGGACACCCGCCTGGAGGCGTTGGTGGTCGACGCGGTGGTGCGCGGGGACACGGGCCCGGACATGCTCTCCCGGGCGGCCACGTTGAACTGGGACGCCACCGCACCGGCAACAGTGCTCGTCGGCACCCCGCCGCAGGACCAGGGTGTGTCGACGGTCGGGGCGGTGCACACCATCGCGACCAGGCACGGTCGCGCCGCGCTCGCGGTGGTGCAGGGCGCGCGGCTGGTGATGGTGGTCAGCGGGCACCTGGGCGACGCGGGGATCGGTTCGCCGTTCCTGTCGGATCTGCTCGCCGAGGTGTTCTCCGACGGTCCGGTGGTGATCGGCCCGACCATGCGCACCCTCGGCGCCGCGCACGCCTCCGCCATCGAGGCATTGGCCGGAATGGAGGCCGTTGTCGGGTGGCGAGGCGCGCCAAGGCCCGTTCACGCCGCGGAGTTGTTACCGGAACGGGCCCTGCTGGGCGATAGAGCTGCGATAGAGGCGCTGAACGAGTATGTTGTCCTCCCGTTGGCGTCGGCCGGATCTTCGTTGTCCGACACATTGGACGCCTACCTGGATTGTGGCGGAGCAGTAGAAACGTGCGCACGTCAGCTGTACGTCCATCCAAATACTGTCCGGTATCGCCTCAAGCGAATCGGCGAGGTGACCGGACGTGATCCGCTCAATCCTCGCGACGCGTATGTGCTCCGGATCGCGGCCACAGTGGGCCGTTTGACACGAACGCATAACGAATCATCCACTTCTGTCACGGAAACCCCGTCAACCCCAGTGGCTCACGACCCCCTGTAACGGGATTCGTGAATCGGTCGATCCGGACGCCCCACCTCGGATTTTGTGGGACCCCTACAAAACGCGTTCCAAACCTTCATTCGCGCCGACATCTCGTGCGGCGGGGGTCACAGTGTTTTCTTAGGGGGTGATCGCGTTGTTCACCCCTGGACAGGGGTCCCAGACACCCGGCATGCTCACGCCCTGGCTCGCACTCCCCGGTGCGGCTGATCGCCTCGAGCTGTGGTCGAAGGCCGCCGGCCTCGACCTGGTCCGTCTCGGCACCACCGCGACGGCGGAGGAGATCGTCGACACCTCGGTGACGCAGCCGCTCGTGGTCGCGGCCGCACTGCTGGCCTTCGCCGAAATCGCCCCCGAAACCCTTCCCGCGGATACGATCGTCGCCGGGCATTCGGTCGGCGAATTCGCCGCGGCCGCTGTCGCGGGCGTCATCACCCCCGACGAGGCTGTCGGCCTGGCCGCCATCCGCGGCCGGGAGATGGCCAAGGCGTGTGCGCAGGAACCGACCGGCATGTCCGCGGTGCTCGGTGGCGACGAAGCCACCGTGCTCGCACGGCTCGCCGAACTCGATCTCGTCCCGGCCAACCGCAACGCGGTCGGCCAGATCGTCGCGGCGGGCCGCCTGGAAGCTCTGGCGGAGCTCGCCGCGAACCCGCCGGAGAAGGCACGGGTCCGCGCATTGCCCGTCGCCGGTGCGTTCCACACCGCTTTCATGGCCCCGGCACAGGCAGCTGTCGCCGATGCCATCGCCCAGATCTCGCCGAGCGACCCGATCCGGACCCTGCTGTCGAACTTCGACGGACAACCGGTCACCTCGGGCGCCGACGCGATCGACAAGCTCGCCGCGCAGGTCACCCGGCCCGTGCGCTGGGACCTGTGCACCGAGACCGTCCGCGCCGCGGGCGTCTCGGCGGTGGCCGAGCTGCCACCGGCGGGCACCCTGGTCGGCATTGCCAAACGGGAACTGAAGGGCACCCCCAACCTCGCCCTCAAGACTCCCGAAGACCTCCCCGCGTTGGCCGAACTCACCTCCGCGGGCTAGCTTTCCCCCCGGCAGTCACGCACGACGAAGTGCGCCGGCTGTTCAAGACCCTACAAATGAGAAACAAGAAGGGAGCCACCAAAGTGGCCGCTCTGACCCAGGAACAGATCGTCGAAGAACTCGGCAAGATCATCGAAGAGGTTACGGGTATCGAACCCTCCGAGGTGACCATCGAGAAGTCCTTCGTCGACGACCTGGACATCGACTCGCTGTCCATGGTCGAGATCGCTGTGCAGACCGAGGACAAGTACGGCGTCAAGATCCCCGACGAGGATCTCGCCAGCCTGAAGACCGTGGGTGACGCTGTCTCCTACATCCAGAAGCTCGAGGCGGAGAACTCCGACGCCGCCGCGGAGCTCAAGGCCAAGTTCGACGCCGAATAGAGGCTGAACCAGTGACCACTCCTTCCACCTTGAACGGGAATTTCCCCAACGTCGTCGTCACCTCCATGGCGGCGACCACGTCGATCGCGGGTGATGTCGATGCGACGTGGAAGGGACTCCTCAACGGTGAGAGCGGAATCGACGTTCTCGAGGATTCCTTCATCGAGGAATACGACCTGCCGGTGCGTATCGGCGGTCACCTGAAAGTCAGCCCCGACACCCTCCTGAGCCGGGTCGAGATCCGCCGCATGGCGTATGTCGAGCGCCTGGCGACCGTGCTCGGTCGCGAGGTGTGGAAGAACGCGGGCAGCCCGGAGGTCGACCACGACCGCCTGGGTGTCGCGATCGGTACCGGCCTCGGTGGCGGCGACGCGCTGATCGACTCGGTCGACAAGCTGAAGAACGGCGGCTATCGCAAGATCTCGCCGCTGGCTGTTCAGATGGTCATGCCGAACGGTCCGTCGGCGGTCGTCGGTCTAGAGCTGAAGGCCAGGGCGGGAGTGGTCACTCCGGTCTCGGCGTGCTCGTCGGGTTCGGAGGCCATCGCCAACGCGTGGCGGATGATCGTGATGGGTGACGCCGACATGGTCGTCACCGGTGGTGTCGAGGGCTTCATCGACTCGGTGCCGATCGCGGCGTTCTCCATGATGCGGGCGATGAGCACGCGCAACGACGACCCCAAGGGTGCTTCGCGTCCGTTCGACAAGGATCGTGACGGTTTCGTCTTCGGCGAAGCGGGCGCGCTCATGACGATCGAGACCGAGGAGCACGCGAAGGCTCGCGGTGCGACCATCCACGCGCGTCTGCTCGGTGCGGGCATCACCTCCGACGGTTTCCACCTGGTCGCCCCCGATCCCGAGGGCACCGGTGCGGCCAGGGCGATGACCCGCGCGATCCAGTCCGCCGGTCTGACCAAGCGCGACATCACCCACATCAACGCCCACGCGACCGCGACTCCGATCGGCGACACCGCCGAGGCGAACGCGATCAACTTGGCGGTGGGCAACCACGCTTCGGTGTACGCGCCGAAGTCGGCACTCGGTCACTCGATCGGTGCAGTCGGTGCCCTCGAGTCGGTGCTCACTGTGCTCGCGATTCGGGACGGCATCGTTCCGCCGACGCTGAACCTGGACAACCAGGATCCGGAGATCGATCTCGATGTGGTGCACGGGGAAGCCCGTCGCCAGGAAATCGAGTACGCGATCAACAACTCCTTCGGCTTCGGTGGGCACAACGTCGCGCTCGCCTTCGGTCGGGCCTGACGCACGGATTTCCCGGTGGGGGGTCGGCCAACTGAATGGTTCGACCCTCCGCCGTGATCCGGCGGAGGCCGAGAGATTTTCGACAACGAAGGTAGGAGTGGACGCGATGACCATCATTGCTCCCGCGTTTCAGGATTCGGTCACCGACCCGCGTGACCCGCTCGGCCGGCTCCAGCGCTTCTTCGACCCCGGCACGATCCTGCCGCTGCATCCCCGCGACCGCTCCGGTGTGCTCGCCGCGATCGGCGAGGTCGACGGTGTTCGTACCGTCGCCTACTGCTCCGACGCCACCGTGATGGGTGGTGCGATGGGCGTCGAGGGTTGCAAGCACATCGTCGACGCGATCGACACTGCTATCGAATCCGGCATCCCTGTCGTCGGCCTGTGGCACTCCGGTGGCGCACGCCTGGCCGAGGGTGTCGAGGCTCTGCACGCGGTCGGGCTGGTCTTCGAGGCCATGGTCCGCGCGTCCGGGCTCGTTCCCCAGATTTCGGTGGTGCTCGGCTTCGCCGCCGGTGGCGCCGCCTACGGTCCCGCGCTGACCGATGTGGTCATCATGGCGCCGGAGGGCCGCGTGTTCGTCACGGGTCCCGACGTGGTTCGTTCGGTGACGGGCGAGAACGTCGACATGGAGACCCTCGGTGGTCCCACCACACACTTCAAGAAGTCCGGCGTCTGCCATATCGCCGCCGACGACGAGGCCGACGCGCTGCACCGGGCCCGCAGGCTGGTGTCGATGTTCGCCGAGCAGGGCGAGTTCGACCTGGTCGCCGCCGCGCACGGCGATGTCGACCTCAAGGCGATGATGCCGGAGTCGGCCAAACGCGCCTACGACGTGAAGCCGATCATCCACGAGCTGCTCGACAATGTGGAATCGCCCGACGGCACGACCGAGTCGTCGTTCGAAGAACTGCAGGGTGGTTACGCCCGCAGCATGGTGACCGGTCTCGGCCGTCTCGGCGGGCGAACCGTCGGTGTGCTCGCCAACAACCCGCTGCGCCTGGGCGGCTGCCTGAACTCCGAAAGTGCCGAGAAGGCTTCACGTTTCGTGCGGTTGTGCGATGCGTTCGGCATTCCGCTGATCGTGGTCACCGACGTTCCCGGGTACCTGCCGGGTGTCGGTCAGGAACTCGAGGGTGTGGTGCGTCGCGGCGCCAAGCTGCTGCACGCCTTCGCCGAGGCCCGCGTTCCGCGCGTCACCCTGGTGACCCGCAAGATCTACGGCGGCGCCTACATCGCCATGAACGCGCGCGCCCTCGGTGCCACCGCCGTATTCGCCTGGCCCGGTTCGGAAGTCGCCGTCATGGGCGCCAAGGCCGCGGTCGGCATCCTGCACAAGAAGGCGCTGGCCGCCGCACCGGAAGAGGAGCGTGAGGCGCTGCACGAGCGGCTCACCGCCGAGCACGAGCGGATCGCGGGCGGAGTGGAACGCGCCGTCGCGATCGGCGTGGTCGACGAGGTGATCGACCCGGCCAAGACCCGCAGCACCCTCGCCGCGGCGCTGGCCTCGGCGCCTGCCCGCAAGAGTCACCACAAGAACATCCCGCTGTGAGCTGACCGGGAAACGGCCGCCTCGTCGTCGAGGCGGCCGTTTTCCTGTCCGCACAGCACCGCGGCGCATAATGGCAGGGTGCGCTATGAGGAGCTTGCCGATGCCCCGTGTTCCATCACGCGGCCCCTGGTGATCCTCGGTGACCGCTGGACCCTGTTGATCCTCAAGTACTGCTTCGCGGGCGTCCGCCGGTTCAACGCCTTCCAGAGCGCGCTCGGCATCTCCCGCAGCCGCCTGCACGACCGACTCGATCGCCTCATCGAGCACGAGATCCTCGTCAAACGCCCCGTCGACGACGGCGCCTACGAGGAATACCGCCTCACCGAAAAAGGGCACGCCATCTACCCGATCCTGATGGCCATCCGTGACTGGGGCGACGCCTACATGGCCCCCGAAGGCCCACCTGTCGAGTACCGCCACCACGACTGCACCGGCGAAGCCCACGTCCACCTCACCTGCGACGCGTGTCACGCCGAGGTCACCGCCCGTGACATCGATCCGCAGGCGGGCCCCGGCATCACCGGCGTCGCCTGACTGGTCAACCGATCACCACGCTCTGCTGGCGTTTCCCTCTCGGGCGATGCCGCCACCAGAGCGTGATTCAGGAAGTGTGCCAGGTGACCTGGTCGTCGAGGGGGGCTCGGGCGGTGCGGAAGCCGTTGATCGGGTGGTCGAGGTCGGGGTAGCCGAAGGAGACGCCGAAGACGACCTTGCGGGTGTCGGGAATGTCGAAGTACTCGTGGATGAAGGGGGAGTAGGAGGCCAGCGCCGCCTGCGGTGCGGCGCCGAGGCCGAGAGCCTGGGCGCCGAGCAGGAAGTTCTCCAGCCACAGCCCGCAGTCGATGGCGCCGTACACCCCGAGGTCGGCCTCGGAGGTGACGATCGCGACGTGCGGTGCGTCGAAGAGTTCGAAATTGCGGACCATCTGGCGCATGGTCTTCTCGTGGTCGCCCTTGACGATGCCGACGCTGTCGTAGAGCTGGAAACCGCAGGCGCGCCGCCGTTCCCGGTAGACGCCTTCGTACGCGGCCGGGAATTCGAAATCCGGTGTGTTGGCGGCGGTTTGGATGTGAGCCAACAGTTCCTTGCGGAATCGGTCGGTGCCGTCGCCCGCGGTCACGACGATCTGCCAGGGCTGGGTGTTGCACCAGGACGGGGTGCGCTGCCCGAGGGCGAGGAGTTGTTCGATCGTGGCGCGCTCGACCTGGTCGGGCTTGAACTGGCGGCAGGTCCAGCGCTCGTCGGCCAGGCGCCGTAGAGCGTCGAAATCGGGGTGATCGGTCGGCGCCATCGCGCGGCTCCCTCGGTCGGTCGTGAGAACTGGTCTCATTTTGAGACCAACTTAGCAGTCGGGGCGGAAACGCGGAACCCGCCCGCGCCACGAAGATTCGGGCGGGGGCGGGTTCTGATCGGCGAGTCCGTCGTCCGACGGTCATGGACCGCCGACTGGCACGGTAGGGGCGCGAGAAGGGATCCGGGCGGGATCAAGCTCGGCGGCGCACGACCACGACCACGGCGACGCCGATACCGACGAGCAATGCGATGCCCGCGCCGACAGCGCGTACAGGGTCCACGGGCGGGTGGTGGCCGTTGATCCGTCCACCGTCACCAGCTGGTTCTGGCTCTGCTCGCCGAGCACGTCGCTACCACCGCGATAGGCCGGGCCGGGTTCGGCCGTGCCCGAGACGCTGACGTCGAGCTGCACCGGCGTCGGCGGCATCACATCCGCGCCCGACGGCTACGCGCGGGTCGGGGGCGGCCGACTGTGGCCGGGGGCGACGGCGGCCCGCGCCTGACGCGCAATCGGGGCGTGGCGGGGCAGAATCGGACCCATGGCGTTGCAGTCCCGCGATGCGCAGGAGCGCAAACGGCACGGCAGGCACTACACCCCGCCGGAGCTGGCGCGGTTTCTGGCGCGTCGGGCACTGCTGTACGCCCCGTACCGCGCCGAGTTGCGGGTGCTCGACCCGGCCTGTGGGGACGGGGAGCTGCTGCTCGCGGTGCATCGGGAGATGGTGTCGTGCGCACCGGATGTCGCGGTCCGGCTCACCGGGTACGACCTGGACCGTGCCGCCGTCGGTGAAACGGTGGCGCGGGCCGCGGCCGAAGGGGTCGAGATCCAGTGCCGGGCCGGGGATTTCCTGGCGAAGGCGCCGCGTCTGGCGAAGGGCTCCTTCGATTTGATCATCAGCAACCCGCCGTATGTGCGCACGCAGCAGCTCGGCGGGGCCACCGCGCAACTGCTCAGCCGAAAATTCGGGCTTCGTGGGCGCATCGATCTCACCCACCCCTTCGTCGCCCTGGCGCCGCGTCTCCTCGCGCCGGGTGGAGTGCTCGGATTGCTCTGCGCCAACAGGTTTCTCACCACCCGAGCGGGTGCCAACCTGCGCCGCATCCTGACCGCCGATCTGAGCCCGGTCGAGCTCTACGACCTCGGCGACACCAAACTCTTCTCCGCCGCCGTCCTCCCCGCGATCACCATCGCCACCAGATCAGCCGCGAGCGTCGCGCATGCCCGCGTGCTTCCCGGCGACGACACGATCCCGGTCGGTGACGGTGCGAGCGGTGTAGGCGCCGACAACGCGCATCAGAACCGCGGAACGCGCACGTATGCCGCAGCTTCCACCTCGGCGTCCGGCACTGCGGCGGGCCGAACTGCGGCGGGCGGCATTGCGGCGGGCGGCATTGCGGCGGGCGGCACTGCGGTGGGCGTTGCTGTGGCGGGCGTTGCTGCGGCGGGCGGTGCCGCGGCGGGCGGTGCTGCGGCGCCCGCGATCGTGCCCAGAGATTCCCTGTCCGCCGGCGGATTCTCGAAGCGAAGCGATCCGGCGAACGTTGCCGAGAGCTCGGTCGGTTGCCGGTACGTCTCCGTCTATGAGCGAACCGGCGACGAAACAGGCTGCGGTACAGATCTGTTCGACGCGCTGGCCGGGGAGACCGACTGCCTGATCGGGGCCGGCGGACGCGTATTCGCGGTTGAAGTGGGGACGTTGGCATCGCAGGGGCGGGAAGCGGCGGCCGGCCGGGTGATCACCGATCACGAACCTCCGCACGGCGAGACGGTCTGGCGGATGTCGCGTCCGGCCGTCGACCGCTGGCTCGACAAGATCGCCGACCGAACCTGGCACACCTTCGGCGAGACCGCGCGAATCCGGGTGGGTATCAAGACGACCGCCGATCGGGTGTTCATCTCCGACCACTGGGACGACTTCGACCCCACGCCCGAGCGAGAACTGCTGCAGCCCTTGATCACTCACCACGACCTCGAGCGATGGGAGATCAAGAAGGATCGTGGCACCAGAGTGCTCTACCCCTACGACCTGCGGCAAACACGGCGCACCCCGGTCGATCTGGCCGAATTCCCTTGCGCAGCAGAGTATCTGCGCACCCATGAGAAGGCTCTGTCCGGTCGACGCTATGTTCTCGACGGCGGCCGCAAGTGGTACGAGATCTGGGTGCCGCAACGACCGCACCTGTGGGGTGCGCCGAAACTCGTCTTCCCCGACATCAGCGAACGTCCCCGCTTCGCCCTCGACCGCTCCGGTGCCGTGGTGAACGGCGACTGCTACTGGATCTCGCTCACCGACCTCGACGCAGGAAAGTCCGCGACCGACCTGGCGTATCTCCTGATGGGCGTGGCGAATTCGGCGCTGGGCCTGCGTTTCTACGACGCGGTCTGCGGCAACCGTCTGTATTCGGGCAGGCGGCGCTGGATCACCCAGTACGTCGCCCGGCTGCCCCTGCCTGATCCATGCAGTCCGGCGGCCGTCGAGATCGTGCGCCGCGTGCGCGAGCTCATGGAGGACGGTGTGCCGGTATCCGATGCCGCCGTCGACGACGCAGTCGCCGAGGCGTTCGGGGTGTCCGCTCAGTAGGAGGGCCGCACGCCGACCATCGGCAGCAGCGTGCGGCGCGCGAACTCCCGCCCGGCCTCGGCGTCGTCGAGCGGGATCAGCCCGTCGGGTGTCAGCGCCAGCGAGAGGGCGAGCCGGGCCATGATCTCGGCGACCAGGTCGGGGTCGAAGTCGGGGGAGCCCGCCTGCACCTCACGCAACTTGTCGGCGAGATATTCGCGTCCCACCGCCAGGATGGGCCCGGCGTCGGTGGTGAGTTTGGGCAGGATCATCTCCGGCTCGGTGCCGAGCAACCGCCGCAGCAGTTCGTTGCCCGCGATGGTCGTGACGAAGGCGACGAAGATTTCGACCAGCCGGTCCTCGGGCTCGGTGACCGCGCGGACCCGCTCGTCGATCTCGCCGACATAGCGCTGCGCCTCACGCACGCCGACTGCTTCGACCAGGTCGTTCTTGGATTCGAAGCGTCGGTACAGGGTGGCCGGGCTGATGCCGGCGCGGCGCGCGATCTCGCCCATGCTTGTCCGTTTGATCCCGAAATCCAGAAACGCCGACAGCGCGCTGTCGAGCAGTTTCTCCCCGTCGGTGACGGGCTTTTCCAGGATCCGCGCGAGGATGGTCGAGACAGTGGGCATCAGCCCATTATCCCCGTGGTGGGAGATCCAGCGCGACCATCTCTTGCTCTATCGCGTTTGCCGCGAAATGCACACCCCGGGAACGTAATTCGTGAACACGGCACTGAAGTGCCTCGATACCGCCTGGTTGTGCCGCGATATCGGCCACGCTGAGCCTGCCCCCGGATCGGTGCACACCTACCTGCGCGTATGCCACCGTGATACCTCCTGCCCCGCGTACCGGTGCCGGCCCTGAAGACTCGGTGGACCGGTCGCGATACGCAGGGCAAATGCTATCAGGTTTCCCTACTGGTCATTTGCTCAGTGTGATGCGTCACAACAATTCGGCATCCCGGTGGTTGGCGAGATTGTGTAGGTACACAGCGGCGTTGAGCTTGATGCCGTCCTGCTGTGCCTCGGTGAGTTCGCGACGCACCTTGCCGGGCACCCCGGCAACCAGCGAGCCGGGCGGAATCTGGGCGCCCTCGGGGATGAGCGCGTTGGCCGCGATCAGGGTGCCCGCCCCGATCACCGCGCCGTTGAGCACGGTGGCGCCCATGCCGACGAGCACGTCGTCGCCGATGGTGCACCCGTGCAGAATCGCGTTGTGCCCCACCGACACACCGGAACCGACGGTGAGCGGGAAACCGGGGTCGGCGTGCAGCACGCACCCGTCCTGGATGTTCGTGCGGGCGCCGACGGTGATCTGTTCCAGGTCCCCGCGCAGTACCGCCGAGTACCAGACGCCGACCTCGGCGCCCAGATGCACCCGCCCGATCACGGTCGCGTTCGGCGCGATCCATGCTGACTCGTCGATCTCGGGCGCGAACCCGCTCACCTTGATGATCATGCGGCGATTATCGCGCTGTGCTCCGGCGCCGGGCGCGGTGGGCCGCCGCCAGGAGGTCCCAGCGCCTCCCAGGTAGGGATCCGGACACGCGACGGATTCGACTGCGGGCCGTCGAAACAGGATCTAGTCTGGGTGAATGACGGCAACGGGCGTAACTTCCGGTGTTCCGGCCGAGGTAAAACCGCAAGAATTCCGGGTCGCGCTGACTCCGGCCGGTGCCGCGGAGCTCGCCGCCCACGGGCACGAGGTGCTCGTGCAGGCGGGTGCGGGCGTCGGCTCGGGCTTCGCCGACGACGACTACCGGGCCGCCGGTGCGCGGATCGCGGTCGACGCCGACCAGGTGTGGGCCGAGTCCGATCTGGTGTTGAAGGTGAAAGAACCCATCGCGCAGGAGTATTCGCTGATGCGGCGCGAGCAGGTGCTGTTCACGTATCTGCATCTGGCCGCGTCGAAGGACTGTACCGACGCGATCCTGTCGTCGGGGATCACCGCCATCGCCTACGAGACGGTCCGGGCGGCCGACGGTTCGTTGCCGCTGCTCGCGCCGATGAGCGAGGTGGCGGGCAAGCTCAGCGCGCAGGTCGGTGCGTATCACCTGATGGCGCCGATGGGCGGGGAAGGCGTGCTGCTCGGCGGCGTGCCCGGGGTTCGGCCCGCCGACGTGGTGGTGCTCGGCGGTGGCGTGGCGGGCACCAACGCGGCGAGCGTCGCGGTGGGGATGGGTGCGCGGGTGAGCGTGCTCGATACGAATCTGGCCCGGTTGCGTGAGCTCGACGCCCGGTTCGCCGGTCGGGTCGGCACCTTGGCCTCGCACGCCCTCGAGATCGAGAAGGCCGTGCTCGCCGCCGATCTGGTGATCGGGTCGGTGCTCGTGCCAGGGGCCAAGGCGCCGAAGCTGGTGTCCGACGAGCTGGTCGCGCGGATGCGGCCGGGGTCGGTACTCGTCGACATCGCCGTCGACCAGGGCGGTTGCTTCGAGTCGACCCGGCCGACGACGCACGCGAATCCCACCTTTCCCGTGGGTAATTCGCTGTTCTACTGTGTCGCGAACATGCCCGGCGCGGTCCCGCACACCTCCACCGTGGCGCTCACGAACGCCACCCTGCCCTACGCGCTGGCCATCGCCGACAACGGCTGGCGTGGGGCATGCACCGCCGACCCGGGGTTGTCGGCGGGGCTCACGGCGGTCGACGGGAAGCTGCTGTCGGCGGAAGTGGCCGCAGCGCACGGGTATTCGCTCGGGGTCTAGGGCTCGGCGAAGATTCCCTCGGCGATGACCGAGTCCGCCAGGAGCGGGCGGGTGATCGACCAGCGCTCCGTGAAATGGCTGCGTGACATCTTCCAGCGGCCGTCCTCGATCACGTAGTCGTCGTCGTAGTCGCCCGTCGAGACGAACTCGGTGTTGTCGATCAGGTTCACCTGGCGAAACCGCAGGGTCCACCGGCCTGTCGCGGTGCTTTCCCCGGTGAGGGTGATGTCGGGGTGGATGCCGTGATGCATGTCGAGGACGACGTGTTTGCCGTCGACCTTGTGCAACGCGATGCGGGTGAAGATGTCGACCAGGGGCCCTGCGTCGTCGAAGGTGCCGATACGGCCGTAGTCCAGGTCGGCGCCGGACCGGATGAAGCAGTCCCGCATCGTCTTCGGGTCCTTGCTGTCACAGGCCCGCCAGTACCGGTGCTTGAGTTGTTTGATCGCTTCGATCTGTTCGAGGGTGTCGATGCGTTGTGCGAGATCCATCGGTTGCCTGCCCGGGTGTGGAGGTTATGAGCGAATGTCGGGTTTGCGAGGTCAGTCGACGACCGCGTCGGAGAACGCCGGAGGGTTACCCAGGAATGGCCGGTGCGAAGGTGGCTGCTGGCCACGGGTGTCCTCGACGCCGAGTTCCTGTGCGATCTCGGCGCCGATGAGCACCTGGCCGGTACGGTCCATCAACTGGGGATCGCGCGCGAGGGCATCGATGACCCGACCGGTGAATTCCGGCGATTCGGCGGTCGCGGCGAGACCGTCATAGGCGCCCGGATTCGCGGCGAAGGCGGCGAGCGTGCGCTCGGTCGCGAGCAGACCCATCCAGATCGAGACGACCGCCACGTTCCACGGACGGAAGTCGACGGCCATATCGTGCGCCATTTTGTCCACTGCCGCCTTGCCCGCACCGTATGCGGGCCCGTGCATATAGCAGGTGCCGCCGAACGACGACGTGTTCACGACCAGCCCCGCCCCATTGGCCACCAGCAGCGGTGCGGCGTAGTAGGTGGCGACGTAGCTCGAGCGCATACCCACATCCAGCAGGTCGAGCAAGGTGAGCGGCTTTTCCCAGAACGGCCCCTTCTCGGTCAGGCCGTCGGGTACCGCGAGAGCGTTGTTGACCAGGATGTCGAGCCGTCCGTGCTCGTCGCGAAGACGTGCGAAGAAGGACTCGACCTGGGCATCGTCGCGATGGTCGAGGACTACGGGCACGCCGTGGCCGCCGCGGCGGGTGATCTCCTCGGCGGTCGCGAACACTGTGCCCGGCAGTGGGGAATCGCCTTCGTTCCGCGTTCGCCCGGTGACGTAGACCGTCGCCCCGGTTTCCCCCAGCGCGAGCGCGATGCCTTTGCCCGCACCGCGACTCGCGCCGGTCACCACCACGATTCGTTCCGAACCCACCATCGACTCCCTACCCTGTCCGACGGGTCACACCGTGCGACACGTTCCACTACTGAACCGGACCGGCCGGGGGTGGCACAGAGACCTTCCCGGTAGCCGGAAGGCGAAGGCTCGACATGTCGCGTGTAGGGCTAGTCCTCGGCGCGGCCCATGTACCAGTCGGGTGCGCCATCGGTCGGCAGGTCGCGCAGCTTGTCGGGGTTGCGGACCACGTTGATGGCGACGATGCGCCCGTTGTCGACGACGAACGAGAAGACACCGATGTGGGTGCCGTCGAACACCACCAGCCCCGGTGCGCCGTTGACCAGCACCGCACGGCCCCAGGCATCGGTCGCCGACGGTGCGTGGTACCAGCCGAGCAGCATCTTGGCGATGAGTTCGGCGCCGCGCACCGGCTGGCGGATCGCGGGCACCTTGCCGCCACCGTCGGCGGTGAGCACCACCTTCTCGTCCAGCACGCCGAGCAGTGAACTCAGGTCACCCGAGCGCCAGGCCAGGGCGAAGGCCGAAACCACCTTCTCCTGTTCGGCGGGCGACGCCGGGAATCGCGGCGTGCCGCTCTCCACGTGCTTGCGGGCACGCGAGGCCAGCTGACGCACCGCGGCCGGGGTGCGCCCGACCACCTCGGCGACCTCAGGACCCGACATGCCGAACACATCCTGGAGCACGAAGGCCGTGCGTTCGGCGGGTGAGAGCGATTCGAGCACGACAAGCAGTGCGGTGGTGACCCGTTCGTCCTGGGTGATGCGGTCGGCTGGATCGTCCATGGTGCTGACCTCCGGTTCCGGCAACCACTCGCCGACGTACTGTTCGCGCCGGGCCCGCGCGGACCCGAGCTGGTCGAGGGCGAGCCTGCCCGTCACGGTGGTGAGCCAGGCGCGCAGATTGTCGATCTCGTCCGCCTTGCCCGCCTCGTGCTGCCGTTGCAGCCGCAGCCACGCCTCCTGCACCACGTCCTCGGCGTCGGCCAAGCTGCCGAGGGTGCTGTAGGCGAGCCTGCGCAGGTAGGCGCGGTGCTCCTCGAAGCGCCGCGCCAGTTCCGCGCGGTCGAGGTTCGCGGTGTCGGTCATCGTGCCAGCCGTTCGGTCGAGAGTGGGCGGGTCGCCCAGGATGCTGTCATGGAGACGACGAAGCGGACGCATCCGGTGTGACATCGCTGCCCCACCGGTTAACCTCGCCCCGTGCACAAGGGGATTTCGACCGCCGCGGGACTGCTGCTCGGTTTCGCACTCGACCGGGTATTCGCCGACCCACGCCGCTGGCATCCGGTAGCCGGATTCGGCACGGCGGCAGCGGCATTGGAGCAGCGAACCTACGCCGACACCCACCGCGCCGGAATCCTGCACGAGACCGTGACGGTCGGCTCGGTCCTCGCGTTCGCTGCCGTAGCCGCGCGCGGTGGCCTCCTCGCGACAACCCTCGCCACCTGGACGGTTCTAGGCGGCCGCAGTCTTGCCCGGGCCGGCCACGACATGGCCGACCGGCTCGACGCAGGCGATATCGACGCCGCCCGCGAAGTGCTGCCCTCACTGTGCGGACGCGACCCCTCGGTCCTCGACGCCGACGGATTGGCCCGCGCCGCACTGGAATCCATCGCCGAGAACACCTCCGACGCCACCGTCGCACCGCTGCTGTGGGGTGCTGTGGCCGGAGTGCCCGGGTTGCTCGGATATCGAGCGGTGAACACGCTCGACGCGATGATCGGCTACCGCAACGAGCGCTACCTGCGTTTCGGCTGGGCAGCCGCCCGCACCGACGATGTGGCGAATCTCGTCCCCGCGCGGGTGACCGGACTGCTCACGGTCGTGCTGGCGCCGCTCGTCGGCGGAACCCCCGGCCAGTCCTGGCAAGCCTGGCGCCAGGACGCGCGCAAACACCCGAGCCCCAACGCCGGTGTTGTCGAGGCATCGATGGCAGGCGCACTCGGGGTCCGACTCGGAGGCCGCACCCAGTACCGCTACGGAGCGGAACTGCGCCCGACACTGGGAACCGGGCGCGCCCCCGAAACCGAAGATCTCCGCAGAGCCGTCCGCATGTCGGAAGCAGTACAGATCGGAGCCGTAGCAGTCAGCGCCGCGCTGGCATTGCTGCGTAGGTGAGCGTCAGCGAGTGCGGCCGTACCGATCAGCGAGACGTGCTTCCGTTGTGGTCTCCTGGGAAGTCGAAGCAGGCTGATCGGTCACCTCGGCTCCGACCTCGCCACGCTCACGACGGCGAGCCCGCATTTCGGCGAACACGAAATACCCGAGCCCGAGCGGAGCCATCACACCGAAGGCCAGCCATTGAAGGCCGTAGGAGAGGTAGGGACCCGCATCCAGTTGGGGGAGGGGAACAGGCGTGAACGCCCCCGGCTGCCCCTCGGCAAGCTGAAGATAACCGCCCTTGTCGGTACCGGTAGGAATCGGCGTCAGCGGGATACCGAGAACTGTGGATTCCTGAGTGGTGTCGACCGTGTACACCTGCCGGAACCCGTCCTGCGTGCTCGGCACCTTATCGGGAACGACCCCTTCGGAAGCCCGCACTCGCGCCTCGATCCGCTGCGCCCCGCCCGGCGGCTCGGCAATCGCCGGCGGCCGCGTCCCGTCGACGGCCGCAACCAGACCACGGTCGACGAGCAGAGTGCGACCGTCATCGAGCCGGAACGCGGCGAGAACCGCGTATCCCGGCGCACCGTCGAGGTGGCGCAACCGGACGAGCACCGTCGAATCCGGCAGGAAGGTGCCAGTGGCGATCACCTTACGCCACTCGGTATGCGTACCGGGATCACCGGCGAGGAGGTCGGTAACAGCCACCGGATCGGCCTGCACCGAATCGGCGATCAGCTGATTGCGGTGCTCGGTGCTGCTGTTCTTGTTCAGCTGCCACGGCGCGAGGATCGTGAAACACAGGTAGGCGAACGCGACGACGACGAGCGCGAGGATCAACCAGCTCGGGCGCAGCAGAAAGGTGAGTTTGCGCATCAGCGTCGCGCGGCGGCCGGGTCGCGGGCCTCGAGTTCGGCCCGCACCCAGTCGAGCAGGCCGGGGACAGCGGCCTCGATCTGGTCGCGGACCAGGTCGAAGTCGGTCTGGTCGCCGTAGTACGGGTCGGGCACGTCGACACCGTCCGCGGCGGGGTCGAAGCTGCGGAGCAGTCTGCGCTGTTCGGTGGGGACGCCTCGGTGGGCGAGTTCCCGGTCGTGGCTGGTGTCGAGCACCACGATCAGGTCGGCGTCGCGATGCTCGTCGCCGAAGGTGGCGGCGATGTGTTCGGCGGCGTAACCGGCGCGGCGCAGGGTGGCGGCGGTACGCGGGTCGGCCGGGTCACCGACGTGCCACGATCCGGTGCCCGCGCTGCTCACCCGCACCCGGTTCGCCAGACCGGCACGGTACAGATGCGCTTCGAACATCTTCGCCGCCATCGGCGACCGGCAGATGTTCCCTGTGCAGACGAAGGTCACGTGCAGCTCTCCCACGGCACCCATTGTCGCCGGTAGGGCCGTGGCGGTGCCACGTAGGGTGTTCAGTTGTGTTCGAGGACTCGGTCGACCCCGCGATGCTGCGCCACCACGGCGACGTGGAAGCGCGCCCGGGCATGCTCGATTTCGCCGTGAACGTCCAGGGCACCGCCCCACCCGCCTGGCTGCGCGACCGCCTCACCGCCCGCCTCACCGACCTGGGCCGCTACCCGGACGCAGCCGAGGAACTCGCCGCCCGCACGGCCGTCGCCGCCCGCCACGGGCGTACCCCCGACGAAGTCCTGCTGCTGGCAGGCGCCGCCGAAGGCTTCGCGATGCTGCCCCGCCTGCGCCCTCGCCTCGCCGCCGTCATCCACCCGTCCTTCACCGAGCCGGAACTGGCGTTGCGTGAGGCAGGCATCCCGGTGACCCGCGTCGTCCTCGAACGCCCGTACACCCTCGACCCCGCCCGGGTACCGGAAGAAGCCGACCTGGTCGTCCTCGGCAACCCCACCAACCCCACCTCGATCCTGCACCCCGCCGAAACCATCCAGGCCCTGCGCCGCCCCGGCCGCATCGTCGTCGTAGACGAAGCCTTCGCCGACGCGGTCGGCTACCTCCGAGCGTCGGCGGGTTCGTCGACTGCACGACCCGAGGCCGGTGGCGCTGCGACCCAGCGTGTAGAGGCCGGTGGCGCTGCGGCCCACCGTGGGGATGCCGGTGGCGCTGCGGCCGACCGTGGGGATGCCGGTGGTGCTGCGGCCGACCGTGGGGATGCCGGTGGTGCTGCGCCCCTAAGTGCGGATGCCGACGCTGTCCCCGGTGCGGTACGTCCGAAGGGCATCGGTGGCGAACTCGAGTCGCTGGCCGGGCTGAGCGCACCGGACGTTCTGGTGCTGCGCAGTCTCACCAAGACGTGGGCGCTGGCCGGTCTGCGCTGCGGATATGTACTCGGTGCTCCCGAGGTGCTGGCCCGGTTGACCGCGGGTCGCCCGCACTGGCCGCTCGGCACACTGCAGCTCGAGGCGATCCGCGCCACCGCCGAACCCGCCGCCGTCGCCGAATCCCAGCACCTCGCCCAGCGCATCGCCGCCGACCGTGACGCCATGATCGACCGTCTCACCGCGCTCGGTATCGACGTGCACACCCCGGCCACCGGCCCGTTCCTGCTCCTGCGCGTCACGGACGGCGCCCTGGTCCGCAAGCATCTCGCCGACCGTGGCATCGCCGTCCGCCGAGCCGACACCTTCCCGGGTCTCGGCCCCGACTATTTGCGCGTCGCCGTGCGCGGCCGCGCCGAGGTGGATCAGTTGATCGACGGGTTGCGGGCCGCGCTGTGGTGATGCCGATTCCTCGCGGGGGTCTTATGCGATCAAGAGGCCGGGCGGGCGGTCGATGGCCGGAACGTGCCGTAGCCCACGATGAAATATGCGGTGGCCCGAAATGATACGAGTGGCGAACCTACCCACTACGGGGACGGTTCCAGTGGAGCGAAGGAGGCAGCGGTGACCGACCTGGCCGAACTGATCGGGGTGCTCGACGCGGCGTACCCACCGAAACTGGCCGAATCGTGGGATTCGGTCGGCCTGGTGTGTGGTGATCCGGCGCAAGAGGTTTCGAAGGTGCTGTTCGCCGTAGACGCCACCGCCGCCGTCGTCGACGAGGCGATCGCTTGGGGCGCACAGGCTTTGGTCGTACACCACCCGCTGCTGTTGCGCGGCGTCGACACCGTGGCCGCGAATACACCGAAAGGCGCTCTGCTGCACCGGTTGATCCGCTCGGACTGCGCACTGTTCTCCGCGCACACCAATGCCGATTCCGCCGAGCCCGGCGTCTCCGACGCGCTCGCCGCCGCGGTCGGCCTCACCGTCACGGGCCCGCTCGACCCCAAACCGGTTGCCCCGATGGACAAGTGGGTCATCCAGGTGCCGCAGACGCACACCGCCGCTTTGATGTCGGCACTGTTCGCGGCCGGTGCGGGCGCGATCGGCGACTACCGCGAGGCGGCCTGGTACACCGCTGGTACCGGCCAGTTCCTGCCGGTCGACGGCGCGAACCCGGCCATCGGCGCCGTCGGAACCGTCGAGACCGTCACCGAGGACGCGGTCGAGGTGGTCGCGGCGCCGTCCGCGCGCACCGCTGTCCTTACGGCCCTGCGCGCCGCCCACCCCTACGAGGAACCGGCCTATCACGTCACCGAACGCGCACCCCTGCCGTCGTCCCTCGGCATCGGCCGCATCGGTGAACTCGCCGAACCCGAGACACTGCGCGAGTTCACCGCCCGCGTAGGCAACGGTCTACCGCGCACCGTCTGGGGCGTGCGAGCCGCGGGCGACCCGGACCGGACGATCGAGCGGGTAGCGGTCTGCGGTGGTGCCGGCGACTCCTACCTCGACGCCGCCATCCGCGCGGGCGTCGACGCCTACCTCACCTCCGACCTGCGCCACCACCCCGTCGACGAACACCTCCGCCGAGGCGGCCCCGCCCTCATCGACGCCGCCCACTGGGCCACCGAATTCCCATGGTGTGCCCAGGCCGAATCCGTCGTCACGCGCGCGCTGCCCGCCCTCACCACCCGCGTGTCGACCCTCCGCACGGATCCGTGGACGGTCACCGGCTGAGTCACCGCACCCGCTGCCCCCACGCGGCCACGAAATCCGGGACGGTCAACCGGCTCCCGTCCGGCGCCGGCTCGGCCTCGAGGTATCGCTCGTCCTTCACGAAAACCGCCTGCCCCGCGAACAACGCGAGCGAAAGGATCACCAGCGCGGAGATGACACAGGTCAGGAACGCGAACGCCGACGCATGGATCGTCAGCAACGCGATGCCGATCATCAGGGAGGTCGGGGCAAGACCGAAGTAGATGACGTTCGGTTCCGCTCGGTCGCGGAACCGGGTCATGGCGTGTTCGCCTCGTGCGGCGCGGTACGGTTGATCGATCCATCCGTCCACCGTGTTCAGGAGTTCGTGCCCGTTGAATGTCGAACCGTCGGTCCAGTCCAAGCTGTTGCAGCTCGCCGCTGTCGATGCCGAGCTGACGCGGATCGCGCACCGGCGCACCGCGCTGCCCGAGCAGCAGGAGGTCGCGCGGCTGGCGGCCGAACGCAACGGCTACAAGGACGCCGCGGTCGCGGTCGAGATCGGCATCGACGACCTGGATCGCGACATCCGCAAACTCGAGGGTGAGGTCGAGGCGGTGCGCAAGCGCGAGGACCGCGACCGCGCCATGCTCACCTCGGGCTCCGTCGCCGCCAAACAGCTCTCCGAACTCCAGCACGAACTGGGCAGCCTGGAACGCCGTCGCACCGTCCTCGAGGACGAACTGCTGACCGTGATGGAGCAGCGCGAGGCGATGGCCGCCGACCACGACCACGCCGGTGCCCGGCTCAGCAAGGCCGACCAGGACCTCGCCGACGCCGAACGCCTGCGCGACGAGGCGATGGCCGACCTGGAGGTCGCGCAGCAACGGTGCGAGAACGACCGCGCCGCCCTGATCGGCCTGTTCCCCGGCGAACTGCTCGCCGTCTACGACAAGCAGCGCGCCGCCCACGGTGTCGGCGCAGCCCTACTGCAGGCCCGCCGCTGCGGCGCGTGCCGCATCGAGATCGACCGCGGTGAGATGCAGCGCATCGCCAAGGCCGAACCCGACGCGGTGGTCCGCTGCCCCGAATGCGGCGCGATCATGGTGCGCACCAAGGAATCCGGACTGTGAGCGCTGGGCCGGTTGGTGTGCGTGAGGTGATCGTCGAAGCCGACGGCGGCTCACGCGGCAATCCCGGCCCGGCCGGCTACGGCGCGGTGGTCTTCGCCGACGACCATGTGCGCGTGCTGGCCGAACGCAAGGAATACGTCGGCGTCACCACCAACAATGTGGCCGAATACCGTGGGTTGATCGCGGGTCTGGAAGCCGCGACCGAACTCGGTGCGCGGGTGGTGACGGTGCGCATGGACTCCAAGCTCGTCGTCGAACAGATGTCGGGCCGCTGGAAGATCAAGCACGCCTCCATGATTCCGCTCGCCGAACAGGCACGTCGGCTCGTCGCCGGTTTCGACCGGGTGAGTTTCACCTGGATCCCACGCGCCGAGAACTCCCACGCCGACCGGCTGGCGAACGAAGCGATGGACGATGGCGCCCTCGTCGGCACCGTCCGCGAATCGCTCGCCGCGGGCTACACGCCGGGAGATCAGGTAGCCCCCGGCGCGGCGGCCCCCACCACCTATTCCCCGGGGTGGACCGGCGCCATCGGCCGCCCCACCCGCCTACTCCTGCTGCGCCACGGCCAAACCGAGCTGTCGGTGCAACGCCGCTACTCCGGCCGCGGTAACCCGCCCCTCACCGACCTCGGCCGCGAGCAGGCCGACCGCGCCGCGAAAATGCTTGCCGCCAAAGGTGATATCGCCGCCGTCGTGAGCTCACCCTTGCAGCGGGCGCGGTCCACCGCCGAGGCCGCCGCCACCGCACTCGATGTGCCCCTGCGCATTCTCGACGGCCTCATCGAAACCGATTTCGGCCAGTGGGAAGGACTCACCTTCGCCGAAGCGGCACAGCGCGATCCGGCGCTGCACGCGGACTGGCTGGGCGACCCGTCGATCCCCGCGCCCGGTGGCGAGAGCTTCGACCAGGTGCGCGAACGGATCGAGGGTGTGCGCCGCGACCTGGTGGCGCTGTATCCCGGCGAGAACGTCGTCGTGGTCAGTCATGTCACCCCCATCAAGACCTTGCTGCAGCTGGCGCTCGGGGTCGGCCCGTCGCTGCTCTACCGGTTGCATCTGGACCTGGCGTCGCTGTGTGTCGCCGAGTTCTATCCCGACGGTGGCGCTTCGGTGCGCCTGGTCAACGACACTTCCTATCTCTGAGGTGGCCCCGTGTCACCCGGGCGCGGTACGGTCGCCCGGGTTCGCGATGCGCGTCACGTCGACGCATAGCCGGTCGCGGCCGTGGAGAAAGGTACTTGATGAAGTTTCTACGGATGGCGGCGTTCGCGGCGGCCATCGCGGGGGCGCTCACCACGTCTGCCGGTGTAGGCAGCGTTTCGGCTGATCCGAGCGTGGTGCTCGGTGCCGGTTCGGGCATCGTCTTCGACAACAACTCCGGCTGCTCGCTCACGGCCATCGGCCACGACAACGCGGGCCGGCTGGTCGGTCTCACCGCCGGGCACTGCGCGTCGACCGGTGCCAAGGTCGGCGCGGAGCAGGCGCTGCACGCCGGCGTGATCGGTACCGTCGCCTTCTCCGACGACGGTGACTACCTGGATTTCGCTGTGCTGCAACTGGATGCGTCCAAGGTGGTGCCCACGCGCACGATCGGCCAGACCACCGTGGCGGGCCTGGGCCCCGCGCCTGCGCCTGGCTCCACCGTGTGCTCCGACGGGCGCACCAGCGGCCGCAGCTGCGGTGTGGTGTGGGGTGAGCTCGAGGGCAACTCGATCAACCAGTACTGCTCGCAGCCGGGCGATTCCGGTGGTCCGGTCGTTGTCGGTGACCGGCTCGTCGGCATGAACCAGGGCAGGCTCACCGGCCTCGGCCCGGTGGACTTCGACGTGCCGTGCACCAACGGCGCCAATCCGATCCACTCGCCCGCCTACTTCCAGCCGATCGAGGTGATCCTCGACGTGGTGAACCGCGCGGGTGGGGTCGGCGCGGGCTTCCAGCCGATCTGACCACCGCACGAAACACTCAGGGGCGCAGCATCATCGCGATGCTGCGCCCTGTTTCATGACGGCGGCGGTGAAGTCGTCGAGCGGGTAGAAGAACTCGACGGCCAGCTCCGACAGGGTCACGTCGGCCGGTGCGCCGAAGGTGGCCATGGTGGAGAACATCGACAGCGTGCCCGCCGGGCTGGTGATGCGGATCGGCACCTGGAACGGGCCCGTCGGTTCGGGTCTGCCCGGCGAATCCCGCGGCGCCACATAGTCGTTCACCTCGTCGTAGAGCGCGCGCAGTCGTGCGTCGCCGGTCGACTCGGCCTGACGCAGCAGACGTTCGAGAAACAGCTCCCTGACCTGATGCAGGTTCTCCAAGCGCCCGGCCAGACCGTCGGGGTGCAGCACCAGGCGGTAGACATTGGGCCGGGGGAGCAGCAGGTGCTCGGGTACTCCGCTCATCAGCAGTGGCATGGCCGCATTGCCCGCCACCACATCCCACCACCGGTCCACGACCACCGCCGGATACGGTTCGTGCGCGCGCAGCATGGTGTCGATCGCGGTTCGCGCGGCCGCGAGTTCGGCGTCATCGAGCCGCGACTCCCGGTAGGCGGGGGCGAACCCGGCCGCCAGCAACAACGTATTCCGTTCCCGCAGCGGCACTTCCAGCGCCTCGCACAATCGGAGCACCATCGCCCGGCTCGGCTGCGATCGCCCCGTCTCCACATACGACAGGTGCCGTGCCGAAGTATCGGCCACCAATGCCAGATCGAGCTGACTCAGCTTGCGCCGCTGCCGCCACTCCCGCACCAGCGAACCGATCCGCGCCCCCATCACCACCCGACCCTATCCACCCCGCCGACAGCGCCACCATGACCTCCGAGGTCATTGCGGCGATGACCACCACCTGCGCACTGTTGTTCTGCGACCAAGGAACAGGAGCACAACGATGACCACGATCACCGCCGCGGGCATCCTCGACCTCACCGGCCTCGGCATCGCCTTCTTCGCCACCGGTGCGGCCCTGGTGGCAATCTTCGCCGCCCTCGAATACGCGGGCCTGCGGCAGGCCACCCGATGAGCCACCCCTATGCCGTCCTGCTCGGCGCGCGGACGGCTGACCGCCTGATCAGGGGCGCAGGATCGACACCAGGAAGTCGGTCTGGTCGCGCACGACCTGTTCGAAGACGTCGTCGAAGTACACGTCGAAGTGGCCGACCGGGTATTCCTTGACCACCGCGTGTTTGGTGCGTGCGGCGGCCTTGCGGGTGGGGCCGGACGGTGCGACGGAATCGTTCTCGGCGATCGTGTACAGCACGGGGACCTTCAGCGCCTTGGCGCGTCGGCCGGGGGCGTCGAACAGGGTGGAGAAAGCCACGCGCGCACCCACTTTGGGATCGTAGGTCGGGCTCTCCTCGGCGAGCCTGCCGAAGCCCTCGGGCACATCGGAGGCACTCATCAGGGCGGCGGCGCGTTTGCGGCCTGCCAGGCGGATGCGAATCGGCTTGCGGCGCAACGGGCCGAACAGCAGATCGGTCACGGCGACGGTCGCCACCTTGGTCAGGCTGATCGGTCCCTTGGCCCGCGCCGACGCCCAGCCACTGGTGAACGGCACCTGGGCGACCACGGCCGCCAGATAGTCGTCGTCGGGAGCGACGGAGAGCACGTGTCCGCCACCGAAGGACGTGCCCCACAACGCGATCCGGGTGGCGTCGAAGCCGCGGATGCTGCGCGCGTAGGCGATCGCGGCCTTCCAGTCCTGGCGCTGCCTGGCGATATTGAGCACCTGGCGGGGCGCACCCTCACTGGCGCCGAAATGCCGATAGTCGAAGGCCAGCACCCCCATTCCCGCCGCGACGAACCGTCGCGCATACCGATCCAACCCCATCTCGCGGGTCGCCCCCAGCCCGTGTCCCATGATCACCAGCGGACGCGGCCTCGGCGCACCATCGGGGAGGTAGAGCCATGCGGCGCATTGCTGGTCACCCGATGGGAAACTGACGTCGACACGTTCCATGACTGACAACCGTACCGAGTACCATGGCGGAGCGGACGAGTCGGCCGGGCGACCGCGGTGACGGGAACGGGCACATCGGTGTCGCCGCCCGCCACCGAGGAAAGTCCGGACTCCACAGAGCAGGGCGGTTGTTAACGGCAACCCGGGGTGACCCGCGGGACAGTGCCACAGAAAACAAACCGCCGCACGCCCAACGTGCGGTAAGGGTGAAACGGTGCGGTAAGAGCGCACCAGCGCCCCGGGTGACCGGGGCGGCTAGGTAAACCCCGCCCGGAGCAAGGTCGAAGGCCGCACCGGCGACGGTGCGGCTGCGCAGGTGTTCGAGGGCTGCTCGCCCGAGCCTGCGGGTGGACCGCTCGAGGCACCCGGCGACGGTGTGTCCAGATGGATGGTCGCCCCCCGGCGCGAGCCGGGGACAGGATCCGGCTTACAGGCCGGCTCGCCCGCCCAGGAAACGACGAAGGCGGCGGTCCCGCACGGGACCGCCGCCTCGTCTGTCCGGGGGACTCAGCACATCAGCTTGGCCATGTCGTAGACCGCGCGCGCTTCCTGCTCTGTGGCCGAGACGGAGCCGTTGGTCGAGCTCTTGACGATGCCGGCGATGGTGTCGGCCTCGGACTTGCCCGCCTTGATGTCGGAGCACGTCTGGTTGAGCACCCCGCTCACCGCTAGGTCGTCACGGCCTGCGGCCAGCTTCGGGAAAGCGTTGCGATAGCTCACCACGAACATGCCGGCCTTGCCGGGATCGACCTGAACGGCCGGGGTGGTGGTTGCGGGGGCTGCGGCGGTGGACGAGTCCTCGCCGCAACCGGTCAGAAGCAGGGCGAAGACGGCGGTGCCTGCCGCGAGGGCGGCGGTAGTTCTACTCACGCAGCGGGATGCTAGCGGCCCAGGAAACAAGGCGCCTCCCGTCAGGTTAACGGGAGGCGACATGTTGATTCGTGAGGCGGTGAGTCAGGCGGGGTTGATCATCAGCACCTGGGCCCAGTAGGTGGCCTGGTCAGGCCCGAGGATCGGCAACAGGTAATCGTAAATCAGCGACGACATACGCTCGGAACTCCCATTTATCGACGTGGGTGCAACACTTTCCGGCTTGTGCCGGGTGTGCCGCCGCCACAGTAACAATTCGTGCGAGACGCGCGACGGGGCGGTGAATATGCGCGGGAACTCGTCGGGAACGTGAGCGAGGTCATAGAGTGTTGCCCGTCGGCAGGGCCCGTTGTGCGGGCTCAACACATCGATCGCGGAAGCAGGTCACATTTCCATGCGGGTAGTTCGTTCCATTGTCGCCGGTGCATTGATCGCCGGAGCCGCCGCGGTGCTCACCTCGATGGGTGCCGGTTCGGCGGGTGCGGTCGCGGTGACCCCGCTGCCCGGCGGGGTCCAGGTCGACCTGAGCCCGGCCGATACCGCCTGGGTGCACCAGAACAAGTTCGGCCGGACCGTCGCCGGTCTGCCGCATCCGTCGGCGGCCTCGTTCGGTCAGGCGCTCGACGCGGCGGCCGCCGTGTCGTCGTCGGTGCCGGGTGGCCGGGTCACCTTCACCGTGTACGGCCCGTTCGATCAGCTCAACGGCACCATGCTGGCACTGCAGTAGAACTCGCTACGCTGCCAGGATGGAACTCCATCAACGGATCGTCTCGGCGCCGGTCGATTTCGGCGCCATCCGTTCCGAATTCGGACTGGCCTCGGACTATCCGGCCGAGGCTGTCTCCGAGGCCCGCGACGCGGTCGACGCGTTCGCGGGCACCCGGGTGGACCGCACCGACCTCGAGCTGGTGACCATCGACCCACCCAGCGCCATGGATCTGGACCAGGCACTGCACCTCGAACGCACCGCGACCGGTTTCACCCTGCACTACGCCATCGCCGATCTCGGCGCGGTGATCGTGCCCGGCGGTGCCCTCGCCCGCGAATCCGAATCACGCGGCCAGACCTTCTATCTCCCCGACGGCACCGTACCGCTGCATCCGCCCGTGCTGTCGGAGGGGACCGCGAGCCTGCTGCCCGGTGTCGACCGGCCCGTCGCGCTGTGGACCGTCGAACTCGACAACGACGCCGCGCCCCTTCGCTTTTCGGTCGAGCGCGCCCTGGTGCGCTCCCGGGAACGCTTCGACTACCAGCAGGTCCAGGCCGCCGCCGACGCCGGGACGCTGCACCCCTCGCTGGCCGCGCTGCCCGAATTCGGGCGGCTGCGGATCGAGGCCGGTCTCGAGCGTGGCGCGATCTCGCTGCGCCTGCCTGCCCAGGACGTGGTGCGCCACGGCGACAACTGGCGCCTCGACCTGGAACCGCGCACCGCCGCCGACGACTGGAACGAGCAGGTCTCCCTGCTCACCGGTATGTGCGCGGCGCGAATCATGCTCGACCACAAGGGCACCCGGGTCGGCCTGCTGCGCACGATGCCGCCGCCGCCCGACACCGCCGTCGCCTCGATGCGTCGCACCGCCGCCGCCCTCGACATCGCCTGGCCCGACGACCTGCCGGTCGGCCGCATGCTGGCAGCACTCGACCCCAACACTCCGGCCGGGCTGGTCCTGATGTCGGAGGCGACCACCCTGCTGCGCGGCGCCGGCTACACCCTGCTCGCCGACCTCGACGACCCCACTCCCGACCAGCTGACGCACAGCGCCATCGGCGCCCCCTACGCCCACGTCACCGCCCCGCTGCGCCGCCTGGCCGACCGCTTCACCACCGAGATCTGCCTGGCGCACTGCGCGGGCACCGAGGTACCGCAGTGGGTGCTCGACGGCCTGGCGCCCGCCGCGGAAACACTGCGCCGCACCGATTCGCTCGCCAACAAGGTCGACCGCGCGTGCGTCGACCTCACCGAGGCCACCATCCTCGGCCCCCGCGTCGGCACCGACTTCGCCGCCCTGGTCCTGCGCGAGGCCAACGGTTCCCGCGACGCGGAGATCTTCGTCGCCGAACCCCCGATCCTGGCGCGCTGCGCGGGCAAGCCACCGGAAGGCGAACGGGTCTCCGTGCGCCTGCGCACCGCCGATCCCGCGACGAGAACCATCGAATTCGCCTATACCGCCGACCGAAACGGCGAGCCCGCCCACATCGGGTGAACCCGGCGCGCGTCGGTGTCGGCGCGCTCCCAAGGTTCGAACCCCGCCGCGAGCGACGTGACATCGATTCTGTTCGGCATGGGCGGCCGCAACGGTGTCGTGAGTGACGGCTCGGCTGCGGTGGTCACTCGACGCCGTGCGGGGCGAGTGCCGGTGAGGTCGTCGGGCGGCCGCGTCCGCCCGACGATCAGTCGGTCGAGATGAACGCAGCAGCAGCGGGATAACCCGCGATCGCCCGGCCCGCCGCGGCTTCCTCGGTGTCGGCGAGGAGTTCGTAGACCGTGGCGTCGGTGGCATCGGAGGCGGCGGCGAGGATGGCTTCGCGGGATTCCACGGCGTCGCGGTGGTCGCCCAGGACCGATTGCAGGCGTTTGGCACGCGTGCCGAGGTCGGTGGCGTCGGTGCCGAGAACCTCGCCCGCCGCTTCGCAGGAATAACGTAAACGCTTGGCGCCCTTGCGGATGTCGTGCAGCAGTTCCACCCGGTCGGCGGGGGTGGCGGTCGGCTCGGCGAAGACCAGTTTGCGCAGGCGTTTGCGGTCGCGGCCGAGCACGCGCGCGAACACGTCGTCCGCGTCGTCACCGGCGAGGGAATCGTCGAGCGGGGGATCGGTGCGCCATGTGGTGAGCACCTCGCGCAGGGCCGCGTACCGCTTGCCGTCGAGAGCGGTGAGGATCTCCTCATGGGCCTGGGCGTAGGCGTCGTCGGCGGCGCCGACGAGGCGGCGGGTGACCTCGACGGGCACCTCGCCGAACCCGTCGAGCAGTTTCGCGAACCGCTCACCCCGGACCTCCGCGTCGCGGGCGACCCCGAGCAGTTCCGCGAGCCACTTCAGCTCCGTCACCGTCTCGGCGGCGGCGTCGCTGTCGAAAAGCTTGCGGTAGGAACGCAATACGCTGCGCAACCGGCGCGTGGCCACCCGCATCTGGTGCACGGAGTCCTCGGCGTCGGCGCGGACATCGGGTTCGGCGGCGAGCAGCCGGTCGATGTCCTCGCGCAGTGCCGCGACGACGGCGGGTCCGGCTTCGATCGCCATGGGTCAGCCTCGCTTCCCGAACAGGTCGGTCGCCTCGACCAGGTGGTGGGTGATGCCGGGCTCGTGCGCGGTGTGTGCGGCGTCCTCGACGATGTGCAGGGTGGAGCCGGGCCAGGCGTTGTGCAGTTCCCAGGCGCTCACCGCGGGGCACACCACGTCGTGGCGGCCCTGCACGATCACTCCGGGGATGTCGGCGATCCGATGGATGTCACGCAGCAACTGTCCCTCGTCGAGGAATCCGCCGTGCCGGAAATAGTGGTTTTCGATGCGGGCGAAGGCGAGCGCGAAGCGTGGCTCACCGGTCTCGGCGACCCGATCCGGGTGCGGCAGTAGCGAACTCGTGGCGCCTTCCCATGTCGACCAGGCGACGGCGGCGCCGAGCGCGATCTCCGGATCCGGCGAATGCAGCAGCCGGTGATACACCTCGACGAGGTCGTCCCCGCGCTCCTCGGGCGGCACCGGTGCCAGGAACTTCGCCCATTCGGCGGGGTAGATGTTGCCCGCCGCGCCGTTGTAGTACCAGTCGATCTCCTTGCGCCGCAACAGGAAGATGCCACGCAACACCAGTTCGGTGACCCGCTCCGGATGCGCCTGGGCATAGGCGAGGCCGAGGGTGGAACCCCACGACCCGCCGAACACCTGCCAGCGTTCGACACCGAAGTGCTCGCGCAGTGCCTCCATGTCGGCGATCAGGTGCGGTGTGGTGTTGAACTCGAGGCTCGCCCCGTCGGCGATGTGCGGCACCGACTTTCCGCACCCGCGCTGATCGAACAACACGATCCGGTACACCGCCGGATCGAAGAACCGGCGTTGCAGCGGACCGGTGCCGCCGCCGGGTCCGCCGTGCACGAACACCACCGGCTTGCCATCGGGATTGCCGCTGACCTCCCAGTACACCGACTGGCCGTCGCCGACATCGAGAAGACCTTTGTCGAACGGTTCGATCTCGGGGTACAGAGTGCGCATCAGAACGCCAATCCCGCGGCGAGGTTCGGCAGGTCGAGTGCGGTGAGCGTTTCGGTGCGCACATCGGGGCAGGCCTCGGTCGTCACCCGGTCGATCATCGCCTTGTCGGCCAGCACGTGCCCGTTGATGCCGCCGTTGCGCAGCGCCCACTCGTGCACCATCGTGTTCAGCGCGAGCCGGCCGAGCGTCGGGCCCTGCACCCGGAAGTTCGACAGCTCAGGGCGGATCATGTCGCACAACTGGTTCGCCGAGGAGTCGCTGATCTCCAGCGTGGTGCTCGGCGTCGCGGTCTTGGTGGTGGTGGCGCCGGCGGTCGTGGTCGTGGCGGACCCGCTCGGGGTGACTTCTGCACCGCCACAGGCCGTCAGGGTCACGGCGGCGAGGACACCGGTGACAACGAGCCCGGGACTGGTCTTCCATCGGCGATGCATGCGTAAGTACCTCTTCGAGTCGGCTGTTTCGACTCCGAGTCTGCCATCTCGCCGTCCGCCGCGCCGCTGCCCGACCCCGCCGGGTGACGGGGTCGGATGCGTGCGGATCAGAAGCTGTGTTCGGGTCCCGGGAAGGTGCCCTGACGCACCTCGTCGGCGTAAGCCGCTGCGGCGGAACGCAATTCGTCGCCCACATTGCCGAACCGCTTCACGAACTTGGCGGTCTTGCCGCTGGTGTATCCGGCCATGTCCTGCCAGACCAGCACCTGGGCATCGCAATCGGCACCGGCGCCGATCCCGACGGTCGGGATGGTCAGCTTGCGGGTGACCTGCCCGGCCAGCTCGGCGGGGACCATCTCCATCACCACGGAGAAGGCACCGGCCTCCTGCACGGCGATGGCGTCGGCGACGAGCTGCTCGGCACCGTCGCCGCGGCCCTGCACCCGGAAACCGCCGAGCGTGTTCACGCTCTGCGGGGTGAAACCGATGTGGGCCATCACGGGAATGCCCGCGGCGGTGATGAGCGCGATCTGCTCGGCGACCCGCTCGCCGCCCTCCAGCTTCACCGCGTGCGCACCGCCCTCCTTCATGAAGCGGGTGGCGGTGGCCAGCGCCTGCTGGGGTGAGGACTCGTAGGTGCCGAACGGCAGGTCGGCGACCACCAGGGCGTTCGGGGCACCGCGCACCACGCCACGGACCAGCGGGATCAGCTCGTCCACGGTGATCGGCACGGTGGTGTCGTAGCCGTACACGACGTTGGCGGCGGAATCGCCGACCAGCAGGACAGGGATGCCCGCCTCTTCGAACAGGCGGGCCGAGGAGTAGTCGTAGGCGGTCAGCATCGACCAGCGCTCACCCTCGGCCTTCATCTGCTGCAGATGCTGGACGCGGGTCTTGCGGCGAGGCTTGGGGGTGGTAGCGGGAGCGGCACCGTAGGCAGGGCTCTGCTCATCGGATACGGACATCATCGTCCCTACTTTCGTCTGGTTCCTCGAGGCCCGTAGCGGGTCCCCGGGTTTTTCTGACGCATCCAGTGTGCCACCTCGCCCCGAACCGTTTTAAGGGCGTGGCCGGTGGGATCGGTCACACCCGCGCTTCGGTTACCGTGATGGCGAGCCCGTTCGGGTGCGTCGTGTTGCGCCGCCCGGCGCGGAAAGGTTGGCCAACTGTGCAGCGAAGCAGGCTCGTCGTTGTTCTCGGCGCGATCTGCGCGCTGGTCGCCACCGGATGCGGAACCGGCAGCGACAGCGCCACCCCGCCCACTCCGCTGCCGCCGTCACCCCCCGGCCTGAACAATTTCTACGAACAGCGCATCGACTGGGGTTCCTGCGAGGAGTTCGGCAGCCCGGAGGAACGGCTGCCGCCGAGCACCCAGTGCGCGCGCGTCACCGTGCCGATCGATTACGCCCGGCCCGACGGCCCGACCGCCCAGATCGCCCTGTCGCGCATCCCGGCCAGGGGAGACAAGATCGGGTCGCTGCTGATGAACCCGGGCGGCCCAGGCGTCTCCGGGCTGTCGATGGTCACCGTCGGACACCGCACCGAGCTGGCCGAACGATTCGATCGCATCGGGTTCGATCCGCGCGGCGTCGGCTCGTCGCTGCCCGCGATCGTCTGCCTGACCCCGCCCGAAGCCGATGCCGAGCGCGCCGAACCACCCACCGACAACACCCCCGCGGGCATCGCCGAGGCCGAAGCCGAGAACCGCGAATACGCCGGTCGTTGCGCCGAGCGCTCGGGCCTCGATCTGCTCGGCCATGTCGGCACCCGCGAAGTCGTCCAGGACATGGACGTGCTGCGCTCCGCCCTCGGTGACGCGAAACTGACCTACCTCGGCTACTCCTACGGCACCCGCCTCGGCGCCGCCTACGCCGAGAAGTACCCGCAGAACGTGCGCGCGATGGTCCTCGACGGCGCCGTCGACTCCTCCCAGGAGCCGGTGCAGGAATCGCTGCGCCAGGCGGCCGGCTTCCAAGGCGTGTTCGACGCCTACGCCGCCGACTGCGCCCAAAGCGCCGACTGCCCGCTCGGCACCGACCCCGCCGGCGCCGTCGCCCGCTTCCGGCAACTCGTCGACCCGCTGCAAGCCGCCCCGGCCCGCACCGAGGATCCGCGCGGCCTGAGCTACAACGACGCCATCACCGGTGTCCAGCAGGCCCTCTACAGCGACGAGATGTGGCCCCTGCTCACCCGCGGCCTCACCGAGCTGCAGGGCGGCACGGGGGACACCCTGCTGCAACTGGCCGACCTCTACGACGGCCGCCGGGCCGACGGCACCTACGCCAACACCCAGGACGCGTTCAACGCCATCCGCTGCGTCGACGACCCGCGCATCACCGACCCCGCGGTCGTGGCCCGTCAGGACGCCGAATACCGCAGGGCCGCACCCTTTCTCGACGACGGCAAGGGTACCGGCGCCGCTCCGCTGGAACTGTGCGCGTCCTGGCCGGTGCCGAACACGAGCGAACCGCACCGGGTATCGGCGCCCGGCGTCGCGAAGATCGTGGTCGTCTCCACCACCGAGGACCCGGCCACCCCGTACCAGGCCGGTGTCGACCTGGCCGAGCAACTCGGCGCCGCGCTCGTCACCTTCCGGGGCAACCGGCACACCGCCGCCCTCGTCGCCGGTGACCGATGCCTCGACGACGCCGTCATCGCCTACCTCACCGAACTCGCCACGCCCGCGCCCGGACTCACCTGCGGCGGGTGAGAGACCGCGCACACCGCCCGGTCACGCCAGGTGAGAAGTGCGGACGATGTGACGTGATAGCAAACGAGTCGGCGTATGTAACACGGATTTAACGCCGGGTGCCTACGCTCGCCGTATGGATCGCCAGAAGGAATTCGTGCTGCGGACGCTCGAAGAGCGGGACATCCGCTTCGTACGTCTCTGGTTCACCGACGTGCTGGGCTACCTCAAGTCCGTCGCCATCGCCCCCGCCGAGCTCGAAGGCGCCTTCGAGGAGGGCATCGGCTTCGACGGCTCGGCCATCGAAGGCTTCGCGCGCGTGTCCGAGGCGGACATGGTCGCGCGGCCCGATCCGTCGACCTTCCAGGTGCTGCCCTGGGCCAGCTCCAAGGGCCACCAGCATTCGGCGCGCATGTTCTGCGACATCACCATGCCCGACGGTTCGCCGTCGTGGGCCGACCCGCGCCACGTGCTGCGCCGTCAGCTGAACAAGGCCGCCGACGTGGGGTTCAGCTGCTACGTGCACCCCGAGATCGAGTTCTTCCTGTTGGAGAACCAGCTCAAGGACGGCTACCAGCCGATGCCCGCCGACAACGGCGGCTTCTTCGACCAGGCCGTGCACGACTCCGCCCCCAACTTCCGCCGCCACGCCATCGACGCGCTCGAGTCGATGGGCATCTCGGTGGAGTTCAGCCACCACGAGGGCGCGCCCGGTCAGCAGGAAATCGACCTACGCTACGCCGACGCGCTATCGATGGCCGACAACGTGATGACCTTCCGCTACCTCATCAAGGAGGTGGCGATCGACGAGGGTGTGCGCGCGACGTTCATGCCCAAGCCGTTCTCCCAGTACCCCGGCTCGGCCATGCACACCCACATGAGCCTGTTCGAGGGCGAGTCCAACGCCTTCGCCGACCCGGACGACCCCAACAACCTGTCGAGCACCGCTCGCTCGTTCATCGCGGGCATCCTCGAGCACGCCCCGGAGATCAGCGCGATCACCAACCAGTGGGTCAACTCCTACAAGCGCCTCATCCACGGCGGCGAGGCCCCCACTGCCGCGTCGTGGGGCCGTTCGAACCGCTCGGCGCTGGTCCGCGTGCCGATGTACACGCCGAACAAGTCGTCGTCGCGGCGCGTCGAGATCCGCAGCCCAGATTCGGCCTGCAACCCCTACCTCACCTTCGCGGTGCTGCTCGCGGCCGGTCTGCGCGGCATCGAGAAGGGGTACAACCTGCCGCCCGAGGCAGAGGACGACGTGTGGTCGCTGACCGACGCCGAGCGCCGCGCGATGGGCTTCCGCTCGCTGCCGGGCACCCTCGACGAGGCACTACAGGCGATGGAGCGCTCGGAGCTGGTCGCCGAGACCCTCGGCGAGCACGTCTTCGACTTCTTCCTGCGCAACAAGCGCCGCGAATGGGCCGACTACCGCAGCCAGGTCACCCCCTGGGAGCTCAAGGAATACCTCAGCCTGTGATTCCTGCGCCGGGGGATCCGGCGTGACGCTGTCGTTGCCAGGACCATGTAAGTTTTGACGCATGGTCCGGCCACCGACTGCCCGCTCCGCTGTTCCCGGCGTAGGTCGGCTCGGGTTACTCGAACCCACCGCGGCGGACTCCCTGCACCAGCTCGGCTGGGACAATGTCGACGGCGTGCCCGTGCTCTGGGCGCTGTCACGTTCGCCCGACGCCGATCTGGCCCTGTCCACGCTCGTGCGGTTGCGCGAAGCGCTCGGAAACGACTGGGGCGAACTGGATTCGGCGATCCGTTCCGAAACGACGCTGCGTGGCAGGCTCTTCGCGCTGCTCGGTTCCTCGACGGCGTTCGGCGACCACCTCGTCGCCGTACCGCGGCGCTGGAAAGTGCTGCGCGCCGGTCGGCTTCCTGATCGCGACGAACTGATCGCCGACCTGCTCGACGCCGTCGATGCGAAACCCGAGACCGGCCCCAACGCGGGACCCATGCTGTTCCGGGCAGGTATCTCCGGTCCCGAGTCGATCGCGTTGCTGCGTGACCGGTATCGCGATCAGCTCATGCTCCTCGCCGCGATCGACCTGGCCTCCACCGTCGAGAACGAACCGGTGCCGCCGTATCAGGTGGTCGGCAGGCACCTGTCGGATCTGGCCGACGCCGCGCTCACCGCCGCCCTGTCGGTGTCGGTGGCACGGGTGTGCAAGAACGGCGAGGTTCCGGTGCGTCTCGCGGTGATCGCGATGGGCAAATGCGGTGCGCGCGAACTGAATTACGTGAGCGACGTGGACGTGGTCTTCGTCGCCGAGCCCGCCGACGCCACCGCCACGCGCTTGGCCGCCGAGATGATGAGTGTCGCGAGCTCGGCCTTCTTCGAGGTGGACGCCGCGCTTCGCCCCGAGGGCAAGGCCGGTGCGCTGGTGCGCACCCTCGATTCGCACCTGGCCTACTACAAGCGCTGGGCGCGCACCTGGGAGTTCCAGGCCCTGCTGAAGAACCGCCCGATGACCGGCGATCTGGAACTGGGACAGCAGTACCGCGACGCGCTCATGCCGATGGTGTGGGCCGCCTCCGAACGTACCGACTTCGTCGCGGACGTGCAGGCCATGCGCCGCCGGGTGGAAGACCTGGTGCCCGCCGACCTGCGCGAACGCGAACTCAAACTCGGTGCGGGCAGCTTGCGAGATGTCGAATTCGCTGTGCAGCTACTGCAATTGGTGCACGGGCGCGTCGACGACTCGCTGCACGTCACCAATACCGTCGAGGCGCTCACCGCGCTCGCGGCGGGCGGGTACGTCGGGCGCGACGACGCCGCCAATCTCACCGCCTCCTACGAATTCCTGCGCCTGCTCGAGCACCGCCTGCAGCTGCAGCGGCTGAAACGAACACACACCCTGCCCGCCGCCGACGACGAGGAAGGCATGCGCTGGCTGGCGCGCGCCGCCCACATCCGGCCCGACGGCCGCCAGGACGCGGTCGGCGTGCTCGACACCGAGATCCGCCGCAACGCGGTGCGGGTGCGCCGCCTGCACGCCAAGCTGTTCTACCGGCCGCTGCTCGACGCGGTGGCCCGGATGGATTCCGACGCGCTTCGCCTGAGCCCCGACGCCGCCGTGCGCCAGCTCGCCGCCCTCGGCTACGCCGCCCCGGAGAACGCGCTCGGTCACCTCAAGGCGCTCACCGGTGGAGTGTCGCGCAAGGGCCGCATCCAGGCGCTGCTGCTGCCGACTCTGCTCGAATGGCTCGGTGACACACCGAATCCCGATGCGGGCCTGCTCGCGTACCGCCGGGTGTCGGAGGGGCTCGACGACCAGATCTGGTTCCTGCGCGAACTGCGCGACGAGGGCGCCATCGCCCAGCGGTTGATGATCGTGCTCGGCTCCTCGGAGTACCTGCCCGACCTGCTCATCAACGCCCCCGAGACCATCCGCATGTACGCCGACGGTCCGGGCGGACCCCAGCTGCTCGGACCGCAACCCGAGGACGTGGCACGCGGCATCCAGACCGCCGCCGCCCGCTACGACGACCCGAAACGCGCTGTGGCGGCGGCTCGTTCGCTACGCAGACACGAACTGGCCCGGGTCGCCTCGGCCGACCTGCTCGGCATGCTCGACGTGCCGCAGGTGTGCGCGGCGCTGTCGTCGGTGTGGGTCGCGGTGCTCGAGGCGGCGCTCAGCGCGGTCATCCGGGCCTCGGAAGCCGAGCGTGGCGCACCGGCGCCCGCCGACATCGCGGTGATCGGCATGGGCAGGCTCGGCGGCAAGGAACTCGGCTACGGTTCCGACGCCGACGTGCTGTTCGTGTGCGATCCTCGGCCCGGCGAAGACGAGACGACCGCGGTGAAATGGGCGACCAATGTCGCCGAGAACGTGCAGCGGCTGCTCGGTGCCCCGAGTGTCGATCCGCCGCTGCAGGTCGATGTGGGCCTGCGCCCCGAGGGTCGTCAAGGCGCCCTGGTTCGCACGCTCGCGGCCTATCAGGCCTACTACGCCCAGTGGGCGCAGTCGTGGGAGGTGCAGGCGCTGCTGCGCGCACACCAGGTTGCGGGGGATCAGGACCTTGGTGTGCGGTTCCTGCATGTCATCGACCCGGTGCGCTACCCGGCAGGCGGTGTGTCGCCCGAGGCGGTGCGCGAGATCCGCCGGATCAAGGCGCGCGTGGATTCCGAGCGGCTGCCGCGCGGCGCCAATCCCGCCACCCACACCAAACTCGGTCGCGGTGGCCTGGCCGACATCGAGTGGACGGTGCAACTGCTGCAGTTGCGGCACGCCCACGAGGTGCCCGCCCTGCACAACACCTCGACACTGCAGTCGCTCGACGTGATCGAGGCCGAGGGCATCCTCGAGCCGGAAGACGTTGCGCTGCTGCGGGAATCGTGGCTCACGGCGACGGCGGCCCGTAACGCGCTGGTGCTGGTGAAGGGCAAGCCGACCGATCAGCTGCCCGGTCCCGGTCGATTGTTGTCGGCGGTGGCGCGCGTGGCCGGCTGGCCCAACGACGACGGCAGCGAATTCCTCGACAACTACCTGCGCATCACGCGCCGGGCCCGGGCCGTCGTCGAGCGTGTCTTCGGGGTATGAGGACATGAGAAAGGCCCCGCACCAGTGGTGCGGGGCCTTTCTACAGCATCACGCCGAAATCAGATGGCGCGGACGTCCTGAGCCTGGGGGCCCTTCTGGCCCTGACCGACCTCGAACTCCACGCGCTGGCCCTCTTCGAGCGACTTGAAGCCCGAGCCGCCGATGGCCGAGTAATGCACGAAGACGTCGGGGCCGCCTCCGTCTTGGGCGATGAAGCCGAAGCCCTTTTCGCCGTTGAACCACTTAACAGTGCCTTGAGTCATGTTTTTAAAAGTCTTTTCCGTAGGTGAGCCACGGCGATCACTTGCGATCAGCCCAGTCTCAGCGTCCAAGTATGCCACACTCGTCAGCAAACCGCGCATTGGGCTGCATCACACCACCGTATGGGCGGAGTCTGCGGAAATTCCCGGGCGTGTCGCACGCGGTTTCGGTCATCCTTCGACCTCGCTCACCCGCCGCCGCGAAGTGTGCCAATCTGGGCACCATGGACATCGACCTCGCCATGCGGGTACTCGACGCACACGTGGCCTTCGAGAAGCGGCGGCTGCGCGATCCCGCGGGTTTTCTCGAACTGATCACCGAGGAGGTGGACGGCGCGCTCGCCGAGGCCGACGTGCTGACCCTGGCCGAGGCCGTCACCCGCGAGCAGATCAAGGCCGTCGCGCACAAGTACGCGGTGCAGTTCCCCGTCGAGGGCGCCATCCCCGAACTCGTCGGTGAGGTAGCCGCGCGGTTGTACAACCATCGCGTCAACGACGAGATCGAGGTCGGCGAGGTGGTCGACACCCGCCACTTCGACGACCTCGTCGACGCGATCGCGGGCATGGAGGTGACGCACCGGCTGCTGCGCATGGTGCTGAACAGCCCCGTCACCGTCGACGCCTGCGTGGAGGCCGTGCAGCGCGCGGTGGTGACCGCGGTCGACGACGGGCGTCACGTGGAGGGCGGCGGGCTGGCCGCCTCGCTGCGCGGGGCGCTGTCGCGACTGGCCGAACCGGCGATGCCCGTGATCGAGAACGGTGTCGGCCGCATCACCCGCACCGGTGCGCGATTCGTGTTGCGCGGCAACAGCAACGACGCCGACGAGGTACTCATCGACACCGCCCGCGAGACCTGGCGCAAGCACGTCGGCGATTCGGTCGGCACGTTCCGTGAGGTGGTCTCGGCCGACGACGTCGAGGACATCGTCGTGCTCGCCTTCGAGTTCTGGCGCTCGTTCCGCGACACCGATTACTTCCACGCGCTGCTCGACGAGGGCATCGACCACGTCTTCGACAAGTACGGCGACACCGCGCTCACCGAACTCCTGGCCGAGCTCGGCGTGAGCCGCGCCGACATCATGGAGGAGGCACTGCGTTTCGGCCCGTCGGTGCTCGAAAAGCTCGACGAACGCGGCTATCTCGACGCACTGTTGCGGCGCAGGCTCGCACCGTTCTACGCCTCGGCGGAGTTCCGTGCCGCGGTGGCCGGGACCGGGTAGCGCGGCACTCGACCCGCCAGTCCTGTTCGGGCGCTGGGATGTCGGAGCCTGTCGGTACGATCCGTGCGACGATGGGGCGGTTCGCCGCTGGGAGAACGCGATCGAAAGGCTGTCGTGACACGTCTGTCCACCCTGCTCGACCAGATCGATTCCGGGGCCGTGCTGCTGCCGGAGTTCCAGCGCGGGTACGTGTGGAACCGCGATCAGGTGCGTGGGCTCATGCGGTCGCTGTACCTGGGGTACCCGGTCGGTGGCTTGCTGGTGTGGGAGACGGGATCCGACGACATCGCGGTGCGCGGCACGGCCGCCGGCTCGGGCCTGCGGCAGTTGCTGCTCGACGGCCAGCAGCGCATCACCACCCTCTACGGCATCGTGCGCGGGAAGGCGCCGTCGTTCTTCGAGGGCGACGCGGTCGCGTTCACCGGCCTCCATTTCGATGTCGAGCGTGAGCTTTTCGAGTTCCAGGTGCCCGGTCGCGACATCAGTCCGGCGTGGATCGATGTCACCGAACTGTTCGCGCTCGGCCCGATGCACTACATGTCCCGGTTCCCCGACGAGTCGCCGGAAACGCTGGCGTTGTACCTGGACCGGTTGAACAAGCTGCGCGAGATCACCCATCGCGAGTTCAATGTCGAGACCATCACCGGCTCGGACCGCACGGTCGACGAGGTGGTCGACATCTTCAACCGGGTGAACTCCGGTGGCACCAAACTCTCCAAGGGCGACCTGGCGCTGGCCACCCTGTGCGCCCAGTGGCCGCAGGCGCGCGGCAACCTGCGCGATCACCTCATCCGCTGGGACAAGGACGGCTACACCTTCACCCTCGACTGGTTGCTGCGCAATGTGATCGCGGTCGGCAACGGCCGCTCGCATTTCGACGCGCTCGGCGACCTCGGGCCCGCCGAATTCGAGCTGGCGCTGAGCGAGTCGGCGCGCCAGGTCGACACCTTCCTCGACACCGTCGCGGGTAGGCTCGGCCTCGACCACGACCGAGTCCTGATGGGCCGCTACGCGATTCCGGTCATCACCCGGCTGCTTTTCCTCAACGGCGGGCAGTTCGACAACGACCTGCACCGCGACCGGGTGCTGTACTGGTACATCCATTCGGCGCTGTGGGGCCGCTTCAGCGGGTCGACCGAGACTTTCCTGCAGCAGGACTACGACACCCTCGAACGCGGCGGTATCGACGCGCTGATCGCCTCCCTGGAACGCCTGCGCGGCGGCTCGCTCGACCTGTGCGCCGACGACTTCGCAGGCGCCACCCGCGGTTCGCGCTTCTACCCGCTGCTGTACCTGCTCACCCGCGTGGACGGTTCGCGCGATCTCGGCACCGGAACCGAACTCGGCATCGAACAGTTCGGCGACCGCACCCCGGTGCAGGTGCATTACCTGTTCCCCAAAACCCTGCTGCGCGAATACGGCTACGAACGCAACGAGATCAATGCGATCGCCAACTTCTGCTTCCTGAGTCCCGGCTCGGAAGCCGAAGTGGGCGAGCGCGAACCGGCCGACTACTTCGCGGAGATGGAGCGGCGCAACCCGGGCGTCCTCGCCTCACAGTGGATACCCACCGACCCCAACCTCTGGCGCGTGGAGAACTATCGCGAATTCCTGCGCGCGCGGCGCATGCAGCTGTCGCGGGCGGCCGATACGTTCCTGGAGAAGCTGCGTACGGGCAACCTGCACCGGCCGACGCTGCTGACTGTCGGCGTTGCCGGTGTCACGGTCGGTGACCCGGCCGTCGACCAGGTGAATGCCCTCGTCGAGGATCTCGTCGCCGACGGTTTCGGTTTCCCGCTGCTCGACAGCGAGGTCTCCGACCCCATCACCGGCCGTGAACTCGCGGTGGCGGAGGCGTTCTGGCCCGAGGGCCTGCAGCCCGGTGTCGGGATGCCCGTGGTGCTGCTGCTCGAACCGGCCGATGCCGACCTCACCCGCTTCTCCCAGCTGGGCTACGCGGTGTTCACCTCCGTCGACGCCCTGCGCGGCTACGTGGAGAACCTGCGCGCCGAGGCGTCCGGTGCTCCCGGGTTCGACGGCCCCGCCGCCGATGTGGCCGCGCTGGCCGAACGGCTGCCCGCCACCTGGGTCGGCAATTCCGAACTGGTCTGGTTCACCTACTCGTGGGGGCTGCTCGAGCAGGACCGGGCGAGCGGTCCCGAGGTGGTGGAACTGAGCCCCGAACAGGTCGCGTTGCGCTACATCGCGCTGTGGGCGCTCACGCGCACCTTCTACATCCACGCCTTCGACCAGGGCAACCCCGGTGAATGGCGCTACTACCTCGGCGATGCCATCGGCTCCAACCCGCTGATCCCGCGTGAGTGGCTCGCCGCGCGGGCGGTCGAGTCCGGTGCGCTGGCGCCCGGTGCGGTCCCCGGTGACGAGGACATCGCGATCGCCCTGGTGCACGGCGTCATCGATACCGTCGACGAGGTGGCCAACGCGCTCACCCACATCCTGGGCGGGCCTGGCCTGTTCGCTTCGCTCTGGGCCTCGGCGGGCGCGGCCGAACACTACGGTTATCCGCTGTCGACCGATCAGATCAACGACCTCATCAACCAGGTCGTCAACGATCCGGCGTCGCGAAAGATCCAGGCCTACAACTGGATCGAAGCGGGCATGCCGCTCTAGTCCGGCGCACCGGTCACGCGCTGGAAGGTCGTGACGAACTCGCGCAGGGCATCGGGGTCGGCCGTTTCCACGGTGATCGGGGTGCCCGCACGGACGTCGAGTTCCGGCCAGCAGACGGGCAGGACCGGCAGCTGAACGGTCCTGGTACCGACGGTCACCGTGATCGCGGGGGTGCGGCTCGTCGCGACGGTCATCAGGTCCTCGATCGCCTGCTCGGTGAGCTGTCCGGCGGCACTGAATTGTTCGATGTACACGGCCACCTCCTTCTCGGCGGCCAGTGTAGGCCCCTCAGAGAATCCTCAGAGGCACCACATCCAGACCCGATGCGTGCCCGCTTAGGCTGCTCGCATGATGCGTGAATGGATGGATCGAGCGCTGCTCGTCCTGGGGTGGGGCGCAGTGATCGCGGCGGTGGCCGGGATCGTGTTGCACGTCGGGAACTGGCAGCAGAGAACGTTGGTCTTGCTGGCTTCGGGGGCGATGTGGTTGATGCTCGGTGCCGTGGTGGGGGTGGTGTTGCTGATGCTCGCGCGCGGGTGGCGCAGCGCCGCCGCGGGGGCCGCGGTGCTGGTGGGGGCCGGTGCGCTGGTCGTGCCGTCCTATGTGCCCGAGGCGCGTGCCGCCGACGGGCCGGAAGTAGTTGTGCTGCAGTCGAACATCCTCTTCGGCAAGGCCGACCCGAAAGCGGTGGTCTCGACGGTGCGCGACAACGATGTCGATCTACTCACCGTCGAGGAACTGACCTTCGACGCGATCACGGCGCTGCGCGCGGCCGGGCTGGAGGAGCAGCTTCCGCACGTCTACCTCGAAGCGGCCCACGCGGGCGGGGGTGGCACCGGGATCTACAGCCGCTATCCCTTGCGCGACACCGAGAAGTTCGACGGATTCGTGATGAGCAACCTCGGCGCGACCATGGAACACCCGCAGCGCGGTCCGATCTCGGTGTTCGCCTTCCATCCCATGCCGCCGAACCTGGACTTCGTGGCGTGGTCGAACGAGATGCGCCGGGTCGACGAGATCCTCGCCGCCACCAGCGCGCCCGCGATCGTCGGCGCGGATTTCAACGCGACCCAGAATCATTCGGCCTACCGGGCACTGCTCGACGGCCCGTTCGCCTCGGCCGCCGACCAGACCGGCGACGGCATCCTGCTCACCTACCCCGCCGACCGCCGCTGGGGTCCGTTGCTCGGTATCGACTACGTGCTCGTCGCCGGTGGCGTCGCCGAAGACGTTCGCACACTGACCCTTCCGGGAACCGACCATCGCGCTGTGCTCGCCACGCTCCGAATGGACCGCTGACACTTCTGGATTACCATGTGAGCGCTCGACAGCGGAGGCTTCGTGTCCGCGTCATTTCCGGGGAGGACAGCGTATGAGAAGACATCGGTTCGGCGTGGCCGTGGCCGCGGCACTGATGAGTGTGGGGGTGCTGGTCACCGGTTGCTCGACGGCGAACACCGTCACCGGCGACCAGGCGGTACCTACGCAGGACAACCCGTGGGAGGTGGCGGGCGCGACCTCGAGCGAGGGGCCGAGCGGCCCGCGCCCGGGTGTGCCCGACACCGACAAGAAGGCCGAGAACACCGACAACGGTGCCATCGACAAGCTCGCGATGAACGCGATCGCCGACATCGAAGAGTACTGGCAGGGGGAGTATTCCAAGACTTTCCGCGGCGACTTCAAACCGGCTTCGAAGTACATCTCCTGGTCGGCGCGTGCCTCGGAGGCCGAGTCGGTGGAGTTCTGCTTCGGTAGCACCTACAAGCTGGTCAATGCCGCGTACTGCCCGCTCGACCACACCATCGGCTGGGACCGTGAGGTGCTGCTGCCGCTGCTGGTCGACAAGTACAAAGAGATGTCGGTGGTGATGGTGCTGGCCCACGAGTACGGGCACGCCATCCAGGCGCAGGCCGACCTGCTGCGCGGCTTCCTGATGGACGGCCTGGTGAAGGAACAGCAGGCCGACTGCCTGGCCGGTGTGTTCCTCCGCCATGTGGCCGAAGGCAATTCGAAGCACTTCACCCTCAACACCACCGACGGCCTCAACGGTGTCCTCGGCGCGACCGTCGCCGTGCGCGACCGCGACCCCAACGACCCCGACGCCATCCACGGCTCGGCGTTCGAGCGGGTCACCGCGGTGCAGATGGGGTACACCGACGGCGCCAAGGCGTGCAAGGCCATCGACAAGGACGAGATCGCCAAGCGCCGCGAGGGGCTGCCGGTCACCTTCGAGGAGGACGAGCGCGACAAGCAGTTGCCGGTGGACCAGGAAACGCTCAGCACGCTCGCCACCCAGCTCGGCAAGTCGATGCCGGTGCAGAACGCGCCCAAGTTCGACTACAGCGGCGTCACCCGCAACTGCGCGAAAACGACCACGACCGAACCGGTCTCGTACTGCCCGTCGTCCAACACCATCGGCACCGACGTGCCCGCCATGGCCAAGCGGGCCGGAGAAGGCGCGAGCGGTGAGGAGGAACCGCTGTCGGCGGTCGTCACCGGCGACTACAACGCCGCCGTGGTGTTCGTCTCCCGCTACGCCCTTGCGCTGCAACAGGATCGGAAGGTCTCGCTGACCGGCGCGGCCACCGCCGGCCTTCGCACGGCCTGCCTGTCGGGTGCGCTCACCACGAAACTCAGTGAGCCGGGCAGTGATCCGCGACTGTCGGCGGGTGACCTCGACGAAGCGGTCTCCGGCCTGCTCGCCGACGGCCTCGCCGCCAGCGATGTCGACGGCAAGGTGGTGCCGAGCGGATACCAGCGCCTCGAGGCCTTCCGCACCGGCGTCCTGCAGGGCGAGCAGGTCTGCTGGACTCAGTTCGAGTAAATCAGGAAACCGGCAGCGATCGAAGGGAGCTGAGGGTGTTCGCCACCGCGCGGGCGGCCTCGGCTCCCTTCGTCACGAAGTGGTTGGTGTAGTAGTCCACGTGCTCGCTGTGCTCGTGGAAGTGGTGCGGGGTGAGCACCACCGAGAACACCGGCACATCGGTGTCGAGTTGCACGCGCATCAGCCCGTCGATCACCGCCGAGGCGACGAAGTCGTGGCGGTAGATGCCGCCGTCGACGACCAATGCGGCGGCGACGATCGCCTCGTAGCGGCCGGTGGTGGCCAGGCGCTTGGCGTGCAGCGGGATCTCGAAGGCGCCCGGCACGTCGAACACCTCGACCACCGCCTGGTCGAAGCCCAGGTCGGCGTACTCGGCGAGGAAGCCCTCGTGTGCTTTGTTGACGATGGAACTGTGCCAGCTGGCGCGGACGAAGGCGACGGCGCCGGAAGTGGTGTTTCCCATGGTCGGAGTCTACTAGGCGACAAGTTACTTGTCGGTAATATGGTTCGTGAGCCACTCGACGACGTCGCCGATCACCTCGTCGCGCTCGGGTTCGTTGAAGACCTCGTGGTAGTAGCCCGCATAGCGGCGCACGGTCTTGTCGGCCGACCCCGCGTCGCGTTCCAGCACGTCGGCGCTCGACGGCGCGGCGATCGCGTCGCCGGTGCCGTGCAGCACGAGCAGCGGTGCGGTGAGCGAGCCGAGGCGCTGCTTCACCAGTTCGGTGTGGCGCAGGATCTCGACGGCTGTGCGCGCGGGCAGCTTCCCTCGGAACACCAGCGGGTCGTTGTCGTAGGCGCGGACCACCTCGGGATCGCGGCTGATCTCCGACGAATCCAGTTTCAGCACACCGAGATTCGGGGCGAACCGGGTGAGCAGTGGCGCCGCCGCACGCTGCACCGGATTGCCGAGCGGGATGTCGAGCGGCGGTGCGGACACCACGACACCCGTCACGTCGACGGCCGCGCGGGTGGCCAGATGCAGGACGACGAGACTGCCCATCGAATGCCCGAGCAGGAAGCGTGGCAGGCCGGGGTTGGCGGCACCGGCGATTTCCAGCAGGGCCGCCACATTGTCGGCGGCGGCATCCATCGAACCGATATTGGCCCGGTGACCCGCCGAGTGCCCGTGCCCGACATGGTCGAGGGCGTACACCGCGAACCCGGCCTCGGCCAGCGCGGCACCGACATATTCGTAGCGGCCGGAATGTTCGGCCACGCCGTGGACCAGTGTCACCACGGCTCGCGGCGCGTCGGGTTGCCATGCGCGCCAGGCGATCCGCCCGCCGTTGCCCGCGAATTCACCGGTCTCGGTGGTCATTGCTGCGTTCCTGTCGGCTCGGGCGCTGTCCGGTCGGTGGACGCGGCCTGCTCGGGCCGGTCGCTCGGTGCGGCGAGCCGCTGGATCAGACGCCGGTTGAATTCGATCAGCCGAGCGTAGTTGAGCCGCGAGATCCGTTCGTCGGTTCCGTGTATCCGCTCCAGGTCTTTGGCGTCGAGCACAATCGGCGCGAAATTACAGCGCGTTTCGACCAGATCGTCGTAGTGGCGCGAATCGGTGGCACCCGGCACCAGACCGGTGGTGGTGACGATGCCTGGCACCAGGCCGGTGGCGAGCTCGGCGATCAGTTCGTACGCGGGCCCGGGGCCGTCGACCCGTGACGGCTCGGAGGTGGGGCCGACGAGTTCGACCGTCACGCCGTCGTCGCCGATCACCCGGCGGCAGTGCGCGAGGACGGCCGCGACCGAATCACCGGGCAGGATACGGAAATTCACCAGCGCCTCCGCGCTCTGCGGCAGCACATTGGCCTTCACCCCACCCGCGATCACCGTGGGTGCCGTCGTCGTGCGCACGAGCGCTTCGGTGCTGGGAGCCAGCGCCATGATCCGGGTGAGCAGCGGTGCCGCGAGCCGCGACAGCACCTCGGAATCGGTGAGCCCGAGCAGCTTGCGGCGTGGCCCGGGCAGGGCCACGCGCATCCGGGCCAGCATGTCGGCGATCACCGGCGTCAGCCGCAACGGCATCGGCCGGTCCTGCACCCGGGCCACCGCGCGAGCCAGCCTGCCGACCGCGGTCTGGCGCCCGGGCATCGAGGAGTGGCCGCCGGTCTCGGTCACCGAAAGCCGCACCGTCGCGTAGCCCTTCTCGCCGAGCATGATGCTGGCGACCGGCCGGTCGACGCCGTCGGCGACCCCGTCGGTGATGACACCGCCCTCGTCGAGCAGCAGATCGGCCCGTACGCCGAGGTCGCGCAGGTGCCCGGCCATACGCACAGCGCCGCCGTCACCGAACACCTCCTCGTCGTGACCGAAGGCCAGGTAGACCGTGCGGCTCGGCCGGATCCCGTTCCGCAATGCCCACTCGACGGCCTCGAGAACGGCGAGCACGCGGCTCTTGTCGTCGATCGCGCCCCGGCCCCAGATGAACTCGTCGTCGACCACACCGGCGAACGGCGGATAGGTCCAGCGTTGCGGGTCGTCGGCCGGGACCACGTCCTGATGGGCCAGCAGAATCGCCGACACACCCTCCTCGACGCCCGGCCAGCGGTAGAGCCTGCTGCGGCCGAACACGGTGAGCTCGAGCTCGGCGTGGGTCAGCGGAAACGCGGCCTCGAGGTGCTCGGCCAGGCGGGCGAACTCGGCGTCGGCGCTGCGGGCGGGATCGTCGGCCGAGACCGTGGCGCAGCGCAGGGCCGCGGCCAGCCGTTCGGCCACCTCGTCGTCGGCACCGTCGGTGACGGGGGAGTGGGCACTGTTGTCGGTGATCGGGCGCACCTGCGCCATTCTCGCCGGACACGCGGCGGAAAGCGCGACGAATCGTCGCGAGTGTCATGCGGTCCGACCGGCGAGCGAGCGTGCATCTAAGCTGAACACCATGGCAGGAGGCAAGGGCGGCAAGCCGTCGAAGGAAGCCAAGGCCGCGGCTAAAGCGGCCCGCAAGCAGGCATCACGCGAACGTCGTCAGCAGTTGTGGCAGGCGTTCAACATGCAGCGCAAGGAAGACAAGGCGCTGCTGCCGCTGATGATCGGCGCACTCGTGGCCACGACGGTGGTGTTCTTCGTCATCGGCCTGATCTTCGACATGCAGTGGTTCCTGCTGCCGCTCGGTCTGCTGCTCGGTGTGCTGTTCGCCTTCATCATCTTCGGGCGGCGCGTGCAGAAGAACGTCTACCGCAAGGCCGAGGGCCAGGCGGGCGCGGCGGCGTGGGTGCTGGAGAACCTGCAGGGCAAGTGGCGGGTCGCCAACGGCGTGGCCGCGACCACCCAGCTCGACGCGGTGCACCGCGTGATCGGTCTGCCGGGCGTCATCTTCGTCGCCGAGGGTTCGCCGCAGCGGGTCAAGTCGCTCATCGCGCAGGAGAAGAAGCGCACCGGGCGCCTCATCGGTGACACCCCCATCTACGAGGTGATCGTCGGCAACGAGGAAGGCCAGACCCCGCTCAAGGACCTGCAGAAGTTCCTCACCAAGCTGCCGCGCAACATCGACGTCAAGCGGATCGACCAGATCGAGGGCAGGCTCTCGGCCCTCAGCTCCCGCAGCGGCGGTCCCGCGATGCCGAAGGGCCCGATGCCCCCCGGCGCGAAGATGAAGGGCATGCAGCGCGCCATCCGTCGCCGCTGATCCACCCCGTCGCGAGCCCGTCACCGTGCAAGGTGACGGGCTCGCCGCTTTTTCAGGCCTGGGACGTGCGGCCGGTCAGCAGCCACAGCACACGGTCGTAGGCCAGCAGGTGATAGCCGACGAGGACAGCGGCCGAGATCAGTGCCAATCGGGGCAGACTCGCTGCCCACAGGGCCGCGGCCCCGCCGAACAGCACCGCGAGCTCGACCCCGAGCCGCACCGGACCGGGGACCGGCACCGGCGCGTCACCGCTGCGGCTCGGGTCGTCGGGGACCGCGAGCGTGCCCCACAGCACAGCCGCCGCGACCGGCAGCACCACGACGAGCAGATATCGCCACGGGGAATCGAAGGCACGCCAGCCGAACACCCCGAACGAAGTGATGGCGATCAGTTCGAGCAGAAAACGTACGGCCAACAGGGCCGGATTCAGTGACACGGCCTGATCGTATGGCCGCGCCGCACGCCGCGCGCTCGATCAGCGGGCGTTGACCAGCGCGGTGCCGGTGGCCTGATCGTGCATGCCGCGGCCGTCGGCATCGGTGAACAGGGCGGGCACCACGAAGAACACCAGCACCTGCCGGGCCAGCGCGCGCACGAACCCGACCGGCACGGGCGCGTCGATCCGCGCCACCCGCATCCGCAGGAAGTACTGGCCGGGGGTGAACCCGAACAGCGTCACCGCGAGCACACCGATCACGAACCACACCAGCAGCGGCACCGACGACGACGCGAAACTGCCGGTGATGACGGCCGCGATACCCACCGCGATGAACCAGTCGACGAACAACGCGACCACCCGCCGCCACGTCGGAGCCAGCGAGCCAGCGCCCTCGCGAGGCAACCCGTAGAGCTCGCCGGGGTAACCCGCTGTCTCGTCGTCGCCTTCGGTGGGATTGCCCGAGAGCCATGTGCCGGTGATGCGCGCCATGAGTTCCAGGATAGAGCCGGGTCGGGGGCGGCTACCGACCGCATTGACGGAGGTCACGTGAGCGCGCGCGGGTGGAGATGGCAGGATTGGGCCTGCAGGTCGCGCCCGGATGGCAGACATCACCGTCGCCCGGCATGCGCGTAACACTGGCGAAACACAGCCTTGACTGTAGGGAAACACCGCGTCCATAACGTCAGGTCGCGACGAACCCACGCATCGTGACGGGCTGGGAACCGATCCGTAAGGAGAACAAGTGACGTTCAGCACGGCCGAAGAGGTCATCCAGTACATCAAGGAACAGGACATCGAGTACGTCGATATCCGTTTCTCGGACCTTCCCGGCGTCCAGCAGCACTTCTCGATCCCGGCCAAGGCGTTCACCGCCGACCTGGCCGAAGAGGGTCTCGCGTTCGACGGTTCCTCGGTGCGTGGCTTCCAGTCGATCGACGAGTCGGACATGCTCCTGCTCCCCGACTTCAGCACCGCCCGGATCGACCCGTTCCGTGCCGCGAAGACGCTCAACCTGAACTTCTTCGTGCACGACCCGTTCACCCGTGAGGCCTACTCCCGCGACCCGCGCAACATCGCGCGCAAGGCGGAGGAGTACCTGCGTTCGACCGGTATCGCCGACACGGCGTACTTCGGTGCCGAGGCCGAGTTCTACATCTTCGACGGCATCCGCTACGGCTCGGGCATGAACGGCTCGTTCTACGAGATCGAGTCGATCTCGGGCTCGTGGAACACCGGCAACGAGTTCAACCCGGACGGCAGCCGCAACCTCGGCTACAAGGTCCGCAACAAGGGCGGTTACTTCCCCGTCGCCCCGTACGACCACTACGTCGACCTGCGCGACAAGATCTCGACCAACCTGCAGAACGCGGGCTTCGAGCTCGAGCGCGGCCACCACGAGGTCGGCACCGCCGGTCAGGCCGAGATCAACTACAAGTTCGGCACCCTGCTGGGCGCTGCGGACGACCTGCAGCTGTTCAAGTACATCGTGAAGAACACCGCGTGGCAGGAAGGCAAGTCCGTCACCTTCATGCCGAAGCCCCTCTTCGGTGACAACGGCTCGGGCATGCACGTGCACCAGTCGCTGTGGAAGGACGGCAAGCCGCTGTTCCACGACGAGGCCGGCTACGGCGGCCTGTCGGATCTGGCGCGTCACTACATCGGCGGCATCCTGCACCACGCCCCGTCGCTGCTGGCGTTCACCAACCCGACCGTGAACTCCTACCACCGTCTGGTGCCGGGCTACGAGGCCCCCATCAACCTGGTGTACTCGCAGCGCAACCGCTCGGCTGCCGTGCGTATCCCGGTGACGGGCAACAACCCGAAGGCCAAGCGCATCGAGTTCCGCGCGCCCGACTCCTCGGGTAACCCGTACCTGGCCTTCGCCGCCATGATGATGGCCGGCCTGGACGGCATCAAGAACAAGATCGAGCCGCTGGCTCCGGTCGACAAGGACCTCTACGAGCTGCCGCCCGAGGAGGCCAAGAACATCCCGCAGGCCCCCACCAGCCTCGCGACGGTCATCGACCGCCTCGAGCAGGATCACGACTACCTCACCGAAGGCAACGTCTTCACCGAGGACCTGATCGAGACCTGGATCCAGCTCAAGCGCGACAACGAAATCGCGCCGGTGAACCTGCGTCCGCACCCGTACGAGTTCGAGCTCTACTACGACGTGTAAGCCTGACCTGCGGGGACGGGCCTGATCGGCCCGTTTCCATACGCAGTGGGTACGCAGTAAATGGTTGAGTCCACCCGTTCCGTGAGCACACGGCGGGTGGACTTTTCCGTATCCGAGGTTCGCGACGGAGCTAAGCGCCCTCGAGTGCCATGGTCGGCACCGTGCGCGTCGAGCAACCCTCCGGCGCGGCCTGCCCAGCGAGACGGTCATCGATCCAGCGCAGGACCGCGGTCGTCGCACTGATCTGCAGGCTCACGTGCTCGCTCAACTGGTCGCGCACCGAGGTGATCCGTGCTCCCGTTGCGCACCACCACGCCGTCGCCTGGTCGGCCCAGGTGATGTCGAGGATCTCGTCGTGCACGGCGTTGTAGCTGAGCAGCGGTGCGGTCGGTACCACGGTGCCGAATTCGAGGCCGGTGAACGATGCCTGTACCTGGTCCATCAGTTGTGAAAACGGGATCGTCAGGTAGTCGTCCATGCGCAGGAACGCGTGCTGAGCCACGTTCGGTGTCACGCATTTGCTGTCGCCCGCGGCCATCAGAGCGTGTCCGGCCGGCGTCAGATATTCGGCGAAAGCCGCCGCCAGCCGTGGATCGGCGCGCATCATGCCCGGCAGCAGCGACGGCAGGAAGCCGGAGAACGGGCCGCCGTCGAGCTCCTCCAGATAGCGGCCGATCGGCGCGGTCCAACCACCCATGGCTACACCGACCAAGTGGATTTCGGGAGCGTAGGTCGGATGGACTTGCGCGGCCCAGCTGGTACCGAACGACCCGCCGGAGTAGCCCATCGCGGCGACCGGGGTCTCGGTGCCCCACAGTCCGAGCGGTGTGAAAGCCTCGGCCGCGCGCACGCCGTCGAGCGCGGCGTAACCCGGCTGTCTCGGGGTGAACATCGACCCTTTCGGGCCCTCCCAGTCGGGTACGGAAATCGCATGACCGGACGACAACATCTGGTCGATCTGCATGAGATCCAGTGAGGAGTCGTACTTGTCGGGCGCTCCTTGGGCGCAGCACGTACGAGGGAGCGCACTGTGGGGCCGATGCATCCGTGGCGGCCTGATAGCTGATCAACCCTTTGACCTGCCCGCTTCGTGGGCGCAGCACCGTCGTCACGGTCGCCATGGGTCTGCCGTCGGTATCGGTCGTCCGATACAGCAACTGCCAGGCGTGGGCGTTCTGCGCCTGAGGTCCGAGCGAGGCCACCTCGACGGGCCGCGAGTTCAGAATGGTGCCAGGCGCGGTCGAGTCCCATCCCGATGGCGGGGTGTAGAACGAGTCGTGCTGCGGAGTGGTCAGCGGATCCGCACTACCGACCGCCATGGAAGTACTGGTGAAGCACAGCGCGGCCGCAGCCGCGATCAGGATCGAGCGCATCTGACCGCGCTCGACTGAACGCCTTGCACCACAGGCTGATACGGCTCTGCCCATCCTGGGGACCATCCCTCCCTCGAGGGGAACTGCCACCCGAGAATCCCCCTGAAGGCAGTCAGAGTACATCCGCCGATCGCGACAAATATCCGAAATGACAGCAGTGCAAGTCGCAGAAGGTTCGACGATCGACCGGAAATACCTGTTCCGTCTCAGGGGAGCGTTGGGTGTTTCCAGAGGCGGTTCGAGGCCGCCGACGACGGATGGTCGGGGAGGGCGAGCGGCCCCCGGATATCGGGGCTGGACGGGTGAGCGGATTGCGGTAATAGTCCAGGGGTGCGATGGGGCGTTGTGGCGGCGCGGGCGATGGCCGGCGTGGCGTTGGTGGTCGGGATGGCGGCGGCGCCGGTGGTGGCCGAGGCGCCGGTGGAGTTCACGTGGACGCAGGAGTATCTGACCGCGGCCGACGGAACCCGGTTGCACGCGGATGTGTTGCGGCCTCCCGGTCTGGCGCCGGATGTGCGGACGCCGGTGCTGTTGACCGCCAGCCCGTACCGAGCGCATCTGGCCTATCTCAGTGTGCCTCGACCCGAGGGCGGGCCTTCGACCGAGAATCTGCCGGTCGAATGGGCGCTGAAGGCGGGCTACACCTATGTGATCGTCGATCTGCGCGGCTTCGGCGGGTCCAACGGATGTCCGGATTACGGCGGGCCGGGGGAGCGCTCGGATGTGGTCGCGGCGGTCGAGTGGGCGGCGAGCAGGCCGTGGTCGACCGGCCGGGTCGGCATGGTCGGCACCTCCTACGAGGGCTGGACCGGGATGATGGCGCTGGCCGAGAAGCCGAAGGGGCTCGCGGCGGTCGCGGCGTTCGCGCCGGTCGTCGACCCGTATTCGTACCTGTACATGCAGGGCACCTCGTGGAAGTTCGGCGGCAAACCGTTGACCGAGGACGGTGTGCGCCCCGCCGACATGGCAGGCGGTGAGCACCTGGCCATCGCGTCGACCCCCGGCCACTGGGCCGACAGCGAAGAGTACAAATCCAACGCCGTCCAGATGACCCAGGCCTGCGCCGACAGCTACCTCGGGCTCACCATGAACCACAACGGCGCCGACCCCGGCTGGCGGGAGCGCGACATGGTCGAAGACCTGCGTGGCAACACCACCCCGCTGTTCCTCGGCCAGGGCTTCCTCGACGCCAATACCCGCGCCGACCGGGTCATCGAGGCCTGGGAAGCGCGGGGCCCGGGCGAGCATCGGGCCTGGTTCGGACAGTGGGGTCACTCCGATTGCCGGGAGAAGTGCGGCACACCGTATTTCGCCGCCGAACTGTACGCATTCCTGGACCGGCATGTGGCCGGCGCCGACGTCGAGGTGCCCGGCCCGCCGGTCACCGTCGGCCAGTTCGACGGCGGGTGGCGCAGCGAAGACGTGTGGCCGCCGGTCGACACCCGCCGCACGACGGTCCAGTTGCGCACCGGAACCTATGTCGATCGAGGTCTGCTGCCCGGCGCCGACCGGGAGATCTGGTCCATCTCGGATCCGGTCACCCAGCCGGTGCACCTGGCGGGCCGCCCCACCGCGTCCCTGACGCTGTCCGGCCCGCCCGAGGCGACGGTCGCGCTCGAGCTCTACGACATCGCCCCCGATGGCCGCGCCACGGTGATGAGCCGGGGGATCGCCCCGGTTCGCACCGAAACCCAGGTCCGGCTGCTGTGGCAGGACGCGCGGTTGGCTGTCGGGCATCGGCTGGGCGTGCGCATCACCGATGTGGTCGACGACGTGTGGTCGCATACCCCGACCAATGCGCGGGTCACCGTCGAGGCGGCCCGGGTGGAACTGCCGTTGCTCACCGCCGCCCGCGAGCTGAACCTGTCCGGTGGTGTGCCGACCTGGCATGCGCGGTGGCGCGGTGCCGAAACCGTCGAACTCGGGCAGGCGCTGCTGAACGATCCGGCCGTGCGGGTCGAACTGCCTGCTTAAACCTGCTGGGAGACAGCCTTTTCCGAGCCCTCGAGCACGCGGATGACCTGGTCGGGATGGGTCAGCTGCGGATAGTGCCCGGCACCGGCGATGGTAGTGACCCGGTGTGCGGTCGGCTGCGTCAGCGGGTCGTCGGCACCGACCACGATGTCGACCGGGACCCGGACCTCGGCGAGTTTCGCGGCCAGATCGGCACGGTATCGGTCAGTGCGTACCGACCGCATGATCGCGAACGTACGCTGAGCCACCCCGTTGCGCCGCAAGCCCGCGACCGCCGATTCGATCGCCGTGCCGTTCGGAATACCCAGACGCGCGGCCAGTTTCGCGGCCGGAAGCCGCTTCACGACAGCGGCAGCGAGAGGCGAAGCGGTAATCCACGGCAGCTGTGACTGGAGGAACCACGGTGCGATCAGCACCAGCCGCGAAACCCGATCCGGGTGGCGCAGCGCGTATTCGACGGCGGCGCCGGTGCCGAGGGAGTGCCCGACGAGCACGGGCGTGCTGCGTACCGGCGCGAGCAGGTCGTCGATCCACTCGGCTGTCGACATGTCCGACGCGGCCGAGCGGCCGAGTCCGGGCAGATCCGCGGCGAGGACCGAACCGTCCAGCGCATCGGTGAGATCAGCCCATGAATCGCTGTCGAGCGGAATGCCGTGCAGCAGCACATAATCTGGGTCGGCATCATCGCCACTCAGCCAGGTTCCCGTGCGGAAGCCGGCTGCCCGCGTCGTCTCCACGGCACCGTTACGAGTCGCGATGATCCGGTCGGCATAGGACCGCAGGAGATCGCCGACCGGTGGCTGCGTGATACTTAGCCGTGCGGCGACTTCGTCGCTGGCCGAGGTGTCGTATCGGTCGCTGCTGATGAACGACAGCGTCTCGGGATCGGTCCTCGTCAGCGCCTGGGGTAGCCGCCGCAACAGTTCAGCGGGGACAGTGAAGCGCGGCGCGCGGACATGCAAGTGATCGGCGACGAGGCGGATCAGCTCGGGAAGATTCGGGGTTGTGGCGTCGAGGACGGGATAGGAACGCCCCTCTGTGTCGGGCAAGGTGGGCAGCCCGACGATGAAACGGGTGAGGTAGTCCAGGTCGACGACCGGGATGAACGTGTCGGCCGACCCCGGCAGCACGGGCAACTTTCCGTGCCACAGCAAGTCGATCAGGTCGGCGAGCCCGAAGAACTGACCGGGGCCGACCACGCCGGACGGGTTGGCGAAGGTCAGCGGAATGTCCCTGTCGGCAGCAACTTTTCGCAGCAACGCGTCGGCCTCGACTTTCGAAGCCTCGTAGGCGCCGGAACGGTAGTCGGTGTGTCCGGCCTCGGCGCGATATCCGGTGATGTGCACGATTCTGCGTAGATCCGGCTGCCGCGCCGCCCATTCCAGCACGTGCAGCGCACCGTCGAGATTGACCCGACGCGCCACGTCGGCATCGAGCCCGAACTTCATCAACGCGGCCGCGTTGTACACATCGCGTACCCCTTCGATCGAGTCACCCAATGCCAGATCTGGTTCGGCGATATCGGTGGTGGTGATCGTGAGACCGGTGGTGTCCACGCCTTGCTCGACCAGCCACGTGGACAGGCGCTGCTCACTGCCGGCGCGCAAGGCAGCCGTGACGGTGTGCCCCGTGCGCAGCAATTCCGCGACCAGTGAGCGGCCGATGAATCCGGCCGCCCCGAAAACGATCGAATCGGTATGAACCATGGTGTCCTACTTTCAGTAGACCGATTGGCATATTTTGTGGTGATCAAAGAGCCCCGCCGCGGGCGCTGCGGGGTCAGACGAGGAGGTCGATGGTGTCGGCCAGCTGATCGAGAGGTCGACGATCGCGGTGTGCTCTGGCCAGCACCAGTCCGCCCTCGATCAGGGCGAGCGACGCCGTGGCGAGGCGTTCGGGCTCGGGGTGGCCGAACCCGGTCAGGCGCTCTCGAATGGCGTCTTCCCAGAGGCGGTAGGTAGCCGAACAAGTCTGTCGCACAGCGTCATTGGTCGACGCGGTATCCAATGCCACTGCCGCCACCGGGCAGCCGATGGTCCAGTCGGAGGCTTCGAGTTGGTCGCCGAGCAGCCGCAGCATGGTGTGTGCGAATTCCCGTGCGTCGTTCGCTTCGACAGTGCGGATCAACTGCGCCATCTCGGTGCCACTGTCGGTGAGTGCCGCCGAGATCAGCTCGTCCTTACCGCCGGGGAAGTGAAAATACAGCGACCCGCGCGGCGCTCCACTGTCCTCGACGATCTGCTTGAGTCCGGTGCCGAAGTAGCCGCGCGATTCGATCAGCGACCTGGTGGTCCTGATCAGTTTGCACCGGGTTTCGGCTCCTTTTGCACCCACGAGATAAAACTAGACCGGTCAATATATTTTCGCAAGGTCAGCTTGCCGTGAGCAGCTCGGCGGCTTCGGCGCAGAGGCGCGCGATGGTTTCGGCGACCGGTTCCACATGCGCGACCAGCCCGACGCCCTGACCCGCGTCGACCGGCGCGATCCGTGGATCGTCGGCGGCAATGGCCGCGCGCAGATCATCGACACCGGGCGGGTTCTCGTCGCCCTCGGCCCTGGTCCACGGATCGGTGAATTCGTTGCGCAGCACCCGCGCCGGATAGATCGGCGGCCACGGCAGGTCGAGTGCCTCGTCGAATTCGGTGGTCACCACGGTGCTGGTGGAGTCGGCGGCGAGCATGGCCCGCCGCGCGTTCTCACCCAGCAGCGACTCCTCGGCGGCGGCCAGACAAGTACCGAGCCACACGCCCGACGCCCCGGCGGCCAGAACCGCGGCCAGTGTCCGTCCGGAACCGATGCCGCCCGCGGCGAGCACCGGCACGCTCGCGATGTCGAGCACCGCGTCGAGCAGCGGCATGAGCGCCAGCCGGTCGGCGCCGTGCCCGCCGCCTTCGCTGCCGCGCGCGACGATCACGTCGATGCCCGCCTCCTGTGCTCGGTGTGCGCCGGGCACGTCGTAGACCTGCGTGATCGCGAGAATGCCCGCCGCTCGGACCTCGGGCACCCACGAGAAATCGGTACCGAAACTGATCGACAACGCCCGTGGCCGGGCGGCGAGAGCGGTGTCGAGCAGGTCGGTTTCGCGTGTGCGTACCCAGTCGACCAGCCCGATCCCCACCGGGGCGCCGCCTGCCTCGCTCAGTTCGCGGCGCAGTGCCTGCGCCGATCCGGCACTGCCCATCCCGATCATGCCGAGCCCACCCGTCTCGGTCACCGCGGCCGCGAGCCGCCCACCCGCCGCGCCGCCCATCGGCGCGTTCACGATCGGGACCCGCAGACCGAGCGAGCGCGACCAGGCGGTGGACAGGACCGGATCGGGGGTCATCGGCGCGGCTCCTCTCGTCCCGGACGGGCGCCGGGCGCGGCAGTTCCCATCATGACAGCCCGAATGAACGCGACCTGTCGGCCTGGGCGCGTATGTTCGACGGCACTGCCGCATCGACACCAACGGGGGTCCGGATGACGATCAGAGATCGACTGGAACAGGCCATCACCGAACCGCCGACAGTCTTCGGCGAACCTACCGACACGGCCGATGGCGCCACCGTCATCACCGTCGCTCGCGCCGGCGGATTCGGCAGGCCCGCACGGCCCGTCGGTGTCTTCGTCATTCACGAAGGCCGAGCGCACTGGTCACCGGCGGTCGACGCCAATCGCATTGCCCAACTGGGGGAGTGGATCGGTCTGCTCACCGGCGTGATCCTGGCGCTCGCCCTGTTGCGCCGTCCGCCGTGGCCGGATCTGCGCCGCCACTGATCCCGGTCGCCACCAGCTTCTCGAACTGCTGCCATGCTCGCTCGGCGGGCAGCGGATCGGCCGGGTCGATGATCTCCGCGGTGAGGCCGAGCAGTCCCCAGGACACGAACGCGACGGTGGTCGCGGGCCAATCGCCGAACAGTTCGGCGATCAGCTCCGCCAATCCGCGCCGGTAGGCGTGGATCACGGTGGTCGCCGCCTTGGGCCCCACCAGCGGCCGGTACACCTCGGGATACCGGCCCGCGAGCTGGAACAGGACCCGCAGCCGGCCGAGCGGAGAGGCCCCGGCCGCGGTGTTCGCGATTTCGCGGCGCAGGAATTCGGTGCAGCTCACCAGCAACAGGTCGTCCTTGTCCCGGTAGTGGGCGTAGAAGGTGGACCGGCCCACGTCGGCGCGTTCGATGATGTCGCTCACCGTCACCCGCTCGTAGCCACGCTCGATCATCAGCTCGATCAGCGCGCGGTGCAGGGCGTCGCGGGTGCGCCGGACACGGCGATCGGTGTGCTCGGACATCGTGCCTCCCGGACGGATTTCCCGGATCTGTGCGGAAACGGACAGATCGCCACATCTTGCGCCTGGTCGCGGCCACGACCTCGCCCGACCATAGGTTCATGACAGGAAATCAGCTTCTCACCCCCATGTTCGTCGACGACGGCGACACTGGTCTGCTCATCGTCGGCCTGCGCCGGTACAACTTGTTCACCAGCGTGTTCTTCCTCGGCAGGCATCGCGCGCTGCTCACCGAACTCGTCACGGCCGCAGGGGTGCGCCCCGGTGACCGTGTGCTCGATATAGGTTGTGGTCCGGGAAAACTCGTCCGCGCCCTCGGTATCGCGACGGGCTCGACCGGTGCCGCCGTCGGTGTCGACCCGTCGGCGGCCGCCATCGACGACAACCGGCGGCGCGACCGCACACCTCATCACCGCTACGAGCAGGGGCCCGCGCAGCGATTGCCTTTCGGTGATGCCGAATTCGATGTGGTGACCAGCACTTTCGTCATGCATCACATCCCGGAGCAACACCGTACGGAGGCGTTGGCGCAGATGTGGCGTGTGCTGCGTCCCGGTGGCAGGTTGCTGCTTGCCGATGCCTCGCCGTCGCCGCGAATGCGCAGATTGCTCGCACCGATGTTCGGCGGCTTCGACTCTGTCGATATCCGCCGCTACCGTGACCAGCTGGCGGCCATCGGATTCACCGAGCTCGACTACACCCAGAGCCGTTATCAGACTGGCATTCTCACCTGTGTGAAACCCGCATCCGGGACCGCTCAGCGCTGATCGGCTCTACTTGTCGGTGCCCTCGGCTAGGGTCGGGGCAACAGGATCGCAATCGAGCACGGGGGTGTCGCATGGAGTTCGATCAGCGCGAAGCGCAGGCACGGGAATTCGCCGTGGCGGCGCACGGTGACCAGCGATATGGGGAGCGGCCGTACGTCACCCATCTCGCGGCCGTGCGCGGAGTGCTCGACGACTTCGGCTTCGGCGGCGATCTCGCGGTGGCGGCCTGGCTGCACGACGTCATCGAGGACACCCCGGTCACCGCCGAAGAGGTCGAATCCCGTTTCGGGCGTGCCGTTCTCGATCTCGTCTGGGCGGTCACCGGCGTGGGTTCGGACCGCAAGGCTCGAAACCTTGACGCCTACACCAAGATCGCCGCCCACCCCCGCGCCGTGATCCTGAAACTCGCCGACCGCACGGCCAATGCCGAGGCGAGCCCACCCGCCTCCAGTTGGATGGGCATGTACCGCACTGAACACCCCACCTTCAAAGCGCATCTCGGCGGATTGCTCGCCGACGACCCGACGGTCGCCCGCATGTGGGAACGTCTCGACCGCCGATTAGACCCCGAGGTGGCTGCGCCGTCCGCGCAATGGGCCGAGATCGACCGGCTCGTCGCGGCGGGCGAACACGCACAGGCGGTGGCCGCCGTCCGCGCTGCCTTCGACTGCGACCCCGGCGAAGCCGAACGCATCCTGGCCGAACGCGCCTGACCTCAGAACGACTGCCATACAGGCTTGTTCGCGAGGGCGTACTTGTAATAGTCGGCCAGCTTCAGCTTGCTCGCGGCGGCTTCATCGATCACCACGGTGACATGCGGATGCCACTGCATCACCGAGGCCGGGCAGAACGCCGACAGCGGCCCCTCGGCGGCCGCCGCGATGGCGTCGGCCTTCCCCGCGCCGAGGGCGATCATCACCAGGTGCCGGGCTTCGCAGATGGTGCCGAGCCCTTGGGTGAGCACATGGTGCGGGACGTCGTCGGGGCCGTCGAAGAACCGGGCATTGTCCCGGCGGGTCTGCTCGGTGAGCGTCTTCACCCTGGTCCGTGAGGTCAGCGACGAACCGGGTTCGTTGAAACCGATGTGTCCGTCGGTGCCGATACCGAGCAGCTGCACGTCCACCCCACCGGCGGCGGCGATCGCGGCGTCGTAACGCCTGCCCTCGCCCGCGATGTCGCCCGCCTCCCCGTTCGGGCTCAACACACGCGCAGGATCGAGGTTCACATGATCGACGAATTCCGACCGGATCACCGAGAAGTACGACTGCGGATGGCTTTTCGGCAGCCCGACGTACTCGTCGAGCAGAAACCCGCTGGCCGTGGTGAAGTCCAGTTCACCGTCGCGGTAGCGGCGCGCCAGTTCCCGGTAACTGCCGAGCGGCGACGACCCGGTGGCCAGGCCGAGGATCGCGTTGCCTTGGCGCACATAGCCGCCGACGATATCGGCGACCGTGGTGGCCACTTCGTGTTCGTCCGCGCGGATCACGATTTCCATCAGCTTCCTTCCGTTCCGGCGACGAACACCCGCCGCACCTGCCATTGCCGATCGACCACGAGCACATCGGCCCGCGCACCCGCCCGCAACGTGCCGCGTTCGGCCTCGAGCCCGAGCACCCGCGCAGGTGTGCGCGTGGCAGCCCTGACCGCATCGACGAGGGGGATACCCGCATGCTCCACCGACCACCGCACCACCTCGAGCAGTGTCGCCGTGCCACCCGCGATAGCGCCGGGCGAACCGTCTTCGGTGGCGAGCCGAGCGATCCCGTGCCGCACCTGCACATCCAGGGCGCCGAGCCGGTAATCACCGTCGCTCATCCCGGCGGCCGCCATCGCGTCCGACACCAGGGCGATCTGGTCGGCGCCGACGGTGTCGAACACCATCGCGACGGTCTCGGGCGCCAGATGCACACCGTCGGCGATCAACTCGACGACCATCTCGCCGCGGCCGGCGGCGGCCAGGCAGGCGGCAGCGGGTCCGGGCCTGCGGTGATGCAGCTCGGGCATCCCGTTGAACAAATGGGTGGCGGTGATCGGTTCGCCACCGAACCGCACTGGCCCACGGGCGTCGGTTCGAGTCGCTCCGGAGCTCTCGACAGGCTGCGGTGCCGTATCGGGGCTTCGCCGTGCGGATGCCTGCTCGGTTGTTCCACGCGAGTGGACCCACTCGGCGATCCGAGCCGACGTCGTCGCCGCGTCGGCATCGGTATGCCCCAGGCTCGGCAGTACACCGTATTCGCGCATCGCGGCCAGCAATTCGCCGAAGTGCGCGGTTTCGGGCGCCAACGTCATCGACCGGACGGTCCCGCGCGACGCCAGGTAGATCCGCTCGAACAGCACCGGATCACCGGCGACGATGGCCGCCGGATCCTGCGCACCACACCGCACCGCATTGATGAACGGCCCCTCGAGGTGGACCCCGAGCAGCTCCCCGTCGTCCACCAGATCCGCCAGCACCGCCGCCTGCTCGACCAACACCTCCGGCGCTGCCGACACCAAGCTGCCGAGCAACCCAGTCGTACCGTGCGCGCGATGATGTGCCGCCGCGATCCGCGCCCCCACCCCGTCAGCGTTGGGGAACCCGAACCCGGCCCCACCGTGACAATGCAGGTCGATCAACCCGGGCAGCACAAGGTCATCCGTGGCCTCCGGAAGTTCCTGCGGGCGTGGATAATTCGCCGCCGCACCAACCCAGTTAATCGTCGCCCCATCGAATTCGACCACACCATCGGCAATCTCACCCTCATCCGCACCGACGACACACCCCCGCAAGGCAGTCATGCCGACCCACCTTGCCCTCTCCCGACACCGTCGGATACCGGCCTGCCCGCAACCGCGGCACCCCGGGGGCCGATGATCGACCAGCGCGCCGGCAGCGGCCCAACCGTTGGCAGCGTCACTGCCCGGTATGCGCCGACCACCATCCCCGCCACTGGCTCGACCGCTGAAATCCTTGCTGCCGGAAGCTTGGCTGCCATGGCCGCGGCCAACGGTTCGACTGGTTGCACCGTTACTGCCGGGAACGTGCCCGCTACTACCGTGAGCGGGTGCCCCGCGACCGCTGGTTGCGCGATCGCGGACAGCCTTGCTGCTGGAAGCTCGGCTGCCACGACAGCAGCCGGCGCCCCGGCTGATGGCATCGTTACTGCCGGGGACATGATCGCCACGACCGAAGGTGGCGTCCCGGCCGGTGACGCAGTTGCCACTGGTTCGGCTGCCACGACCGCCGCTGGCCGCCTGGCTGGTGGCACCGTTGCTGCCGGGAGCGTGCCCGCCATGACCGCGGGCGGGTGTCCCGCGACCGCTGGTTGCAGGATCGGTGACAGCGTTGCCACTGGGGGCATCTCCGCCGCGCCTACGAACGGTTGCCCGGGCGAAGTCGTTGCTACTGATGGCCAGGTGGCGACTACCGCCGCTGCAGATTCGACCGGTGGCACCGTTGCTGCCTGGGGCCCGCCCGCGCCGACCGCAGGCGGCGACCCTGCCGGTGACGCGGTTGCGACGGGAGGCCCGATCAGTGACATACCCACTGCCGAGGGGACGGCTGCCACCACGCTGTCGGCGGCCGAACGTCGCATCCCGCGTGCAGCCGCAGCGACCACCGAGCCGCTCGACCCCGCCGTCACCACCTCATGCCCGTCCAACGATCGCCGCGACCACCTCACGTGCCGTCTGTGGCCCACGCGCAGCACACGCCGCGTCGGCCGCTTCCTGACAACGCTGAATGTCGATCCCTGCCAAGGCAGCTCGGACAGCGGGCAAGGCGGGTACCGACATCGACAGGCTCGTCACTCCGAGCCCGACCAGCACCGGGGCCAGCAGGGGATCCGATGCCGCCTCACCACACACACCGACGGACTTGCCCGACGCCGTTCCCGCCGCGCCGACCATCGCGATCAAGTCGAGCACCGCGGGCTGCCAGGGATCGAGGAGCTGCGCGAGGCTGCCCGCCATCCGGTCCGCGGCACAGGTGTACTGGCTGAGGTCGTTGGTACCGATGCTCACGAAGTCCAAGTGCGCCAGCAGATCGGCCGCCCGCAATGCCGCCGCCGGGATCTCGATCATCGCTCCGACCTTGCGTACCCCGGATTCTCTTGCCAGCGCCGCGAATCCGGCGGCCTCGTCGGCCGTGGCGACCATCGGCGCCATCACCCACAGATCGGCACCGGTCGCCTCACCCGCGCGAGCCAGAGCGGTGAGCTGGGTGGCCAGTGTCTCCGGGAACACCGACCCGATCCGCAATCCGCGCACACCGAGCGCCGGATTCTCCTCGGTCCCGAGATCGAGGAACGGCAGCGGCTTGTCCGAGCCCGCGTCGAGCGTGCGCACCACCACGCGGCGGCCCGCGAACTGTTCGAGAACCGCTGTGTAAGAGGCGGTCTGCTCGTCCAGCGAAGGCTCCGACGCCTTGCCGAGGTACATGAATTCGGTGCGGAACAGGCCGACACCCTCGCTGTCGACCGGCGCCGCCTTCACCGCGTCGTCGACCGTGCCGATATTGACCAGCAGGTGCACCGGGGTGCCGTCGGCCGTGCGCCCCGGCCCACTGGCCGCCGCGAGCCGCGCCTTGTCGGCGGCCGCCTGCTCGGCCGCCGCCTGCTGACGCTCGGCGCTCGGGTCGATCACCACTTCACCGGTCGCGCCGTCGAGCAGCACCGGCGCGCCCTCGACGAGCTCGTCGGTCTGCGGGCAGTTCACCACAGCGGGCAGACCGAGCGATTTCGCCAGGATGGCGGTATGGCTGGTCGGCCCGCCTTCACTGGTGAGCAGGCCGACCACATCACTGCCACCCAGCATCGCCGTGTCGGCCGGCGCCAGATCGCGCGCGACGAGCACGAACGGAAATCCCGGCTCGGGGATGCCCGGCATCGGTTCACCGAGCAGCACCGCGATGGTTCGCCCGCCGATATCGCGCAGATCGGTCGCGCGTTCGGCCATGTACCCGCCCAGCGCCTCGAGCTTCGCGCAGAACCCTTCGAACGCCAGGTGCACGGCGTGTGCCGTCGGCATTCCCGCCTTCAATTCCTTCTCGGCGGCGGCGACGATGCCCGGGTCGCGGGCCATCGTCGCCGACATCGAAAGGATCTCCGCCGCAACACCGTCCACGCGCGACGCCCTGGCGGCCATTTCATCGGCCACCCCCGCGAGCGCCGCTTTCACCCGGGCCAGTTCCTCGTCGGGTGGCCCGCCGACCGGGTCCTGCGCGGAGGTCTCGAGTTGCGAACCGAATCGCAACCACGGCGCACACACCACCCCGGGACTGACTCCGAGCCCACGGATCACCTGTTCCGGCATCGGGCGTCACTCACCTTCCGGCTTCTTGTCCAGCTTCGTCTCGGTTCCATCGTTTCGAGTATCGCCGCTGTCCGCCGCTGCGGGTTCGGCTTGCGCCTCGGCCACGCCGGAGACCTCGTCATCGGTCTCCGCCTCGCGGCCAGGGGTACGCAGGTTCCACTTCTTGATCACGAAGCTGAACAGCAGGTAGTACACCAGCGCGTAGCCGAGGCCGATCGGGATCAGCAGCCACGCATCGGTCGCCTTGCCGAAGTTGAGCAGATAGTCGATTGCGCCCGCCGAGAAGGTGAATCCGTCGTGGATGCCGAGTGCGTTCACCAAGGCCATCGACGTGCCGGTCAGGATCGCATGCACCACGTACAGCGGCCACGCCACGAACATGAACGAGAACTCGAGCGGTTCGGTGATACCGGTGACGAACGCGGTGAGCCCGGTGGAGAGCATGATGCCGCCGACCAGCTTCTTCTGCGACGGCCGCGCATTGCGCCAGATGGCGAAGGCAGCGGCGGGCAGCGCGAACATCATGATCGGGAAGAAGCCGGTCATGAAGGTGCCCGCGCTCGGGTCGCCCGCGAAGAATCGGTTCAGGTCGCCGCGCACCAATTGACCGGATGCATCGGTGTAATCGCCGACGAGGAACCAGACGGTGGAGTTCAGAATGTGGTGCAGACCGGTGGGAATCAGCAACCGGTTGGCCGCGCCGTAGACACCGCCACCGACCACCGAATTGTCCGCGACCGCCTCACCGACCCAGGTGAGCGCCGAGTTGAACGCCGGATACAGGAAGGCCATCGCGACACCGACCACCAGGCCGGTGATGGCGGTGAGGATGGGAACCAGCCGCCTGCCGTTGAAGAACCCGAGGAAGTCGGGCAGCTTCGTGCGATAGAACCGCTGCCACAGGATCGCCGAAAGCAGACCCATCACGATGCCGCCGAGCACGCCGTAGTTGATCAGCGCCTGGGCGCCCTTGGGGTCGGTCTTGCCTTCCAGCACGATCGGCGACATCGCCTTGAAAACCCCGTCGATCACCATGTAACCGACCACCGCGGCCAGCGCGGTCGACCCGTCGGCCTTCTTGGCCCAGCCGATGGCGATGCCGACGGCGAAGATCAGCGGCAACCAGGTGAACACCGCCTGGCCCGCTGCCGAGATCACCGACGCCGCACTTTCCAGCGCGGAGAAGCGGCCGAGTAGATCGTCCTGGCCGAGACGCAACAGGATGCCCGCCGCGGGAAGTACGGCGATGGGCAGCATCAGGCTGCGCCCGAGGCGCTGCAATCCCGCGAATGTTTTGGATTCTTGCTTGGGGCTGTCGGTAACGGCAGTCATGTCGACCTTCTTCGTCCAGCGGTTGTGAACCAGTGGCTCTGACGGGTACTGTCCGGTCATAACCAGTTGTCAGTTTGACCAGGTGGCCGACGGATGTCAACCGTGAAATATGACGTGGCGCACAACCGAGGCTCCCATACTGGAACCGGCTATCACTGCGGAAAGGGAGAACACATGTCCAAAGCGGAAGCGATCGTCCAGGGCCTGGGCGGCGCCGAGAACATTGTCGAGATCGAGGCATGCATCACCCGTTTGCGCACCGAGGTGCGCGACGGCGCCAAGGTCGACGAGGCCGCGCTCAAGGCGGCAGGCGCCCACGGCGTCCTCAAGTCGGGCACCGTCGTGCAGGTCGTCGTCGGCCCCGAAGCCGACACGCTGGCCGAGGACATCGGGGACATCCTGTGAACGTCACCGCCCCCCTCGCCGGCCGCGTCATCCCGCTGTCGGAAGTTCCCGACCAGGTCTTCGCCGATCAACTGGTCGGCTCCGGCGTGGCCATCGACCCCGACCGCACCCGAGGCCCCCTCACCGTCACCGCCCCCATCAGCGGCAAACTCCTCAAACTCCACCCCCACGCCTTCGTCGTCTTCGGCGGCGGCATCGGTGTCCTGGTCCACCTCGGCATCGACACGGTGAAACTCAAAGGCGAAGGCTTCACCCTCCACGCCGCCGAAGGCGACACCGTCGAGACCGGCACCCCCATTGTCACCTTCGACCCCACCGAGATCGCCGCCACCGGCAACCCGATCATCTGCCCGATCGTCGTAATGGACTCCCCGAAGAACTCCATCAATCCCGACACGATCGACACAGACGTGGAACCCGGTGCACCCCTGTTCGATACGCCTTAACCGCGCGTAGCCAGCCGAGAATCAGCTGTTCTGGCAGCCGATCCCGTTCCCGTCGGCATCGAGCCCGTATTCGTCGGGGCCGACTACTCGAACCGGGCCCGTGTATTCGGGCCCGTCCCCGCTGCCGCCCGCACAGTCGACATCGGGGGCGATCGGAACGCACGGATCGTAGGAGGGATGGCACTCGCGCGGCGGCGGTGGCGGTGGACAGAACTGGCTCGATCCGCTGTTGCACAGCAGATCGGTGACGGGATCAGCACTGGCTTGCGCCGGAAGCACGACAGCAAGAGCTATCGCGGCACAACAGGCTGGTCCGAGAAATGAGCTCGGCCTCATGACGACTCCGATCCTGTGAACTCTGCCCAGCCTCTCGCAAACAGGCGGCAACCGACAGCGGTGAGATCGAATCGTTGGGCGCGTTGTGAACCGTGACGTTTCCTTGTCCGTTCTTCTTTCAGCAGGCCGTTCCGGCCCGCATCGAATCGGGAGGACCCAAGTGAGCGCAGTGGAGCAGACCAGTGAGCAGTTCGCGCAGCGATTGTTCGAAGCGGCGCTCGGCACGGTCGACATCCTGGCCATCCATCTGGGCGACCGGCTCGGCTGGTATTCGGCGCTGGCCGCGGGCCCCGCCAACGCGGCCGAGCTCACCACCCGAGCCGGCGGCGATCGCCGATACGCGCAGGAATGGCTCGAACAGCAAGCGGCCACAGGCATCCTCACGGTGACGCCGGACGGCCGCTTCGCCCTCCCGGCGGGCGCGGCCGAGGTGCTCACCGACACCAACAGCCTGGACTACCTCGCCCCGCTCGCCCGGATGCTGGCCGGTGCGGCGGTCCAGCTGCCCGCCCTGGTGCGCGCCTATCGCGACGGCGGCGGTGTCGGCTGGTCCGAATACGGCGCCGACGTGCGCGAATCCCAAGCCGACATGAACCGCCCCTGGTTCGAACACCGCCTGGCCGCCGACCTCGCCACCGTCCCCGACATCCATACCTTGTTGTCAGCTCCCGGCGCCCGAGTCGCCGATATCGGCTCCGGCGGCGGCTGGTCCTCGATCGCCCTGGCCCGCGCCTACCCCGACCTGCGGGTCGACGGTTACGACATCGACCCGCCGTCGATCGCCATGGCCACCGCCAACGCCGCCGACCTCGCCGACCGCGTCCATTTCCACCACGCCGACGTCACGACCGACCTCCCGGAATCGGCCTACGACGCCGTCTTCGCCTTCGAATGCGTGCACGACATGCCGTACCCGATCGAGGTGCTGTCGGCCGCACGCCGTGCGCTGCGTCCCGGCGGGGTGGTGATCGTGATGGACGAAGCCGTCGACCCGGACTTCGCTTCTCCCGCAAGCGATGTCGACCGCCTCATGTACGGGTTCAGCCTGCTCGTCTGCCTGCCGGACGGCATGGCACACCCCGGCTCGGCGGGTACCGGAACCGTGATGCGCGCCGGGCAGCTGGCGGAGTACGCGCACAAGGCGGGCTTCACCACCCTCGACATCCTGCCCATCGAGAACTTCGGCTTCTGGCGGTTCTACCGGTTGACGGTCTGAGCGACCAGCTGATCGGCCTCGGCCGGCCAATGCCGGGCGAGCACGTCGAAATACCGCTGGCTGCTCCACAATCGGTAGTTGCCGATCACGTACACCCGCCGCCGCGCCCGCGACACCGCCGCGTTCAGCACGTTCGGGTTGGCCGCGGCCCAGCGCCGCGAACCGCCCGCAGCGGGCGAGGTGCCGAGTACCAGCACGACCACCTCGGCCGAATTGCCACGCATGCCATGGATCGTGCCCACCTGGGCGGCGGCGAACTCGTCTCCGAGCACCTCGCGGGCGACGCGACGCGCACCGTCGGCGACATCGCGGAACGGGCTGACCACCCGGATGTCGTCGGCCGCGACCCCGTCCTCGCGCAACTCCGTCAGCAAGGCACCGAGCGCCTCACCTTCACCGGGGATCCAGTTCCCCTCGGCGCGTGCGGATCTCACATCTATCCACCGATCGTGCCCCGGGAAGTCGGGCCGCTCGGGCGTGCCGAAGACGAGTAGGTCGTCGTCGTAGGCGATCCGGTGGGTCAGCTCGAAGATCGGCAGGTCGCTGCGCCGATGCACTCGCAACGGTGTTCCCACCCACACCGGCCGGTCGTAATCGGCGGGCGTCAGCCAGGTCCCGAACCGGACTCCACGATCTGCCGCCTGCCGCGCCGAGGCCAGATCCGGCATCCACTCCGCATCGAGCCCGTACTGGCGAACCAGCGCCTCCTGCGCCGAAGTCGGCAGCGTTACAACGGGTCCCAGCTGACGATGATCACCGACGATCACCGCCCGGCGCGCACGCCACAGACCACCCGCCACCGCCTGCGGCGCGGCTTGGCCCGCGTCGTCCACGAACAACCAACCGAGCGCTTCACGCCCCAGCCCGGCGAACAACTTGGGCAGCGCGGCGAATGTCGTCGTGAGCATCGGCACCGCGAGGAACAGTGTCTGCCAGGCGGCCGCGATGGTTTCCGGCTTCGGCGCCACCGCGAGCTCGTCGCGGATCAGCGCGATCGCCACGATCAAGTTGTCGCGCACCCGCGGCGCGGCGTTCAGCAGCAGTGCGCGGTGCAGCCGCAGCGCCGAGAGGAAGAGCTCACGCCGAGCCGTCGAGTACTGCTCGTCGGCCCACGGATTGCACAGCTGGAACTGCTCGTCGTCTGCCGCGACATCACCGAAAGGTATTGTCTCCGACCAGTTCTCGCGCGCCGCTTCGATGATGTCGAGTGCTCGTGCCCGCCGCTCGGTCAAAGCGACGTGGTCACGAATGAGAGTGCGCCCGTGCTCGGCCGCCTGCGCCCACTGCTCACGCGCATGGTCGACCTCGCCCTGCCTGCGCCGCATCTCTGACTCGGCGTCGTGCCGTTCACGCAACAGCTCGTTGGAGCGCGCACTCCACCGCCGCCCCGCCCGGAACCCGGTCGACAACGACTCCGCGAACCCTGGTTTACGCCCGCCGTGCTCGGTGAGCAACGTGCTGACCCGATGATGCGTGGCCTGCGCCGTACGCAGCTGTTCGGTTGCCTGCTGATGCTGTGCGCGCCAGTGCGCGTGTGCCGCATCGGCATTGGCGATCTCCGCCGACAGCGACAGCAGGTCGTCGTTCATCGCGGGCAGTTCGGCGACCGCGTCGGCCACGTCCTGACGCTGCTGTGCGAGCGTTCGAACGTGCTCGCGCCTGCTCTCGAAGTCGCGCACGGCGGTCTGCCAGTCGGGCACCGAATCCGGGTCCGCCTCGGCCTGTTTGAGCAGATCGAGCATTCCCGCCGAACCGGCCTGCGCCTTACGTTCGGTGGCGAACCGGTCGCCGAACCAGAACTGTTCCCCGAAGGTTCGTCGCGCCCCGCCGAGCGCCGCGGCGATCAACCCCCACGCGGGTTCGCCGCTGACGAATTCGGCCAGCTCGCCGAAGTGGTTGAGCCGCACGTCGGAGTCGATCGCGTGGCGGTGCTGGATCTCGGCCACCACATCGGCGGCGCTCCGGTCGCTACCGGTGGCGAGCACCACCTCGAACCCGGTCGTCTCGGGGGCGAGCCGGTGCGCGCCGACGGTGTAGTTCTTAGCGACCTGCACCTGCTCGGTGACACCGGTGAACACATCCATCGGGTCGTCGAAAGCGGCCAGCCGCTCCGCTCTTTCGACCACGATCGCCGCGAGCAGGTCCCGCAGCATCGTCGTCGTTCCGGTGCCCGGCGCGCCATGCACGGCGAAGATCCCCGCGCTGTCGCGGAGTTCGGTCATCGCCTGATCTACCGCGAACTGCTGGCCCGCGACGAGCGGATCACCCGGCCACCGCCCGTCCGGCACGCGCTGGGGCAGCAGCCCTTCGACCATCACGTCCTGCCGTTGACGAACGTCGATCCGCTGATCTATGGGCAAGGTTTCACTCGCCGCGAGGTAGTCCCGCAGCGCTGCCCCGACGTCTCCGCGCTCCACCGCCGCGGCGAGCGCTCGCAGCTCCGCGCCCAGTCCGCTGTTGAGCCGATCTTCGGCCGCCGTGCTGTCGGCATCCCTGGCCGCGACCTGCACGCACGCCACCCGCACTCCGCCGGCCCGTAATTCGGACCGGATCGAGAGTGCCCCGCACAGATCCCCCGCGAACGTCTGCAATGCCCGCCCGGTCACCAGCGGTGTACCGAATTCGTCGTTCGCCATGACACCGCGCACGAATGCGGTGGCCGACATCCCCGCCAGCCCCGGCGAAACGACACCGTCCGCACCCGCCGCGATCAGCGACGCGCCGACGCCACGACCGACCACATCCAGGGCACGCCAACGCGGGCCGGGATCGTCGGCCTCCGGGTCGACGCTCGGTACCTCGGTGGTCAGCAGGTCGAACGCGGCGGTGAAGGCCGAGGAATCGTGCTCGAACCCGTCGGCCCAACCCGGGTCGGCGGGGCCGGGGGAGCGCAACCGGTTGATCGCCCACGCCAGCCCCGACAGCGTCGCCGATCCCTCGACGACCATGCCGTCGTCGCTCAATGTCACCGCGAAAGTAGCTGTGGTTCCGGACTGTCGCGCGTCCGCCTCGAGGCCGTCCCGACCGAAGGCGCGCATCAGCGATTCACGCGCACGCCCCACTTCGAACAACCCACCGAACACCACGAACTGCCATACCCGGCCCGGTTGCAGCGCGGGGAGCGCGGTGAGGTCTTCCCACGGTGCCGGTTCGTCGGCGCCGAGTTCCACCACCAGCGCACCGGTTTCGCGGCAGACGCCGACCTCCGGTACCAGTTGCGGACCGAACAGTTCGACGGTCCGCCAGAAACGCACGAGCCGCGCGGCATGCTCGGACCCGTTCACGATGCACCCCATTCCGTCGGCCAGCATGCTGACAACTCGCACCACGGTACGTGATGGCGCGTGCACGAGCACGGTAGGCCGATGGTCCCGTCGCCGTCGACGAGACCATCGGCGCTGGTCCTACAGGCGAGGCAGGCACCCGGCGGCCCGAAGCCGCGCCGCCAGCGACGAATTCACCATCGCGCTCGACCCGCCGCCGCCGGTGAGCGCCACCAGCACGTCACCACCGAGTCCGGCACCGATCGAGCACCCGAGCACATTGACGTCGATGTAAATGTTCTCCTTGGACTCCGGTTCCGCGACAGCCGAACCGGCCCCCACCGCCGTGGCGGCCACAACGGCCAGCATGATCCCAACAGCTTTGACGATGCGCACTAGCTCTCCTCGAATTGCGGTGATCGGACTCGGTCCATCCGGTCGCGGACCGACGAGAGGGTTGACCGAACCCCCTCCACAGAAACCTCGAGTCCGGTCCATATTTGCGTTGACGGCCGAACCCCCGGAACCGCACGCTGACCCGATGGACGAGTTGAACCGCGCCGCAGACCTGTTCGCACTCGGCGAGCTGGACGAGTCGCATCTGACGATGATCGGTGCAGAGGCTTTGGCCCGAGGGGTCGATTCCCCGGCGCTGATCGAACTCGCCTGCCTGCACCGAACCGATTGCCGCGACGCCCCGGAACTGTTCCGCACTGCGCTCGCCGAACTCGAGATCGTTCACGTCGGGGGTTGGCGCGAACGGGAGGTAGCTGTCCGGCTCAGTCGCGCGAATCGCAACGCCGCCGCCCTACTGGCCGACGAGGGAGACTCCGACGAGTGCCTGAGCCTGATCTTCACTGACCTGTTCGAGCTGACGATGCGTCCCGAGCCCGAACCACCGGAGTTGGAGGAACTGGCCTGGGACTTCTACACCATGCAAATCAGCCTGGAGGACGGCCTGGATGCCGCGATCATCTGGGACGAGATCCGCACAGGATGCCGAAACCTGCTGGCCGGCCCTCCGTACGAGCGCGTGTACAAGCGGATCGAACGGTTTGTGGACGAAACCACACCGCCGCAACAGGCCCCTGCTGCAGCACCAGCCGGCACGACTTTGGTAGGCGCGCTGCGCGCCCGGATGGCAGCACTACTTCGGCGATAACCGTCAGCGCAGGATCATCTCGACGACCGCCTTGGGCGCCGCCAACCATTCCCGGACGTTGTTGCGCACCTCGGTGGCCCGCCTGCACTCGCAATATGCGACAACCCCGTCGGCGTCGATATCCGCCGCCCGGCACAACGCGACCGCCCGCGGCAGATGCTGGTATTGGCTGACAATGATCGCGCGATCGACCCCGAACATCGACCGCGCCCGCTCACACGTCTCCCGCGTGGACAGCCCCTCCCCATCCTCCCGCACGATGCCCGGGTCGACCCCGCGCGCGAGGAGGTAACGCCGCATGGACGCGATCTCGTCGCCGGAAGTCCCGCCGGCATCCCCGGACAGCAGGATCTCCCGTGCTTTCCCCGCCGCGACCAATTCGATCGCCACATCCAGGCGACCCCGTAGATACGCCATCGGCGTCCCGTCCGGCGCGACCCGCGCACCGGGAACGATGACAACCGGAACAGTGGGCGCTCCGGCCACATCACTGCGATGCCCCGACGACAACATCCACATGGCCGCATTGGCACACACCGTCACCAACACCACGCCACTCGCCAACACCGCGCCGGCCTTCATAACGCGACGTATCCGCCGCCGCCTTCCACTACGTTCCTCGCTCAACACGTGACCCTCCCATTGTTGTGGTTCGAAACCCGGCCTGACTAGGGAATTTGACATCGGAATTCCAGCCACGTAACTTTATTCCAGTCAGAGCGACACGGACACCGACCCGGTGCCGAAGAGCTGGTCCGACAGGGCCGCTACGGTACAGGGAAACGAGGTAGGACGATGAGCGCCTGACCGATCATGTGTTCAGAGGTCCTCCGGATTTGCGTCCGGTCGAAGCTCTGGGCTACAGTACGAACCCTTGCCTCACTGAAGCCCTTCATCGGGTGAATGTTTGTGCGTGTGTTCTTTGAGAACTCAATAGTGTGTCGATGAATGTCAGTGCCAATATTTTATTGGTTCCAGCCTTCGCGTACCCCCCCGGTCGTGGGAGGTTGGACATTTTGAACAACAGCGAATCTTTTTGCTGGTGTTCGCTTTGCTAGATTTTTCGGACTCTAGTTAGATATTTCTGATTACACCCCTTTTGGGGTGTGGTTGAGAGTCTTCAACGGAGAGTTTGATTCTGGCTCAGGACGAACGCTAGCGGCGTGCTTAACACATGCAAGTCGAGCGGTAAGGCC
>NZ_JBSGIJ010000016.1:0-121236 GCF_053605015.1 Nocardia sp. NPDC003979
TGGCCGGAGACGTTCATGACGTCGTCGACGCGGCCGAGGACCCAGAGGTCGCCGTCGGTGTCGAGTTTGGCGCCGTCACCGGCGAAGTACCAGCCCTGCTCGGCGTAGCGCTCCCAGTAGGTGGACCGGTAGCGGTCCATATCGCCCCAGATGCCGCGCAGCATCGACGGCCACGGCTTGTCGAGCACCAGGTACCCGTTGGCCTCGGTTTCGCCGAGCTGCACCGCCTTGCCTTCTTCGTCCACGACCTTCGCCGAGATACCGGGCAGGGGGCGCATGGCGGCGCCGGGTTTGGCATCGGTGACGCCGGGCAGCGGCGAGATCATGATGGCGCCGGTTTCGGTCTGCCACCAGGTGTCCACGATGGGGGTCTTGTTGTCGCCGAACACTTCCCGGTACCAGCGCCACGCTTCGGGGTTGATCGGCTCGCCGACCGAGCCGAGCAGACGGAGGCTGGTGAGGTTGTGGGCGTCCGGAATTTCGCGGCCCCACTTCATGAATGTGCGGATCAGCGTGGGAGCGGTGTAGTAGATGGTGACGCCGTACTTTTCGATGATCTCGAAGTGGCGGTGCTCATTGGGGGAGTTCGGGGTGCCTTCGTAGACGACCTGGGTAGCGCGGTTGGCCAGCGGTCCGTAGACGATGTAGCTGTGTCCGGTGACCCATCCGATGTCGGCGGTGCACCAGTAGACGTCCTGTCCCGCTTTGTGATCGAAGACGTTGTGGTGGGTGTAGGCGGTTTGGGTGAGGTATCCACCGCTGGTGTGCAGGATGCCCTTCGGCTTCCCGGTGGTCCCGGAGGTGTAGAGGATGAACAACGGATGCTCGGCCGGGAACGGCTGCGCCTCGTGTGCGGGCGAAGCGGCGGAGACGGTTTCGTGCCACCACAGGTCGCGCCCGTCGGTCCACGGCACCTCGGTCCCCACGCGGCGCACCACCAGCACATGCTCCACCGACGACGGCACATCGCCCTTGGCGGCCAGTGCCTCGTCGACAGCCTCCTTCAGCGGCGCGGGCTTACCCCGCCGCCACTGTCCGTCGGTCGTGATGACCAGCCGCGCCTGCGCGTCGTCGACCCGCTGACGCAGCGCGCTCGGCGAGAACCCGGCGAACACCACCGAATGCGTCAGCCCCAGCCGCGCACACGCCAGCATCGCCACGATCGCCTCGGGCACCATCGGCATATAGATCGCGACCCGGTCACCGGCGACCAGCCCGAGCTCGGTCAGATAGTTGGCCGCCCGCGAAACCTCCTCGAGCAGTTCCCGGTAGGTGATCGCGCGCGAATCGCCGGGTTCGCCCTCCCAGTGGATGGCCACCTGGTCGCCGTGGCCGTCGAGAACATGGCGGTCGACGCAGTTGTAACTAATGTTCAGCTCGCCGTCGGCGAACCAGCGCGCCACAGGTGCGTCGTCCCAGTCCAGGACCTGTGTGAAGGGTGTGTGCCAGTGCAGGCGGCACGCCTGTTCGGCCCAGAAGCCCTCACGGTCGGCGTCGGCCCGCTCGTAGAGTTCGGCACCGGCATTGGCGGCAGCCGCGAACTCGGCGTTCGGCGGATACGAATCCTGATGTCCTGCAGCGGTTTCGGTCATGTCGATGTCAGCCTCACATGCCTGGTGCGGTCGGGTCGGTCGCCAGGGCGCAGCCGTGGCACCTCGACAGTAACGAACGTGTCCGCCCCCTTGTGGGCGTTGCGTGAGCTCGGTTTCCGAGACGTTCAGTGGGCTTGATTCATCCGGTGAGTTCGCGGACAGGGCAGGCGATCCCGGGCTATCGTTTTAGATCAACCGTTCAGCTGATGGTTCCGAGAATTGTTCATTTTTTTCTGTCGAACAGGAAGGGCTCGGCAAACTTTTCCGCGTATTCGTCATGTAACCGTAGGGATACATGTGACGCGGAAGATGACTGCGTCCCCTTCATGTCATGGAAGCGAACCGGGAGAGATCGTTGAGATTCATCAGAGCGACCGCGCTGATCGCGGCGGGACTAGTGGCCACAAGCCTGGGTCTCACCGCGTGCTCGTCCGATGACAGTGCCGATGCCGCCATTGTCACCACCAATGCGGGAGAGCCACAGAATCCCCTGGTACCGACCAATACCAACGAGAACATGGGCGGCCGCGTGGTCGACCGTTTGTTCGCGGGCCTGAAGTACTACGACGCCGACGGCGAAGCGCACGACGAGATGGCCGAGAAGATCGAGACCACCGACCGCAAGTCGTATCGCATCACCATCAAGCCGAACTGGAAATTCACCGACGGCACCACGGTCACCGCCAAGTCGTTCGTCGACGCCTGGAATTACGGCGCGCTCGGCACCAACGCGCAGTTGCAGGGCTACGCGTTCAGCCAGATCGCCGGTTTCGACGAGGTGAATGCCGAACAGCCCAAGGCGCAGACCATGTCCGGCCTGAAGGTGGTCGACGATCGCACCTTCACCGTGGAACTCAAGTCGCCGTCGATCGACTTCGAGAGTGCCCTCGGTTACGCGCCGTTCTATCCGCTACCTGAGGTGGCGTTCAAGGACATGAAGGCCTTCGGTGAGAAGCCCGTCGGCAACGGCCCTTACGCTTTCGAATCTTGGGAACACAACGTCAAGATCGATTTGAAGCCCAACCCGGATTACCCGGGCGGTAGGCCCGCCAAGAACAAGGGCCTGCGCTTCGTGATGTACCAGTCCTACGAGACCGCTTACGCCGATCTGCAGGCAGGCAACCTCGACGCGCTCGACACCATTCCCGACAGCGCCCTGAGCACCTACAAGAGCGATCTCGGCGACCGCGCGATCACCAAGCCGACCGCGCAGAACCAGCACATCGGCATCCAGTCCAATGTTCCGCATTTCGCGGGCGCGGAGGGCGTGCTGCGTCGCAAGGCCATTTCCATGGCGATCAACCGGCCGCAGATCATCGAGAAGATCTTCAACGGCTTGCGTAACCCGGCACGTGATTTCACCGCGTCGACACTGCCCGGCTTCGACGCGAACCTCCCGGGCGTCGAGGTGTTCGAGTACAACCCGGAGGAGGCCAAGAAGCTGTGGGCTCAGGCCGACGCCATGTCGCCGTGGGCCGGTTCGCGCTACACCATCACCTACAACTCCGACGGCGGCCACCAGGCCTGGATCGAAGCGGTGGCCAACAGCGTTAAGAACACTCTCAATATCGACGCCGTCGCCAATCCGGTGCCGACGTTCAAGGACGTGCGTGACGCGGTGAACGCCGAAACCATCGGCACCGCTTTCCGTTACGGCTGGCAGGGTGATTACCCGACGATGATGCAGTTCCTCGGGTCGAACTACTACAGCTACTCCGAGACCAACAATGTCAACTACAACAACCCCGAGGTGGACCGTCTCTTCGACGCCGCCATGGCAGCGGCGACGAAGGAGGAGTCCTACAAACTCATCGGGCAGGCACAGGCGATCCTGATCCGGGATATGGCCGATATCCCGGTGTTCGATTACATCGCCGCCGCGGGCCGCTCCGATCGGGTCACCAAGGCCGAACTCGCCTGGAACGGCCTGTTCGACTTCGAGAACATCGAGAAGTAACCACTCGCCGCCGGGCCGGGTCACGAAAAGTGGCTCGGCCCGGCCGTTTTCGGAGGAATGATGACTTGGTACATACTCCGGCGCCTGCTCCAGATGATCCCGGTCTTCCTCGGCGCCACGCTGCTGATCTACGCGATGGTCTTCCTGATTCCCGGCGACCCGATCAAGGCGCTGGCCGGTGAAAAGGCGCTGACCCCGGCGGCCGAGGCGGCATTGCGCGCCCGCTACCACCTCGATCAGCCGTTCATCATGCAATACCTGCATTACCTGCAGGGCATTCTCACCCTCGACTTCGGCACCTCGTTCTCCGGCAGACCGGTGCGCGAGGAACTCGAACGCGCCTTCCCGATCACCATCAAACTGGCGTTCCTCGCCGTGCTGATCGAAGGCTTCTTCGGCATCCTGTTCGGTTTGATCGCCGGTTTGCGCAAGGGCAAACTGTTCGATTCGACGATGCTGATCGCGAGTCTGGTGATCATCGCGCTCCCGGTGTTCGTCGTCGGTTATCTCGCGCAGTTCCTGCTCGGTGTGAAATGGGGCATCGCACCGGTGACCGTCACCGGGAACGCCAGTCTCGGTGAGCTGATCGTCCCGGCTTTCGTGCTCGGCTCGCTCTCGTTCGCCTATGTGCTGCGCCTGACGCGAAACTCCGTGGCGGAGAACAAATCCGCCGACTACGTGCGCACCGCGACGGCGAAAGGCCTCGGCCGCCGGCGCGTGGTCACGGTGCACATTCTGCGCAATTCGATGATTCCGGTCGTCACCTTTCTCGGTGCCGATTTCGGTGCGCTGATGGCGGGCGCCATCGTCACCGAGGGCATCTTCAACATCCCCGGTGTCGGCGGAACCATGTATCAGGCGATCATCCGCGGTGAGCCGCCGACGGTGGTGTCGTTCGTGACGGTGCTGGTTGTGCTGTTCCTGCTGATGAACCTGGTCATCGACCTGCTCTATGCCGCGCTCGACCCGAGGATCCGTTATGCATGACAAGCAATCGCATTTCGTGGCCCCCGCCGACGAGGTGGAGGTGCTCGCCACCGACCGCGTGCTCGACGCGGGCACGCCGACCAGCATCTGGGGTGACGCGTGGCGGCGGCTGCGGCGCAACCCGGTGTTCCTCGTGGCCGTCGTGCTGATCGTGCTCGTACTGCTGGTCGTGGTGTGGCCGTCGCTGTTCACCAGCCAGGACCCGCGCCAGTGCCTCGGCGAGTTCGGGATGGACGGGCCGCGCCCGGGCCACCCGTTCGGCTTCGACAAGCAGGGCTGCGACATCTACGCGCGCACCATCTACGGCGCCCGCGCCTCGGTGACCGTCGGCGTCGGCTCGGCGCTGCTGTTCCTGGTGGTCGGCGGGGTGCTGGGCGCGCTGTCCGGGTTTTACGGCGGCCTGCTCGACACCGTCGTCTCGCGCATCGCCGAGATCTTTTACGCCATCCCGATGGTGCTCGCCGCCATCGTGCTGCTGCAGCTGCTCCGCCCGGCCGGGATCACCACGGTGATCGCGATCCTCGTCGCGTTCACCTGGCCGCAGGCCGCGCGCATCGCCCGTGGCGCGGTGATCGAGGCCAAGAACAGCGAATACGTCACGGCGGCGAAGGCGCTCGGAGTGTCGCGGTTCGGCACGCTGATGCGGCACGTGCTGCCGAACGCGGCGAGCCCACTCATCGTCGTGGCGACCATCTGGCTCGGCGTCTTCATCGTCACCGAGGCCACGCTGTCCTACCTCGGTGTCGGTCTGCCGCCCGACATCGTGGCCTGGGGCGCCGACATCTCCCGTGCCAAGTCCGAGATCCGTACCTCGCCGATCCTGTTCTACCCGGCGACCGCGCTGGCCATCACGGTGCTGAGCTTCATCATGCTCGGCGACGCGGTGCGCGACGCGCTCGATCCGAAGGAGCGCACCCGATGACCACCGAACCGCTGCTCGAAATCCGCGATCTGGAGGTAAGTTTCACTTCCGGCGGCAAACCGGTGCCCGCTGTGCGCGGGGTGAATCTGACCGTCTACCCCGGGCAGACCGTCGCCATCGTCGGCGAGTCCGGGTCGGGCAAGTCGACGACCGCGCACGCGATCATCGATCTGCTGCCCGGCACCGGCAAGGTGACCGGCGGGTCCATCCGGTTCGAGGGCAAGGACCTGACCAAGGCCTCGGCCAAGGAGATCGTCGCCGTCCGGGGCAACGGGATCGGCCTGGTCCCCCAGGACCCGATGTCGAACCTGAACCCGGTGTGGAAGATCGGCTTCCAGATCCGGGAAACCCTGGAGGCCAACGGCATCGCCAAGGGTGCGGCCGCGCGCGAACGGGCCGTGGAACTGCTCACCGAGGCCGGGATGACGGATGCCGAGCGGCGGGTGAACCAGTACCCGCACGAGTTCTCCGGCGGTATGCGCCAGCGCGCGCTCATCGCGATCGGGCTGTCGTGCAGGCCGAAACTGCTCATCGCCGACGAACCGACCTCGGCGCTCGACGTCACCGTGCAACGCCAGATCCTCGGTCACCTCGAAGAGCTCACCACCGAGCTGGGGACGGCCGTGCTGCTCATCACCCACGACCTCGGCCTGGCCGCCGAACGCGCCGAACACCTCGTGGTGATGTATCGCGGGCGGGTGGTGGAATCCGGTCCGGCCCTGCAGATCCTGCGCGACCCGCAGCACGCCTACACCAAGAAGCTGGTGAATTCGGCACCCTCGCTGGCGGCACAGCGGATGTCGTCGTCGCGGCAGCGGGCGAAGGTGCGCGACCGTGCCGTCGAGGTGGCCGCCACCGAGGCGCTGCCCGACACCGTGCTCGACGTGCGAAACCTGACCAAGAAGTTCAAGATTCGCGGCAAGCGACCGTGGCAGTCGACGGCTTTCACCGCCGTCGACGACGTGAGTTTCTGTGTGGAGCGCGGCACGACCACCGCGATCGTCGGTGAGTCCGGCTCGGGCAAGTCGACCATCGCGCAGATGGTGCTCGGGTTGCTCGAACCGACGGCGGGCTCGGTGGTGTTCGACGGTCAGGAGGTGTCGTCGCTGGACAGCAAGGGCGCCTTCGCCTTCCGCCGTCGCGTGCAACCGATCTTCCAGAACCCCTACGGTTCCCTCGACCCGATGTACTCCATCTTCCGCACCGTCGAAGAACCCCTGCGGGTGCACAAGATCGGTACCGCCGCCGAACGCGAGAAGGTGGTGCGCGACCTGCTCGACAAGGTGTCGCTGCCGTCCTCGGTGCTGCGGCGCTACCCCAACGAGCTGTCCGGCGGGCAGCGTCAGCGGGTGGCGATCGCCAGGGCGCTTGCGTTGTCGCCGGAACTGGTCGTCTGCGATGAGGCGGTGTCCGCGCTCGACGTCTTGGTGCAGGCACAGATCCTCACGCTGCTCAACGACCTGCAAGCCGAGCTGGGCCTGACGTACCTGTTCATCACCCACGATCTGGCCGTCGTCCGGCAGATCGCGGACAACGTGCTGGTCATGCGAGCCGGGAAGGTCGTCGAATCGGCCACGACGGATGAGGTGTTCGCCGCGCCGCGGGAGGAGTACACGCGGGATCTGCTCGAGGCGATCCCGGGGCGGGAGCTCGTGAAATAGCGGCGTCAGCGCAGCTCAGCGGCGTATCGTTGATGGGTCCGAGGTGGTGCGACGTGGCTCGCTGAGGTGGGGAGGCGCCGGTGGATCGAATCGATGCGGAGCGGCAGGCCGAGCTGGAGGCGCGTCGCCGGCGGGCCAAGACCCCGGCGGCGAAGCGCCTGGCAGAGGTGCTGTGGCCCGACCGGGTCTGGCCGAGGGCGGGCGGGTTGCATGTGGCCGTCGGAGACGGTGCGCTGGAACGGTAGCCTCGTATGTCGTGACTGATCCGCTGCAGCCCCTGGTCGACCTGCCCGGCGTGCGTGAGGCCGCCGACAAGGCGCGCGACGCGCTCGCCGCGGTGCACCGGCACAAGTCCAACCGGCGCGGCTGGGCGACCACCGCCGCCGAGGCCGCCGTCCGCGCGGCGCGTTCGTCGGCTGCCATCGAGGGCGCGAGCACCGATCTGCCCGCCGACGGCAAGGTCAGCGATCCGGTGCTGGCCGGTGCGCTGCGGGTGGGCCAGGCGCTCGACGGTGACGCGCTCACCAACCTGGTCGGCACCTGGCGCCGCGCCCCGCTGCAGGCGCTGGCCAGGCTGCATCTGCTCGCCGCCGCCGACCTCGTCACCGATCAGCAGGAACTCGGCAGGCCACGCCCGGTACCCGGGGTGGCGGAGCGGCTGGACCTGCTGGCTCAGACCGTGCAGACCAGCAAGGCGCCCGCGCCGGTGATCGCCGCAGTGGTGCACGGCGAGCTGATGACACTTCGCCCGTTCGGTACCGCCGACGGTGTGGTCGCCCGCGCGGCGTCGCGACTGGTCGCGGTGTCGACCGGGCTCGATCCCCGCAGCCTCGGCGTTCCTGAGGTGTTCTGGCTGCGTCGCAGGCAGGCCTACCTCGATGCGGCCGCCGGCTTCGGCATGGGCACACCGGAGGGTGTGGGCGGATGGGTGCTGTTCTGTGCGGGTGCGCTCGAAGACGGTGCGCGAGAGGCCAACTCGATCGCCGACGCGGCCGCGGGCTGACCTTCCCCACACATCGAAACGGGCGGCGTGCCGATTGCTCGACTTCGCCGCCCGCTAGCACGGAACACCTGGTTACCAAGCGTGCTGGGGTGGGTTGTGTTCGGTGGCCTCGGCGATCATCCGAACCCCGCCGGTTCATCCCCGCAACCTGTGCGAGGCTCTCGCCGACGACTGCCCGAATTTCGCAGGCCCACAACTCTGCTGCCCTTGTCGCGGCGCGCTCCGCGTGGGTGCCTGGCGTCCGTGCTGGGAAGGGTGGGATGGGAGGCGAAACCTTCTCTTCCGGTCCCGTCTTGGCCTTCCGTCCTTCCGTGACTCCATTCTTACACTGTGACCGCGCTCACTTCAAGCGTTTCTCAGGCATTGCCGAATCCGCTTGTTTTCGGCGTGTCAGCAGGCGATCCGTGCTTGCGGGTCGAGGCTGCGTCGCAGGTCAGCGGCGTTTACGCAGCAGCCGGTAGCTGATCGCGCCCGCCAGGACGGCGCTGAGCCCGACCGCCGCCGTCGCTGCCACCGTGGTGCTCGACGGCGCCTGGAACCGCGACCACAGCGACACCGGATTGGAGAAGGTGAGCACCGGCCAGCCGCGTGCGACGGCCTCCTTGCGCAGCGCGCGGTCGGGGTTCACCGCGGTCGGGTGGCCGACCGCGCTCAGCATCGGCAGGTCGGTCGCCGAGTCGGAGTAGGCGTAGCACCGGGACAGGTCGTAACCCTCTGCGGCGGCCAGCTTTTCGATCGCGGCCACCTTTCCCTCTCCGTAGCAGTAGAACTCGATCTCGCCGGTGTATTTTCCGTCCTCGACGACCATCCGCGTCGCCTCGGTGTGGGAGGCGCCGAGCGCCTCGGCTATCGGTCCGACCATCTCCTCGCCGGACGCCGAAACGATCACCACATCGTGGCCGCGGATCTTGTGATCGGCGATCAGGTCGGCGGCCTCGGCGTAGATCAGTGGGTCGACCAACTCGTGAAGTGTCTCGGCCACAATGGATTTCACCTGTTGCACATCCCAGCCCGCGCACATGTTGGCCAGGTTTGCCCGCATTCGTTCCATCTGGTCGTGATCGGCACCCGACAGGAGGAACAAAAAGTGTGCGTAGCTGCTCTCCAGTACGGCTCTGCGGTTGATCAACCCCTGCGCGTAGAAGGGTTTGCTGAACACGAACGCGCTCGATTTCGCGATCACCGTTTTGTCGAGATCGAAGAACGCGGCCACCCGCCCGCCGGCCGTCGGTGTACGGCCCGAGGAATCGAGTCTTGTGTCCGTAGGCGGAGTCTGGCGGCGATCGGCGGTCACGACAACAGGATAGGCACGCGCACCGACGGGTGGGGGATCCGCCCGCTCAGGCAACTGTTCGGCGTTTGCCCCGCGGACGCCGGAGGGCGCGAATCGCCGAAGAATGTCGGCCGACGCTACTTGCGCCGTCGGCGGGTTATGGGTGTAGTATTGCTGACACCTGGACATGGTCCAGGTGCGTTCAGCCCGACCCCCCGGGGCTGAACCCGACGGCCCCAGCCTCCTCCCCCCCGGCTGGGGCCGTCCTCTATTTTCAGGACGATTACTTTCATCCGGCAGCGTCTTCGGAAGTTATCCACACCCCGCGAGTTATCCACAATCGCCGTTCGACGGGTGTCGGCCGAGGTCCTCCGCGAGCACGCTGAACCGCATGAACCTCGCTCCCACCTCCGCTCCGATCTCGCCCGCCCTCGTGCTCGTGCGCGACGAACGGCTGCGTGCCGAGGTGCGCCGCGTGGCCGCGGCCGCCGAGCGGGTCACCGACGAACGGCACATGCCCGTCGGCAGGCACGCCTGGGCTGGCGCGGGCCTGGTGATCCTCGACACCGATGCCGCGATCGCCGCCGCCGCGGCGGGCTGCCCGCGACGGGCGGGGATCGTGCTCGTCACCGAAGGTGAACCGGCCGTTGCCGACTGGCAGGCCGCCACCGCCGTCGGTGCCGAACGCGTCGTCGGGCTGCCGGGCGCGGCAGTCGCGCTGGTCGAACAGTTCGCCGAGCATGCCGAGTCGCGCACCGGGGAGGGTGTGGTCGTCGCCGTGGCCGGCGCGGGTGGGGGAGCCGGCGCGTCCACGCTCGCCGCCGCGACGGCCTTACGCGGTGCGGCGCTGCGAGTGCGGCGCGACGCGGTACTCATCGACGGCGCGCCCCTGGACGGTGGCATCGACCTCGTGCTCGGGATGGAGAACGTCGCCGGGCTGCGCTGGCCCGACCTGGTGATCGAGGACGGGCGGGTTTCCGCTGCCGCGCTGCACAACGCGCTGCCTGCCGCCTGTCCCGGGTTGGCTGTGCTCTCCTGCGGGCGCGCGGGTCCGCCCGCCGAGTTGGCGCCCGCGGCGGTGCGTGCGGTGATCGAATCCGGTAGGTCCGCAGGGGATCTGGTCGTCTGCGATGTGTCGGGGGAGCGCGGTGCGGCGGCCGACGTGATGGTCGATGCCGCCGATCTCGTCGTCCTCGTCGTGCCCGCGCGGTTGCGTTCGATAGCCGCCGCCGAGGTGGTGTCGGCGTATCTCGGCGAGCGAAACCCGAACCGGGGCCTGGTGGTTCGTGGCCCCGCACCGGGCGGCTTGCGCGGTGCAGAGGTGGCCGAGGTGCTCGGTTTGCCGCTGCTCGCGGCTGTGCGTGGACAAGCCGGGCTGGCCGCGCGGCTCGAACGCGGCGGGCTCAGCGTGCGCAGACGCGGTCCGCTGCGCGACGCGGCCGACGCGGTTCTCGCCATGGTCGGGGCGCAGGTGTGATGACGACATTCGTCACCGTCGACCTGCTCGAGCGGGTCCGCGAACGCCTCGCCGAACACGCGGGCGCACCCGATGCCGCCCAACTCGCCGCCGCGATCCGCGCCGAAGCGGGCGGTGTCCTCGCCGACACCGACCTACTGCGCGCCCTGCGTCTGCTGCAGACCGAGATGACCGGCGCAGGCCTGCTCGAACCGCTGCTGCACGATCCGCGCGTGGCCGATGTTCTGGTCACCGGTCCCGATGCGGTGTGGATAGATCGTGGCCACGGCCTCGAACGCACCGACGTGCGTTTCGCCGATGAAGCCGCCGTGCGCAGGCTCGCCCAGCGTCTCGCCCTGGCGGCGGGTCGCAGGCTCGACGACGCCCAGCCGTGGGTCGACGGGAAACTCACCGGCACCGAGGCAACACTCGGCGACGCGTTCGGCGTGCGGCTGCATGCCGTCCTCGCGCCTGTCGCCCACGACGGCACCTGCCTGTCGCTGCGCGTCCTGCGCCCAGCCACCCAGGGCCTCGATGCCCTCGCGGCCGCCGGATCGCTACCTCCCGCGGCCCGTGCGCTGCTCGGCGATATCGTGCGCGCCCGCCTCGCGTTCCTCGTGGTCGGCGGAACCGGCGCGGGAAAGACGACATTGTTGTCCGCGCTGCTGGCGGCCGTGCATCCCGCCGAGCGGATCGTCTGCGTGGAAGACGCCGCGGAACTGGCACCGGTACATCCGCATGTGGTGCGCCTGGTGGCGCGCACGGCCAATGTGGAAGGGGTGGGCGAGGTCACTGTTCGCGATCTGGTCCGCCAAGCGCTGCGGATGCGCCCCGACCGGATCGTCGTCGGTGAGGTCCGCGGCGCGGAGGTCGTCGATCTGCTCACCGCCCTCAACACCGGCCACGACGGCGGGGCGGGAACAGTTCACGCCAACTCACCCCAGGAAGTTCCCGCCCGGCTGGAAGCCCTCGCGGCCCTCGGCGGCATGGACCGCGCCGCCCTGCACAGCCAGCTGGCCGCCGCGGTCCAGGTCGTCCTTCACGTCCACCGCCGCGCCGACGGCACCCGAGGCCTCCGGGAAATAGGAATCCTCCAGCGCGACACCGACTCCATCCACATCACCCCCGCCTGGCGCTCCGATTCGGCCCCGACCCCGGGCGCTCCGGAACTGGCCCGGCTCCTGGAATCGAGGCTCGGATGAGTGTGCGATCTGCGCTTCTCACCCGCCATCGGCACCGGACGCACCCGACCTCGGTCCGCCCGTTCCCGCGTTGCGAGACGAGGCGTGGGGTCCGCAAGTTCCTCGGCTCGCGGCGCCGCTGTCTCGAGAAGCTCGTCGCGAGTTGTGCACAGAGCTCCCAAGAGTGCCGTGCGCAGAGCTCTCGAAGGCGGTCGCGTACCGGCGCGAAGGTGCCGGCGGTTTCTCCTCTGTTGTCGGGCAGGTATGCGGCTCCGTCGACGGGCGAGAGATCTTCCACCGATGTGGACACCTGTGGACAAAAGCTGCTTGTCGAACTTGTCGAAACGTGAGTGAAGGTGCGAGAGATGGGGATTGGATTGCTCTGTTGTGCGGTCGCGGTGCTTGTGCTTCCGGTTTCGGGAGGGCAGCGGAGGTTCGGGCGGCTGTTCGGGGTGGCGCAGCGGGGCCGGTTGCCGCGTGTGCCTGTGGAGTGGTGTGTGGGAACCCTGGTGGGGTGTGCGGCTTTCGGCTTCGGAGTCGGAACGGGGTTGGCCGCACTCGTGCTCGGTGTGACTGTGGCTGTGCGCAATCGGCGCGGGCGGGCTGAGCGGGAGCGTCGGCAGGAATGCGCGCATCTGCTGGCCGGGTTGGAAGCTGTCGTCGGTGAGCTGCGGGTCGGAGCTCACCCGAGCGCGGCGGCGGAATCGGCTGCGGGCGAGTCGCGGGGTGAGGCGGCGCGCGTGCTCGCGATCAGCGCGGGTCGAAGCCGTCTCGGTGGTTCGGGCGCCGACGGGTTGATGCATCCGGATTCCGTTGTCGCCGAGGAGCTGTCGCGGATCGCGACCGCCTGGCGCGTCGCCGAGCAACACGGTCTGGCGCTGGCCGAACTTCTCTCCGCCGCCCGCACCGATCTCCTCGCCCGGACCCGCTTTCGCGACCGCACCGAATCCGCGCTGGCAGGCGCTCGAGCCTCCGCCACGGTCCTCGCCGGACTCCCGCTGGTAGGGGTAGGACTCGGCCAGCTGATGGGCGCCGCACCCCTGTCCGTCCTCTTCGCTTCTCCCGCAGGTGAATTCCTTCTACCCCTCGGCACCGCCTTGGCCTGCTGTGGATTGCTGTGGACGGATGTCATCACCCGAAGGGGGACGGCATGAGCGTTCCGATGAGTCTCGAGTCACTGCCGACTTGTGAACTGCTGTGGAGGGTGTCCCCACCCAGGACGAGTGTCCACGCGCGTTCATGTACGCCGGGCGGGAGATGGCCGCATGTGTTCGTCCGCCTGCGCGGGGGCGACTCGAGCCCGGGTGTGCCTGCCCGGCGAGGCGTGCGCCGTCCACGCGCCGACCAGAGTCGGCCCACCAGCGGTTGTGGACTGTGCACAGAGCTGTGGATGGGTGTGGACGGTTGCCGATGTCGAGTGAAAGGGGTTGATGTGCAGCAAGATTTCGGTGCGCCGCTACCGCTCGCGGTTCTGATTCTGGCTGTTGCGCTGCTGGTATTGCCCGGGAGGGTGGCAGTCAGCCGGCGATTGCGAGGACTCGGGCCTGCGGCGGCACCGGCTCCGGTGCGGGTGACGGCGAAGGCGGACCCGTTGGGGTCGGCTTCGGCATTCGATCTGCTCGCCGCGTGCCTGCGAGCCGGGCTGCCGATGGCAGCAGCCGCACGAGCCAGCGCTCCCACCGCACCACCGGTCTTATGCGCGGCTCTGCTGCGGGCCGCCGACCTACTGGCACTCGGCGCCGACGCCACCACGGCATGGGAACGTGCCGCCGCCGACGCGGTCGGTTCCGCGGGTGCCGATGAAGTCGAGTCGCTGGCGCGGATGGCGCGACGCTCGGCCCGGTCGGGCGCTTCGCTGGCCACCGCGGTCGCCGAATTGGCAACGCAGCGACGCGAAGTGGTGGAAGACGCCGCCGTGGCACGCGCCGAACGTGCGGGTGTGCTGATCGGCGGCCCACTCGGGCTCTGCTTCCTGCCCGCCTTCGTCTGCCTCGGGATCGTCCCGGTCGTAGTGGGTTTGGCGGGCCGGGTCCTCGGCAACGGCGGCCTGCCGTGAACGCCCGCCAAGTGGGCCACGAAACGTCACCGGGTGGATCGTCCGCGCGGTGGGAAATGAGAGGGGATCACGATGACGCATGTACGCACCGTCTGCCTGGAGGTCCGAGCCCGCTTCACCCGGCTGCTCTTCGACGACGCCGGGATGTCGACGGCGGAATACGCGATCGGGACCATTGCCGCGGCCGCCTTCGGCGCGGTGCTCTACGCGGTGGTCACGGGGGACAACATCGTCAACGCGCTGACATCGATCATCGACAAGGCGCTCAACACCAGCGTGTAAACCGCTGTCGCGCAAGCTGTCTCACAGACGATACGGGAGCGGTGACGGTCGAGGCCGCCATCGCCCTCGCCGCCCTCGTATGCGCGGTCGCCCTCTGCGTCGGCGCCCTGCTCGCGGCGTCGACCCAGGTGCGCTGTGTCGACGCCGCCCGCGAAACCGCGCGCCTGGCCGCACGCGGTGACACCACCCACGCCGTCGCCGCAGGCCGCACCGTCGCCCCACCCGGGGCCACCGTCGAACTCCGCAACGACGGCGACCGCGTCGTCGCCACGGTCGCCGCAACCACCCCACTACTTCCCGGCCTGCACCTCCGAGCCGAAGCGGTAGCCGTCCTCGAACCCGGAACTCAGCCATGACTACACCGATCTCTCCTCGGGACACGCCGCCATCTATGGACCACGCGGCCTGTCATCCCTGCCCTCGTGACTCAGGACTGATGCGCACCGCTCGCGCCGAGGTTCTGCACCCGATCGGCCAGGGCTCACGCGGCCGCCGTGGGACCGGGCGCCGACGAGGCTCGGCCTACCTCGAGCCGCGGCGGTATCGGTCCGCAGCTTCCGGGGGCGACCAGGGTGGTGCGACAGCCTTCGCATGCGTGGCGTTGGCTGGGCTGATCTGTTCGACCTTGATGGTGGGGCAGGTCGGTGCCGTGGTGGTGGCACGGCACCGAGTGCAGGCGGCGGCCGATCTGGGGGCGCTGGCCGCTGCGGGCGCTTTGGTGGAGGGGGCGGAGGTGGGGTGCGCGGAGGCGGGTGATGTCGCGCGGCGCATGGGGGCGCGTGTGTCACGGTGTGAGGTGGAGCAGTGGGATGCCGTGGTGACGGTCGAACGGCAGGTGGGGCTCGGGGTGTTCGGTGTGCGCTCCGTGGTCGGCGCGGCGCGGGCGGGCCCGGTCGAGGAGAGCGGGTGATGCCACGCGTTCGCACAGGTCGGCTTGCTTCCGTGCTGAACTAAGCGGAATTTACCGGAACGCCACCCCAGCCATTTCCAGCGCTTTTATTCGAGGCGCCGAGAAAAAAATGAAACAAATGACGATGAACACCATCGATGCCTGATTGGCAATGTGTCAGTTAATGGAAGGAGATTCCTTTTTATTCTACCGCCGAGTAACACCCAAGCCGTTTGGACTGGTCAGGGCAAATTCGGACAACTGACCAGGAAACTTTCGGTGGGGTGTAGCGGCGGTCACGATGCCGTGACGGCGGCATCACGCCGTGCCGGAGCTGTCGGAATGGCTTGCGAGTTCACCGAGCACCGCCACCAGCAGACGTTCGGCGGCCGCCTTGTCGAGCGGATTGTTGCCGTTGCCGCACTTGGGTGATTGCACACAGGACGGACAACCCTCGTGGCACCCACAGCTGCGGATCGCGTCGAGGGTTGCCGACAACCATGCGCTGAGCTGGGCGAACCCGCGCTCGGCGAAGCCCGCTCCACCCGGCTGTCCGTCGTAGACGAACACCGTCGGCGCACCGGTATCGGGATGCTCGGCGATGGAGACACCGCCGATATCCCAGCGGTCACATCCCGCCACCAGCGGCAACATCCCGATGGCCGCGTGCTCGGCGGCATGCAGGGCGCCGGGAAGCTGGTCGTCGGAGATACCCGCGGCGGCGAGCAGCCGCGGTGCAACGGTGTAGAGGACGGCCTTTGTGTGCAGGGTCTGCGCGGGCAGGTCGAGTTCCACCTGGTCGAGCACCTCTCCGGTCACCAGCGTGCGCAGGTAGCCGATGACCTGGTTGGTCACCGCGACCTGCGCCGATGCCGTCGTGACCGCGCCGAATACCCGCTGTTCGAGCACCGTTTCGATGCTGATCGAGGTGACCTGTCTGGCGCTGGTCGTGAAACCGGGATCCACCTCGTTGACGAACGCGACGCCACCGTCGAGGTCGAGTTCGTCGACCAGATAGGTCTCGCCCTGATGCAGGTGCACGGCACCGTCGTGCAGCGTGGCCGGTGCCCGGCCGGCGTCGGCGGTGCCGAGCAACCGTCCGCTCTCGGCGTCGACGATCGCGATGGGCGTGCCGAGTCCGCCGCGCACATCGACGGCGTCGTGCGGGTGGCTCTGCGCCGTCACATGCCAGCGCGCCGGTAGACGCCCGGATCCGGGCCTGCGCCTGATCAGGCCCTCTTCGGCCAGGTCAGCGAGTACGTCGGCGGCCCGCAGCTCGGTCACCTCGGCGTCGGTGAGCGGCAGTTCCAGTGCGGCGCACAGCAGTTGCGGACCGAGGATGTACGGGTTGTACGGGTCGGTGATCGTCGCCTCGATCGGTCGGTCGAGGAGGGCTTCCGGGTGATGCACGAGATAGGTGTCGAGGGGATCGTCGGTCGCGACGAGCACCACCAGCGAACCCTGCCTACGCCTGCCCGCCCGGCCCGCCTGTTGCCAGAACGACGCGACCGTGCCGGGAAAACCGGCGATGACGACGGCATCAAGACCGGCGATGTCGACACCGAGCTCGAGCGCATTGGTGCTCGCCACACCGAGCAGATCGCCGCGCGACAGCGCCTGCTCGAGCTCCCGCCTGTCCTCGGCGAGATAACCGGCGCGATAGGCAGCGATGTGTTCTCGCAGCTCAGGGGCGGTATCGGCGAGCACTCGACGCGCCTCGAGTGCGATCAACTCGGCACCGCGCCGGGAACGTACAAAGGTCAGCGTCCGCGCCCCTTCGGTCACCAGGCTCGCCATGATCTTGGCGGCCTCGCCCGTCGCGGTACGCCGAACGGGCGCCCCATTCTCCCCGGTCACCACGGTGCTCAACGGCGGTTCCCACAGCGCGACGGTGCGCGCACCGCGCGGCGAACCGTCCTCGGTGACGGCGGTGACCGGCGCCCCGACCAGCCGGCTCGCCGACCCGGCCGGATCAGCGCTGGTGGCGGAGCACAGGATGAACACCGGGTCGGCACCGTAGAACCGCGCGAGTCTTCGCAACCTGCGCAGCACCAGTGCGACATGCGACCCGAACACCCCTCGGTAGGCGTGACATTCGTCGACCACCACGTAACGGAGGTTGCGCAACACCCGTGACCAGCGCTGATGCGACCGCAGCACCCCCATGTGCAGCATGTCCGGATTGGTGAAGATCCAGCGTGCGTTGGCCCGAACCCACTGCCTGACCTCGGCGGGAGTGTCACCGTCGTAGCTCGCCGGATGGGCCTCGCGCAGCGGGTTGTCGTGGATCAGCGAGCCGACGGCCCGCAACTGATCAGCACCCAAAGCCTTCGTCGGGGACAGGTACAGAGCGGTCGCGCGCGGGTCGTCACGCAGGGCGGTGAGGACGGGTAACTGGTAGCCGAGGGATTTCCCGGAGGCGGTTCCGGTGCTCACGACGACGTGTTCGCCAGCCGCGGCGAGCTCGGCGGTGCGCGCCTGATGCGCCCAGGGCCGCTCGATTCCCTGGGCACTCAGCGCGCTGACCAGCTCCGACGGCACCCAATCCGGCCAGACCGTCGTGCGGGCGGGCCGCGCGGGCAGCTCCGCGACATGGGTCAGCGGACCAGTGCTCGATGCCGCATCGAGCAGGACACGATTCAGCAACGATCGACCGTAACTTTCGGCCGCGGACGACGCGCGGACCTCGGTCCGCTCTGTCGGATTCATCCGGTTGCCCTCTCATGCGACATCGGAAGTGTGAAACGTGTGTGTGCGCCGAGAGCGACCTGGGTTTTCGTAACCCAATAGCGACCTGGGTCACAGGAGGTTTGCTGGAAGCTCACCCGGTTATCCCTAAGCAAACAGACTGAAAGTACGGATACACCCAATCGTCCCCTTACCTGCGCATTCGCAAGATCAAGAATTTTGCAAATTGTCGGTAACTCGACTGTTGAATTGCTCGGAGACATGGTTCACTGGGTCTCGGTCGCAAGCTTCTGTGTTCGAGGTACGGATCCAAAGTCCAACCATCAGCAGGATCGATGTTGCGAACGCCGTGCTCAGGTTTTCCTTGCAGGGGGATCCAACAGTACAGCGGTCTCAACGGACCCGGTGGACGAACCCAGTTGTCCGCCGTTCCGGTAAGAAAGAGAAGGAACAGAATGGCACAGGGAACTGTGAAGTGGTTCAACGCGGAGAAGGGGTTCGGCTTCATCGCGCCCGAGGACGGCTCCGCTGACGTCTTCGTCCACTACTCGGAGATCCAGGGCACGGGCTTCCGTACCCTCGAGGAAAACCAGAAGGTCGAGTTCGAGGTCGGCCAGGGCACCAAGGGCCCGCAGGCCACCGGCGTTCGCGCGCTCTCCTGAGCTGCGAAACACAACTACGCCCGTCCCCCACCCCCGTGCGCGGAGGTGGGGGACGAGCCATTTCCGGGTACGATCGGCCAGAACGGCCGACCCGGGACCCGCGAGCACGCGCACCTGAAAACCCCGGCGCCAGCCGCCGACGGCGCTTCTTCCCATGGGCGCAGGGTATAAACGTCACTGGTGGCGATGTCGAACGTCGCGCCGTCTGCCCCAGCCGCGCTCCGAGCGGACCTCCCGAGGCGCGGATCTAGAAGGAAGGTGTTCGCCGGTGGCAACACGAGACCGCAGTTCAGCCGACCAGGGGCGACCCCTGCGTCGTCTCGTGATCGTCGAGTCCCCGACGAAGGCCCGCAAGATCGCGCCCTATCTCGGCCGCAACTACACCGTCGAAGCCTCCGTAGGCCACATCCGCGACCTCCCACGCGGCGCCGCCGACGTGCCCGCCAAATACAAGGGCCAGCCCTGGGCCCGCCTCGGTGTCGACGTCGACCACGACTTCGAGCCGATCTACGTCGTCAGCCCCGACAAGAAGGCCAAGGTCGCCGAACTGAAGGGCCTGCTGGCCGACGCCGACGAGCTCTACCTCGCCACCGACCCCGACCGCGAGGGCGAGGCCATCGCCTGGCACCTGCTCGAAACGCTCAAGCCGAAGGTCCCGGTGCGCCGGATGGTCTTCCACGAGATCACCGAGCCCGCCATCCTTGCGGCCGCCGCCGACACCCGCGACCTCGACAACGACCTGGTCGACGCGCAGGAGACCCGCCGTATCCTCGACCGCCTCTACGGCTACGAGGTCAGTCCGGTGCTGTGGAAGAAGGTCATGCCGCGCTTGTCGGCCGGTCGCGTGCAGTCGGTGGCCACCCGGGTGATCGTGCAGCGTGAGCGTGAGCGCATCGCGTTCCGCTCCGCCGAGTACTGGGATATCGCCGCCAAGCTCGACGCCGGCCCCGACGAGAAGTCCGACTCCACCAACCCGCGTACGTTCGGCGCCCGATTGGTGCAGGTCGAGGGCGCGCGCGTGGCGTCGGGCCGCGATTTCGGTTCCGACGGTCAGCTCAAGTCCGCTTCCGGCGTCGTGGTGCTGGACGAGGCATACGCGCGTCGGCTCGCCGAGTCGCTCGACGGTGTCGACCTCGTTGTCAGCTCGGCCGAGGCCAAGCCTTACTCGCGTAAGCCGTACCCGCCGTTCATGACCTCCACGCTGCAGCAGGAAGCGGGCCGCAAGCTGCGGTTCACCTCCGAGCGCACCATGCGCGTCGCGCAGCGGCTGTACGAAAACGGCTACATCACCTATATGCGAACCGACTCGACCACGCTGTCGGAGTCGGCCATCGCGGCCGCGCGCTCGCAGGCCACCCAGCTCTACGGCGCGGAGTACGTGTCGCCGACGCCGCGTCAGTACAACCGCAAGGTCAAGAACGCGCAGGAGGCACACGAGGCGATCCGCCCGTCGGGTGACACCTTCATGACGCCGGGGCAGCTCGCGTCGAAGGTCGACCAGGACGAATTCCGCCTCTACGAGCTGATCTGGCAGCGCACCGTCGCCTCGCAGATGGCCGACGCGCGCGGCACCACGCTCACCCTCCGCATCACCGGCACCGCGCGTTCCGGTGAGGAGTGCGTGTTCTCCTCCTCGGGCCGCACCATCACCTTCCCCGGCTTCCTCAAGGCTTATGTCGAGAGTGTCGACGAGGAGGCGGGTGGCCAGTCCGACGACGCCGAGTCGCGCCTGCCCGCACTCGAAGAGGGCCAGGCGGTCACGGCTGTCGAGCTCAACCCCGATGGACACAGCACCAACCCGCCCGCCCGATACACCGAGGCCTCGCTGATCAAGACGCTCGAGGAACTGGGCATCGGCCGCCCCTCGACCTACTCCTCGATCATCAAGACGATTCTCGATCGCGGGTATGTGTACAAGCGTGGCAGCGCGCTCGTGCCGTCGTGGGTGGCCTTCGCGGTGATCGGTCTGCTCGAGGCGTACTTCGGCAGGCTCGTCGACTTCGACTTCACCGCCGCCATGGAGGACGACCTCGACGCCATCGCCGGTGGGCGTGAGCAGCGCGGAAACTGGTTGTCCAGCTTCTATTTCGGTGGTGAGAACGGCGCCGAGGGTTCGGTCGCGCGTTCGGGTGGCCTCAAGAAGATGGTCTCCGTGCAGCTCGACGACATCGACGCGCGCGAAGTGAACTCGATCAAGATGTTCGTCGACGACGAGGGCCGCGATGTGGTGGTCCGCGTCGGCCGGTTCGGGCCGTATCTGGAGCGCATGGTCGTCAATCCCGATGACCCGGACGGTGATCCGATCTCGCAGCGCGCCAACCTGCCCGACGATCTGCCGCCCGACGAGCTGACTCCCGAGGTCGCCGAGAAGCTGTTCTCGACGCCGCAGGAGGGTCGTTCGCTCGGCATCGACCCGGCCACCGGGCACGAAATCGTCGCCAAGGAAGGACGTTTCGGGCCCTACGTCACCGAGATCCTGCCGGAACCGCCCGCGTCGGACCCCGCCGCCGCACCCGCGAAGAAGACATCGAAGAAGGCCGCGGAAGTCAAGCCGCGCACCGGGTCGCTGTTCAAGTCGATGGATCTGTCGACGATCACGCTCGACGACGCGTTGAAGCTGCTGTCGCTGCCGCGCGTGGTCGGTAACGACCCCACCTCGGGCGAGGAGATCACGGCGCAGAACGGCCGCTACGGCCCGTACCTGAAGAAGGGCACCGACTCCCGTTCGCTGGCGTCGGAAGAGCAGTTGTTCACCGTCACCTTGGACGAGGCGCTCAAGCTCTACGCCGAACCAAAGCGGCGCGGGCGGCAGGCGGCGAGCGCGGCACCGCTGCGCGAGCTCGGCAAGGACTCGGCCACCGACCGCCCGATGGTCATCAAGGACGGCCGTTTCGGTCCGTACGTCACCGATGGTGAGACCAACGCGAGCCTGCGCAAGGGTGACGAAGTGGAGTCGATCACCGACGAGCGTGCCTCGGAGCTGCTGGCGGAGCGGCGTGCGCGTGGCCCGGTGAAGAAGAAGGCGACGGCGAAGAAGGCGGCCAAGAAGGCGCCTGCTAAGAAGACCGCGGCCAAGTCGACGGCGACCAAGACGGCGGCCAAGAAGACCACAGCCAAGAAGACGACCGCGAAGAAGACTGCCGCGAAGAAGGCCCCTGCCAAGAAGGCGACAGCGAAAAGCGCTGGGGCGAGCGAAGACTGACACATCGGTCCGTTCAGGCGCGTTCGGCGATAGTTCGGGTCGAGGTGGCCGATGGGTCAGCGGCATGTTAGCAATGCGTGCCGACGCTGAGCGAGTGCTGCTGACGTTGTCGACGGCGTCATCCGGCAACTGCCGTAGTTTTGTGCGGCCGACGAGCTGCGGCCGAGAGTCGGTTGCGCGCCGAGGTGCGACTGATGCACCGGCGGCATGGAGCGGCGTGCTTGGCGTGACGGTCCGGCACCGGGTAGCCAGGTCGGAGCCGCCACCGCCCTCGGGGTTGTCGGTGCGCGCGGCTAGGGTGTGATGCTGTGGCAGGAGTCTTCGATCGACTGGTCGGCCAAGACGTGGTCGAGACCGAGCTGACCGCTGCCGCCACTGCGGCGCGGGCCGGTGTGGTCACCGGGGCGATGACGCATTCCTGGCTGTTCACCGGACCACCGGGATCGGGCCGTTCGATCGCCGCGTTGTGCTTCGCCGCGGCCTTGCAGTGCACCGACCCGGACACCGTCGGCTGCGGTAAGTGCCACGCCTGCACGACCACAATGGCCGGAACGCACGGTGACGTGCGTCGGGTCGTACCCGAAGGCCTCAGCATCAGCACCAAGGAGATGCGCGAGATCGTGCAGGTCGCCTCGCGGCGCCCGAGTACCGGCCGCTGGCAGGTGGTCGTGGTCGAGGATGCCGACCGGCTCACCGAGGCGGCGGGCAACGTGCTGCTCAAGGTGGTGGAGGAACCGCCGGACCGCACGGTCTTCCTGCTGTGCGCGCCCTCTGTCGATCCCGAGGACATCTCGGTCACGCTGCGCTCGCGGTGCAGGCACGTACATCTGGTGACGCCGTCGGTGCCCGCCATCGCACAGGTGCTGAAAGAGCGCGACGGGCTCGATGCGAAGACCGCCGAATGGGCCGCGTCGGTGAGCGGCGGGCACGTCGGCCGCGCGCGCCGCCTGGCCACCGACGACGACGCCCGCAAACGCCGTCAGCGCGCCCTCGCCCTGGTCAAGGCCACCGAGCGCCCGGGCGCCGCCTACGCAGCCGCCGACGAACTGGTGAAGTCCGCCGACGACGAAGCCAAACAGATGAGCTCCGAACGCGACGACCGCGAACGCGACGAACTCGCCACCGCCCTCGGCGCGGGCGGCACCGGCAAGGGCGCGGCCTCGGCCACCCGCGGCTCGGCAGGCGTACTGAAAGAACTGGAACGTCGCCAGAAATCCCGCGCCACCCGCACCGGCCGCGACGCCCTCGACCGCGCCCTCATCGACGTGGCAGGCATGTACCGCGACGCCCTCGCCCTCCGCTTCGCCGGCCGAGGCGCCACCATCACCCTCACCCACTCCGACATGGCCGACGAGATCACCGACCTCGCCACCTCGGTCCGCCCCGAAGGCCTCCTCCGCAGCATCGACGCCGTCCTCGCCTGCCGCGAAGCCCTCGACCTCAATGTCAAACCCCGCTTCGCGGTAGCCGCCATGGTCGCCACCCTCATCGCCGCCCGCTCCACCTGACCTGATTTCGTTGCCGCCCTGGCCTTTTCGCCCACAGCTAGGCTGCCGGATCCGGTGAATCCCGCCGGATGCACCGGCATACTTTCCCCATGGAATGGGGCACCGGCGGGGGAGCGTTCGCGGTGGCTTCTCGCGGATCAGGGCCGAATCGATGAGCAGGCGACATTCCCGCCCCGGTCGCTACCGCTCGCTGCATGTCCACGGTTATCGCAGCGCGGCGCCGACGCCGATCCTGTGGGTCTTCGCCGCAGTCGTCGTCGGCGCCTTCCTCTTCCTGGCGGTTCTGACCGCCCTCAACATGCAGTCGCCGGAGAAGGCGAGCACGCCAGCCACCGTGATCGCGCCGGAGCCGTCGGCTACCCCGATTCCGCCGCCCCTGCCTCTTACACCCCCCTCCTGCTACCCCTTCCAACCTTCCTGCTGACCCCACGATGACCAGCGGTTTTCGCGTTCCGACCCCGAGGCGATAGACTCGCACCGCCGAAAGGTACGCCGCCTTAGCTCAGTCGGTAGAGCGCTTCACTCGTAATGAAAAGGTCGGGGGTTCGATTCCCCCAGGCGGCTCCGAGGTCAAAGGCCCTTTCCGGGATCCGGAGAGGGCCTTTGCTGTTTCTGGCCCCGCGCGGGCGCCCCGTCTGTATCCGCGGCTAGTCCTGGCACACGGAGGACTGGACGATCGGGTTGGGGCCGGATGAAGCACCGATAGCGTTCGCGGTTGCCTCCGCGCGATTGCCGGCCCGTGCCCACGACCACGTGCCATCGCTTGCCAGCGCGACGGCGGCGCACCATCCGCTCGCGACAGTCACGAAGGCGTAGCAGTCGGATTCATCGCAGGCGTCGACTGCAGCCGATTCGGCGTGGGATGCCGAATCGTAGTTCCACGAACGTCCCGTGGTGCCGGTCGATTCCGAGATGGCGATGGATCCGTAGTAGATGGTGTCCGCCTGCGCTGGTACTGCGAGCACGACCGTCGGCGCGGCGACGGCAAGCGTGATGGCGATCGGCCGAACCAACTGTCCTGCTAGAGAATTCATGTGATCAGATTGCCGCTGCGGGCTTAACGATCCGTTTGGATCTTCTTGGCTTTCGACTTCCTCTGATTTCCGGGCGTCTGTGCCAGAGGTCGCAGTACTCCTGCGCGTATTGTGCATATTTTTCTTTGCATAAATAAGTGTGCAAAGAATACTGTGCATGTATGGACGGTGTGGAACCCAGGGAAATTACGGATCCGGTGGCGCTCAGGGCGTTGGCGCATCCTTTGCGGCAGCGGATTCTGCGGGCGTTGGCGGAGAAGGGGCCTGCTACGGCTACGGGGTTGGCGGAGGTGTTGGGGGAGAACACGGGGGCTACCAGTTATCACCTGCGGCAGCTGGCCGAGCACGGGTTCATCGAGGAGGCGCCGGAGCTGGCCAAGGGGAAGGAGCGGTGGTGGCGGTCGCCGCCGAAGGATTTGAGGTATCGGCTGGACAGAGCGCAGTCGCCGGAGATGCGTGAGCTGCTCGAGGGGTTGGTGGCGCAGCACATCGCCGAGGATGTCGAGTTGTTCGGGCGGTTCCAGGCCGAGCGGGACGGGCTCGGGGAGTGGGGTGACGTGATGCCGTTTTCGCGCGGGGCGATCTATGCGACGCGTGAGGAGCTCGACGCCTTCTGCGAGGAGTACCTCGCGTTGCTCAAACGCTTTCAGGCCACGCACGCCGAGAAGCGGCCCGGTGCGCGCCGGGTTCTGACCCGTTTCATCGCTTTCCCCGCCCCGGGCATGGACGAGTAGGAACCCGCATGATCACCCGAATCGTCCTGCTCGCCAGCATGATCGCGGCTCTCATAGTCTTCGCGCCGACAGCAGGCGCCGACGAGATCACCACCGCCGACATCACCTTCACGCGATCCGACGGCACCACCACCACGGGTACCGTGCACGCCCCGGTGGGTGCCACGGGGCTGCCGGGAGTCGTTCTCGTGCACGGTTCCGGCGATGGACGCAGTCCTCAATACGCGCAGATCGCGACTGCTTTCGCACGCCAGGGCATCGTCACCCTCCGATACGAGAAGCGAACGGAGGACTACACACCGGCGCACCGCGACTACTCCCTGCTCGCCGATGACTCCCTCGCGGGTGCGGCGGCCCTGCGCGAACGTCCCGAAGTGGATCCCGCGCGCGTCGGTCTATGGGGTTTGTCCGAAGGCGGTTGGGTTGCGCCGCTTGCTGCTTCGCGTTCGGAGGACGTCGCGTTCCTGATCGTCGTCGGTGCGAATGCCGGTGCCCCGGCGGCGCAGCAGGCCTGGGCGAACGAGACCCGGTTCGGGGCCGCAGGCGTGCGTGGTTCGATGGTGGATAGATTGGGACGCAACGGGATTCGTGTCAGTGCGGCCGCGGGTCTGTTCGCCCAGGCGTACTACGATCCGGTGCCGGTGCTGGAAGCCATCGGACAGCCGGTGCTCGCCATCTGGGGCGACAAGGACCGGCTCACTCCGCCTGGCGACAGTCTGCGCGGATTCCGCGAAGCCTTCGACCGAGTAGGGAAAACTGACTACACCCTGCGCACGCTGGATGCGCAGCACGGCGCCTTCACGACCACCGACGGTTTCGACAAGGGCGCGGACCTGGCGCCCGGATACCCCGAGCTCGTAGGCGATTGGGTGAAAGGCCTGCCCGGCTCTGCCGGCAAGCACTCGGATGAACCCGCCGCGCAAGCACATTCGGTGAAACCGCTGGCACCACAGGCATGGTGGGAATCGCCGACGGCGCTGTTGGTCCTCTTCCTCGGCACCGTGCTCACCCTGCTCGGCTACGTGCTCACCGGATTTGCCAGTACCTGGCGTCTGCCACGAGCCGGAGTAGCACGCGTGCTGGTGGCAACCGCTGGGATCGGAATCATCGGCACGATCGCCCAGGTGCTGTACGTGGCGTCGACCAGGGCGACCTCGTTCGGCCCGTTGCTGTTCGGCCGCACCCTGCCCTGGCTGGCCTTGCAGGTGATCGCGGTGTGTGCGGTGTGCTCGCTCATCTACCTCATCGCCCGACGCGGGACCATGCTCGAGGGCGCGGGGAAGGGTGCGCGCGTCCGGTGGATGCTGGTCGTCGTCGGCGGCATCGGATTCACCCTGTGGGCCCTGTACTGGGGACTGCTGTTGCCCTGATGTGTAACAACGCTAACGATATGCCCGACTGCTATATAACGAGCCAAGGGAGATTCCGTATGAGGAAATCAGTGGTCGCGGCAGTTCGCCTCACGGCCGCCGCAGCGTCAATGGTGGGGTTCTCGGCTGTTGTCGGTTCCGGCGCCGCGCACGCGGGCCCACAGGACTGTGTGGTCACCCGCGATCTGGCCGGCGCTTCGGTCAGCTGTCATGACACCGGGGCGCCCGCGAGTCGCGAATACAGCCTGATCGTCGAGTGCTGGGGACTGGCAGGCATCCCGAATGCCTTCCCGCTCATGGGAATCGGGCCCTATCAGGGCTCATGGAGCGGCGCGATCAGCCCGACCGGGCAGGGTGCGGCGTCCTGCATCGGGCCCTACAGCATCGGCACCGCGACCAACGCGTATGTGGTGGTCTACCGCGAGTGAACTCGCGACCGACACGGAAAAGGCCCTCGACCACTTGGTCGAGGGCCTTTTCCGGTTGGCCCCCTGAGCCGGTCGCCGTTGACCGTGCTCAGGAAGTTCGGTGGTCGGTCAGCGGGCGGCCTTGCGGGTGCGCGTCGACCGGGAGTGGGCGCTGAGCAGGACACGGCGCAGGGCGGTGTCGAAGGCTTCGGTGTCTTCGATATTGCTGAGGTGACCGTGCGGCAGGACGTGGAAGTCGGTCAGGTGGCCGGAGCGGCGCAGGACCTCGACCATGGGCCGCGACATGCGCGGCGGGAGGAGCCGGTCCTGGGCGCTGGCGATCACCGTGGTGGGGACCGTCAGGTTGGCGGTGCCCGCGGTGAGGTCCATGTCGGCCATGGCCGCGGCGTGCCGGGCGCGGGCGAGCGGACGACACGAGCGGATGATGCCGATCGCGAAGTCGATCTCGTCGGCGGTCGCCTCCGGGGTGAGGATCCGGTAGCGGAACACCTGCTCGGTGAGCCAACCGCCCGGAATAGGGACGGGCGTGAACAGCACGGTCTCGCTGATCTGCTGTGGCATGCGGATCGGCGCGCCGAGGATGGTCACGGGGGTGGTGGCCACGGTGAGCTGCTTGTTGAGCAGCGGCAGCAGGTCGGTTTCGGCGCGGATGTCGGAGTTGGCGGTGTTTGCCAGCAGCACGGCGGCGGCTCGCTCGGTGACCTGCTCGGGGTGATGCTTGGCCCAGGCCTGGATGGTCAGGCCACCCATGCTGTGACCGGCGAGCACGGCCTGTTCGCCGGGGCGAAGCGTCGCTTCGAGGACGGTGGCGAGGTCGTCGGCGAGGGTGTGCTCGCTGGGGGCCGCGGTGCCGAGCGTCGATTCGCCGTGGCCGCGCTGGTCGTAGGCGACCACGCGGTAGTTGTCGGCGAAGGCGCTGATCTGCGGGTTCCAGTACTCGATGCTGCACGCCCAGCCGTGGATGAGCACCAGCGTCGGAGCGGTGTCGTCGCCGTAGACGTGCACCCGGAGCTCGGCTCCGTCGGCGGTGGTGACCGGGACGACCCGGTGCGGGGCGGCGGGGGCGTTGAGTTTCGCGGTGGCGAAACTGCGGGTACGCAGCCCGGCACGGAACTGGGCGGTCAGTGCGCCGGACTCGAAACTCGAGACCGTGGAACGCGCTGCCGCGAGCGTCATCATCGACTTCGCAAGCATATCGGCACTCCTTTGTGTCGTAGGCCACCGTACAGTGCGAGCTTGCGTGCTAGCTAGTGTTAGCGGGTCAGAGTGTCCCATTTGTTGCCGAGTGGGTATCAACACCGACTTACCTTGTGAAATCGTCCGAAGCCGCCGAGGAATTACAGGCGTGTGGCGGCCTCCTGCGGGCGCCGTTACCGTAAGAGGGTGGACAACGCGCACGTCGCGACCGGCATTTCCGGCGCAGCCAGCACCCCGGCGCCGGCCTGGCGACGGTTCGCGCCGCCGCTGATCGCTGCCGGTATCGGGATCGGCACCCTGACTCTGTTGCATGTTCGCGACCCGCACGTGGAGGGTTCCTACGGCCTGTGCCCGGTGTACGCGATGTTCGGGGTGTACTGCCCCGGCTGCGGCGGGATGCGCGCGATGCACAACCTCACCGACGGCCGCATCATCGATTCCCTGCACAGCAACCTGCTCGCGCTGCCGCTGACCCTCGCGTTCGCGGCCTTCGTCATCGACTGGTTCCTGCGCGCCAGACGCGGGCAAGGTTGGCGGTTACCCGGCTTGAGCCCGGTGACGGTGTGGACCTTCTTCGGCCTGCTCATCGGGTATTCGGTGCTTCGCAACACCCCGTGGGGGACCTGGCTCACGCCCGTCTGAGGCTGGCGTGCGCCCGGGTCGACGGGCAATCTGGAATTATGCGCGATTCACTGAAGGACCGGGTCCGGCAGAAGTTGCAGCGTCATCTCGCCGAGGACGGGCCCGACCCCGAGCAGGACGACAACCGTCACATTTCGGTGGCCGACGATCTGGAAGCACTCGAGATGGTGCCCGCCGACGACCCGCTCGTCGAGGAATTGGCCCAGCGCTACTTGGTGTTCTGAGGCAGCTGCGGCAACGGCTTGGTGCCCAGCCACACCGCGAACAGTCCACGCAGCGGGGCGACGCTGTAATGACCCGCGAGGTCTACGAAGTCCTCGGTGGTCACCGACGAATGCCGATAGCGCGCGGTCCATTCGCGGATGAGCTGGAAGAACAGGTGGTCGCGCAGTTCCAGGCGCAACGCGTGCAGGGTGAGGGCGCCGCGCTTGTAGACGCGGTCGTCGAACATGTCCGCCGGGCCCGGATCGCCGACGATGATGTCCTGCGGTTGGCGGGCGAGGTTCGCGTGCGCGGCGCGCGCCAGCTGATCGGCGCCCGGCCCGCCCGAGGCCTCCGACCAGAGCCATTCGGCGTAACAGGCGAAGCCTTCGTGCAGCCAGATGTCGCGCCACTGTCGCAGGGTCAGGCTGTTGCCGAACCACTGGTGTGCCAGTTCGTGGGCGACGAGTCGTTCGGCGCCGCGCCTGCCGTCGCAGTGATTGGCGCCGAAGATGGAGATGCCCTGTGCCTCGATCGGGATGTCGAGGTCGTCGTCGGTGACCACCACGCTGTAGTTCTCGAACGGGTACGGCCCGAATTTCTCGGTGAACAACGCCATCATCTGCGGCTGGCGCGCGAAGTCGTGCTCGAAGTTCGCGCGCAACCGCGGCGGGACGATCGCCTGCATCGGCACCGGCTCGCCGGGACTGCCCACGCGGTACTTGCGGTAGTTGCCGATCTGGATGGTCGCCAGGTAGGTGGCCATCGGTTCTGGTGCCTCGTACACCCAGGTGGTCTGGCTCGCCTTGGCCTGCTTACGCATCAGGGTGCCGTTGGCCAGCGCGTAGTACGGGCTGTCGGTGGTGATCGAAATTCGGTAGGACGCTTTGGAACTCGGGTGGTCGTCGCAGGGGAACCACGACGCCGCGCCGTTGGGCTGGCTGGCCACCAGCGAGCCCTCGGTGAGTTCCTCCCAGCCCACCTCGCCCCACGGTCCGCGCACCGGTTTCGGCGTGCCCGAATAGTGCACGGCGATCTCGAGCACCCCGCCCGCCGGGATCTTCTGCTGCGGGGTGACGGCCAGCTTGCCGCGCTGATGACTGAACTTCACCGACTTGGATCCGTTGACGAACACCTTCGACACCCCGAGCGCGGGGGACAGGTCGAGGGTGAACGACGAACGAACCTCGGTGGTGACCGCGATGATCACCGCGCGCCCGGCCAGCCGATTGCTGGCCGGTTTGTAGCTCAGCTCCAGCTCGTAGCGCGACACCCGGTAGCCGCGATTGCCGTTCTGCGGGAGGTAGACGTCGATCGGGTCCTCGTAGAACGAGCGCATCAACTGGCCCAGGGCGTGATGGGGTTGCCCCACCAGCGGGTCGACGGGGGGACCACGTCGCCGCGCATGACGAGCGAGGCCGGTCCGATGGTGGCGCCCGCGCCGATGTGGGCGGCGGGCAGGGCGACGCAGTGCGGGCCGAGGGTCGCGCCGGCGTCGAGGGTCACCGTGTCCATGGACATGATGCGGTCGTGGAACAGGTGGGTCTGCACCACGCAGCCGCGTTCCACGGTCGCGCCGTCACCGAGTGTCACCAGGTCTGCCTCCGGAAGCCAATAGGATTCGCACCATACCCCTCGGCCGATCTTGGCACCGAGTCCGCGCAACCACAGATTCATCACCGGGGTACCCGTGGCGGCCCGGGCGAACCAGGGCGCGGCGACGGTCTCGACGAAGGCGTCCGACACCTCGTTACGCCACACGAACGAGCTCCACAGCGGATGCTCCACCGCCCGGATCCGGCCTATCAGAAGCCATTTCGCGGCGACCGCGATGACGCCCGCCACCGCACCGGCAACCATCAGCACCAGCCCGGACAGCAGCGCGGCCACCAGGTAGTCGCTGTGCTGGGCGATCAGGGCCAGGGTGAACAGCACGCCGAGGCCGATGGCGAAGGTCACCATCACCGGGATCAGCCGGCAGGTCTCCACGAACGCGCGCGCCAGTTTCAACCGCAGCGGCGGGTCGAAAGTGCGCGAGGTGTCGGAGGATTCGGCCGCGCGACGCAACCGCACGGGCGGGCTGCCCAGCCACGACGACCCGGCCTTCGCCTTGCTCGGCGCCGCCGACAGCACCGCGACGAGCCCGTTCTTCGGCACCCGGCGACCGGGTGCGGTCATCCCGGAATTGCCGAGAAAGGCGCGTTTTCCGACCTTGGCCTCGCCGATGCGCAGCCAGCCGCCGCCGAGTTCGTAGCTGCCGATCATGGTGTCGTCGGCCAGGAACGCGCCGTCGGCGACCACGGTGAACTTGGGCAGCAACAGCACCGTCGAGGCCTCGACGTTCTTGCCGATCCGCGCGCCGAGCAGCCGCAACCAGATCGGGGTGAGCAGGCTGGCATACAGCGGGAACAGGAAGGTGCGGGCCGAGTCCAGCAGGCGTTCGGTGGCCCACACCTGCCAGCCCGTGCGGCTGCGCACCGGGTGGTAGCCCTCGCGCAGGCCGATGCCGAGCAGGCGGACCGCGATCACCGTCGCCACCGCGTACACACCGAGGCTGAGCAGGGTGGCGACCGGCAGGATCGCGAAACCGCGCAGGGCGGCGGCGCCGATGGTCGTCTCCTCGCGCACCCACCAGGCGATGAACGTGCCGCCGACGGCCAGGCCGAGCACCGGCATCGCGGCCAGCGCCATCGACGACAGACCGAACACGATCAGCCAGTGCCTGGCGCGCTCGGGGGAGTGGTCGGGCCAGCGGCGCGGCGCCTTACCGGTCTTCGCCGCCGGTGAGCCCGCCCATTCCTGTTCACCCTTGACCTTGCCGGACACCGCCGAACCGGGTGCGATCTCGGCCCGCTTACCGATCTTGGTTCCGGGCAGCAGGATCGACCTGGCGCCGATCACCGCGCCGTCGCCGATGGTGATGCCGCCGATGTGCACGCGGTCGCCGTCGACCCAGTAACCGGACAGGTCGACCTCGGGTTCCACGCTCGCGCCGTCACCGAGTTCGAGCATGCCGGTGACCGGCGGCAGGGAGTGCAGGTCGACGCCCTTGCCGATCTTGGCGCCGAGCGCCCGCGCGAACGGCACCATCAGCGGTGCACCCGAGAGACTTTCGGCGCCACTGGCCTCCGAGAGGCGCACGGCCGCCCACAGGCGAAGATGCACCCACGAACCGCGCGGGTAGGTGCCGGGGCGCACCCCGGCGAGCAGCACGCGGGCACCCGCGACGCACAGTGTCATCCGGCCGATCGGCGAAATGAACAGCACGAAGGCCAGCACGATCCACCACCACGACAACCGGGGCAACCACGGCAGCGAACCGGACCAGCCGGCGATCGCCGACACCACCGCCAGCCAGGTGACCCACTGCAAGCCGGTGAGCGTGGTGAGCGGGACGGTGGCCAGTACCTGGGTGAGCTGAGCGCGCAGGGGAGTCGGTTCCACCACCCGCGCGTCGACGGCGGCGACAGGGGCGCTGCCGTCGAGGAACTGCACCAGCGAACCCAGGCGTGGATGATCGTAGAGATCGGCCACGGTGACATGCGGATACCGCTCACGCAGCGCGCCGACCAGCTGGGCGGCCGAGAGCGAACCGCCGCCCACATCGAAGAAATCGGTGTCCAGATCGGTCACCTCGGCGCCGAGAATGGCGTCCCACAGTCCCGCGACCCAGGCGGCGGTGCCGCTCAGCCCGTGGTCGGCGGTGTCGTCGGTACTCGGCAGCGGCCACGGCAGAGCGTCGCGGTCGACCTTGCCTGAGGTGCGTGTCGGCAGGTCGGCAACCACCGCCAGGCGCGGAACCAACGGTGCCGGAAGTTGTTCGGCCAGAATCTTTCTGGCCTGTTTGGCGTCGAAGTCCGGTCCGGCGCCGGTGAGGTAGCCGACGAGGATCTTGTTGCCCGCCTTGGTTGTCCGGATCGCGGCGGCCGCACCGCTCACGCCGGGCAGATGCTGCAGGGCGTTGTCGATCTCGCCGAGTTCGATGCGGCGGCCACCGATCTTGATCTGATCGTCGGCGCGGCCGAGGAAGATCAGGCCCTCGGGATCGTTGCGCACGAGATCACCACTGCGATAAGCACGTTCCCAGCCGAGCGACGGCAGCGGGGCGTACTTCTCGGCGTCCTTGGCCGGGTCGAGGTAACGGGCCAGGCCGACACCGCCGATCACGAGTTCACCGGTTTCGCCCGTCGGTACCGGGTTGCCCTGCGGGTCGACCACGGTGAGGTCCCAGCCGTCGAGCGGCAGGCCGATGCGCACGGGCATCTCGCCGGTGAGCAGCGCCGCGCACGCGACGACCGTCGCCTCGGTGGGGCCGTAGGTGTTCCACACCTCGCGCTCGGCCCCCGCCAGACGTTCGGCCAGCTCCGGCGGCACGGCCTCGCCGCCGAAGATCAGCAACCGCACCGATTCCAGGGCATCCGAGGGCCAGGTCGCGGCCAGCGTCGGCACCGTGGAGACGACGCTGATCTCGCGGCGCATCAACCACGGCCCGAGGTCGGCGCCGGTGCGGACCAGGTCGCGCGGGGCGGGAACCAGGCAGGCGCCGTTGCGCCAGGCCAGCCACATCTCCTCGCAGGAGGCGTCGAACGCGACCGACAGGCCGGCCAGCACGCGGTCGCCGGGGCCGATCGGGGCGTCGCGCAGGAACAACCGGGCCTCGGCGTCGACGAACGCGGCGGCGTTGCGGTGGGTCACCGCAACACCTTTCGGGGTGCCGGTGGAACCGGAGGTGAAGATGATCCAGGCGTCGTCGGCGGGAGTCGGCAGGGTGTGCGGATCATTGTGACCGTTGCCCGCGACGGCGGTGTCGGACTCGATGCCCGCGGCGGTCGCGATCGCACTCACCCGCGCCTCACCGAAGACGAGCCGGGCGCGTTCCTCCGGGTCGTCGGCGTCGACGGGCACGTAGGCGGCGCCGCAGTAGAGCACCGCGAGAATGGTGACGTACAGCGCGGCGCTGCCCGAGGGCATCCGCACGCCCACCCGGTCGCCCGGGCGGACCCCGGCCTCGGCGAGCTCGATCATCCTGGCCTCGATGGCGGCCACCAGCTCCAGGTAGCTGAGCACGGTCGTGCCGTCGTCGATCGCGGGCGCGTCGGGGTGGGCGAGCGCGGTGCTGGTGAGAATGTCGACCAGGGTGCGTGGCGGCGCGGCCAGATCGGCGCGCAGCAGCGGATCGCGCCGCCGGTTCGTCGGGTCCTCGGTGCGTGGCTCGAGCATCGTGCTCAGTCCACCTCTCATCGGTTGACCCCCATCGGTGTCTGTTGTTTCACGGTCGGGTTACCGGAGGGCAAACGGGATGGTCACCAGTTGCCAACGGTACCGGGAGTTGTCGGGCGCGCCCGGCAGCTACGTGGCGGGCGCCGCGGATGTCTCGCCGAGTGCGGTGAGCGCGAGCCGGTGCAGGGTGGCCTGCTCGTCGGCGTCGAGCCGGGCGAGGACGCGCGCGGTGGCCTCGGCGATCAGCTTGTCGGTGCGCTTGCACTGCTTGCGGCCCGCCTCGGTGATACGCAGCCGGTATTTGCGGCGATCCTTGCCGTCGCGGGCGCGTTCCACCAGGCCCGCGCCCTCCAGCGCGTCGATCAGGCGGACCACCTCGCTGCGGTCGATGCCGAGCGACTCGCCGACCTTCTTCTGGGTGAGGTCGGCGTTCTCCCCGATGAAGGTGAGCACCCAGTGGTCACGCAGCGGGACGTCGATCTCGGCGTGCATGGCCTTGGTGAGCCTGCCGAGCGCGTACACCGGGTAGCGCGCCAGGCCGCGTTCGGGGTTCGTGGTCGAGGGCATGGCGGCCACTCTAACAAATAGTGGGGGAACTCAATCATTTGGGGTGTCCATGATGGGGCTTGCCGCCTGTCGGCGCATGGGCAATCCAGGGGCAATCGGGACCTGGTGGCGAGCAACATCTTTCGATCGGTGGTTGACAGCAGCCCGGATCGTCTGCCAATCTCGATGCCAGGTCACGAGTACCAGCGACAAGCCCCGGCTAGCTGGTCGGCAACCCTCCTCCGCGGTGGGGTGCTCCGGGTGACGACCAGGCCGACGTCCGAGGTGGACGCGGCAAGCGCGGACTCTCGCTACGTGGTGAGTCCCTGAGCCGACGGGATATTCGTCATGACCGCTGTAATCGACCCCACCTGTGCCCTCGCCACCGTGTCCGGTGCCGACCTGCGCGTCCCGCTCGTCCAAGGCGGAACGAGCACCTACGCCAACTTCGACTACGCGGCGAGCGCACCCGCGTTGCGCCAGGTCACCGACCGGATTTCGCAACTGCTGCCGTACTACGCCAGCGTGCACCGCGGCGCCGGGTACGCCTCGCGGATCTCCACCGAGTGCTACGAGGCCTCGCGCGGCTCGGTCGCCCGGTTCCTCGACGCCGACGACGACCAGGTCGTCGTGTTCACCCGCAACACCACCGACTCGCTGAACCTGCTGGCCGGATGCGTGCCGGGGGAGACGGTGGTGCTCGACATCGAACACCACGCCAACTTCCTGCCGTGGACGCGCAACGGGCGAAGGGTTGTCCGGGCCGCCGCGACGCTCGAGGAGACCATTCAGCGGATCGTCGCCGAATTGTGCAGCAGGCCTGCGGCTTTGCTCGCCGTCACCGGCGCGTCGAATGTCACCGGTGAGGTGCTGCCGCTCGAGCGGCTGGCCCACATCGCGCACCTGTGTGGTGCGCGGATTCTCGTCGACGCCGCCCAGCTCGCACCGCATCGGCGAATCTCCCTGCGCGAGAGCGGAATCGACTACCTGGCGTTCTCCGGGCACAAGCTGTACGCGCCGTTCGGATCCGGGGTGCTCGTCGGCAGGCGCGACTGGCTCGACGCGGCCGATCCGTACCTGGCCGGTGGTGGCGCGGTGCGCAATGTCGGTGTGGTGGAAGCGGAGTGGGCGCCCGCGCCGCAACGCCACGAAGCCGGCTCACCCAATGTCCTCGGCGCGGCCGCCATCGCCGCCGCCTGCGACGCGCTCGCCGCCCTCGACCCCGAGGAACTGGTCGCCCACGAGCGCGCCCTCGCCGACCGCCTGCGCGACGGGCTCGCCGCCATCCCCGGCGTGAACCCCGTCCGGATCTGGTCCGACAGCCCCGACTCCGTCGGCATCGTCGCCTTCACCGTCGACGGCTACACCCCCGGCCACGTCGCCGCCTACCTCTCCGCCGAACACGCCATCGGCCTGCGCGACGGCCGCTTCTGCGCCCACCCCCTCCTGGCCAGCCTCGGCCTCGACGCCGCCCTCCGTGCCAGCATCGGCCTCGGCACCACCCCCGCCGACATCGACCGCCTGATCACCGCCCTCACCACCCTGGTAACCACCGGCCCCACCTGGACCTACGCCCCCACCAACGGTCACTGGAACCCCACCCCCGAAACCCGCCCCCTCACCCCCGACCCCACCGGCGCCACCCCCTGCCTCATCGGCTGAACGCTCGGCGGTTACTCGGCGTAGTGGCCGCCGACTGCGATGACGACGATCTCGGAATCGGTGACGTAGTAGATCATCCGGTGTTCCCGGGTGATGCGGCGCGACCAGTTGCCGGCGAGGTGATGCTTCAACGGCTCAGGTTTGCCGATCCCCGCGAACGGATCGGCCAAAACGGCGGTGATGACCTTGTTCGCTGCTTTGAGGACGGTACGGTCACGCGCAAGCCATGAGGTATAGGTCTCCCACCCGTAGGCGCTGAATGCCAGCTTGCGGTCAGGCATCCGGATCGATCAGCTCATGGGCTTCGAACTTGCCTTCACGTGCGTCACGAGCGGATTCGAGCAGCCGCACACCACCGTGCGTGGCAAGTACGTACAGGGTCTCCTGAATCGAGTTCCAGTCGGACTCGGCGACTATGACCGCGTTCTCTCCGGACTTTGTAACGACGGTGACGGTGTCGTGGTCGTCGTTGACCTGCTGTACCAGCTTGAACAGGTTCTGGCGGGCGGTGGAGATAGGTAGTGCAGTCATCGGGAACCTCGCTCGGTAGTTGTACAAAATATTGTACGACCACCGAGCTTGTGTTGTCGATCGACTGTCAGGTGTCGAGAGGGGTGGGGCGGTGGTATCTGCCGTTGTAATACAGCAGGGGGGCGGCGGAGGGGGAGTCGGCTGATTCGTCGTGGACTCGGGTTACCAGGCCTACCGCGAGGGTGTGGTCGCCCAGGTCGATGAGTTGGTGGATGGTGGTGCGGAGCCAGATGGGGGTGCCGTGCAGGATCGGTTCGCCGGTGTCGAGGGTGGTCCAGAGGGCTCGGTCGGTGAAGCGGTCGGCGGCCGAGCGGGAGAAGCGGTGGGCCAGGTGGTGCTGGTGTTCGCCGAGGAAATGGATGACCACGGAATCGGCGGCGCGCAGGGCGTCGATGCTCGACGAGGTGTGCGCGATATTGAACGACACCAGCGGCGGCTCCAGCGACAGCGACGCGAACGAGGTGGCGGTGAAACCGACCGGACCGGCGTCGGCGCCGATCGTCACCACCGTGACGCCTGCCGGATAGTGCCGCATCGACGCCCGATACTGCTCGGCGGTGATCCCACTCAGGTCGTCGGGAACCACGAGGTCGGCCGGAGTTCGTTGCGTATCACCCACAGGCCCCAAACTACGCCCGCCGCCCGGACCCGCCTATGGACAGGCTCACGCCGAGGAAAACCCTTCAGTCGATGTCCACGGGCAATCCCGCGGTGATGCGGATGAGTTCGCGGTAGCTGGTGCGGAAGACGGTGGTGGGGTGGCCGCCCGCGGCCCAGATCTCACGGTGGGCGGCCAGGGCGGTGTCGACCCAGGTGGGCAGGTTGGTCGGGTGGCCGACGGGGGCGGTGCCGGTGATCGGCTGACCGGTGACCCGCTCGGCGAGGGCGGTGGGGCAGGGGGCGAGCTTTCCTTCGAGGCGGGGGCCGGTGCGGTGCAGGTCCACCTGGTGGTGGGCGGCTACCAGCAGCAGGACCGGGTCGTTGTCGAGCAGGAACAGCTGGGCGGTGGTGATGGCGCTGGGGTGGGCGCCGAAGGCACGCGCGGCGTCGATGGCGCTGGTGGTGGGCGTGTCGGGGGAGACGATGACGCCGTGGTGGCCGCGCGCGATGAGCGTGTCGGCCACCCGGCACGCGACCATCGGCAAGGACGACCTGCGCATGTCATCCAGAGTAGGACGGCCGATCGAATTGTGCCGGGAGAGTGAGATTTTCGGGTTGCCGTGAATTCGCTCCGGACACCGGACGGGGTGGGCGCACCCGATGAGGCCATAATCAGCGCATGAGTGAATGGAAGGCCTTCGCCGTCGAGATCGCCGACAATATCGCCCAGGTCACCCTGACCGGGCCCGGCAAGGGCAATGCGATGGGACCGGATTTCTGGCGCGAACTGCCGGAGATCTTCGCCGAGCTGGACGCCGATCCGCAGGTGCGCGCCGTCGTGCTCACCGGGTCGGGCAAGCATTTCTCCTACGGCCTCGACCTGGCGGCGATGGGCGGCACGCTCGGCCCGGTGCTGGCCGACGGCGCCAAGGCGGCCCAGCGGACCGAGTTCCTCAAGGAGGTCCGGCGCATGCAGGACTCCGTCACCTCGGTGGCCACCTGCGTGAAGCCGGTGATCGCGGCGGTGTCGGGGTGGTGCATCGGTGGCGGGCTCGACCTGATCGCGGCCGCCGACATCCGCCTGGCCAGCGCCGACGCCAAGTTCAGCCTGCGGGAGGCGAAGGTGGCGATCGTGGCCGACATCGGTTCGCTGCAGCGTCTGCCGGGCATCATCGGCGAGGGGCACCTGCGCGAATTGGCTTACACCGCAAAGGATATCGACGCGGCCCGGGCCGAGCGGATCGGTCTGGTGAACGAGGTGTTCGCCGATCAGGAAGCGGTACTCGCGGCAGCGCACGCGATGGCGCGCGAGATCGCCGACAACCCGCCGCTGGTGGTGCAGGGCATCAAGGATGTGCTCGAGCACCGGACCGCCCCGGGTGTGGCCGACGGCCTGCGCTACGTCTCGGCATGGAACGCGGCGTTCCTGCCCTCGCACGACCTCACCGAAGCGATGACGGCCGTCTTCCAGAAGCGCCCCCCGCAGTTCAAGGGGGAGTAAACCCCGCTGAAACGGTTGCCCCGGCAACCGGTCTACCCACATACTTGCATCACACAACTAATTGGCTGATGCAAGTAAAGGGTGATGTGGTGACGGAGTTCGACCCGGCCATCGACACGATCGCGGTCCAGCTCGTGCGCCTGCACCGACTGCGCGACCGCGCCCTCGCCCAGATGAAGGACCGCTCGGGCATCGAACCGGCCGGCTTCGTTGTGCTGTTCCGGCTGGTCTGTGACGGTCCGATGCGCTCGGGCGCGCTGGCCGAGGCGGTGAATTCGGATGCCTCGACGGTGAGCAGGCAGGTCGCGCAGCTGGTGGAACGCGGGCTCGTGGTCCGCACCGCCGACCCGGACGACGGGCGCGCCACCGTGCTACAGGCCACCGACTACGGCCGCGAGACCGCCGACCGCATCCGCGAGCGGCGTCGCGAATCCATCGCGATCGTCACCAAGGACTGGCCCGAACCCGACCGCGAGCACTTCGCCGCCCTGCTCACCCGCTTCGTGGAGGACTACGACCGGGCCCGGCCCCTGCTCCTCACGCTCAACCCATCGGAGAACGAATCGTGACGACGCCCGTGGCAGTGGAGGAATCGCCCGCCGGTTTCACCCACCGTCAGATTCTGACCATCCTGTCCGGGTTGATGCTCGGCATGCTGCTGGCTTCGCTCGATCAGACGATCGTGTCGACCTCCATCCGCACCATCGCCGACGACCTGCACGGCTATTCGCTGCAGGCCTGGGCGACAACGGCCTACCTCATCACCGCGACGATCAGTACCCCGCTCTACGGCAAGCTCTCGGACATGTTCGGCCGAAAGCCGTTCTTCCTCACCGCGATCGGGCTGTTCATCATCGGTTCGCTGCTGTGCACGCTGGCGCAGTCGATGTATCAGCTCGCCGCGTTCCGCGCCTTCCAAGGGCTCGGCGCGGGCGGCCTGATGTCGCTGGCGCTGGCCATCATGGGCGACATCATCGGACCGCGTGAACGCGCCCGCTACCAGGGCTATTTCCTTGCCGTGTTCGGTATTTCGAGCGTGCTCGGGCCGGTGCTCGGCGGTCTGCTGGCCGGGCAGGACAGCATTCTCGGCATCACCGGCTGGCGCTGGGTGTTCCTGGTGAACGTGCCGCTCGGCCTGCTCGCGCTGGTCGTCGTGACGCGGGTGCTGCACCTGCCGCGCAAGCCGCACGCCACCCACCGCATCGACTTCGCGGGCGCGCTCGTGCTCGCGGTGGGTCTCGTTCCGCTGCTGATCGTGGCCGAACAGGGGCGCGAGTGGGGCTGGGGCAGTACCGGTTCGGTGATCTGTTACGTGATCGGCGCGCTCGGATTGCTCGGTTTCGTCGCGATCGAGAAGTACATGGGTGACGCGGCGCTGATCCCGCTGCGCATCTTCGACAACGTCACCTTCACCCTCGGTGTGGTCATCTCGTTCGTCGTCGGTGCGGCGATGTTCGGCGGGATGCTGCTGCTGCCGCAATACCTGCAGGTGGTGCGTGGTGCCGGCCCGACCGAGGCGGGTCTGCAGATGCTGCCGATGGTGCTCGGGCTGATGCTCGGTTCCATCCTCTCGGGCCGGTTGATCTCCAAGACCGGGAGCTACCGCGCATTCCCGCTGATCGGTGCGGCCACGCTGACCCTCGGCCTGTTCCTGCTGCACCTGCTCGACGCGCACAGCCCGCTGTGGCTGGCGATGATCTTCATGGCGGTCGCCGGATTCGGCCTCGGCAATCTGATGCAGCCGCTCACCCTCGCCCTGCAGAACGCGTTGCCGCCCAAGGACATGGGTGTGTCCACCGCCGCGGCCACGTTCTTCCGGCAGATCGGTGGCACCCTCGGTGCCGCGGTGTTCCTGTCGGTCCTGTTCACGCTGCTCACCCCGAACATCACCGACGAACTGCGGCAGGCGGCGACCGACCCGGCCTACCAGCAGGCCGTGGTGGAGGGCGCGCGCAGCAGCAACCCGGCCGATGCCGCGCTGTCGCAGGGTCTGCTGGCCCAGGACACCTCGGCGGCCGGAAAGGTGTTGCAGGACAGCTCGATCATCCAGCAACTCGACCCGCAACTGGCCGAACCGTTCCAGGTGGGCTTCGCCGACTCCATGTCGACGGTGTTCCTGTTCGCCACCGGTGTCGCGCTGCTGGCGCTGCTGCTCGTGCTGTTCTGGAAGGAAGTGCCGCTGCGGATGTCGGGTGGCCTGCAGTCGGCGGGCGACGCGAAGGCCGCCGACGGCATCGGCGCCATGGCCGACACCGCCGCGCAGTCGACGAAGGGTGGGAAAGGTGAAGCGACCTAGGTGGGCCCGAAAGGCCACCTAGGGGTGGCTGTTTCGGCGGTCGGACGGCCATAACGTTCCTGATGTCGCAACGAACATCAGGAGAACGACATGCGCATCAAGACCACCATCGCCGCCGCACTGCTGGCCCTGGCTACCGTCGCCGGGGTGTCGACGGTCACCGCGGGCACCGCCGCCGCGGCCGCGCCGGAGGGCACCTACTACGGCACCTACTACGAGCTCTACCAGTGCCGCGCCGACGGCGAGTCGTCCTACACCGGCGGCTACTACTGGCAGTGCGTCGAGACCTGGGAGGGCTGGGACCTCTACATCTGGTACTGATCCACCAGGAACAGAAAAACGGGAAGTCCAATCCCCTTCGGACTTCCCGTTTTTCGTTTCTCTATCAGCTCAGTGGCCGGATTCCTTCAGCCGGGCGAAGGCCTCGTCGATGATCTTGACGGCCTCGGCGCGGTCCAGCCACTCCGAACCCTCCACGAACTTGTTGGGCTCGAGGTCCTTGTAGCGCTCGAAGAAGTGCTTGATCGCGGCCAGCTCGAACTCCGGGACGTCGGTGATGTCCTGGATGTAGTCCCAGCGCGGGTCGCCCGCGGGCACACACAGGATCTTGTCGTCGCCACCGGCCTCGTCGGTCATCCGGTACACCGCGACGGGGCGAGCCTCGACGATGACACCGGGGAACACCGACTCCGGCAGCAGCACCAGCGCGTCCAGCGGATCGCCGTCCTCGCCGAGGGTGTTCTCGATGAAGCCGTAGTCGGCCGGGTAGGCCATGGAGGTGTACAGGTACCGGTCGAGCTTCACCCGGCCGCTCTCGTGATCGACCTCGTACTTGTTCCGAGAACCCTTGGGAATCTCGATGGTGACGTCGAACTCCACGCCATCTCCTTGCTCGTTCGAGTGCTTGTGTGCCGAATCGCCAGATCGTTCTGGGGAACCGTTGCGCAACGAGGATAGTGTGGTGTGCCGGAACACCGGTGCGGCAGGCGGCTCAGCGCGGCCGGGCGTCGGGCGGGCTAGAGGAGAAACGACGGTCGTGATCGGTCCAAGCGAACAGAATCCCGGATGGCAGGAGCCGCGACGTCGCCGGTCGGGGTGGATCTGGCTGTCGGCGGTGCTCGTCGCCCTGCTGTTGATCGGCGGCGGATTCGCGGCGATCGCCCGGCCGTGGACGCCGGAATTCCGGCACGGCGGGCTCACCGTCGCCGACGCGCCGTCGGCCGCCACCCCGACCACCGCCATCGCCCCGGCCAGGTCGGACGCACCCGCGCCGACGGTCGCCGGGATCGCCGCCGCGCTCGCGCAGGTGACCAGCAGTCCCGATCTCGGCGCGTTCGCGGGCCAGGTCACCGATCCCACCAGCGGAACCGTGCTCTGGAGCCAGGAGCCGACCAAGGCGATGATCCCGTCGTCGACGGCCAAGATCATGCTGGTCGCGGCCGCGCTGCTCACCCTGCCCGACGATCAGCGAGTGGCCACCCGGGTCGTCGCCGGAGCGCCGGGGGAGCTGGTACTCGTCGGCGGCGGTGATCCGACGCTCACCACCCGCGCCGACGGCGGCTACTACACCGACGGTCCGCGCATCGCCGACCTCGCCGCGCAGATCAAGGCGGCGGGCAGGCAGGCGAGCGCGATCGTGGTCGACACCTCCGCCTACACCGGTCCGACCATGGCGGCCGGCTGGGACCCGATCGACATCCCCGAGGGCTCGATCACGCCCATCGAACCGGTGATGCTCGACGGTGGGCGATTCGACCCGTCGGCCGACTACTCCCCGCGCACCTCGACCCCCGCACTCGACGCGGGCCGCGCCCTGGCCGCCGAACTCGGCATCGACCCGGCCGCCGTGCACGTCGGCCAGGCCGCGAGCACCGGTGCCGAGATCGCGAAGGTCGAGTCGGCGCCGCTGCGAATCCGCTTGCACGACATGATGATCCATTCCGACAACGTGCTCGCCGAGACCATCGGACGCGAACTCGCCGTCGCCACCGGACGCGAGGCGTCCTTCGCCGGTGCCACCGCCGCCACCGCCGCCGCGCTCACCACCGCGGGCTTCGACGTGAACGGCCTGCACCTGGCCGACAACAGCGGCCTGTCCGTCGACGACCGGGTGCCGCCGCGACTGCTCGACACCATCGTCGCCACCGCCGCCAAGCCGACCGGCGACGCCGCCGTCGTGCCCGCCGGTACCCAGGCCAGGCCCGAGAACGATCCGCGTGCGGCGGCGCTGGCACCGCTGCTCGACGACCTGCCCGTCGCCGGCGGAACCGGAACGCTCGCCCCTCGCTTCGTCACCCAGAACCGGGAAGGCGCGGGCTGGGTGCGGGCCAAGACCGGAACTCTGAGCGTGGCAAGCGCGTTGGTCGGGTATGTGCTCGACCGGGACGGGCGGGTACTGACCTTCGCACTCATGTCCAACGACCGGCTGCCGGAGGTCAGCAGACCCGCGCTCGACGCGGTGGCGGGTGCCCTGCGCAACTGTGGATGTTCCTGAGAGCGGGTGGCGATGAGCGAGGACAAGACCGGGCGCAAGAATCCCGGATTCAATGCGGTCGTCGACTGGCGGCTGGCCGCCAGGACCGGCGCGCTACTCGCGCCACCGGGCCCACGTACCTCGCGCGACAACGCCGAACAGGTCGTCGCCGAACTGGCCTCGGCCTCGATCCTCGCCGAGATGCCGGTGCGCGAGGTGAGCGGGCTGCTCGACGACCGCCCGGTACCCGAGGCGCGGATCGTCGACCGGCCCGGCTGGATCGCGGCGGCCGCCGACTCGATGTCGGTGCTCACCGGCACCGGCGCGGGCAAAGGCCCGTTCGCGGGGAAACCGGCGGGCGTGCAGGCCGGGACCATGCTGGCGTTCCTGTCCACCGCGATCCTCGGCCAATACGACCCGTTCACCGGTGCGGACGGCACACTGCTGCTGGTCGCGCCCAATATTCTCGGCGTCGAACGTGCCCTCGGGGTGGACTCCAGCGATTTCCGGCTGTGGGTGTGCCTGCACGAGGTGACCCACCGGGTGCAGTTCTCTTCGGCGCCCTGGCTCGCGGACTACATGCGGACCAATGTCGACATCCTCAGCGAGGTCGGCGAGGAGCCCATGAGCGAGATGCTCACCCGGCTCGTCGGCGAACTGCGCGCCCGCCGCAACGGTGACCTCGCCGACGACCCGAACGCCAAGGGCATCGTCGGCCTGCTGCGCGCGGCCCAGGCGCCACCTCAGCGTGAGGCACTCGACCGGCTGCTCATGCTGGGCACCCTGCTCGAAGGGCACGCCGACCACGTGATGGACGCCGTCGGCCCCTCGGTGGTGCCCAGCGTGGCCCACATCCGCGCCGCGTTCGATCGGCGCAGGCAGAAGCCGTCCAACCCGATCCAGCGGATCCTGCGGGCGCTGCTCGGCGTGGACGCCAAGGTGGCTCAGTACGTGCGGGGCAAGAAGTTCGTCGACGCGGTGGTCGAGCGGGTGGGCGTCACGGAGTTCAACACGATCTGGACGAACGCGGACACGCTGCCTCGGCTGGACGAGGTCGATTCGCCGCAACGGTGGATCGACCGGGTGCTGTAGCGGTACGTGTGTCGGCGGCCGAGGTGCAGGCATCAGCCTGCGGCTGAGTAGCCTGCCGGTATGACTTGCGCGACCGGTAGCGGCACTGGGTCGTGTCGTCGAGACGGTCTTGCGTGGTGGGCACAGCGACGGGCTGGTCGGTGATGGCGCCGAAGCTGCCCGAGACCCCGGCTGTGCTCGTTGTGCGGCGTGCGGTGCGGGAGTGGGTCCTCGCCCGCGGTGGGCGGGGGCCGGTCGTTGTCGCGTTGTCCGGGGGCGCCGATTCGCTGGCGTTGGTCGCGGCCGCCGTGGTCGAGACCGGGCCGGTGACCGCGGTGATCGTGGATCACCGGCTGCAGGACGGATCGGCCGAGGTTGCCCGGCGGGCCGCCGACCAGGCGGTGGCGCTCGGGTGCGCGCAGGCCAGGGTCGTCGCGGTCGAGGTGGGGCGTGCGGGGGGGATGGAGGCGGCCGCGCGCACCGCTCGGTACGCGGCACTGGAATCTGTGCGGGACGGGCGCCCGGTGTTGCTCGGGCACACCCTCGACGATCAGGCCGAGACCGTGTTGCTCGGGTTGGCGCGCGGGTCGGGCGGCCGGTCCATTCAGGGGATGGCGGCGTGGAACGAGCCGTGGGGGCGGCCGTTGCTCGGGGTGCGGCGGGCCCAGACGGAGCAGGTGTGTGCCGACCTGGGGATCGAGGCTTGGCGCGATCCACACAACGACGACCCGGCCTACACGCGGGTGCGGGTGCGCAACGAGGTGCTGCCGCTGCTCGAGGACGTGCTCGGCGGGGGTGCGGCGCAGGCGTTGGCCCGCACCGCCGACCAGCTGCGCGCCGACGGTGCTGTCCTCGACGACCTCGCGCGCGAACTCCTGAACGCCGCCCGAATGCCTGTCGGTCGACCCCGAGCTGTGCTCGGCGAGACCCGGCCGCCGACCGCCGAAGGGTCGTCGTCGGCTCGGCCCGCTGGTGGCGTCGGCGAGATCGGTGGGCCGACGATCCACGAGGGGGCAGAGGCCGGACCCGGCAGTGGCGCCGACGACACCGATCGGCCCGCCCTCGCGATCGAGATTCTGGCCACTGCACCGGCGGCCCTGCGTCGCCGGGCGGTTCGCGCCTGGCTGACCGAACAGGGCGTCGGCGGCCTGATGAACGCCCACTTACAAGCGATCGACGAGCTGGTGAGCGGCTGGCGTGGCCAGGGTGGGGTGGCGATCGGGGGCGGGAGCAGGGCCCACCGGTTGGTCGTGGTGCGCGAACATGGCACGCTGACCGTGCGCGCCCAGCCGCGTTTCGATGCCACATAATGGATCGGTCGAGCCGGGACCGACACCACGAAGGGATACCCACTTCCGTGTACGGAGACGACATCGCGTCGGTGCTGATCACCGAAGACGAGATCAAGGCAAAGATCGAAGAGCTCGCCGAACTCGTCGCCAAGCGATACCCGCCGGATTCTCCCGAAGGCGACCTGCTGCTGATCTGCGTCCTCAAGGGCGCGATCTTCTTCGTGACCGACTTCGCCAGGGCCCTGCCCATCCCCACCCAGCTCGAATTCATGGCCGTGTCGTCCTACGGGTCGTCCACCTCGTCCTCGGGCGTCGTGCGCATCATGAAGGACCTGGACAAGGACATCGCGGGCCGCAACGTCCTCATCGTCGAGGACATCATCGACTCGGGCCTGACCCTGTCGTGGCTCAAGCGCAATCTGGCCACCCGCAACCCGGCCTCGCTGGAGGTGGTGACCCTGCTGCGCAAGCCCGACGCCTTACGCACCCCCGTCGACGTGGCCCACGTGGGCTTCGACATCCCCAACGAGTTCGTCGTCGGCTACGGCCTCGACTACGCCGAGCGCTACCGCGACCTGCCCTACATCGGCACCCTGAACCCCGCCGTCTACTCCTGAGCCGAGCCCACGCGCAGGAGCGCGCGGATATCGGTCTCGATCACCCGGAACACCAGCAGCGCCCCGACGAAACCGAGCACCCCGCCCGCGCACACCGTGCGCAGCGGGGTGAGCGTCGCGAGCAGGTCGTCGACCGGCAGGAACGTCGCGCCCGCGATGGTGAGCAGCGGAATCGACGCGGCCACCACCAGGTACCGGTGGCAGCGGGCGCGCAGGCCCGACAGCGCCGCGTGGTCGGCGCGCAGGTCTTGGCCGTGGTGCAGGAGCAGGGGATACACGCAGCGCACCAGGTACAGGGTGATGAGGAAGAACGGGTAGGTCATCGCGACCGCGGCGCACAGGCAGGCGACCAGCAGCAGGTGGATCGCGGTGCGCATCGGCGGGTCGTCGACCAGGTTCAACGTGATCGCCAGCCCGGCCGAGCCCGCGATCCACAGGACGAAGGCCACGGCCACGGCCCAGTCGGCCAGGCGCAGGCAATCGCGGCCGGTGCGCGCGAGCACGGCCGGCTCGCATGGTCTGCCCGCGCGCAGTCGGCGGGGCACGGTGAGCAGCCGTCTGCCCAGATAGATCATGGTGGCGGCGCCCGCGGTGAAGAAGACCGCGTTCATGGTGATCGCGTAGGTCCGCCGGATGGGTTGGACCGCGGGGTCGAGTCCGTGGAGCAGGGACATGTTGAGTCCCCGGTTGTAGTAGGACGCCAGCAGATTCGGGACGAGGATCGCCAGCGCGAGAACGAGAAAAAGATACGGCTGCAAGCGGTTTCGCCAGCTGCGCGGTGGGGGGTCGACGAGTTCGCGGGCGTGTGGGTCGAGGCAGAGGTCGAATTGCGCGACCAGGAGGTCGGCGTCCGACCAGCGGTTCTCGCGTTCGGGCGACAGGCAGGTGAGCAGAATCCGGCGTAACGCGGCCGGGCAATCGGCGGGCAGTTCGCCGACCACCGCACCGTGACGGCGGTCGAGCATCGCGGCCGGATCGTCGTTGTCGCCGTCGAAAGGCTTTGTCCCCGAGAGCAGTTCCCAGAGCAACACCCCGAGGGAGAAGATGTCGGCGCGGGTGTCGAGGTCGGCGGGATCGCGCCCGAAGTAGCAGGCTTCGAGCTGCTCGGGCGACATGTAGGCCGGCGAGCCACCGAAGTAGGACGCGGCGGACACCTCGGTGGCCGAGCGGCTGAAACTGATGTTGAAATCGGCCAGCTTGGGCACGCCTTCGGCGCTGAGCAGCACGTTGGCAGGCTTCACGTCGCGATGCAGCACGCCACGTGCGGCGGCGTAGCTCAGCGCGGCCGCGAGTCTGCTGCCCAGCCACGCGACGGTCTCGGGCCAGGTCAGTGCGGTGATCTCGCCGCGCACCGCCGAGTCGGCCGGGCGGATCTCACCCTTTTCCTCCATGGCCGCGTCGACGGCGTCGAGCAGCAGGGCGCTGGTGCGTTCGGCCGGTGGGGTGGCGCGCACCCAGCGCAGCACACCGAGCAGGGTGCCGCCGGGCAGGAACTGCATGTACAGCAGGCGAAGCGGGGTCGAGCCGTCGATGACCTGCTGGTCGAAGACGCGCACGATGTAGTCGTGGTCGAGTTGGGCAAGCGTCTGCGGTTCGGTGCCGCTGTCGGCGGACACCTTCACCGCGACCAACCGCTGCATCGACCGCTGCCTGGCCAGGAACACCCGCGCGAACGCGCCCGCGCCCAGTTCGGTGAGCAATTCGAAATCACCGAGCCGTGTGCCCACCTCGATCCGGTCGAGCGCACGGCAATCGGCCGGATGCATGGTCGCGCTGTGGACAGGCGAGGGCCGGGTCGCCTCCGCGGTGCGGGTGGAGCTCACTGCCGGGCATACGCACGCGGGGGCGTGATGGTTCAGCCGACCACCCGTTCCAGGGCCCGCAGGTCGGACTCGAGTGCGCGGAACAGCAGGTAAGAGCCGATGAAGGCGATGATGCCGCCCACGCACAGCACCCGGACCGCGACGATCACCGAGGGGATGTCGGCGGGCGGCAGGAAGGTCAGCCCGGCCACCGCGAGCAGCGGCACCGAGGCGGCCACGGCCAGGTACCAGGTGCACCGGCGGCTCAACCCGCGCAGCCATGCACTGTCGTCGGCGCTGATCTCACCGTGGCGCAGGAACACCGGGTAGAGGCAGCGGATCAGGTAGAACGTGACGAGGAAGAACGGGTAGGCCACCGCGACAGCCCCGCAGACCAGCAGCGATGCGAGGAAGTGCACCACCGCCCGCCCGGGCACATTGCCGGTGGCCAGTTGCAGCGCGATGGGGAAGGTGACCCCGGCCAGCGCCCACAGGGAGAAGGCGACGACCACGGCTCGGTCGCCGAAGCGCACGGTGTCGTGTCTGGCCCGGCGCAGGGTGGCCGGGTCGTAGCGTCTGCCCTTGCGTAACCCGCCGGGCACACCCAACAGGAAACGGGCCAGATAGATCAGCAGCGCCGCGCCCGCGGGGAAGAACACCAGGTTCACCCCGGCCGTGATGATGATGAACGTCTGCTGCGCCGTCTCGCCGAGCCGGCTCACCACCAGCGTCTGATTGTGCTGGATGTTGTACCAGGAGGCGAGGGCGTTGGGGATGCCGATGGCCAGCACCAGAACCAGCAGCGGCCAGCGCCGCAACCGGATCCGCCAGCTGTTCGGCGGTGGGTCGACCAGGTCGCGAGCGCGTTCGTCCAGGCAGAGGTCGAACTGTTTGGCCAGCGTCGCGCCGTCGGCCCAGCGGCCCGCCCGATCGGGCGACAGACAGGTGAGCAGGACGCGGCGCAGCGCCGACGGACAGTTCGGCGGCACCCGCTCCATCGCGGCCGGGTCGACGCCGGAACTGCGCCGCTCGAGCATGGCCTCGAGGGTGGTCTCGTCGCCTCGGCCCTCGGCTTCGGCGGTGGAGTCGTCGAACGGTTTCGCCCCGGTGAGCAACTCCCACAGCACCACGCCGAGCGAGTAGATGTCGGCGCGAGTGTCGAGGTCGGCGGCGCTGCGGCCGCGCCCGGGATGACAGGCCTCCAGCTGCTCCGGCGACATGTACGACAGCGACCCACCGAAGTAGGCGACCGGACTGGTGCCCTCGACCGACCGGCTGAAACTGATGTTGAAATCGGCCAGCTTTGGCACGCCCTCGGCGGTGAGCAGCACATTCGCCGGTTTCACGTCGCGGTGCAGCACACCGTGCGCGGCGGCGTAGTCGAGCGCCTCGGCCAGCCTGCGCCCCAACCAGGCGACGGTTTCGGGCCAGCTCAGGGCGGCGATCTCGGCGCGCACACTGGAATCGGTCGGGCGGATCTCGCCCTTCTCCTCCATCGCCGCGTCGACCGCCTCGAGCAGCAGTTTGCCGCTCCGCTCGGCGGGCGCGGTCGCGCGAACCCAGCGCAACAGGCCCAGCAGCGTGCCGCCCGGCAGGAACTGCATGTACAGCAGCCGCAACCGGCGCGCGCCGGTGGGCTCGGGATCCGCGTCGAGCAACTGCTGATCGAACACGCGGACGATGTAGTCGTGGTCGAGCTGGGCGAGCGTCTGCGGTTCCGTGCCGCGATCGGCGGAGATCTTCACCGCGACCAGCCGCTGCATGGACCGCTGACGCGCCAGGAACACCCGCGCGAACGCACCCGTCCCCAGTCCGGTGAGCAACTCGAAGTCGCCGATTCGCTGACCGATCTCGATCCGGTCGAGCGCGACGAACGCACCGGGCACCGAATCGGGTGCCGTGGCGGCCGAGGTCGCTGTCGCGGCCGCGGTCGCTGTCGCGGTGAGATCGAAGTTCGGCACCTGAGTACTACGGGTCTGCTCGGGTGGCTGGTTCACCGTCGCGTCGGGGTCGACGGCGCGGTGGGTGCTCTGGTCGAGGTCGTCGGCGTTGAGCAGGGCGCGCAGGCTGGGGGCCTGGTGCGGGTACTCGCGCAGGCAGTCGCGCGGGTCGACCCGTTCACCGCTGTGCCTGCGGATCACGAACTCCTCGAAGACCAACCCGGCGGGCAGTGCCTCGGGCTCGAGTTCCGGAAACTCCGCGCAGTACTCGGCGAGCCGCTTGCGGGCGACGGTTTCGGCGGCGTGATGCAACCACCGCTGACGCAGGTCCACCCGGATCAACTCGTGCAACGCCTGCCTGCGCAACGTGCGCGCATCGGGGAGGAATTCGGCGATATCGGGCGGTTCGCCGTCGACCGTGCCCCAGGCGGCGGCGAATGCCTCGACCATGTCGGCGCGCACGTTGAGATACCGACCGGTACTCGCGTCGGGTTGTTCACCGCTTGCGGTGCTATCACTCATCAGCCGACCTAAGGTTCGCGCGGATCGGTACGAATTTCCTTCCGCCACACCCGACGTCATGGTGCCCCGAGCCGTACCCGAAATGATAACTTGCGCCTGGAGAGCTGATCACCCGATTTTCGACGACCATGCGACGGGGGCGAATCCGCACATGCACGATGACCTCACAGCGGTAGCATGGGAGTCCGTCGACGACGACGGCGTGACGGACGCTGAGGTGGCGATGAACTCCTCCCACCAACCCGCCGACGACTTCCCGATCGGCGGCCCGGCCGCAGCCCTGGCCGCGCGGGTGCGAGCGGGCACGATCACGCCCGCCGACGCCGTCGCCGACGCGCTCACCCGCATCTCGTCGGAGAACCACAAGATCAACGCCTTCACCGTCGTGCGCTCCGAGCAGGCGCGCGCGGAGGCACTCGAACTCACCGCGCGACCCGACCTGGACGAGCTGCCGCTGGCCGGGGTTCCGGTCGCGGTGAAGCAGAACATCGCCGTCGCGGGGGAGCCGACCACGGCCGGTTCGGCCGCCACGTCCGCCGCGGCGGAACCGGCCGATCACCCGGTGGTCGCCAGATTGCGGGCGGCGGGCGCGATCGTCGTCGGACTGACCGCGATGCCCGAGCTCGGCCTGTGGGCCAACACCGACGCCGACGGGCGCGTCACCCGCAACCCGCGCGATGTGGGCCGCACGCCGGGTGGTTCCTCCGGCGGCGCGGCAGCGGCCGTCGCGGCAGGCCTGGTCCCCATCGCGCACGGCAACGACGGGCTCGGCTCGATCCGGGTGCCCGCCGCCGCTTGCGGTGTCTTCGGCATCAAACCAGGTCGTGACGTGGTCCCCGCCGGGATCGGCGCCGACTCCTGGTCGGGCATGGCCGAGAACGGCATCCTCGCGACCACCGTCTCCGACGCCGCCCTCGCCCTCTCGGTCCTGGCCGACCGCAGCGATCTGGCCGACCTACGGCCGCCGCAGCGACTACGTATCGGACTGGCCGTGGCTCCGCCGTCGCGACTGGTCCGGGTTGATCGGCACTGGACGGCGGCGGCGCGCACCGCGGGTGCGCGCGCGGCAGCGGCCGGGCACCTCGTGGAGCCCGTCGAACTGCCCTACGGCGACGCGGCACTGGCGATGCTGCTTCGCTGGCCCACAGCGGGATTGGCCGACGCGGAGCGACTGGCCGACCCCGAGCGGCTCCAACCACGCACCCGCAGGCACCTGGCCCTCGGCCGACTCATCCGCCGCCTGCGCCTGGTCCGGCCGAGCCAGGCCGACCGGGCCGAAGCCAGGCTGCTCGACTTCTTCGAGAACTTCGACGTGGTGATCACCCCGACGCTGGCCGCCCCGCCGCCCAAGGCGCGGCAGTGGAGCAGGCGCGGTTGGGCCGCCAATGTCGCGTCCTCGGTGCGCTACGCACCCTTCACCGGCGTGTGGAATCTGGTCGGCTGGCCTGCCGCGTCACTGCCGATGGGCATCCATCCCGAGACGCACACCCCGCTCGCCGCGCAATTGGCAGGCCCACCCGGCACCGAGTCGACCCTGCTCGGCCTGGCCGCCCAACTCGAACTGACGAACTAGACCGCGATCGGCTGCGGTGCCTGCGCGGGCTCGGAGAAACCACCGTCGACAGCGCGACCGGCGAATTCCAGAATCGTCGGACGGGTGTCGTCGGCGCGCCAGGCGACGGCCAGCTCGCACGGCGAAAGACCGGCGACCGGCCGCGCGGTGAGACCGGGCCAGCGGTACATCGGCACATTGTTCTCGGCCAGCAGGCACACACCGAGGCCTAGGCTTACGGCCTCGAGCTTGTCCTCGGGGGTGGCGGCTTCGGCGCCGATCTTGGCCGTGCGGCCACCGCGCGCATCGTTGCCGAGCCAGAAATCGCGTACCGCACCTGCTTCGGTGGGCAGCGCGATGAACGGCTCGTCGAGCAGATCGGCGAAGTCGATGGTCTCCTGCTCGGCCAGTGCGTGGTTGTCGGGCAGCAGTACCCAGCGCGGCTCGGTGCGCAGCACCTGCCAGCGGTAGCGGTTGGGGTCGGGCAGCGGCAGCCACACCAGGGCCAGGTCGGCCTGGCGGCCCGCGAGGCCGCTCGACGGGTCGTTCCAGGACGCCGCGTGCAGTGCCAGGCGGTGTCCGCTCGCGCTTTCCAGATCGTTGAGCAGGCCGCGACCGAGCGCGGACTGGATGCCGACGCGCAGCACCTCGCCTGCTTCCTGGAGGGACACGTTGGTCACCTCCCACAGCTCGAGGATCTTGCGGGCGCCCTCGAGCAGTTCCTTACCGGCGACGGTGAGGGCGACGCTGCGCTGATTGCGGTCGAACAGGACCACGTCGAGTTGGCGTTCGAGCTGGCGGATCTGGCGGGAAAGCGTCGGCTGGGCGATATGCAGCCGCTGAGCGGCGTTGGTGAAATGCAGTTCCTCAGCGACGGCGACGAAATACCGCAGATCGCGCAAATGCGGGTCCATAGCACCTTGCTATCAGAATCGGTCGGGAAAATCTAGCCAAAACGGGCAGAGAAGTTCGCGAAAGCGGGTCAAAACAGTCACCAGGTCGGTATCTCACAGCATATGGCCTGGCATGGTGCATCGCACCACCGAGTCCGATCGAATTTCGCCGACGATCGATGTGAGCGGCCTCATCGCGACACCTGGGCGTTTGACCAGGGCAAATGCGTTGCTTTTCACAGCGGGATCGGTGCTTCGAGCGCTGTCGCGGGGCCTTGCAGCGGCGCGCTGACCACGCAGAACCGACAAATTGGTGACATTGATCACAATCAGGTTTGCGGAACCTACTTGCCGCCCTTGAGTCGCCACACCTTGGCCAGGTCCACTCGCCGCAGCCCACGCGCACCGGCCAAGCGCATCGCCGCCACCGCCACGACGAGTTTGTTCATGTCGTAGGGGAACCAGAACAATTCCTTGGTCATGGTCGGCAGCTTCGGCGCCGTGATCGCCTGGGCACGGCAGTACTTGCGAATCCCGGCCGCGCCGCCCCAGCGCGCGCCGACGCCCGACTTGCCCCAGCCGCCCATCGGCATGGCGAAATTGAACAGGTTGGCGAACACGTCGTTGATGTTCACCGCGCCCGCGTTCAGCCGCCGCGCCACGCGTTCGCCACGCGCCTTGTCGCCGGTCCACACCGATGCCGACAGGCCGTAGATCGAATCGTTGGCGAGCCGCACCGCCTCGTCCTCGTCGGCCACCTTCATCACCGGAAGGGTCGGACCGAAGGTCTCCTCGGCGACACACGACATCGAATGATCAACGTCCACAAGCACTGTCGGCTCGAAGAAGGTGCCGACGCCGGTCGGTTTACCGCCGGTGGTCACCCGTGCGCCGGCCGCGACGGCCTCGTTCACGTGACGTTCCACGATGCGCAACTGGTTCTCGTTGGCCAGTGCGCCGACGTCGTTGCGGGACTCACGGTCGTCGGCGCCTTGGCGCAGCGCGGCGACGGCCGCCGTCAGTTTCTCGACGAACTCGTCGTAGACCGGTGCCTCGACATACACCCGCTCCACCGAAATACACACCTGACCGGCGTTGAACATGCCGCCGAAGGCGATGCCGTGCGCCGCGCGGTCCAGGTCGGCGTCGGCCAGGACGATCGCCGGGTCCTTGCCGCCGAGCTCGAGGCTGTAAGGCACCATGCGGTCGGCGCAGGCCTGCGCGATCTTGCGACCGGTCGCGGTGGAACCGGTGAACTGGACGTAGTCGGCGTTGTCGACCACGGCCGCTCCGGTCGCGCCCGCGCCGGTCACCACCTTGAATACCGGCGGCGCGCCGATCTCGGCCCAGCCGCGCGCCAGCTCGACCGCGGACAACGGTGTCACCTCGGACGGCTTGAGAATCACGGCGGCACCGGCGGCCAGCGCGGGGAACACGTCGATCGCGGGCATCGCGAGCGGGAAGTTCCACGGCGTGATGACACCGACCACCTGATACGGCCGGTAGGTGACGGTGAGGGCCTTGACCCTGGCCAGCGGGCTGTGCGGCGACGGGTGATCGTCGCCGAGGAACTTGGCGGCACGGCGCGCGTAATAGCCGGCCAGATCGACGGCGAAGGCCGGGTCGATCAGCGCGTCGACGCGCGGTTTGGCGGTCTCGGACTGCAGCACGTCGGCCAGGTGTTCGGTGTTGTCGATCAACCAGTCCTGCAGCTTCAGCAGCCACTCCTTGCGCCCGTTCGGCCCGATGGCCTCCCATTCGGGCTGGTAGAGGCGCAGTTCGCGGACAGCGGCCGCGACGTCGTCCGGGTCGGTGACGGGCACCGTTCCCACGGATTCGCCCGTTGCCGGATTGCGGACGTCGATCACCTGGTCGATGTGTGTCACGGTTGTGCTCCCCACTGCGTTGTGTGAATCACAACCAGCCTGGCACGGTCGTGCCCGTACGTCACGGGTTATCGGCGCACCGGTTCCCCGGTGCGCGCGAATCGTCCTCGTCTATCCGGTCTCGGACACCTCGGCATCGCGTGCCGCGATCCGGCGCAACGGTGGTTCCGTCGGCGGCGGCACGCGGCGATCGGGGAGTTCGGCGAGCAGGGTGGTCGTGGCCGCGGCGATAGCGGCCACGGCCTTGTCGACCGCGGGTTTGGTGGTGCTGCTCAGCCCGGAGATGCCGCCGACTTTGCGCACATATTGCAAGGCGGCAGCGTAGATCTCCTGCTCGGTGGCGGCAGGCTCCAGACCACGCAAGACGGTGATATTTCTACACATGACAGAACAATAGACCTGTGGGGCACATCACTGCAGGACAAGAAGACCACTAGACTCGGCCGCATGCCTGCTCGGGGAGTACCAGCGCTGACCACTTTTCCCTACCCGGAACTCGACGAGCGCGAGGAAGACCACTGGTCGGGGGCGGGCGTCAGTGACGACGAGCTGCGCGCTCTGGCACTGGGTGCCTTCTATTCGACCCGCTGGGACGCCTTCCACGACGCCATGCTGCTCGGTCCCGAACGCGAACACCCCCTCGGTGACCGGCGTGAACTCGCCATCGACACGCTCACCGGCGCATGGGGGATCACCGATGGCAACGAGGCGCGCGCCTCGATGGAACAGCTCCTCGAAGGCATGCACGCACCCCTGTACGCGTTGGTGCATCCGCTGGTGATGGCGTCCGTCAATGCCAGTGAACGCGACCGCTTCGGCGAACGCGCCGACCGCCACCGCGCCTTCCTACGCCAGGTCGGTTCGTTCCGCGGGATGGACAACCCGGAGGCGCTGGTCCGTGACTACGACATCTGGGCCCAGGCCATCAAGATCGGTTTCACCGAACACCTGGCCCGCCCACTGCCCAACGACATCCACGCCTGGGACCTGGCGCGCGTGGTCGCGGTGGCGCGGATGGCGTTCACGGCCGGGTATCTCGAGGCCGACGTGGCGTGGGAGTACGTCATGCGCGCATTGCCGCCCGCCCAGCGCCGCTACCGCAACTGGCGTCAGTTCGGCGACGCCTATCTAGCGGGCTGGACGTATTGGCAGGCCACCGAGGATCTCGCCGAACTCAAGAACGGCGGCGTCGACCGGCGGATGGAACTGCTGCGGCTGTGGACCCGCCCGACCAGCCCCTGGCGGCGCATCGAACTCAACGAGTCCGAACCCAAGACCGAGGCGCCGGCCGAAGAACCCAGCTGACCGAGTCACAGGCTGCGTAGGATTCCGCGGCCGTAGCGCTGGAACTGGGTGTCGTCGACCATGCCGAGCGAGTGCCGCTCCACCAGCAGCTCCCATTCGCTGTAGAGCTGGGTGACGCCGGGATCGGCCGGCCCGGGCGCGCCGTCGGCCGCCTGCCTGCGCACGGCGAAGTTCACCGCACAGGTCACGCGTTCGATGTCGGCCCGATCGACACCCGCGAAATGCAGGGTGCGATTGCCGTCGCTGACATCCATCCCCGAGCCGCCGTGCCTGGTGTCGACCTCGCCGGGCGCCGCATGACTCTCGACGGTCCTGGCGCCCAGAATCGCGGGAACGGGTAGTTCGTGGGCATAACGATCGCCGCCGATGCCGATGAACAGCAGCCGGTCGGTGGTCGCCGCGAGCAGCCCGGGCCCCGAGCCCGCGGGCGGCGAGGCGATGGCGATCGCGGTCTCGAGTACGTATTCGTCGGAGGTGACGTACCGGTGCAGCGCGTTGATCGCCGAGCGGGCGTCCTTGCGCGGCGCCATCCGGCGCACGGCGCGGTCCACATCGGCGCGGACCGGCCCGGACTTGCCCCACTCGGGAGCGGGCGGGGTGAGATCGGGCGCGGCGATATCGATGCGCTGGGTGGCCATGATCTGGTCGTTGATCCGGTCGACGATGCCGAGTGCGGTCGGTACGTCGTGTTCGGCGATCAGCACCGGAAGCGGGGTGCGGTCGGCGGGCACACCGGTGAGCACGGCGGTGGGATAACGCAGGTAGATCTCGATCACCACCGCGTCGTCGGCGCGGCGGTTCAGCCGGACTTTGAGCAGGTCGGCGATGGGAACGTCGAGTACCCGTTCGCCGTCGGTACCCGGCCGCAGGACGGTGAGCCGCCCCTCGCCGTGGCGCAGAATCGCTGTGGGTGTTCGTAGCTCGACGATGTCCGTACCCCCTGCGCTGTAGTTGTGTCCTCGCCCACGATAAGACGGGCATGACATGATTGTGGCCACTTGCAACAACCCGGACGGGGTACTCGGGAACCTCTCCCGTTCCCCGGCCGTTTACCAGTGCAGCTGCACCAGCAGCCGAACTGCGCGATGTATCGACTAGACCGTACGCGGTAACGTGGCATGTCCGCATCCGAATCCCGCCGATCTCGACAGCTTCGCTAGGCACACCCCGGAGAAATAACCGGAAAGGACTGGGCCGTCCGGCCGACGCTCTATGAACCGCAAGACAGTGTTTCGCACCTTGGCGATCATCTCGGGCATCATGCTCATGATCTGGCTGTTCAGCTATCTCGGCGATGACACGCGCGGCTGGGAGAGTGTCGACACCTCCGTGGCGCTCAGTCAGCTGGAGAACAAGGAAAACGTCAAGAACGTCCAGATCGACGACAAGGAGCAGCAGCTCCGCGTCGAACTGAACAACGGCAACGACGCGACCAACAACAACGCCAAGATCGTCGCCAAGTACCCCGGCGGCGGCGAGACCTCCGCCAAGATCCTCGACGCGGTCCAGAAGTCGGGCGCGCCCTACGACACGGTGGTCAAGCAGGAGAGCTGGCTGTCGCAGCTGCTGCTGTTCATCGTGCCGATGGTGCTGCTGGTCGGCCTGTTCATCTTCGTGATGTCGCGCATGCAGGGCGGTGGTCGCGGCGGCATGATGGGCTTCGGTAAGTCCAAGGCCAAGCTGCTGTCCAAGGACATGCCCAAGACCACGTTCAAGGACGTGGCCGGTGCCGACGAGGCCGTCGAAGAGCTGTACGAGATCAAGGACTTCCTGCAGAATCCGGCCCGCTACCAGGCGCTCGGCGCGAAGATCCCGAAGGGCGTCCTGCTCTACGGCCCACCCGGAACCGGTAAGACGCTGCTGGCGCGCGCGGTCGCCGGTGAGGCCGGGGTGCCGTTCTTCACCATCTCCGGTTCGGACTTCGTCGAGATGTTCGTCGGTGTCGGTGCCTCGCGTGTGCGTGACCTGTTCGAGCAGGCCAAGCAGAACAGTCCCTGCATCATCTTCGTCGACGAGATCGACGCGGTCGGCCGTCAGCGCGGCGCGGGCCTCGGCGGCGGTCACGACGAACGTGAGCAGACCCTCAACCAGCTGCTGGTCGAGATGGACGGCTTCGGCGACCGGTCCAACATCATCCTGATCGCGGCGACCAACCGCCCCGACATCCTCGATCCCGCGCTGCTTCGCCCCGGTCGTTTCGACCGGCAGATCCCGGTCGGCAACCCCGATCTGGCCGGTCGTCGCGCCATCCTTCGGGTGCACTCGGCGGGCAAGCCGATCGCCCAGGACGCCGACCTCGAGGGTCTGGCCAAGCGCACCGTCGGCATGTCCGGCGCCGATCTGGCCAACGTCATCAACGAGGCCGCGCTGCTCACTGCCCGCGAGAACGGGTCGGTCATCACCGGCGAATCGCTGGAGGAGTCGGTCGACCGTGTGATCGGTGGTCCGCGTCGCAAGAGCCGCATCATCAGCGAGCACGAGAAGAAGATCACCGCCTACCACGAGGGTGGGCACACGCTCGCCGCGTGGGCGATGCCCGATATCGAGCCGGTCTACAAGGTCACCATCCTGGCGCGCGGCCGCACCGGCGGTCACGCCATGACGGTGCCCGAGGACGACAAGGGCCTGATGACCCGCTCGGAGATGATCTCGCGACTGGTCTTCGCGATGGGTGGCCGCGCGGCCGAGGAACTGGTGTTCCACGAGCCGACCACCGGTGCGTCGTCGGATATCGACCAGGCGACCAAGATCGCGCGCGGCATGGTCACCGAGTACGGCATGAGTGCCCGCCTCGGCGCGGTGCGCTACGGCCAGGAGCAGGGCGACCCGTTCCTCGGCCGCTCGATGGGCGTGCAGGCCGACTACTCGCACGAGGTCGCCCGCGAGATCGACGAGGAGGTGCGCAACCTGATCGAGGCCGCGCACACCGAGGCATGGTCGATCCTGAGCGAGTACCGCGAGCAGCTCGACGCGCTGGCCACCGCCCTGCTGGAACGCGAAACCCTGCACCGCAAGGACCTCGAGGAGGTCCTCGCCGGTGTCGAGAAGCGTCCGCGCATCACCGCGTTCAACGATTTCGGTGAGCGGCTGCCGTCGGACAAGCCGCCGGTGAAGACCCCGGGCGAGCTGGCGCTCGAGCGTGGTGAGCCCTGGCCGCCGGTGCAGCCCGCGCCGGTTCCGGTGCCCAACGGCGCCCCGCAGCAGCAGCCCAACGGCTACCCGGGCCAGCAGCCCTACGGTCAGCCCGCCCCGCCCGCCGCCGGATACCCGCTGCCCAACGCGCCCACCCAGGCGTTCCCGCGTCCGACGGGCACGCACGGTTCGCGTCCGGACTACGGCGCCCCGGCCGGTTGGTCCGCGCCCGGCTGGCCGCCGCGCGAGGAACAGCAGCAGGACCAGGGCGGTTGGTCGCAGCCGCCTCAGCAGCAGGTCCCGCAGCACCAGCCCCGCCACGGTAGCGAGTTCCAGCCGTGGGGCGAGCAGCCCCCGACCCCGCCGCAGCAGCCACCTGCCCGCGACGCGGACCCGGACACCAACGAATGGAACGGCCCCAACGGCCGTTGACAGACCCCCACCGCGCCCGCCCGGTCGGCCCGCCTGGAACCCAGGCGCCGAACCGAGCGGGCGCGGTGGGTTTCGCCGTTCATGCGCCCGCGTCTCCGAACGGGATGCATGGACCTCGCCGGTCGGCGCACGTCGCGGATTGCCGATCGGATGCACGGGGTTTCGCAGACCGCGAGTGCGCGCCTCGGAGTTTCCGCAACGGCGGTCCTGCTCCAGGGACGGTCGGAAGGCGTGATCGGAACCGGCGACCGCTGCGGTCTCGCCCGCGCACGGCTTTCGCGGTCGGGCGCACGGCGAGCGAGTCGTGGTCCTTGCGTGGGTGCCGTCTATGCGTTCCGGTGGTGCGTACCTGGCTCGGCGCGCAGGTCAGGCCGGGCGTGCGGCGTGATGGGGCGGACGCGGACTGCGGACACGGGCCGAGCTGCCGTGGTCGGCCCTGCGCCCACTACGCTGGGATGTTCGAGCCGGATCGTTTCGGCTCTGGTCACCGTCGAGCCGGGACGTTCCGGCTCTGGTGACCGACGCTGCCGGATCGGCCCGGCAGCGTTTACCGGATTGACCCGGAGGTGTGGAGAAGTTGTCGGCCAATAGGAAAGTCGCTGAGCCGGCCGGGAACGGTTCGGGGTTCGACCCGGCCGGTGAGCTCGGCGAGACGAGCCCGGCCGAGCTGACGGCGCTGGCGACGGGCCGCCCGTTCGACCAGCAGCGCGCCGAGAACGCGGTGCGTGAACTGCTGCTCGCCGTCGGCGAGGATCCCGACCGTCCCGGCCTGCTCGACACTCCGGCCCGTGTGGCGCGCGCCTACCGCGAGATGTTCGCCGGCCTCTACACCGAGCCCGACGAGGTGCTCGCCACCACCTTCGACGAGGGCCACCAGGAACTCGTGCTCGTGCGTGACATCCCGATGTTCTCCACCTGTGAGCATCACCTGGTGTCGTTCCACGGCGTCGCGCACGTCGGCTACATTCCCGGCACGCACGGCCGGGTGACGGGCCTGTCGAAGCTGGCCCGCGTGGTCGACCTCTACGCCAAACGCCCCCAGGTGCAGGAACGCCTCACCAGCCAGGTCGCCGACGCGGTGATGCGCAGGCTCGACCCGCGCGGCGCGATCGTGGTGATCGAGGCCGAACACCTGTGCATGGCGATGCGCGGTATCCGCAAGCCCGGCGCGAGCACCACCACCTCGGCGGTGCGTGGCCTCCTACAGACCAATGCCGCCTCGCGAGCCGAGGCGCTGGACCTGATCCTGCGCAAATGAACCAGTCCCTCGTGACCGCGCGGGGCGGCCGCTCATGTGTGGTCATGGGCGTGGTGAACGTGACCGCCGATTCGTTCTCCGACGGCGGTCGCTATCTCGATCCCGAACTCGCGATCGCGCACGGTGTCGCCCTGTACAAGGCGGGCGCCGACATCGTGGATGTGGGTGGTGAGTCCACCAGGCCCGGCGCCGACCGCGTCGACCCGGCGACCGAGGCCGCGCGGGTGGCGCCGGTGATCCGCGGGCTCGTCGCGGCGGGGGTGCCGACCAGTGTCGACACCATGCGCGCCGAGGTGGCCGAGGCGGCGCTGGCCGCCGGTGTCGCCGTTGTCAACGACGTGTCCGGCGGGCGAGCCGACCCGGACATGGTCCGGGTGGTCGCCGACGCGGGCGTGCCGTGGATCCTCATGCACTGGCGCGCCGCTGCCGACTACCGCCACACCGGTCCGGCCGACCACTACGACGACGTGGTCGCCGAGGTGCGCGCCGAACTGCGCACCCAGGTGGACCTGGCCGTGGCCGCGGGCATCGCCGCCGACCGGCTGATCCTCGATCCGGGCCTGGGTTTCGCCAAGAACGCCGACCACAACTGGGCCCTGCTCGGTGCCCTTCCGGAGCTGGTCGCCGACGGCCTGCCCATCCTGATCGGCGCGTCCCGCAAACGTTTCCTCGGCGCCCTGCTCGCCGACGAATCCGGCCCGCGCCCGCCCGACGGACGCGAGGTCGCCACCGCGACCGTGTCGGCGCTCGCCGCGACCCACGGCGCCTGGGGCGTGCGCGTCCACGACGTGCGCGCTTCGCTCGACGCCGTCACCGTTGTCGATGCGTGGCAGCGCGCCACCGCCGCCCGAGGAGCCGCCCGATGAACTCACCGCTGCTGCCCCCGCCCGCCGACCGGCCCGCGTCCTCGCGCATAGAACTGCGCGGGCTCACCGTGTTCGGCAGGCACGGCGTGTTCGATTTCGAGCGCCGCGACGGTCAGGAGTTCGTCGTCGACCTCACCGTGTGGGTCGATTTCGCGGCCGCCGCGGCCTCCGACGATCTGGCCGACACGGTCGACTACGGCGCCCTCGCCGAACGCGCCGTGCGCATCGTCGCTGGTCCGCCGCGCGATCTCATCGAAACGGTGGTCTCCGAGATCGCCGACGACGTGATGACCGACCCGCGGATCGAAGCGGTCGAAGCGGTGCTGCACAAGCCGTCGGCACCGATCCCGCACACCTTCACCGATGTGCGCGTGGTCGCCACCCGCTACCGCACCGAGGTGCCGGAGCCGCGCCGATGACCCGTGCGGTGCTCTCGATCGGCGCCAATCTGGGTGACCGGCTCGCCAATCTGCGCAGCGTGCTCGACGCGCTGGGGGAGCGCACCCGCGCGGTGTCACCGGTGTACACCACGGCGCCGTGGGGCGGGGTGGAGCAGGACGACTACCTGAATGCCGTTGTGGTGGCCGAGGATCCGTCGTTCGACGACTACGACTGGTTGCGTTTCGGGCAGCGGCTCGAGCAGGCGGCGGGCCGGGTGCGTGAGGTGCGCTGGGGCGCAAGGACGCTCGACATCGACATCGTGCAGTGCGTCGACGGCGGCGAAGCCGTTGTGCGCGACAGCGATCCGACGCTGATCCTGCCCCACCCCGAGGCGCACCACCGTGCGTTCGTGCTGGTTCCGTGGCTGGACGTCGAGCCCGATGCCCGTCTGCACGTCGACGGCGCCCAGGTGCCCGTCGCCGACCTGCTCGCCGCCGTCGACCCCGCCGAACGCGCGGGTGTGATCCGCACCGACCTGGTCCTGCGCGAAGGCGCCCGCCCGTGCTGAAACCGACCCGGCTGCTCGACCTCGCCCTGAATGTCGTGCTGGCCGCGGCCATCGCCTGGACCGCGACCCGCTTCGCCTATTCCACCTTCCCGTCCATCTCGGTGCTCGCCGGCGCCTCGCTGTTGCCGGTGGCCGGGATCGAGGCGGCGCTCGGGTTCGTCGTCAAGAACCGGATCGCCGAGCAGCGCATCGGTGACGGACCGGGTGAACTGCACCCGATCAATGTGGCGCGGGCGGCCGCGCTGGCCAAGGCGTCGTTGCAGGTCGGTTCGCTGGCGGCGGGCGTGTGGCTCGGCTTCCTGCTGTGGGTCTTCCCACAGAGCGGCACGGTGACTGCGGCGGCCTCGGATTCACCGGGCGCGGTGGTCGGTCTGCTCGCCGGTTCCGCCCTGGTTGCTGCGGCTTTGTGGCTCGAGTACTGCTGCCGCGCGCCCGACGAACCACCGGACGAACCGGCAACCACCTAGCAACTTGCGAATGGAATCACCCCCGTTGTCGGTGTGCCGACCAGCTGTTTCCGGCTACCCTGGCCACCATGGTTTCACCCTCCCGTAGCACCACGCCCCGTCGACGGCGGGACGACGCGGGAAAGCTCTTCATCGGCGCCCTTCTCCTCCTCGGCCTGACAGCCAGTGTTTTCCTCGTCTTCAGCGACAATGTGCAATTCGTCCGGATCGGCCTGGTAGCGGCGTTGTGGGCGGCCGTGATCGGCGCCCTCGCGGCCACTCGCTATCGCAAGGACGCGGCCGTCGACAAGGCCAAAGTGCGCGATCTGCAGACGGTGTACGAGTTGCAGCTCGAGCGGGAGATCAACGCCCGCCGCGAATACGAGATGGGTGTCGAGGCACGGGTGCGCGCGGAAGTGGGCGCCGACGCTTCCGAAATCGCGGCCCTGCGTGCGGAACTCACGTTGCTGCGCCAGAACCTGCAGGTGCTGTTCGAGGGTGCCCTGCCCGATGACCAGCCCGCCCTGCAAGCCGACGCGGTCCGCATCGACGCCCTGCCGAGCGGCGGATCGGCCTACGCCGATTTCGACGCCTTCGACGAGGCGGAGCCCGAGATCGACGATAGCCACGAGGCTGCCGCCGCCGCCTGGTTCGGCCCCTGGCAGCAACCGCCCAGCGCCCTGAAGCCGGTTTTCATGCAGCCGGTGTCGGCCAATTTCGCCGACCCCTACGACGACCCGGTCACCGCCGAGACCTCGGCCGTGCAGCTCGACGAATACGCGGAGTCCCAGCAGCCGACCCCCGAGCCCGAACCGGCCAAGCCGTCGTCGACCAAAACCCCGCCCCCGCGACTGTCGGCCCCCCACACCCGCAAGGTCGACAACGACGGCCGCCCCCTCGACCCCGAGCCCTCGGCCCCCACGTCGAACGGCACGGACCAGTCGTCGAACCCGGCCACCGACCCGACGGCCACCCCGGCACCCACCGGCTCCCTCAATCCCGAGCCCGCGACCGAACAACCCGCCACGGTCCCCACCGCCGAATCCGCCTTCGAAGCTCCGCCGAACTCCGGCCCGGCCCTGGCCCCCAACCCCGCACCGGCCACCCCCACCGTCGGCACCAGCTCCCGCCGCCGCCGTCGCGCCGAATCCGAAGGCACCCGCCTCTCGGTAGCCGACATCATGGCCAACCTCCAGTCGGAGTCCACCCGCACATAGCCGCGGGCGCACCCAGCAACCCAGGCGAGTACATGGGTAACTCACCGGGAACGGGCTAACGCACCACGCACCTCGTCTGGCCGCCGACGCACGTCACCCCGCCCCTGAGTCCGGCCTGAATTCCCGGAGAGGCGGGTGTGCTAGATCACCACGGGGGGCGTGGCGGGGCGGGCGTAGGGCCCGTTATTCTCGACCCGTACGTCTGGTACCCGCACAGCGGGACTGGAACGCAATCGAGAGGACAATGTTGACCTCGAGAAGTGTCGATTCCGACGGCGCGAACTCAGGTGTCGATCCAGCGCCCGCACGGCTGACGGTGGGAATCGTCTCGGCGGGACGGGTGGGTTCGGCGCTCGGTGTGGCGCTCGAGCGAGCCGGGCATGTGGTGTTCGGTGTCGCCGCGATTTCCGATGCCTCCGTGCACCGGGCGCGCACGCGGCTGCCCGATTCGCAGATCCTGCCGGTGGAGCAGGTGGCGCAGCGCAGCGAGTTGTTGCTGCTCGCGGTGCCCGATGCCGAGCTGGCCGGGTTGGTCCGTGGTCTGGCCTCGGCCGGTGTGGTCCGGCCGGGCACGATCGTCGCGCACACCTCCGGTGCCAACGGTGTCGGTGTGCTCGCCCCGCTCACCGAGCAGGGCGCCTTGGGCCTGGCGGTCCATCCGGCGATGACCTTCACCGGTCACGACGAGGACATCGCCCGCCTCGCCAATGCCTGCTTCGGTATCACCGCCGCCGACGACATCGGTTACGCCATCGCCCAGGCGCTGGTGATCGAGATGGGCGGCGAGCCGGTGCGCATCGAGGAGGACCAGCGCACGCTGTATCACGCGGCCCTCGCGCACGGCAGCAATCACCTGGTCACGCTCATCGTCGACGCGGTTTCGGCACTGCGCGAAGCGATGTCGGGCCCGGGCCTGCTCGGTCAGCCGGTGGTCGACGACCAGCCGGGCGGCCTGCCCGAACGCCTCATCGGCCCGCTGGTCTCCGCCGCGCTCGACAACGCGCTGCGCCGTGGTCAGGCCGCGCTCACCGGCCCGGTCGCCCGGGGCGACGTGGACGCGGTCGCCGCACACCTGAATGCCGTCGAGTCGTTCGACGAACGCCTGGCCGCGTCGTATCGCGCCATGTCGTTGCGCACGGCCGAACTCGCCAGGACCAATCCCGCTCTGCTGGAGCTGCTCGCCGAGAAAGGCCACTGATGGAACCCCGAGAAGTGCATCACCACCAGGGCGGCGCCCGGGCGACCGGCGCGTTCAAGCCCGGCGCGCTCACCGTGCACCACAGCCCCGAGGTGCTGTCCACGGTGGCCAAGGCGTTGCGCGGGGCGGGCCGCAGCATCGGTTTCGTGCCGACCATGGGCGCGCTGCACGAGGGCCACCTGCAGCTGGTCCGGCAGGCGCGGCTCACCAATCAGATCGTGATCGTGTCGATCTTCGTCAATCCGCTGCAGTTCGGTGCGGGCGAGGATCTCGACGCCTACCCGCGCACCCTCGACGCCGACCTCGCACTGCTCGCGGCCGAGGGCGTCGATCTGGTGTTCGCGCCGTCGGCCAACGAGATGTACCCCGACGGCCCGCGCACCACCGTGCAGCCGGGCCCGCTCGGCGCCGAGCTCGAAGGCGGCAGCAGGCCGACGCATTTCGCGGGCATGCTCACCGTCGTCGCGAAACTGCTGCAGCTCACCCACGCCTCGGAGGCGTATTTCGGGGAGAAGGACTACCAGCAGCTCACCTTGATCCGCCAGATGGTCCGCGACCTGAACTTCGACGTGAAGATCGTCGCCTACCCGACGGTCCGCGAACCCGACGGTCTCGCCCTGTCCTCGCGCAACCGCTATCTCGATGCGGCGCAACGGGAATCCGCGCTCGCCCTGTCGGCCGCACTGGCCGCCGGCAGGCACGCCGCGGGCCTCGGCCCCGAGGGTGTCCTCGCGGCCGCCCGCGCCGTCCTCGACTCGGCCGACGGTGTCGAGGTCGACTACCTCGAACTGCGCGACTCGCTCCTCGGCCCCGCCCCGGAATCGGGCAACGCCCGCCTGCTCGTCGCGGCCAAGGTCGGCAGCACCCGCCTGATCGACAACGCACCCCTTGTTCTCGGCGCCCAGCTCGACGGGCACCCCGACGCGAACTCCCTGCCTGCCCCGCAGGCGCACTGAGAAAGGCGAAGCCGATGCTGCGCACCATGATGACCTCGAAGATTCACCGTGCCACCGTGACCCACGCCGACCTGCACTACGTGGGTTCGGTGACCGTCGACCAGGACCTGCTCGACGCGGCGGGCCTGCTCGAGGGTGAGCAGGTGTGCATCGTCGACATCGACAACGGCGCCCGCCTCGAAACCTATGTGATCGCGGGCGAACGCGGTTCGGGTGTGATCGGGATCAACGGCGCCGCGGCACATCTCGTGCACCCCGGCGACCTGGTCATCCTCATCGCCTACGGCCAGCTCGACGAGGCCGAGCTGCGCGAGTACGCGCCGAAGGTGGTCTTCGTCGACGACCGTAACCGGCCCGTGGAGCTCGGCGCCGATCCCGCGCACGCGCCCGAGGGTTCCGGGCTCACCTCGCCGCGTTCCCTGTCGATCGCCTGATCGCGGCGGGGGGTCGGACATGCTGCTGACGATCGACGTCCGCAACACCGCCATCGAACTCGGCCTGTTCTCCGGTCTGGGCGAGCACTCGAAACTGGTGCGGCACTGGCGTATTCACACGAATCCGCTGCTCACCGCCGACGAGTTCGCGATGCAGGTGCGCGGTCTTGTCGGTGCCGATCTCGACCAGGTGGTCGGTGTCTCGGCGTTGTCGACGGTGCCGCCGGTGCTGCGGGAACTGCGCATCATGCTCGCCCGCTATTGGTCGCACGTGCCGAATGTGGTCGTGGAACCCGGTGTGCGGACCGGCATTCCGCTGCTGGTCGACAATCCCAAGGAGGTCGGCGCCGACCGCATCGTCAACTGCCTCGCCGCGTTCCGCCGGTTCGGCGGCCCGGCGATCGTCGTCGACTTCGGCACCGCCACCTGTGTCGACCTGGTCTCGGCCAAGGGCGAGTTCCTCGGTGGCGTGATCGCGCCGGGCGTCGAGGTGTCGACGGAGGCACTGGTCGAACGCAGTGCGTTGCGCCGCGTCGAACTGGCCAGGCCGCGCTCGGTGCTCGGCAAGAACACGATGGAGTGCATTCAATCCGGTGCGGTTTTCGGTTTCGCCGGTCTGGTCGACGGATTGATCGACCGCATTCGCGACGAATTCGACGCGTTCGCCGGTACCGATGTCACCGTGGTCGCCACCGGGACTGGCGCGCCGCTGATCGTGCCGGAATCGGAAACCATCGACCAGCACGAACCCCATCTCACCCTCACCGGTCTGCGCCACGTCTACGAGCGCAACAAGAAGTGATTCAGGTCATTGGCCCGTCCCCACGGGAGCCTGCTAAGCTCGCTCCCGTGTCTTTCCGTGTGAGCACCCAGGAGTGTTGTCGAGGCTGACCTGCCTCGACCGTTCGAGGCTGACGTTTTCCCCTCGACCGATTCTCACTCCTTGGAGATGCGCTCATGCGTTCTTCTGTTCTTTCCCTGCCGTCGGCCCGTGACGAATACTCCGCGACCCCGCCGCTCGACCGCGCGGTCGCCTCGGCCCTGCCCACCCGGCTGCGACCCGCCGACCTGCTGCGTCTCACCGACGAGGGCGCCGAGGATGTCCTGGCCGGTCGCTACGACCATCTGCTGCCCGCCGACGGGCTCTGGCCGACCGAACAGCGCTGGGCCACCCGCCTGATCGCCGACGACGAGGTCGATGTCTGGCTCATCAGCTGGACGCCGGGGAAATCCACCGAATTGCACGACCACGCCGGTTCGCTCGGTGCGCTCACCGTGCTCAGCGGCGCGCTGTCGGAATTCCGCTGGAATGGCACCGAGTTACGCGAGCGCACCCTTGCCGCGGGCGATCAGGCGTCGTTTCCGATCGGCTGGGTCCACGATGTGGTCCGCGCCGCCGACGCGACGGCGGGCCCGCTCGATCCCACCCTCAGCGTGCACGCGTATTCGCCGCCGCTGACCGCCATGTCCTATTACGAGGTGACCGGCCACGGCACCCTGCGACGCACCCAAACCGTCCTCACCGACCAGCCCGAAGGTGATCTGTGATGAGCCGTTTGTCGATTGACCAGATGCTCGACAACGCGCGCGCCAAGCTGCGCAGGCTGTATGTCTACGACGTCCCCGCCGCCCTGGCCCGAGGCGCCATTCTGGTCGACATCCGCCCGGCCGCGCAGCGTGTTCGGGAGGGCTCGCTGCCGGGCGCGCTGGTGATCGAGCGCAATGTGCTGGAATGGCGGCTGGACCCCACGTCGTCGGCGCGGTTGTCGCTCGCGCGCGACCACGATGTGGAGTGGATCATTTTCTGCTCGGAGGGCTATACGTCCAGTTTGGCCGCGGCCTCGCTTCAGGAACTCGGATTGCACCGCGCGACCGATCTGATCGGCGGTTATCAGGCGTTGAAGTCGGCGGGCATGCTCACCGTTGGCGTCGGGGTGCCGCACTTCGCCCGGGAAGTGGAGTCGCTGGCTTCGTTGTAACGGGCGGCGCACTGGTCCTTTCCGGTGCACGCTACTGTTATCGAATGTGAGCACCCCTAACTCCGCCGAGACCGGCCGCGCCGTCAGTTCCGCCGTGGACAGCGATGTCCCCGAGCAGATGCGGATTCGCCGGGACAAGCGTGAACGGCTGCTCGCCGGCGGTGGTGACGCCTATCCGGTGGTCGTGCCGCGCACGCACACGCTGGCCGAAATCCGTTCCGCCTACCCGGATCTCGAACCCGATACGCAAACCGGTCTGCAGGTCGGTGTCGCCGGCCGCGTCATTTTCGTCCGCAATACCGGCAAGTTGTGCTTCGCCACCCTGCAGGAGGGCGACGGAACCAAACTGCAGGCGATGATCAGCCTCAATGGTGTCGGCGCCGACGCGCTCGCCGCCTGGAAGTCCGATGTGGACCTCGGCGATTTCGTGTTCGTGCACGGTGAGGTCATCTCCTCGCGCACGGGCGAATTGAGCGTGATGGCCGACTCGTGGTCGATGGCGGCCAAGTCGCTTCGCCCGCTGCCGGTGGCGCACAAGGAAATGAACGAGGAATCGCGTGTCCGTCAGCGCTACGTCGACCTGATCGTGCGCCCCGAGGCCAGGGAAATGGCCCGTACCCGCGTGAACGTGGTCCGCGCGCTGCGTACGGCGCTCGAGCGTCGCGGCTTCCTCGAGGTCGAGACCCCGATGCTGCAGACCATCCACGGCGGTGCCGCCGCGCGCCCGTTCGTCACCCATTCCAATGCCCTCGACATGGACCTGTTCCTGCGTATCGCGCCGGAACTGTTCCTCAAGCGCTGCGTGGTCGGCGGCCTGGAGAAGGTCTTCGAGATCAACCGGAACTTCCGCAACGAAGGCGCCGACTCCACCCATTCGCCCGAGTTCGCGATGCTGGAAACGTATGAGGCCTACGGCACCTACGACGACTCGGCGACGATGATCCGGGAATTGGTCCAGGAAGTCGCACAAGAGGCATTCGGCACCCTCGTGGTGACTCTTGCCGACGGTACTGAATATGATCTGAGTGGCGAGTGGACGACGGTCGAGATGTATCCGTCGTTGTCGGAGTCGATCGGTGTGGAGGTCACTCCGGAAACGACTGTCGAGGAATTGCTGGCACTTGCCGAACGGGTCGGTCTGGAAATTCCGTCGGGCAAGGGCTACGGTCACGGGAAACTGGTCGAAGAACTCTGGGAACACGTCTATGGCGACAAGCTCTACGCGCCGACTTTCGTTCGCGACTTCCCCGTGGAGACCTCACCGCTGACCCGTCAGCATCGCAGCAAGGACGGCGTTACGGAGAAGTGGGATCTCTATGTTCGCGGCTTCGAGTTGGCCACGGGCTATTCGGAGTTGGTCGATCCCGTCATCCAGCGGGAACGGTTCGTCGACCAGGCGCGCCTCGGCGCGGCGGGCGATGACGAGGCGATGGTGCTCGACGAAGACTTCCTCACCGCGATGGAACACGGCATGCCGCCGACCACCGGAACGGGTATGGGAATCGATCGCTTGTTGATGGCACTCACGGGTTTGGGAATCCGGGAAACGATCCTGTTCCCCATTGTGCGCCCGAGTAGTCGCTGACCTGTGAATTCGCGGGGCGAAGGCCTCGTGTTGGAAATTTCGCATTTCGGGGTATTCTTGCCTCGGGTATTCGGCCTGGAGGCAGGCTTGACGATTTCGAGAGGACGTTCATCTCATGGCAAAGAAGGTCACCGTTAGCCTGATCGACGATGTCGACGGTGAGTCCATCGCGGACGAAACCATCGAGTTCGCTATCGATGGGGTGTCGTACGAGATCGATCTGTCGGAGGCAAATGCGGCGCGCCTGCGCGAAGGCCTGGACGAGTGGGTCGCCAACGCGCGTCGCGTGAGTGGCCGTCGCCGGACCAAGGCCGCCGGTACGCCTGCGCCGCAGGGCAAGAGCCGCGTTTCCATGGACCGCGAGCAGAGCGCCGCAATTCGTGAATGGGCCCGTCGTAAGGGTCACAAGGTCTCCGCGCGCGGCCGTATCTCGGCCGACATCACCGAGGCCTACAACAAAGAGGTCGGCAAGAGCTGAATTTTTGGAGCGCTGGCGCGCTCGAGTCGGCGGCCCCTGCGGTCCCGACGATCAGGCACCGTTGCTTGCTCCTTCGTCGCCTACGCAACGGCGCCTGATCGTCGGGACGGCCGCCGACCGCCGCTTCGCGGCGATCCCTCCTCGAGGTCGGGAAGGGGTTGGGGACCGCTTCTTCCGCCCTCCTGGGGTGCGTGGGAATGTGGCCTGGAAAGATAGACTGATGGTTGTGCGCAAGGTGTTTCGAGTCTCGGGAGATGTGCGGTGAGCTCCTTTCTTCGGTACACCGACAACACCGGGCGCCAGCATGAATTGCCGCTGGACCCCGCGCAGCAGCGGATCACCATCGGGCGCAACGTTCAGGCCGATCTCGTACTCGGCTGGGATGCCGAGGTGTCGCGGTTGCATGCCGCGGTCGAACACCTCGGTGCGCACTGGACGATCGTCGACGACGGGCTGTCGCGCAACGGGACGTTCGTCAACGGTGAGCGGTTGGTCGGCAGGCGCAGGCTGAGCCCAGGTGACCGTATTCGCGTCGGCACCACGCTGGTGCATTTCTTCGATTTCGGTGGTGTCGTCGACGACGCCACACATACCGCCTCCGGTTCCATCCCCACCATGCGTTCGCTGACCGAAACCCAGCGCGCGGTGCTGATTGCCCTGTGCCGTCCGTACAAGCACGGCACCGGATTCGCGACGCCCGCGTCGAACCAGCAGATCGCCGAGGAACTCTTCCTGTCGATCGACGCGATCAAAACCCACCTGCGTGCCCTGTTCGCGAAGTTCGGGGTGGAGAATCTGCCGCAGAACCAGAAGCGCACCCGGCTCGCCGCCCTCGCGATGCAGAGCGGAATGATCTCCGACCACGAGTTGTGACCTCTGCGGCCGGCGTTCGAGCGCCTGACGCAGGTGGCCGAGCGCCTGAACCATGTCGGTGGCGGTGGGGACGCGGTTGACTTGTTCCTGTCACCGGAGTGCGACTCCGGATTCGAGTCAGGAGTTGGTTCCCATGTCGGCCATTCGTTTGTCCTCGCTGGTTCTCGCGATGCTCAGCACCGGCCTCGTCGCCGGCGTGTTCTACGCCTACGCGATCTCGGTGATGCCCGCCCTGGCGCGCACCGGCGACCGCACGCTGATCGAGGTCATGCAGAAGATCAACGTGGTGATCATCAACCCGTGGTTCATGTTCGGCTTCCTCGGGACGGTCGGCTTCACCGCACTCGCGGCCGCGCTGCACCTGGGCGGCGATCACCGCGCCACGCTGATCTGGATCGGAATCGCGTTGGTGCTCAACGTGATCGCGTTCGCGGTCACCGCCGGGCAGAACGTGCCGCTCAACGACGCCTTGGCCACGGCGGGCGACCCGGCGACGCTGGCCGACACCGTTTCGGTGCGCGCCGATTTCGAGGCGGCGTGGGTGCGCTGGAACATCCTGCGGGCGATCCTGCACACGGCGGCGTTCCTGGTGCTGTGCGGTGCGCTGTTCGTCGCGGGTGTGCAGCAGGGCAAGTCGAACGCCGCCGCACCGGTCGCGGGGCAGACCGTTTCGCACGCGCTGGTGCGCTGAATCGCACCGTAGTGCCACGCGAAGGCTGGAACGTGTTCCATGATGACTGAAACACGTTCTAGTCAGGGGTGGTTCCATGCGAAGTAAGTCGATGCTCGTTCTCGCCGTCGCGATGCTGCTGGGTCTCGTGGGGGCAGGCGGTGCGTCCGCCGACCCCTACCCCGTCGACTACAACTTCTTCGCGGGCATCGCGCCCGAGCTGACGAACCCGGGCGGTGCGCTGCCCGGGGCGAACGACCCGAATTGTGTTCCTACACCGGAGCATCCGAATCCGGTCGTCCTGCTGCACGGCACCGGCGGCGGGGCGCAGACGAACTGGGGCGTGTACGCCCCGCTGCTGGCCAATGAGGGCTATTGCGTGTTCACCCTCACCTACGGCGCGTACGCGCTGCCCTGGCCCGTCTCGGCCATCGGCGGGATGCGTCCCATCGAGCAGAGTGCGGCGGAGGTGTCGGCCTTCGTCGACGGTGTCCTCGCGCGGACCGGCGCCGAACGGGTCGACCTCGTCGCCCACTCGCAGGGCAATATCGTCGGCAACTACTACCTCAAGCGGCTCGGCGGCGGGGAGAAGGTCGGCACGCTGGTCGGGATCGCGCCGCCCTGGCTCGGCACAAACGCCTTCGGCGCGGGCGATATCGCCCACTTCAGCCGGGCGCTCGGCGCGGGACCGGTCTTCGACGCCGCCACCGGCTCGCTGTGCCAGGCGTGCGCGCAGATGTTCAGCGGTTCGCCGTTCATGACCGCGCTCAATGCCGACGGGGTGTACGACCCGCGCGTCACCTACGTCAATATCGTCACGGTCCTCGACGAGCTCGTCGTGCCGCACACCTCCGGTTTGGTGCCCGGTCCCAACGCCACCTCGGTCGTCGTGCAGGACGGTTGCGCGCAGGACTGGTCCGAGCACATGGCCATCGCGGGCAGTCCGCGTGCCGCCGGTCACGTCCTCAACGCCCTCGATCCGGCCAGGCAGGCGCCCGTGCCGTGTGAGTTCGTGCCCCCGTTCACCGGCTGAGGCGGGATTTCGCTGTAGGCAAAACTGGAACGGAAACGAATGCCGCGACGTGCGCGTTGTGAGTGAATGACCAAGTTGTCATCGGTCCCCAATAGGGTGGAGCGGCGACGGCGGAATCCCCTGCCAACTAGAGTGGATGGCGGGGGCCGCAACCCCCGGGCTTCATGGCAGGCTGACGGAAGCGGCGTCTGTTGCCAGAATGTCGGAGCAGGAGAGTGAGGGAGCGATGTTCGAGAGGTTCACCGACCGCGCGAGGCGTGTCGTTGTCCTGGCCCAAGAAGAGGCCCGGATGCTCAACCACAACTACATCGGCACCGAGCACATCCTGCTTGGGTTGATCCACGAGGGCGAGGGCGTGGCGGCGAAGTCGCTGGAGTCCCTTGGCATCTCGCTGGAGGGTGTGCGCAGCCAGGTCGAGGAGATCATCGGGCAGGGCCAGCAGGCGCCGTCCGGTCACATCCCCTTCACCCCGCGTGCCAAGAAGGTGCTGGAACTGAGTCTGCGCGAGGCGCTGCAGCTCGGTCACAACTACATCGGCACCGAGCACATCCTGCTCGGTCTCATCCGCGAGGGTGAGGGCGTCGCGGCCCAGGTGCTCGTCAAGCTGGGCGCCGACCTGAACCGGGTCCGTCAGCAGGTCATCCAGCTGCTGTCCGGGTACCAGGGCAAGGAGCCCGTCGAGGGCACCGGCTCGCGTGGTGAGGCGGGTACGCCGTCCACCTCGCTGGTGCTCGACCAGTTCGGTCGCAACCTCACGCAGGCGGCGCTGGAAGGCAAGCTCGACCCCGTCATCGGCCGCTCGAAGGAAATCGAGCGCGTCATGCAGGTGCTGAGCCGCCGCACCAAGAACAACCCGGTGCTGATCGGCGAGCCCGGTGTCGGTAAGACCGCCGTCGTCGAGGGCCTTGCGCAGGCCATCGTCAACGGCGAGGTCCCCGAGACCCTCAAGGACAAGCAGCTCTACACCCTCGACCTGGGTTCCCTTGTCGCGGGCAGCCGCTACCGCGGTGACTTCGAAGAGCGCCTCAAGAAGGTGCTCAAGGAGATCAACACCCGCGGCGACATCATCCTGTTCATCGACGAGCTGCACACGCTCGTCGGCGCGGGTGCTGCCGAAGGCGCCATCGACGCGGCCTCGATCCTGAAGCCGAAGCTGGCCCGTGGCGAGCTGCAGACCATCGGCGCGACCACCCTCGACGAGTACCGCAAGTACATCGAGAAGGACGCCGCCCTGGAACGCCGTTTCCAGCCGGTGCAGGTGGGCGAGCCGACCGTCGAGCACACCATCAACATCCTCAAGGGTCTGCGCGACCGCTACGAGGCGCACCACCGGGTCTCCATCACCGATGGCGCTCTCGTGGCCGCCGCGACGCTGGCCGATCGCTACATCAACGACCGGTTCCTGCCGGACAAGGCGATCGACCTCATCGACGAGGCGGGCGCGCGCATGCGCATCCGCCGGATGACCGCGCCGCCGGACCTGCGCGAGTTCGACGACAAGATCGCCGACGCCCGTCGCGAGAAGGAAAGCGCGATCGACGCGCAGGACTTCGAGAAGGCCGCGCGCCTGCGCGACAAGGAGAAGCAGCTCGTCGCCAAGCGCGCCGAGCGGGAGAAGCAGTGGCGTTCGGGTGACCTGGACGTCGTGGCCGAGGTCGACGACGAGCAGATCGCGGAGGTGCTGGCCAACTGGACCGGTATCCCCGTCTTCAAGCTCACCGAGGAGGAGACCACCCGACTGCTGCGCATGGAGGACGAGCTGCACAAGCGGATCATCGGCCAGGAGGATGCCGTCAAGGCCGTCTCCAAGGCGATCCGTCGCACTCGCGCCGGCCTGAAGGATCCGAAGCGTCCGTCCGGTTCGTTCATCTTCGCCGGTCCGTCCGGTGTCGGTAAGACCGAGCTGTCCAAGGCGCTGGCGAACTTCCTGTTCGGCGACGACGACGCGCTCATCCAGATCGACATGGGCGAGTTCCACGACCGCTTCACCGCCTCGCGCCTGTTCGGTGCCCCTCCCGGGTACGTGGGCTACGAGGAGGGCGGTCAGCTCACCGAGAAGGTGCGGCGCAAGCCGTTCTCGGTGGTGCTGTTCGACGAGATCGAGAAGGCGCACCAGGAGATCTACAACACCCTCCTGCAGGTGCTCGAGGACGGCCGTCTCACCGACGGTCAGGGTCGTACGGTCGACTTCAAGAACACCGTGCTGATCTTCACCTCGAACCTTGGCACCTCCGACATCTCCAAGGCCGTGGGCCTGGGCTTCACCCAGTCCAACGCCGAGGGCTCGAACTACGAGCGGATGAAGCTCAAGGTCAACGACGAGCTGAAGAAGCACTTCCGCCCCGAGTTCCTCAACCGCATCGACGACGTGATCGTCTTCCACCAGCTCACCAGCGAGCAGATCGTGCAGATGGTGGACCTGATGATCGGCCGTGTCGCCAAGGCGCTGAAGAACAAGGACATGGCGATCGAGCTGACCGACCAGGCCAAGAGCCTGCTCGCCAAGCGCGGTTTCGACCCGGTCCTCGGTGCCCGTCCGCTGCGTCGCACGATCCAGCGCGAGATCGAAGACCAGCTGTCGGAGAAGATCCTCTTCGGCGAGATCGGCGCGGGCCAGACCATCACGGTCGACGTGGAGAACTGGGACGGCGAAGGCCAGGGCGAAGACGCCAAGTTCACCTTCACCGGCAAGACGAAGCTGACCAAGGCCCCCACGGGCGACGACAAGCCCGAGGTCGTCCTCACCGGAGCAGCCGAGGGCACCGCCCCCGACACCGCCGCCTCCGGCGAGTAACCAGCTGAACGAAAAGCCCACCTTCTGAACCCAGAAGGTGGGCTTTTTCGTTGCCGGATTCAGCCGAAGTGCTGCAGGAGCCCGGCGTCGTGCTCGGCCGCGTGCTGAAACACGGCGACCAGCTTGGTGTAGTACTCCCGGAGATAACCGAGGCCGTCGTTACGGGTATCGCCCCAGATGTTGGGATAGACCTGAGCCTCGACCATGCGCACTCCGTTGTAGTGCTCGGCCAGCTTGCTGAACGGAGTCTTCGAGAGTGTCTCCGCGGTGCGCGCCACCTCCTCTGCCGTCCAGCCGTTGTACTCGCCGATCGGTAGAGGGGTAGGCGTGAAGAACAGGTCGACACCGGTCCCCGCGGCCTCCAGCAGGTAGTTCAACCCACCCCATGCTTTGTCGAGGTAGCCACTCGGATCATCGGCGGAGGGCTCATATCCGGCAAGGAACTCCTCCGCGATGTCCTTGTGCCGCATCGCCATTTCCAGCTCGGCCGTGCTCACCCTCCTGAACGACATAACTGCACCCACGTCAACTCCTCCTTGTGATCCCAGTGAACCCATTGCGAAGTTGGGAACGATGGCTTGGAGATGTCTTGCCATCTCCTTTCCGGGCGGCGGCATCATTGAAATAGCGCGACGGCCTGGGAATTCTGTTCGGCGGCGAAGATGAAGAATGTGCGGAGGGCTTCGTAGTTTCGCGGAGGAATTCTCGGCAGAAATCGGTCGCCGGTCGGTTCGCCGGGGTGGTCGAGTTGGTCGATCAGGTCGAGGGCGGCTTCGGCATCGGCGAGGATGCGGGCGGCGTCGGCGTCGGAAATTTGGTGGAATGCGAGAACTGGGCCCATGGAGGCGAAGGTAGGAATGCGAACTTGGAGATACCTTTCGAGCCGCTTTTCACGGCCTCCGGGAGGTGAATTCGCGGCGTACCGTGGGTTGGGCCAGTCCATACGACACGGGGGTGTTCACGCACATGACTGATTCCGATCGCACGCTCATCGCTGTTCTGCTCGACCGTTCGGGTTCGATGCAGACGATCAAGGCCGACACCGAAGGTGGGTTGGCCGCGTATTTCGAGCAGCAGCGGGAGGTGCCGAAGCGGATCGAGGTGACCTTGGCGCAGTTCGACACCACCTACGAGGTGGTCTATTCGTATGTGCCGCTGGATCAGGTGCCCCCGCCGAATCTGCTGCCGCGTGGTGGGACCGCGCTGTACGACGCCGTCGGCAAACTCGTCACCAGCGTCGGCGAGGAGCTCGCGGCCCGCCCCGAGCACGAGCGGCCCGGCACGGTGATCGTTGTCGTCCTCACCGACGGCCACGAGAACTCCAGCCGCGAATGGACCCATGCGGCGGTCAAGTCCCTCATCACCCAGCAGCAGGAGGTCTACAGCTGGACCTTCGTCTTCCTCGGCGCCAACATGGACGCCGTCGAAGTAGGCTCCAACCTCGGCTTCGACCCCGGTTCCTCCATCACCTACGCCCCAGTCGCAGGTGGCGTCCGCGGCGCCTTCGACGCCCTCTCGGCCTACTCGGCCCGAGCCCAGGCCGCCCCCGCCGGAATGGCCCGCCGCGCCCACTTCTCCGAGGACGAACGCCGCCGAGCGGGCACGGACAGCTGACCCGAAGGCGCTCCGGCTACTGCCAGCCGGGGCGGACGAGCCCGGATTCGTAGGCGAGGACTACCAGTTGGGTGCGGTCGCGGGCGGCGAGTTTGGTGAGGATGCGGCTCACGTGGGTGCGGGCGGTGGCGGGGCTCAGGTAGAGGCGGGCGGCGATTTCGGCGTTGGTGAGGCCCTCGGCTACCAGGGTGAGGACCTCGCGTTCGCGGTCGGTGAGGTCGGCGAAGGCGGGTGGGGGTGGTTGTTTGGCGTGGGTGGCGAATTCGGTGAGCAAGCGGCGGGTGACGCTGGGGGAAAGGAGGGCGTCGCCCGCCGCGACGACCCGGACGGCGCGGAGCAGGTCGGCGGGTTCGGTGTGTTTCACCAGGAAACCCGCGGCACCGGCGCGGATCGCCTCGAAGACGTATTCGTCGATTTCGAAGGTGGTGAGCACGACGACGCGCACGTCGGCGAGCTGCGCGTCGTCGGCGATCATGCGGGTGGCGGCCAGCCCGTCGAGGACGGGCATGCGGATGTCCATCAGCACCACCGAGGGCGCCAGCGCGCGCGTCATCCGCACGGCCTGCTCGCCGTTCTCGGCCTCGCCGACCACCTCGATGTCGTCCTGGGCATCGAGCAGTGCGACGAACCCGCCGCGCACCAGCGCCTGATCGTCGGCGACCAGCACCCGGATCATGTCTCTGCTCCGGCCGGCCGGGAGGGCAACCGCGCGGCCACCCGGAAGCCGCCGGACGGCCGGGGTCCGGCGGTGAGCGCCCCGCCGAGCGCATGCGCCCGTTCCCGCATGCCGATGATCCCGTTCCCGCCGATCCCGCTGCGCACGGCGGTACCGGTCGGGCGGGTGTTGTCGACGGTGATGTCGACCGTTTCGGGCGTGTAGCGCAGGGTGATCATCGCCGTTGACCCCGGCGCGTGGCGCACCACATTGGTCAGCGATTCCTGGATGATCCTGGCGGCGGCCACGTCGATCACGCTCGGCAGCTTCTTGGGGGTGCCGATGACCTTGGTGTCGACGGGCAGACCGGTCGCCCTGGTTCGTTGCAACAGGGTGTCGAGGTCGTCGAGCGTCGGTGCCGGGGCGCGCGGTGCGGGTGCCGGAACCGGTTCGGCCGCAGGGGTTTCCGGGTACTCGGGGGCGACGGGTGCGCCGCTGCGGATCGCGTGCAGCAGTGTGTGCACCTCGGTCAGTGCTTCTTTGGAGGTGGTCTTGATCGTGGCCAGCGCGGCGGCGGCCTGCTGTGGTTTGCGGTCGAACAGTTCCAGCGCCACCGAGGACTGCACATTGATCAGCGAAAGGCTGTGTGCCAATACATCATGCAACTCGCGGGCGATGGCGAGCCGTTCCTCGGACGCGGCCCGCGCCTGCTGTGCCTGTTCGTCGCGTTGCGCCGCCTCGGCCCGCTCCCGGCGCGCGAGCACCACCGTGCGCCGCTGACGTATTCCCTCGGCGATCCCGACCAGCACACCCAGCCAGGCCAGCAGGCCGAAAACCTGCCAGGCATCGACATCGCGGCCGAGCAGGGCGGGCAGCGGCCACACCATCGTCAGGTAACCGACGACGACCAACGGGTAAGTGCGCCAGCGTGATCCGTGTACGGCAGCCGTGAGGAACGCGATGATGAGAGAAAGGAAGATCGGCCCGTACCCGTAGTCGCGCAGCACGTAGGACACGGCGGCGAGCAAGGCCACCACCAGCACCGGCTCGGGGAGCAACCGCCGGAAGCCGAGGGCGATCGGCCCGGCCAGCAGCAACAGGTACGCGAACGCGTCGAGCGAACGCACCCCGGTCTGCTGCGCGTTCGCCCCGGAACTGCCTGCCAGCTGCACTATCGCGACCACCACCGCCAGCCCCCAGTCCCGGACGGCCGCGTCACGCTCCCACTTCGCTCCCACCCACGCAACCCTATTGCGTCACCCGGGCAGAAGCGTCGGCCTACGCACGTATTTCTCTCGCGGCCCCGCGTACATCGCGCGACGTAGGCCCGATCGAGCCGCGCGACGGATGTGCGGGCACCCCTTCGGCGCGGATCGTCTTTCGCATGAACGAATCAATCGTGGTCACCACCGGGCTGACCAAACGCTATGGCGAACACCGCGCGGTCGACGCCGTGAGTATGCGGGTCAGGACCGGGGAGATCTACGGTTTCCTCGGCCCCAACGGCGCGGGCAAGACGACGACCCTGCGCATGCTGACCGGCCTCGTCCGGCCGAGCGCGGGCACCGCGACGGTCCACGGCAGCGCCCCCGGCGACCCGGAGGTGCTGCGCCGGGTCGGGGTGCTGATCGAGGGCCCGGGCTTCTACCCGTACCTGTCGGGTCGCGACAACCTGCGCGTTCTCGCCCGCTATCGCGGACTCGGCGACCGCGAGGTCACTCAGGCGCTGGCCCGCGTCGACCTCACCACCCGCGCCGACGACCGCTTCCGCACCTATTCCCTCGGTATGAAGCAGCGCCTCGGTGTCGGCGCGGCCCTGCTCGGCGATCCCGATCTGCTCGTCCTCGACGAGCCGACCAACGGTCTCGACCCGGCCGGTCTGGCCGAAATGCGTTCGCTCATCGTCGATCTCGCGGCAGACGGCCACACCGTGTTGCTGTCGAGTCATCAGCTCGCCGAGGTGCAGGAAATCTGCCACCGGGTCGGGGTGATCTCCGGAGGACGTCTGCTCGCCGAATCGACGGTCGCCGAATTGCGCGGCACCGCATCGCTGCTCGTCCGCGCCGAACCGGTGGATGTGGCCGTCGAGGCGGTCCGCACGCTGTCCGACGCGCCGGTGCGGGCGAGCGCCGAGGGCATCCGGATAGAGACCACGGCCGCGATGGCGCCTGCTGTGGCGCGAGCTGTCGTGCAGGCGGGTGCGGACCTGCTCGAGCTGCGCGTCGACGAGAAATCCCTGGAAGAAGTCTTCTTCGAGCTGACGGAGGTTGCGAAATGACCAGCACGACAAGAGATCTCACGGCGAGTATCAGGGCGGAGGGTCTGCGTCTCCGGCGCTGGCCCGCCTTCTGGATCGTGCTCGGCACATGGATCCTGCTGAATCTGACCTTCGCCTACCTGTTCAATTACCTGGCCTACCGCTCCGGAGAGAGCGGTTCCATGGCCGACGGTTTGCCGCGCGACGTGCTGCTCGGCCAGCTCATGCCGGCCGCTGTGCCCGAAGTGTTCACCCAGGGTATGGCCATGTTCGGCGGCGCGCTGATGCTTGTTCTCGGTGCGCTGGCGGTGGGTAGTGGGTACGGCTGGGGGACGTGGAAGACCGTGTTCACCCAGGGGCCGGGCAGGGCCGATGCGGTCGGTGGGCTGCTGCTGGGTCTGCTGGTAACAGTGGTGGTCCTGGTCTGTGCCGCGTTCGTCGTCGACCTCGGTGTCGCGTCGCTCATCGCGGTGACGGAAGGCCAGGCGGTCACGCTGCCCGCGCTCGACCGGTCTCTTCTCGGAATCCTCACCGGCACAGCCATTCTGAGTATGTGGACCGCGGCAGGCGCCTTCATCGGCGCCGTGGCCCGCGGTCCCGCTCTCGCTGTCGGGCTCGGCCTGATCTGGGTTCTCGTCGTCGAGAACCTGCTGCGCGGGGTCGCGGGGATATTCGGCCCCATCGAAGCGGTCACCGACCTCCTCCCCGGCACCGCCGCGGGTTCGCTGGCAGGGGCGATGCGCACGGTGGACGGCCCAACCACACCGGGTGTCCTCGACATCCTGACCCGCGGCGAGTCCCTCGTCGTCCACGCGGTCTACGTGACGATCTTCGTGACGGGAACCATCTGGCTCACCGCCCGCCGCGACCTCACCTGACCCGATTCGGAACCACCCGGCCGGATTCGACGCCTTGGAGATCCCCGGATTCCGGTCGGGGAAGGTAGTCACGACCCAGCCGTAGCCACCACCTGCCGCGCCTACCCGCCCCCGAGCAGGCGGTGGGCGAGCACCGTCAAGCCGTCGGTGATCTGCTCCGGGGACAATCCGCGTTCGCGCTGCTGGAGATAGACCTCGGCCGCCACGGGCGCCAACACGGTATCGATCAGCGAGTCGGGCTGGGGGAGACCGGCTTCGACCAGAAGTGCCCGGACGTGCAGTGCCCAGAACCCGTAGGCGCCGGTGGCGAAGCGGGCGCCGCCGGTCTCGGCGCCGAGCACCAGATGGGCGTGGGCGCTGAGCAATTCGATCATCGCCGAGTAGAAAGCGGCGAGCCGATCGGCGGGGGGCGCGCCGGGGCCGAGTGGGGGTTCGCCGCGGAGGAGCTGTTCCTGGACGGCGCGTTCGTGTTCGTCGAGCAGGGCGACGGCGATGGCGTTGCGGTCGGGGTAGCGGCGGTAGAGGGTGCCCCGGCCGACGCCCGCGGCCTTGGCGATGTCGTCCATGGTGACGGTGCGCGGGTCGCGGGTGGCGAAGAGGTCGGCCGCCGCGGCGAGCACTTTGGCGCGGTTGCGGGCGGCGTCGGTGCGTTCGGGTGCTGGTGCCGTGCCGGTGAGCAGGTCGGATCGAGGCTCCATGGGATCGACTCTAGCCGAGAAACGTAAATGTGGACAAGCTGTCCACTTGTGTTCTACCGTTGAGGTAAGCGGACACAACGTCCGGTTATCGAAAGGTTGGACCATGACCCACCTGCTGCACCTCGACGCCAGTGCCAGGACCGATTCCCTCAGCCGCAGGCTCGGCGCGGAATTCGTGCGGGCCTGGCGTGCGGCAGCCCCCGAGGGCGACTACACCTACCGCGACCTCGCCACCGACCCCGCACCGTTCATCGACGAGGGCTGGACCGAGCTGTGCGACGCCGTCCTCGCGGCGGGCAGCACCGACCTCGATCGCCTGCCGGACCTCGCCGTCACCCCCGCCGCCCGCGCCGCGTGGCGCACCGTCGAACCTCTGCTCGCGCAGTTGCTCGCCGCCGACGTGATCCTCATCGGAACCCCGATGTACAACTACTCGATCCCCGCCACGCTCAAGGCCTGGCTCGATCAGGTGACCTTCCCGCGTATGTCGCTGGGGCACCGGCGCTTCGTCGTCGTCTCCGCACGCGGCGGCGCCTACTCGCCCGGCGCGCCGAAGGCCGCCTTCGACTATCAGGAGCGCTACCTGCGCGATTTCTTCGCAGGCCATTACGCCGTCACCGACACCGTTTTCGTCAATGCCGAACTGGCCAACGCGGTCTCGGACCCCAACCTCGCCCACCTGCGTACCGAGCACGAGGCCTCACTCGATGCCGCTATCGCCGAAGTGCGCTTGCTCGCAAAGGATTACACGCGATGAACTGGATCCTGCTCGGCGTGGCCGGCCTGGTCGAAATCGCCTGGTCGCAGACCATCAAACCCACCGAGAACTTCACCAGACTCGGCCCGACCCTGCTCTGCATCGCGCTCGGCTCGCTGGCGGTCTACCTGCTCTCGCGCGCCATGCAGACCCTTCCGGTCGGCACGGCGTACGCGGTGTTCACCGGGATCGGCGCGCTCGGGGCGATCGGTCTCGGCGTGCTCGTGCACAAGGACCCGCTCAGCGCGGGCCGGGTCTTCGCTCTGACGCTGATTCTCGGTGGCATCGTGCTCGCGCGCGTCACCAACCCCGAGTGACGCTGTGGCACACCCGATGCGGGCTCGGTGGGCACTTGACCGGTAGGGTCGGCTGATGGACCAGCCAGTTCGCCCCCCGGACCTGTCCACTCGGCCCCACGAGCTCACCGTCGAGCGAGTCATGAAGGCCCAGCCGAGCCTGCTGTACGCGGCTTGGACCCAAGGCCTCGACCTGTGGCTGGCCGTCCCCGGATCGGTTCTGATGCGACCCGCCGTGAACGAGCCCCTCTATTTCGACACCGGCTCGGCCGAGAAACGCAACCCGCACTACGGCCGCATCCTCACGCTCGAAGCGAACCGCCGCATCGAGTTCACCTGGGTCACCGCCGCGACCGAAGGGGTGGAGACCGTGGTCGCCGCCGAGTTCCTGAAACAACCACGCGGCATCAGGTTGCGGCTGCGGCACTCCGGTTTCCCCACCGCCGCCATCCGTGACCTGCATCAGCAGGTGTGGCCGGAGAAGCTGGAACGCCTCGACGAAGTGACGAGTATCCCGGTCTGAGCTCACGTAGGTTCGGTATCGAACACACACACTCCGGCTAACGAAAGGAACGTGATGGCGACTCGTAGCGCACGCACACTCTGGGCAGGCGGGCTGCAGGACGGCTCCGGGCAGGTCGAGCTGGTCAGCTCCGGCGTCGGCAAGTACGACGTCACCTTCCCCCGCCGCGCGGCCGACAACGCCGAGGGCACCAGCCCCGAAGAGCTCGTCGCGGCCGCGCATTCGTCGTGCTACTCGATGGCGCTCTCGGCCGAGATCGCCAACGTCGGCGGCACGCCGGAGAGCCTCGACGTCACCGCCGACGTGACCCTCGGCCCCGACCCGGCGGGCGGTTTCCGGATCAGCAAGATCAAGCTGACCGTGCGCGCCGTCGCCTCGGGGATCGACGCCGAGGGCTTCTACACCGCGGCGACCGCGGCCAAGAACGGCTGCCCGGTGAGCAAGGCGCTCGCCGGTGTCGCCGAGGTGGAACTGGACGCCGAACTCATCTGAACACTCACCGCTGGGTGAACCAGCGGTGCGCCGCCGGGGTGTACATCGCCGGAATCGCGATCACCACCGCGAGGATGTGCACCGCCCGGCAGGCGACGAGGACAGCCGAATCGGGCGCGAGCCCACCGAACAGGGCCCCGAAGTCGTCGGTGGACAGCAGCACCGCCAGCGGTTCGATGATTAGCGAGACCAACCCGATCATCCCGATACCGACGGTGAGCAGGGCCCGCGACACCCGGCTGCCGTTGGCCATGTGCATCGCGACCCCGAGCACCACCAGGTAGATGGCCAGCCGGGGGAGCAGACCCGTTGCGGTGGCGCCGAATTCGGTCCCACCGCGCACGGCACGCAGCAGTCCCTCGGCGACCCCGGCGGCCAGCGCGGTGACCAGCCCGGCGAAGGCCACGCGCACCGCGCCCGGACGGGCGACGGAAACAGAGAAGGCAGTGTCGGTCATGATGCCGACACTGCCCTCTCGCGGTACGCACGAGGATCACCCCGAGGTAGCGACCTCGCGTGCTACCGGAGTGCTACGCGCGCTGGACCATTCGGTGAGCGCGGCGAACGCCAGCCCCAAAGCAGCCCACAGGGTGGCGGTTTCGGCCAGCGACGCCACCCGGAACTGCCACAGCAGCGTCGCCGGGAAATCGTCGGACACCTCGTTCACGCCCGGCAGCAGCACGTAACCGACCGTGGTGACCAGCACGAACGCGGCTACCGCGGCGACGAGCCGGAACGAGTCGAGCTGCCCGGCCAGCGCGCGATAGGCCGCGACGGCCGCCGCGACCGCGAGCAGGCCGAGCACGACGACGGCCACCCACAGCCAGGTGCGCTGATCGATGGTTTCCGGGTCGCCGACCGCCGGTGGATTGGCCGGGTACTTGAAGAACGGCACCGCGACGATCGCCACCCATGCGCAACTCGCTGCGGTCAGCGACAATCGGGGCCCGCTCAGCGTGGTGAAACGGCGAGCCACATTCACCACCGCGGCGAAGATCGCCCCGAACGCCATACCGGCCAGGGCGAGCGCGAGGAACTGACCCGCCTGCTGCCCCGACCGGCTGACCAGCGGTTCTTCGTCGTGCGCCTGGTCCTCGACCGTCCCGTGCGAATGCCCGCCGGAACCGGCCTCCTCGATGGCGATCGCCGCCTCGATATGGGGTTCGCCGATGAAATAGCCCACTGTCGCGGCCAGCAGACCGGCGATCAGGCCGGCCAGCAGACCACGTAACAGCAGGGTTTTGAAGGATCCGGTCAGTGGCACGGGACACCGAGCAGGTGACGTCCGTCGTGCATCAGCTCGTGCAGGAACATCCCGCTCCGCGAGACGGCCCCCTGATCGAAACCGACCAGGTACAGCGTGAGCAGTGCAAGAAGAACGACACCGGCCGTGACCAGCACGGTTGCCAGGGTGTCGAGGCCGGTAGACCGGCTGGGTGAATGTGCGACAGCCATTCGGGTCCTCCTCCGGGATGCGCGTCCCGCGATCGAAGCGATAGGCGAGGGTGCCGATGTCTGGCTGTCCGCACCGGAATCCGGCACGGAATACAGTGGCGCGACCGCTCCGGAATCTCACCGGATTACCGCGCACCCTCGCGTAATTTCCCTCGAACTGTGACAGCCGCTGCCGGCGCGCGTCAATACATCCAGGGGAAACGCCCGAATCAGGACTTCGCGGGCACGTCGAGCACGACCTCGAATTCGAGCAGCGACGCACCGGTCGACACCGGCTTGGGCCGCTCACCGTCGGCACCGTGACCGGCGTGCGCCGCGCGGGCCGGGCCGTCGCGCCACGCGGCGAACGACTCCTCCGAATCCCACTGCGTCACCACGAAGTACCGGTTGTCACCGGCCACCGGGCGCAGCAACTGGAAGCCGAGGAACCCGGGGGAGTTCTCCACCGCGTGGGCACGCGCGGCGAACCGCTTCTCCAGTTCCGGGCCCGCGCCCTCGGGAATCTCGATCGCATTGATCTTCACAACAGCCATGAGCTCAGTCTATGGCGGTCGACGCCAGGCCGGTCAGTCCAGCTCGAGGCGGCCGAAAAGCGATGCTCGAGCTGGCACAATCAGCTGGGTGTTGTACGACGAAGGCGGGGTCGGGGTGCCGATTCTGCTGTTGCACGGGTTGATGGGAAGTGCGCGTACCTGGTCGGATCAGGTGCCGTGGTTGCGCGAGTCGGGGCGTGTATACACCTTCGATGCCGCAGGTCACGGCCGTGTTCCGCCTGCGGAGCTCACCACCGAGGCGTTCGTCGCCGACCTCGCCGCGCACACGGCGGCGATCGCCGAACCGATGATCGTGATCGGGCACTCGATGGGTGCGCTGCACGGGTGGGTGTTCGCGGCGACCCATCCCGAGCGGGTCCGCGCGATCGTCGTCGAGGACATCGCCCCGGACTTCACCGGCCGCACCGCCGCGCACTGGGCCGAACTCATCCACTCCTGGCCGCAACCCTTCCCCGACGAGCAGGCTGTGCTCGACTATTTCGGGCCGGTGGCCGGGCGGTACTTCCTGCGGGCGTTCACCGAATCGGGCGGCTACCGGCTGCACGGCGAGGTCGACACCTTCCGCGCGATCTCCGAGGAATGGGGAACGCGCGACTTCTGGGACGAATGGAAATCGCTGCGCGTGCCCGCCTTGCTCATCGAGGGCGAGCACACCATCATCCCGGCGGGGCAGATGCGGACGATGGCCGAGGTGCATCCGGACGCGGAGTACGTGCGAGTCCTCGGGGCCGGGCACCTCATTCACGATGAGCGGCCCGAGGAATACCGCGCGCACGTCGAACGGTTTCTGGCGCGGTTCTGAGTGCCGGGTTTGTCGAACGATTCCGGCACGGTTCCGAGCGGCACGCCCGCGGCTGGTCGAACGGTTTCCGGCACGGTTCCGAGCGGCACGCCTGCGTCTGGTCGAACAGTTCCGCCGCGGGTCCGGAGATCAGGCTCCCTCGCCGGCCAGGGCGAACAGGCCGTCCTCGGTCTGCTCGATGAGTCCGTCGACCAGCAGGGAATCCAGGGCGCGGGCGCGCTGACCCGGGTCACGCGTCCAGGCCATGTCCAGCCGCACCCGCTCGACCGGCCCCGACGCATCACGCAACACGTCGAGCAGCCTGCCGCGCGCCTGTCGATCGGTGCCCTCGTACTTCTGCACCTTGCGCACCACCTCGGCGGCAGGCCTGCCCGCGTCGACCCAGGCGCAGCGCGGCAGCGGGCAGTTGCCGCAGTCGGGGTTGCGGGCTGTGCAGACCAGCGCACCCAGTTCCATCAGCGCCGCCGAGAACTTCGCGGCCCGCGGCACCGAGGTGGGCAGCAGCGCCTCGGTTTCGGCGAGATCGCGCGAGGACGGATTACCGGGTTCACGGCCGTGCACCGCTCGCGCCACCACGCGGCGAACGTTGGTGTCCACCACCGGAACTCGCTGCCCGTACGCGAAACACGCCACCGCGCGGGCGGTGTAGGCGCCGATACCCGGCAGGCTCAGCAGGACATCGACATCGGCCGGAACCACGTCGCCGTGGTCGGCGGCAAGCGCCCGCGCGCACTCGTGTAACCGCAGTGCCCGGCGTGGATAACCGAGTTTGCCCCACGCCCGCAACACCTCCGCCTGTGACGACGCCGCCATCGCCGAGGGCACCGGCCAGCGCGCCACCCACTCCCGCCAGATCGGCTCCACCCGGACCACGGGTGTCTGCTGCAGCATGATCTCGCTCATCAGGATGTGCCAGGCGGTCGCCTCCGGACGCCGCCACGGCAGGTCACGCGCCCGCTCGGTGAACCAATCCAGCAGGACCTCGGCGTCGATACTCACTGTTTCCGTTCCATCTCTGCCAGGCCGACTTTGCCGAGGCGTAACAGCGCAGACTCGCTGGTAACCGATAGCGTGTGCACAATGGTCGGTATGCCTGGTTCTAATCCGATAAGTGCCTGGAAGTCGCTGCGCGAGGGTAACGAGCGCTTCGTCAACGACACTCTGCTGCATCCTAGCCAGGGCGCCGCAGACCGGGCCAAGCTCGTGAACGGACAGCGACCGCACGCCATCCTCTTCGGCTGCGGCGATTCACGCGTAGCCGCCGAACTGATCTTCGACCAGGGCCTCGGCGACATGTTCGTGGTGCGTACCGCGGGTCACGTCGTCGACTCCTCGGTGCTCGGCTCGATCGAATACGGCGTCGAGGTGCTCAATGTGCCGCTGATCGTGGTCCTCGGCCACGACAGCTGCGGCGCGGTGAAGGCCACGATCGACGCGCTCGACGGCGGCGCCGTCCCCGGCGGCTTCATCCGCAGCGTGGTCGAGAAGGTGACCCCCTCGATCCTGCTCGGCCGCCGCGAAGGGCTCACGACGGTCGACGACCTCGAGGCCCGGCACGTGGTGGAGACCAGCAAGCTGCTCATGGAACGTTCGATGATCATCTCCCAGCGCGTCGCCACTGGTCAGTGCGCGATCGCGAGCGTCACCTATCAGTTGTCGGACGGTCGCGCGCACCTGCGCCGGGTGGTCGGCAATATCGGCGAGACGGTCTGAATCGGGCGGTACGCGCCCGACACGCCGAGGTCATCGAGCGCGCCCTCGCGCGCTGCGCTTACCTTTGAAGCGTGCTGGAACCGAATGGACCGCTGCCACCGGAGATCTACTGGCGTCGTCGCGCGCTCGCGATCGGCGTCATCATCGTCGCGCTCGCGATCGTGGTCTGGCTGGTCACGATGGTGGCGCGCGGTGGTGATTCGTCCGGTTCGGGCGCGGCCGCGTCGTCGACGACGGTCGCGAGCACGTCCCAGACCAGCAGTGCGACCAGTAGCGCGGCGGCAAGCAGTTCGGTGACCAGCACGTCGGCGGCGGCGTCGTCGACCACATCCGCCGCGCCCGAGCCCGCTGCCCAGCCGTGCAGTGATCAGTCGCTGGCGCTGAAGGTGACGGTCAACCAGCCGACCTACCGGGTGGGTGACCAGCCGGGCTTCGGCACGGTCATCACCAACATCTCCACGGCCCCGTGCTCGCGCGATCTCGGCGCGGGCCCGCAGTTCCTCGTCTACACCCTCGACGGGCAGCGCAGGCTGTGGGCGAGCAACGACTGCACCCCGGACGGGCCGCCGGAGGTGAAGACCCTGAAGGCGGGCGAACAGCTGTCATACAAGGGCACCTGGTTCGGTACGACCTCCCAGCCGCAATGCGCGGGGGAGCGCTTGCCGGTCCCGGCGGGTGCGTACATGGTTGTCGCACAACTCGGTTCCATCCGCAGCGCGGCCGAACCGTTCAACCTGGCCGACTGAATACCGTCCGACCGGGCATTATGCGGATGCGCTGTAAATCACATGTCCAAGATGGCTGATTTGCAGAATTCGCAGGACGGGCGGCCGTGTCAACGACTGTTACCGCCGAAATGCCGAATTCGACCGGAAAGCGCGGTTTGCCGGAGTTATTCCACAGCCACCGGCTCGCGGGGTGCCCGGGATTTGCGGAGTTCGGCCAAACGCAGCGCCGAACGCAGGTCGCCGACCTCGTGGATGCGCATCGAACCGACCTTGGCCTTCTCCGAACCCGGCGGAACCAGGGCGGTGGTGAAGCCCAATCGCTCGGCCTCGGCCAGGCGCCGACCGAGCCCGGTGATCTTGCGGACCTCGCCCGCCAGGCCGACCTCACCGAGGATCACCCAGCCGGCGGGCAGGGCGATATCGGCCTCGGCGCTGGCGATGGCCAGGGCGATGGCGAGGTCGGCGGTCGGCTCCACCAAGCGCATGCCGCCGACGGTCGCCGCGTACACGTCGTGCTTGCCGAGGAACACCCGTCCACGGCTCTGTAGCACCGCGAGCACCATGGCAACCCGGTTGTAGTCCAGGCCGCTCACCGCGCGACGCGGCTGGGGGATCTCGGTCTTCACCGTGAGCCCCTGCACCTCGGCGACCAGCGGACGTTTGCCGTCCATCGCGACCGTCACCGCTGTGCCGGGCACGGCATCGGTGCGGTGGTGCAGGAACAAGCCGGACGGATCGTCGACGCAGGCGATGCCGTCCTCGTGCAGTTCGAAACAGCCCACTTCGTCGGCGCTGCCGAAGCGGTTCTTGATGCCGCGCACCATGCGCAGCGAGGAGTTCTTGTCGCCCTCGAACTGCAGCACCACGTCCACCAGGTGCTCGAGCGTGCGCGGACCGGCCACATTGCCGTCCTTGGTGACGTGCCCGACCAGCAGCACCGCGATCCCGCTCGCCTTGGCCAGCGAGGTGAGCGCCGCCGTCACCGCGCGTACCTGGGTGACACCGCCGATCACGCCGTCGACCTCGGGGGCGAGCATCGTCTGCACCGAGTCGACGACCAGCAGCGTCGGGCGCACCTGCTCCACGTGCCCGAGCACGATCGACAGATCCGATTCGGCCGCGAGATACACCCGGTCGTGCACGGCGCCGGTCCGGTCGGCACGCAGGCGCACCTGACCCGCCGACTCCTCCGCCGTCACATACAGCGCGGTCTCGTCGCGCTGGGCGGCCCACCGGAACGCGACCTCGAGCAGCAGGGTCGACTTGCCGACGCCCGGTTCACCCGACAGCAGCACCACCGATCCCGGCACCACCCCACCGCCGAGCACCCGGTCGAGCTCGCTCACCCCCGTCGACCTGGCCTGGGTGACCTTCGCGTCGATCTGCGACAGCGGCGCCGCCGCGGTGCTCGGCAGCATGGCCCTGCGCCCGGGTGCCGCCGCGGAGGCCGAGACCGCCACCTCGTTCACGGTGCCCCACGCACCGCAATCGGGACATTTGCCAACCCATTTCGACACCTCGTGCGAACACGAGGTGCAACGGAAAACAGCTTTGGTCTTGGCCACACGCGCACCCTACGGATCGGGTCCGACAACAAGAAAAGCCGCCGCGAAAGTTCGCGACGGCTTTCTCGGCAGCTGGTCTCAGTGACCGCCACCGGCGCCCTCGGGCGCCGGGCCGGACTTCTCGTTCTCGATGCGCTCGGACGTGGCGGCGTCGACCGGAACGGCCACCTGCACGGTGCCCGCGTCCTTGAAGTTGAAGGTGACCGTGTAGGTCAGGCCGGGGGTGATGTTCTCCGTGAGGCCGGTGATCTCGATGCTCGCCGGCTCGGCGGCGGCATCGCTCGCGCTCGAGTTACCGCCACCCGGCGCCGTGGTCGGTGCCGCGGTGGTCGTCGGCGCGGCCGTGGTTGTGCCGTGGTGATCGCCGGTCTCGGCCGCGGCGGTGACGCTCGGCGGGCCCACCAGCACGGTCTCCTGCGGCTTCAGCTCGAACTTGCCGCCGGCCGGGCCGGTGATCTTGATCGGGCCGAGGTCGGTGCTCACGCTGGTGAGCTCGTCGGTGACGGTCTCGCTGCCGTTGATGATCGACAGGGCGAGGACGGCCTTGCCGCCCTTCTGGTGCTCCGACGCCGCCTCGGGGTACACGATGTGCACGTTGCGCAGGGAGATGTCGCCGACATCGGCGTGGTTGCCGTTGATCGCGGCGGCCTGCGACGAGGTCTGGGTGTGCTGGCCGGCACTGCAGCCGGTCAGGGCGATGCCCGCGGCAGCGGCGAGCGCGGCAACCGTCACCATGCGACGTCGCGCCGACGGGGCGGTCACAGCTTTCAGGGCAGTCACGGTTTGTCCTCCATGTCGACCGGGCTCACTCCGTTCCACGCGGGGACCGGAGGGTAGTAACTAGGCAGCGTAGTAGTTCGCTTCGCGCGCGTGGCGTCGGGGCTCGCGACGCGCGGGTACGGAAGTAACAGTTCGGTGTCCCGGACGTGGTTGCCACGTCGATGCCGGACGGCCGAAGTGCGAATACCGGTCGTTGTGCTGGTGGTTAACCTGTTCTGGCGCAACACAATGCACAACAATTCTTGATTGTCAACCCCTGGGATGTCCTCGTTGTGGCCCTGACCTGCACAGTTGATCGCGCCGTTACCGAGTCGCATGTTAAACTGTGAACATCGAAAGGGGCACGGGACACATGATTTTTAAGGTCGGAGACACCGTCGTTTACCCCCACCACGGAGCGGCGCTGATCGAAGCAATCGAGACCCGCACCATCAAGGGTGTGCAGAAAGAGTATCTGGTCCTGAAGGTCGCGCAAGGCGACCTGACCGTTCGCGTTCCCGCAGAAAACGCCGAATACGTCGGCGTGCGCGACGTCGTCGGCCAGGAAGGTCTCGACCGCGTCTTCCAGGTGCTACGCGCGCCACACACGGAGGAGCCGACCAACTGGTCCCGCCGTTACAAGGCCAACCTCGAGAAGCTCGCCTCCGGCGACGTGAACAAGGTGGCCGAGGTCGTCCGCGACCTGTGGCGTCGTGAGCAGGATCGCGGCCTGTCCGCCGGTGAGAAGCGGATGCTGGCCAAGGCGCGTCAGATCCTCGTCGGCGAGCTCGCGCTCGCCGAGGGCACCGACGACGGCAAGGCCGAATCGCTGCTCGACGAGGTCCTCGCCGCGGCCTCGTAGTGTGCGACCTGTCGTAGCACTGGTTCCTGCCGCCGGTCGTGGCGTGCGCCTGGGTGAACCCACCCCGAAGGCGTTCGTCCCGGTCGGCGGTATACCTATGGTCCGGCTGGCCGTCGATGGGCTGATCGCGTCCGGTGCTGTGCACCGGGTGGTCGTGGTCGTGCCCGCCGAACTGGTCGACGCCGCGTCCGCCTTGCTGTCCACCACTTCGCTGACCGGCGGTTCGATGCCCCCTGTGCCGGTGCAGGTCGTCGTCGGCGGCGCCGAGCGCACGGATTCGGTGCGCGCGGGCATCGCGGCCGCCCCCGACGCCGGGTACTACCTCGTGCACGACGCCGCCCGCGCGCTCACCCCGCCCGAGCTCATCGCGCGCGTCGCCATCGAACTACAGGCAGGCAGCCCGGCCGTCGTGCCCGCCCTGCCCGTCGTCGACACCGTGAAATCGGTCGACGACGCGGGCGTCGTCACCGGCACACCGGACCGCGCCGGCCTGCGCGCCATCCAGACTCCCCAGGGCTTCGACGCCGAGTTGCTGCGCCGCGCCTACGCCACCGACGTCGGCGCGACCGACGACGCGGGCCTGGTCGAACGCCTCGGCGTCGCCGTGCACACCGTCGCGGGTGACCCCCTGGCCTTCAAGATCACCACGCCACTCGACCTGACCCTCGCCGAAGCCGTCCTCGCGGTCGGCGCCCCCGCGCAACTCGGTCACTCTGCCGTCCGGACCGAGGTCGCTGGATGAGAGTCGGCATCGGGAGCGACGTGCACCCCATCGAGCCCGGTCGTCCTTGCTGGATGGCCGGTCTGCTGTTTCCCGACGCCGACGGCTGCGCGGGCCACTCCGACGGTGATGTCGCCGTGCACGCCCTGTGCGACGCACTGCTCTCCGCCGCCGGCCTGGGCGATGTGGGCGCCGTCTTCGGCGTCGGCCGCCCCGAATGGGCCGGAGTCACCGGCGCCGCCATGCTCACCGAAGTCCGCAGACTCCTCACCGACGACGGCTACTCCGTCGTCAATGCCGCCGTGCAGGTCATCGGCAATCGCCCGAAGATCGGCCCGCGCCGCGCCGAGGCGCAAAAAGTACTCGGCGAATTACTCGACGCACCGGTTTCGGTATCCGGAACCACCACCGACGGGCTCGGATTGACCGGGCGCGGTGAGGGTGTCGCCGCCATCGCGACCTGTCTGCTGGAGTGTTCGCAGCCCTGACGGGCCATCCCACCCGACCGCCCCACCGTCACCGCCCGGAATCGCGGCGAGCCACGAACCGGCCGGTCAACCCCACTCTCATCCCACCGACTAGGATCGAATGCCGTGACCTTGCGCCTTTTTGACACCGACACGCGGACCATGCGGGAATTCACCCCGCTGGTCCCCGGCCGTGCCTCGGTGTATCTGTGTGGTGCCACCGTGCAGGGTCAGCCCCATATCGGGCATGTGCGCAGCGGCGTCGCCTTCGACGTGTTGCGCCGCTGGCTGCTGGCACACGACTACGACGTGCGGTTCATCCGCAATGTCACCGATATCGACGACAAGATCCTGAACAAAGCCGCCGAGGCGGGCAGGCCGTGGTGGGAATGGGCGGCCACGCACGAGCGCGCGTTCGATTCCGCCTACGAAACCCTCGGTGTGCTGCCGCCGTCGGCCGAGCCGCGTGCCACCGGGCACATCACCCAGATGGTCGCCCTGATGGAGCGGCTGATCGAGCGCGGGCACGCCTACGCCGCCGAGGGCGATGTGTATTTCGATGTGGTGAGCTGGCCGAATTACGGTGAACTCTCCGGCCACAAACTCGACGACGTGCACCAGGGCGAAACCCCTACGCGCGGGAAACGCGACCCCCGCGATTTCACCCTCTGGAAGGCCGCCAAACCGGGCGAGCCGAGCTGGCCTTCGCCGTGGGGTCCCGGTCGCCCCGGCTGGCACCTGGAATGCTCCGCGATGGCCGAGTTCTATCTCGGCCCGGAATTCGATATTCATTGCGGCGGAATGGATTTGATCTTCCCACACCACGAGAACGAGATCGCCCAGTCGAAGGCGGCAGGCGACGGTTTCGCGCGTTACTGGCTGCACAACGGCTGGGTGACGATGGGCGGGGAGAAAATGTCGAAGTCGCTCGGCAATGTGCTCTCGGTGCCGAATGTGCTCACCCGGGTGCGGCCGGTGGAATTGCGTTTCTATCTGGGCAGCGCGCATTACCGTTCGATGCTCGAATACTCCGACAAGGCACTCGACGACGCGGTCGCTTCTTATCAGCGCATAGAGGCTTTCGTGCGGCGGGTGCACGATCGGGCCGGTGCGGTGCCGGTCGGTAAATGGACCGACGCTTTCGCTGCCGCGCTCGACGACGATCTGGCGATTCCCAAGGCGCTCGCCGAGATCCACCACGTGGTGCACGAGGGCAATCGCGCCATGGAATCGGGCGCGCTCGACACGGCGGCCGAACTGGCCGGACAGGTGCGGGCGATGCTCGGCATCCTCGGCGTCGACCCGTTCGACGAACACTGGTACACCCCCGCCGACAATTCGGCGGCGCTCGACGCGCTCGACGTGCTGGTCCGCTCGGAGCTGGATCGCCGGGCGAGCGCGCGGGCCGACAAGAACTGGGCAGAAGCCGATGCCGCACGGGATCGGCTCATCGCGGCGGGTATCGAAGTCACCGATACCCCGCAGGGGCCGGAATGGTCGCTGGGCGCAGCTAGCGGAAAGGCGAACTGATGGCAGGCAATTCACAGCGACGCGGAGCGATCAGGAAGGGCGGCACCAAGAAGGGTGCTGTCGTCGGTTCCGGCGGCAGGCGCCGTCGCGGCCTCGAAGGGCGCGGCGCGACCCCGCCCGCGGTCGAACGCACCAAGCACCCCGCCGCCAAGCGCGCGGCCGCCGCGGCCAAAGCCAAAGCGGCACAGGGTCGTCCGACCGGCAAGTCCGGTGTGCCGCGCGCCGGTCGCAAATCCGACGACGGTCCCGAGCTGGTGCTCGGCCGCAACCCGGTACTCGAGTGCCTGCGCGCCGATGTGCCCGCGACCGCGCTCTACGTGGCGGTCGGCACCGAGAACGACGACCGCCTCACCGAAAGCGTGCAGCGCGCCGCCGACCTCGGCATCTCCATCCTCGAGGTGCCACGCACCGACCTGGACCGGTTGAGCGCCAACGGATTGCACCAGGGTGTGGCACTGCAGGTGCCGCCGTACCGGTACGCCCACCCAGACGATCTGATGGACCGGGTGAAGTCGACCGCCGAGCCCGCACTGCTCGTCGCCCTCGACAACATCACCGACCCGCGCAACCTCGGCGCGGTCATCCGCTCGGTCGCCGCGTTCGGCGGTCAGGGTGTGGTGATCCCGCAGCGTCGCAGCGCGGCCGTCACCGCGGTGGCATGGCGGACGAGTGCGGGCGCGGCGGCACGCCTGCCCGTCGCCCGCGCGACCAACCTGACCCGCACGCTGAAGGACTGGGCCGCGCAGGGCATCCAGATCGTCGGCCTCGACGCGGGCGGCGACACGACCCTCGACGATTTCGACGGCAGTGTGCCGACGGTGGTCGTCGTCGGCTCCGAGGGCAAGGGCCTGTCGCGCCTGGTCCGCGAGACCTGCGACTCGATCCTGAGCATCCCGATGGCGGGTCCGGTCGAGTCGTTGAACGCTTCGGTGGCCGCTGGTGTGGTGTTGGCCGATATCGCCCGGCAACGCCGCCTGGGCTGAGTTTGGCCGCTGTACGCCAGGTCGGCAGCCTAGTTGTGGTTTGCTGACGCTGAATCGTGGTCGCACACCGTAGAATTCGGGTGTGGCGATCCCTAATCAACCGATCGGCCCGACGGTCGAGCACCCGCAGGCGAACATGATTCTCGTGCTCGGGCTGCTCAGCCCGTTCTGCTGCGGGATCTTCGGGCCGGTCGCGTGGACGCTCGGGAAGCGGGCACTCAACGAGATCGACGCTTCCTACGGTGGGCTCAGTGGGCGTCATCAGGTGCTGATCGGGTACATCGGCGGGATCATCGGCACGATTCTGATGATCTGTTTCGCGTTGCTGTACCTGGCCGGTTCCTGCAACGGGAACTTCTGAGCTAGTCGAGGCTCGGGCGTTCGCCGGGGGCGTCCCAGGCGGGCCACTCGTCGTTGACGCTGCCCGACCAGTTCGGCTGCCGGCGTTCCTTGAAGGCCGCCATCGCCTCGCCGCCGTCGACGCTCTTGGCCACGTGCGCGTTGAGCTCGGATTCGAGCTGCCCGACCACGGCGGGAGTCATGCCGAGGCTTTCCCAGATGAGCCGCTTGGTGAGGGCCACGGGCAGCGGCGCGGAGCCACCGGCGATGTCCTCGGCGACGGCAAGCGCGGTCGGCAGCACCTCGGCGGCGGGCAGGCTGGCATTGGCCAACCCCATCGACTTGGCTTCGTCACCGTCGAAGGTGCGGCCGGTGAGCATGATGTCGGCGGCGTTGGCGAGCCCGGCCAGGCGGGGCACGGTCCAGTGCGCGTAGCCGTCGGCGAGCACTCCGCGCCGGACCTGGCTGAGGCCGTACACGGCGTCGTCGGCGAAATAGCGCAGATCGCACTGCAAGGCGAGCGCGAGCCCGATGCCGACGGCGTGCCCGTTCACGGCGGCGATCACCGGTTTGCGCACCTGCCACGGTGCCGGGTCGAGCGTCGCGCTCGCTTCGCCGGCACCGGCCGACAGGTCGGCACCGGCGCAGAAGGCGGGTGGGGTGCCGGTGATGACGACGGCGCGGATGGCGTCGTCGGTGTCGCAGCGGCGAAGGGCCGCCCCGAGTTCGGCCGTCATGGTCGCCGTGACGGCGTTGCGCTGGGCAGGACGGTTGAGCGTGAGCACCGCGACGCCCGCGCGGACATCGACCAGCAGTTCCGAACTCATGGGATCGAATGGTACTAGCGGCCGACCAGATGTCTGCCGATCGCGTATTTGTGGACCTCGGTCGGCCCGTCGTACAGCCGGAAGGCGCGCATGTCACGGAACAGCATTTCCACCACGGTCTCGTCGCTGATCCCGATCCCGCCGAGTACCTGCACACACCGGTCGGTGACCTTGAACAGTTCCTCGGAGACATACGACTTGGCCATCGACGATTCGTGCCTGGCCTGCTGGCCCTGGTCCATCAGCCAGCAGGTGTGCCAGATGGTCAGCCTGCACTGGTGCAGCGCGATCTCGTTGTCCGCCAACATGAACGACACCCCTTCGTGCTGCCCGATGGGTTTGCCGAAGGCGGTGCGGGTGCGCGCGTGCGCGAGGGCGATGCTCTGCGCGCGTTCGGCGGCGCCGAGCCAGCGCATGCAGTGCGTGAGCCGGGCGGGGGCCAGGCGCAACTGGGCGTAGCGCAGGGCCTGACCGGTGCGGCCGAGCACCGCGCTCGGCGGCAGCGTCAGATTCTCGAACCGGACCACCGCGTGCCCGCCCACGTAGTTGCGGTCCATCGTGTTCATGATCCGCTCGATGACGATGCCCGGCGTGTCGGCCTCGGTGAGGAACAGTGTCGGCCCGGCGGGCAGGTGCGGGTTCTCGGCCAGGTCGGCCATGATGATCCAGGTCGCGGCGCCGTCGGCACCGGTGATGAGCCATTTCTGCCCATCGATCACGAAGTTCTCGCCGTCGAAGACGGCCCGCGTGCTGAGTTGGCCGGGGTCCGAACCCGCCCCGCCCGGTTCGGTCATGGCGAACACCGAGCGCCGTTCCCCGCGGATCATCGGCATCAGATGCTGGTCGATCTGTTCGGGGTCGGCGATCTTGCCGAGCAGGTACATGTTGCCCTCGTCGGGCGCCGCGCAGTTCATCGCGACCGGCCCGAGCGTCGACCACCCGGCCGCCTCGTACACCAGCGCCTGCTCCACGTGGCCGAGCCCGAGCCCGCCGTACTCGACGGGCGCCTGCACGGTGAGCAGCTTCTCGGCCCGTGCCAGCTCGACCAGTTCGGCCCGCAACTCGTCGGTGGGTCCGTGCGCGGTGAGCCGCGGATCGCGTTCGAACGGCACGATCCGGTCGACGACGAAAGCGCGCACCCGATCGCGCAGGGCGGCCAGATCCTCCGGCACCGAGAAATCGATCATGGATGAATCATCGCGCTGCCGTGCGCGGTCCGTGGCGATTTCAGCGCACGGGCGCGAGCTTGCGCTGCCGGTGTCCGACGACCCGGCACACCAGGTAGATGGTGAACGAGATGCCGGTGACGAAGGTCGACACCGGCACGCCGGGCGCCAGCGACAGCAGCAGACCGCCCACGGCGGCGACCTCGGCGAAGATCACCGAGAGGACGGTGGCGCGCAGGGGGCTCGACGTCACCTGTGCGGCCGCGGCAGCCGGGGTGATGAGCAAGGCGAGCACCAAGAGCGCGCCGACGATCTGCACCCCGAACGCGGCGGTGATGCCGAGCAGCACCGCGAACACCACCGACAGCGCACGCACCGGCACCCCGCGCGCCACGGCGACCTCGGGGTCGGCGCTGGCGAACAGCAGCGGCCGGTACACCACGGCGAGCACGGCCAGCACGGCGGCGGTGCAGGTGAGCAGCAGGGCGAGCCCGTCGTAACCGACGCTGGCGACCTGCCCGGTGAGCAGCGAGAACTTCGATCCGGCGCGGTCGGGGGACAGCCACAGGAACAGCACCGACAGGCCGAGCCCGAACGAGAGCACCACCGCGATCACCGAATCACGTTCGCGCGCACGCGAACCCAACCAGCCGAACAGCACGGCCGCGACCACCGAACCGGCGATGGCACCGAACCCGACACCCACGCCGACGAGCAGCGCCGCCGCCGCACCGGTGAGCGACAGTTCGCTGGTCCCGTGCACCGCGAACGACATCTGCCTGGCCACGATGAGCGGCCCGATCAGCCCGGCGAGCAGGCCGAGCAGGGCGGCGGCGAGCAGTGCCTGCTGCACGAAGTCGTAGCCGAGCAGGTTCGCGGTGGTGCCGATGTCGAACATCGACTGGAGAACTTTGGTGAGCTTGTCCATCAGGCCAGGGCGTCCATATCGTCACCGGTGCCCACGACCACGAGCCGCCCGCGCACCCGCAGCACCTCCACCTCGGTCCCGTAGAGCTCCGAGAGGGTCTGCGAGGTCATCACCTCGTCGGGTGTGCCGATCCGGAACTCGCCGTCGACCAGGTACAGCACCCGGTCGACCAGCGGCAGGATCGGATTGAGTTCGTGGGTCACGAACAGCACGGCGGTGTCGTGTTCGCGGCGGCGCTTGTCGATCAGTTCGGCCACGAGACGCTGGTTGGCCAGGTCGAGGCTGAGCAGGGGTTCGTCGCACAGCAGTACCGAGGGATCACCGACGAGCGCCTGGGCCACCCGCAACCGCTGCTGCTCGCCACCCGACAGCGATTCGAGCGGGGCATGCGCGAACTTCTGCGCGCCGACCGCCGCGATGGCGGCCTCGACCTGCTCGGCCCGCTCCCGGCGTTTGCGCCAACCGAGACCCCAGCGGTGTCCGTCCACGCCGAGCCCGACCAGATCCACGCCGCGCAACAGCACCCCGGCATCGATCGTCTTCTGCTGCGGGATGTACCCGATACCGGGATTGCCCACCCCGGCTCGCCGCCCGGCGATCTCCGCGCTGCCCGCGGTGAGCCCGAGCGTGCCGAGCAGCACTCGTAACAGCGAGGTCTTACCTGATCCGTTCGGGCCGAGCACCGCGATGAACTCACCGGGCGAAACCTCGAGATCGAGGTCGCTCCACAGAGTGCGTTCGCCGAACGACATCGTGGCCGAGCGCAACCGGATCGCCGGATCCGCTTGCGCGTCTGCCACGCCTGCGGCAGACGCGCCGGTCGTGCCGGGCGCCGACAGGGCGGTTGCGTCGGTCATGAGGTCCTCGATCGGGTTCGAGCGTCAGCGCAGAGCCGCGGCCAGCGCCTTGGCGTTGGCCGTCTGCCATTGCACGTAGTCGACGCCCTCGGGCAGCGTCTCGGTCACCTCGACCACCGTCACACCGGCAGCCTGTGCGGCCGCGCGCAGGTCCTGGGTGACCTTGTCCTGGGTCTGGGTGTTGTAGATCAGGGCCTTGACCTGCTTGCCGGTGATGAGGTCGCGGGTGGCGGCGACGGCGGCCGGGGACGGGTCGGTCTCCTGCTCGATCGCTTCTTGGAACTCGTGCGGAGTCTTGTCCTGGGCCTTGGCGGCCAGCAGCAGGTAGTGCGCCAGCGGCTCGGACTGGGCGACGGCCGCGTTCGGCGTCTGCGCCGCGATGGCGCCGGTGATGGTGCTGATGCCCATCAGCTGGTTCTTGAAGGCGACGGCACGCTCGGTGTAGGCGTCCTTGTGCGGCGCGTCGATCTCGCCGAGTTCGGCGGCGATGCGGTCGGCGACGGCGGCGACGGTGGTGACGTCGTACCAGACGTGCTCGTTCTCGTCGCTCTTGTCGGTGCGCTCCTCGAACGCCTCGACGGTCCGCTTGTCCTTGCCGGAGATGGCTTGCTCGATGAACTCGTCGTAGTGGCCGCCGTTGAACACCACCAGCTCGGCATCGCTGATCTTCGCGGTATCGCTCGCCGAGGTCTCGAACGAATGCGGGTCGGCGGCCGGATCGGTGATGATGGCGCTGACCTGGGCGTCCGGTCCGGCGACCGCGCTAGCGACCGAGCCCCACACATCGGTGGACGCCACGATCGATGGAGTGCCGGATTCCTCGGAGCCACCGCCGCAGGCCGTCAGGACGGCGGCGACCGCCACTCCCGCCGTGAGACCGGCACACGCACGGGCGATTCGACTGTTCACGCGGGACTCCTGGGGCAAACCACGACCGGACCACACACGGTTGTGCGTCAGATCATAATGGAAATCGTTACCGTTTTAGATTAGCAGCAATGATGCTGGCTCGTGAACCAGGCCGCCTACCGACAACGGCCGGCGTTCCCCCGTATGGAGAACGCCGGCCGTCTGCCGGAACTTCCCGCGCTTAGATCTGGCCCGATGAGACAGGCAGGCGCGACTGCTGGCTCAGCAACTGGGCGCAGCGCAGCAGGCCGAGGTGGCTGTAGGCCTGCGGGTGATTGCCGAGGGAGCGCTCGGCGACGGGGTCGTACTCCTCGCTGAGCAGACCGGTCGGGCCGGCCGCGGCGACGAGCTGCGTGAACAACGCCTCGGCGTCGGAACGGCGACCGATCAGCAGGTACGCCTCGACCAGCCAGGCGGCGCACAGGTGGAAACCGCCTTCACCGCCGGGCAGCCCGTCGTCGTGGTGGTAGCGGTAAACCGTCGCGCCGCTGCGCAGTTCGGCCTCGGTGGCCACCACGGTCGCCGCGAACCGCGGGTCGGCGGGGTCGATCAGACCGCTGAGGCCGATGTGCAGGGTGGCCGCGTCCAGATCGGTGCCGTCGTAGGCCGCGGTGTAGGACTGCACCTCCTCGTTCCAGCCCTTGGCCTTCACCTCCTCGGCGATCGTGTCGCGCAGGGTCACCCATTCGGGATCGATGGCGCGATCGAAACGCTGAGCGAGAGTGAGCGCGCGGTCGACGGTGAGCCAGCCCATCACCTTCGAGTACACGTGGTGGCGCGGGTTGCCGCGGATCTCCCAGATGCCGTGGTCGGGTTCGGTCCAGCGCCGCTGCACCGCGGAGACCATGGCGTGCACCAGTTCCCAGTCGGCGTCGGGCAGAGCCTTGGTCGCGTCGGTGGCGCCCTGGCGTTCCCGTTCTTGCGCCAGGGTGGTGATGAGGTCGACGATCGGGCCGAACACATCGAGCTGCACCTGCATATTGGCCGCGTTGCCCACGCGCACCGGCCGCGAACCGGCGTATCCGGGCAGCAGGTCGATGACGGCCTCGGGCGGCAGCGTCTCGCCGTAGATCGTGTACAGCGGGTGCAACCGCTCCGGACCCGGCAGGGTGGCGAGCACCTTGTGCACCCAGTCCAGGAATTCCTCGGCCTCGGTGAGCGAGCCGAGCGTCACCAGTGCCTGCGCGGTGAGCGAGGCGTCGCGCAGCCAGCAGTAGCGGTAGTCCCAGTTGCGCACGCCGCCGATGTCCTCGGGCAGCGAGGTGGTCGCGGCGGCGAGGATCGATCCGGACGGGCGGTGCACGAGCCCGCGCAGGGTCAGCGCCGAACGCTTCATCAGATCGGGCTTGAGCGGCGGCAGCTGCAGGCCGCTCGCCCACTCGGTCCAGTACCGCTCAGCCAGCTGACGACGCTGGGACTCCGGCGTCATCGACGGCGCGAGATCGGCCGTACCGCAGCGCAATTCGAGGACGACCGGCGCCACGGCCGGATCGACCACGGCGCGTGCCTGCTCGCTGATGCCGTCGGAGGTGATCTCCCACTGCACGCCGGGGGAGCGGAGCACCATCGGATCATTGGTGCCGCTCACTCGAAGCCCGTTGTGCACGGCCTCGATCCGCACCGGCACCTGCCCGAACTCCGGCCGCGGCGCGAAGTGCACGACGGCCTTGGCGGTGCCGGTGATGACGCGGGTCAGGTCGGTGCGGTTGGGGGTCACGTCGTGGGGCAGGTAGTCGGCCACTTGCAAACTGGCCCACCGGGTTTCGACGGTCATGGTGCCGTCGACGTACCGCTGTGACAGCGGCAGGCTCGGCCGCTCCGGTGCCACCGAGAAGTGACCGGCCGCCGACCCGCCGAGCAGGTGCGCGAACACCGCCGCCGAATCGGGTTCGGGGTGGCAGAACCAGGTGACGGTGGCATCGGGGGTGAGCAGGGCGACCGAGCGCGGGCTGGCGAGCATGCTCAGCCGCTCGATGCGCGGTGCGCTGGCACCGGCGAGCCAGGTACGCCGCTCCTCGACGAGGAAGGCCAGCGCGCGCGCCACGTCCTCGGTGGAGTCGACGCGCAGCTTGGCCAGGCTCTCGCCCTCGCCGACCTTGATGCCCACGTCGGGGCCCGACAGCACGCGAAAGGCCTTCTCGTCGGTGACGTCGTCGCCGAAGAACACTGCGGCCGAGGCACTTTCCTGGTGCCGGATGGTGTCGAGCGCGGTGCCCTTGTCGGTGGGGATCACCGCGAGTTCGATCACCGCCTTGCCCTCGGTGACCTGTACGCCCACCCAGCACGCCGGGCCCTGGCGCGCGGCATTCAGTGCGCGCCTGCCGATTTCGGGGCTGGCGTTGCGCACGTGCAGTGCGGCGCTGGCCGGTTTCATCTCCACGGTGACGCCGGGATTGTCGGCGGCGATCTGGGCGAAGGCGGCGTGAATTTCGGAGAGCAGTTGCTTGGCGTCGTTGTCGATGGCGTGCACGAAGCCGACATCGAACTCGGAGCCGTGACTACCGATCAGTTGCACCTCGACGGGGAGCCGCGACAGCGCGGCGAGGTCACGCAGAGCTCGGCCGGAGATCACCGCTGCCGTCGTATTGGCCAGCCCCGCGAGCGCGCGTAACGCACTCACCGATTCCCGTTGGGGAAACGCTTTCGACGGGTCGGACACGATCGGGGCGATTGTCCCGTCGTAGTCCGAGGCGACCAATAGCCGTGGCACTCGTGCGACCGACGCCAGTGCACGGCGGACATCCAAGGGCAGTTCCTGTGCGCTCACGCATCCAACCTAGTGATGGGAGGGGTGGATCAGGGGGCGCCAAAAACAATACTGGGTCAATTCTCGCGCGCGAGCGGCGCGGCGGGTTGTGCGCACGAGTGTCGTCCGGGTAGTCCGCGACCTCGCGGCTAATCCCGTCGGTCCTCGTCCGGCCGTACCGACGGGTAAGCAGGGATTATCCGCGATCGCCCAGCAACAGGTCGACGGTGAGCTCGAGGCGCTCGGTGACGTCGGTCGCAGAGGCGCGCCTGGTGAGCCAGGCCACCAGATTCGACAGCCACACATCGGAGATCACGCGGGCGATGGCGAGCTGACGCTCGGTCGGTTCGCCGTCGGCGATGGCGCGGGCGAACACCCGGTCCATCACCTTGCCCACGCGGTCCACTTCGGCGGCGGCGGAGGCGTCGGCGAACATGAAGGCGCGCGTCATGGCTTCGGTGAGCAGCGGGTCGCGCTGCATCATCCGGGTGATCTGGGTGAGCAGGCCGTGCATGCGCTCGGACGGGCCGTCACCCGCCAGCGGCTTGCGCTTGCTCTCGAACTGCTCGAATTCCCTTGCCAGAGCGGACACCAGCAGGTGGACCTTGGAGGGGAAGTAGCGGTAGAGGGTGCCGACGGCCACGTCGGCGCGTTCGGCGACCGCGCGCATCTGCACCGCGTCGTAGCCGCCCTTGGAGGCGAGCGCGAGGGTGGCGTCGAGGATGCGCTTGCGGCGTTCACGCTGCGCGGTGGAACTCAGCTCCTCTTCGGACAGCGTTGTCACGGTGGGCGTTGGTGCGGGACTGTCCATCGTGGAAACCCTTTCGCTGAGTACGGCAAGAGAACATGGTTGCCGGTGAAGGTCTCTTGACTTACACCCGCCCCGGATATTAGAACATGTTCTAGGAGTGGGAGCCACGCCGGAAGGGCGGTTTTTCTTGTGACCATCGCCACCACTGACGAGCATAAAGCCGCCGCGGCCTCCCTGCGGAGCTGGGCGAGCTCGGCGGCGCCGATTGCAACAATGCGGGCGGGCGGTAGCTGGCGCGAGTGCTGGCCGGCACTTGCCGAGTTCGGGTTGTTCCAGGTAGCGCTCGACGACGATCACGGCGGACTCGGCGGCACCGTCGCCGACCTCGCCGTGCTGCTGGAACAGACGGCCGACGACCTGGTGAACGGTCCGGTGCTTGCCACCGCGCTGGCGGGTCTGGTCACCGGCGCGGCCGACGGGACGCCCTGTGGCGTCGCGCTGCCCGATGCGTCGTCGGGTGCGGCGACGGGTTCGGATGCCGAAGGCTGGAAGGTCAGCGGCACTTGGGAATTCGTCTACGGAGCGGATGCGGATACGCAGGTGCTCGTGCCTGCCGAGACCGCCGACGGCATCCGCTGGTTCGTGCTCACCGACGCGACGATCACGCCGCTGTCCGGCGGTGATCCGACGGTGCCGCTCGCCCGGGTGACCGCCGAGAGTGCCACCGCGGCACGGGGTTTCGCGCCGTCGTTCGACGTCACCGATCTGTTCGTCACCCTCGCGGCCGCCGAACTGGCCGGGCTGGCCGGCTGGTGCCTGCGAACGGCCGTCGACTACGCCAAGGTGCGCGAGCAGTTCGGCAAGCCGATCGGCAGCTTCCAGGCGATCAAGCACCTGTGCGCCTGGATGCTGTGCCGCACCGAACTGATCCGCGCGGTCGCCGCCGATGCCGCCGACGCCTTCGACGCAGGCGGTGAAGAGCTGCCGATCGCGGCCGCTGTCGCCGCGGCCTGCGCGCTCGACGCGGCCGTCGACACCGCCAAGGACGCCATCCAGGTGCTCGGCGGCATCGGCTTCACCTGGGAACACGACGCGCACTTCTACCTGCGCCGGGCCAGCTCGCTGCGGCAGTCGCTCGGCGGGTCGGCGCGCTGGCGGGCCCGAGTCACCGAACTCACCCGCGACGGGCAGCGCCGGACCACCGGCGCCGAGCGCGTCCTCGGTGACGCCGAGGGCGACACCGCGTTGTCCGCCGAGATCGCCACCATCGCGGCGCTCCCCGCGGCCGAACGCCCGCGCGCGCTGGCGGACGCAGGCCTGATCATGCCGCACTGGCCGAAACCCTATGGGCGAGGCGCGGATCCGATGACCTGCCTGCAGATCGCCGAACAGCTGCGCCGCGCCGAGGTGGAAACCCCCGACCTCGCGGTCGCGGGCTGGGCGGTGCCCACCCTGCTTCGCTTCGGTACCGAGGAGCAGATCGAGCGCTTCGTCTGGCCGACCCTGCACGGCGAGGTGATCTGGTGCCAGCTTTTCAGCGAGCCGGGCGCGGGGTCCGACCTGGCCGCCCTCCGTACTTCCGCCGAGCGGGTCGAGGGCGGCTGGGTGCTGCGCGGTCAGAAGGTGTGGACCTCGCTCGGATCCACCGCGAATTGGGGCATCTGCCTGGCCCGCACCGATCCGTCCGCGCCCAAGCACCGCGGTATCAGCTATTTCCTCGTCGACATGCGCGCCGCGGGCGTGCAGGTGCGCCCACTGGTGCAGATCACGGGTGAGGAGAAGTTCAGCGAGGTGTTCCTCGACGACGTGTTCGTGCCCGACAACTGCCTGGTCGGCGCGCTGAACAACGGCTGGAAGATCGCCCGCGCCACTCTGTCGGCCGAGCGGGTCGCCATGGGCGGTGGCGGGATCGGTGGCGCGCTGGAAGCGCTGCTCGCCGGTTTCCCGCCCGGTGGTCGGGGAACAGAACTGCGCGAGGATCATTTCGGCGCCCTGATCACCACCTCGATTGCTGGAACATTGCTGGATCAGCGGATCGCGGCGGCCACCGTGGCCGGAGCCGATGCGGGCGCCCAGGCGGCCGTCCGCAAACTCGTCGGCGTCCGGTACCGGCAGGAGCTCGCGGAATATGCACTGGAACTTTCCGGCCGGGAAGGTTCCCTGGATAGCGACGTTCTGAAAGAATTCTTGCTCACACGCTGTCTCTCCATCGCGGGCGGTACCGAGCAGATCCTGTTGACCGTGGCGGCCGAACGGATTCTCGGCATGCCGCGCGATGCGGACAGTTAGCTCGAAGGAGGACGCCGTGGATTTCACCCGCGACGAAAGTGCCGATGCCGTAGCCGAGGTTGTCGTGAGCCTGCTCGAACGTGAGCCTGCCCGCGACATGGAATTGTGGCCGAGTCTCATCGATTCGGGCCTGCTCGCGGTCCCCGTGCCCGAGCGGTTCGGCGGTGACGGAATGGGCTTGCCCGAGGTGGCGGCCCTGCTGATGGAACTGGCCACCGACGCGGCGGCGGTTCCGGCGCTGCCGACCTTCGGGTTCGGTGTGCTTCCGCTGTTGCCGGTGCTACCCGATCACCTGGGCGAACGTGTGCTCGCCGAGATCGGCAAGGGCACCGTGCTCACGGCCGCGCTCAACGAACCGGGCGCGCCGTTCACCACCGCGCCGACGACAAAAGCCGTGCGCGACGGTGACACCGTGCGCGTCACGGGCCGCAAGACCGGCGTGCTCTACGCCGAACAGGCGCGCTGGATTCTGGTGCCGACCGATGCCGGGGTCGCCCTGATCGACGGGGTCGCCCCCGGCCTCGAGGTGATCCCGGTGACCGGTTCGGCGGGCGTCCCCGAGGCCTCGCTCGTCCTCGACGAGGTGGAGATCCCCGCCGAGCAGCTCCTGCCCGACGCCCTGCCCGGCCTGCACCGCTATGCCGTCGCCTGCCTCGGCGCGGTGGCCGACGGCCTGCTCAAGGGCGCTGTCACTCTGACCGCCGAGCACGTGCGGACTAGAGAGCAGTTCGGCAGGCCGCTGGCGGAGTTCCAGGCGGTGGCCCAGCAGATCGCCGACCTGTACGTGGTGTCGCGCACGCTGCACGTGGCCGCCGAGTCGGCGTGCTGGGCGCTGGCGCACAACGACGCCTCACCCGAGCATCAGGACCGTATCGACGAAGACCTCGCCGTGCTCGCGTACTGGGCGGCGGCCGAGGTGCCGCGTGCCATGCAGCAGTGCCATCACCTGCACGGGGGGCTCGGTGTCGACATCACCCACCCGATGCACCGCTATTACTCACAGGCCAAGGATCTCGCGCGGCTGCTCGGCGGCGCGGATCTGCGGCTCGACCTCCTGGGAGCCAGATGTTCATCGATCTGACCGCCGAGCAGCGGCGGTTGCGCGAGGAATTGCGTTCCTATTTCGCCGATCTCGTCACGCCCGAGGAACACGCCGAGATGGCGATCAATCGGCACGGCGACGCCTACCGCGAGGTTGTTCGCCGGATGGGCCGCGACGGCTGGCTCGGTGTCGGCTGGCCGAAGGAGTTCGGCGGGCAGGGTTTCGGCCCGATGGAACAGCAGATCTTCTTCAACGAGGCGGTGCGCGCCGATGTGCCGTTGCCGTTGGTGACCTTGCTGACCGTCGGCCCGACCCTGCAGAAGTACGGCACCGATGCGCAAAAGAAGAAGTTCCTGCCCGGAATCCTCTCCGGCGACATCCATTTCGCGATCGGTTACTCCGAGCCCTCGGCGGGCACCGACCTGGCCGCGCTGCGGACGACCGCCGTGCGTGACGGCGATGGCGACTGGATCGTCAACGGGCAGAAGATCTTCACCACCGGTGCCCACGAGGCCGATTACGTGTGGCTGGCCTGCCGCACCGGCACGGTCGAATCCCGGCACCGCGGCATCACGATCCTCATCGTCGATACGGAGGACCCCGGCTATTCGTGGACGCCGATCATCACCTGCGACGGCGCCCACCACACCAACGCCACCTATTTCGACGACGTGCGGGTGCCCGCCGACATGCTGGTCGGCGAGGAGAACCGGGGCTGGCGGCTGATCACCACCCAGCTCAACCACGAGCGGGTGAGCCTCGGCCCGTCGGGCAAGATCGAACAGCTCTACGACCGCCTGCGTGACTGGTCGGCGGCGCGCGAACTGCTCACCCGGACGGATGTGCGCCGCGCGCTCGCCCGGGTGCGAACCATGGTGCGGCTCAACGAATTGCTGAACTGGCAGGTCGCCGCCGCCGACCCCGCCGCCGCGCAGAACACCGTCATCGCGGATGCCTCGGCGACCAAGGTGTTCTCCACCGAGGCGTTGCAGGAAGCCGGTCGGCTGGTGGAGGAGGTCGTCGGCCGCTACGGCGACCCCGCCGATCCCGACACGGCCGAGCTGCTGGCCTGGCTCGACCGGCGGACCAAACAGAACCTCGTCGTCACCTTCGGTGGCGGCGTCAACGAGATCATGCGCGAACTGGTGGCCTCGGCCGGCCTGGAACTGCCGCGCGTGCCCCGATGAACCAGGAGCGGCGTGTGCCGGAAACTGCTGTGCCCGAGGATATCCAGGCGGGCCTGACCGCGCTGGTCGCGGCGGGGGAGAGCGCTCCCCGCGTCGGCCGCGACCCGGTGAACCAGCCGATGATCCACAACTGGGTGGAGGCCATCGGCGACACCAACCCGATCTATGTCGACGAGGCCGCCGCCAAGGCCGCCGGACACCCCGGCATCGTCGCCCCGCCCGCCATGGCGCAGGTCTGGACGATGACCGGCCTGCACGGCGAGCGCGCCGCCGACGATCCCATCGGCCGCGTCAACGAACTGCTCGACGCGGCGGGCTACACCTCCGTCGTCGGCACCAACTGCGAGCAGACCTACCACCGGTACCTGCGTCCCGGCGAGGAGGTGACGGTCACCAGCCGTCTCTCGGAATTCAAGGGGCCCAAGCGAACCGGCCTCGGCGACGGCTGGTTCCTCACCTTCACCACCACCTGGACGGTCGGTGACGAGGTGGTCACCGAGATGCTGTTCCGGATCCTGAAGTACGCACCGGCCGCCCCCGCACCCGCCGACACCTCGACGGATACGGTCGAGATCGCGCCCGCCGAGCGGGTGGGCCCGGTGATCTCCCGCGACACCGAGTTCTTCTGGGCCGGAACGCAAGCCGGTGAACTGCGCATCCAGCGCCTGCCGGACGGCACGCTGCGCCACCCGCCGATTCCGGCGCTGTGGCAGGACAAGGCCGAGCCGACCGATTACGTCGTCGCGGCGGGCACCGGCACGGTGTTCAGCTTCGTCGTGCACCACGCGCCGAAGGTGCCCGGCCGGGAGCTGCCGTTCGTGGTCGCGCTGGTCGAACTCGACGAAGGTGTGCGGATGCTCGGTGAACTGCGCGGCATCGACCCGGCCGAGGTCGCCATCGACCTGCCGGTGCGCGTGGCCTTCGAAAAGCTGGCCGACGGCACCGTGCTGCCGTATTGGCAGGCCGAGCGGTGAGCGCGGCACCTCCTCGCGCGTGATCCGCCCAGCCATCGCGGAACAGTGCGGGGGGTGCGCCGAGTCGACTCGCTCTGCCCGTCCGGAAAGGACCCGCTCGTGACAACCACCATCGATCCCGCCGCTCTCGCGGTGGGAACCACCCTGCCGGAGTTGGTGATCCATGCCGATCCCACCTTCGTGATCAGTACCGCTCTGGCCACCAGGGACTTCCAGGACGTGCACCACGACCGCGACAAGGCCGTGCGGCGCGGTTCCGACGACATCTTCGTCAACATCCTCACCGACACCGGCCTGGTGCAGCGTTTCGTCACCGACTGGGCCGGACCGCGCGCCCGGGTGAAGTCGATCGCGCTGCGTCTCGGGGTTCCGCTGTATGCCGGTGACACGCTGACCCTCTCGGGCACCGTCACCGAGATCGACGACACCCTGATCACCATCGATGTCCGTGGTCGCGACAGCCTCGGTGAGCACATCATCGCCACCTCGGTCGTCGCCGTCCCCGATCTGGAGCCGAAATGAGCACGCTGTCCGGCCGCGCGGCCGTCGTCGGTATCGGTGCCACCGACTTCTCCAAGGACTCCGGCCGCAGCGAATTGCGGTTGGCCGCGGAGGCGGTCACCGCTGCCCTGGCCGACGCGGGTCTCACTCCTGCCGATGTCGACGGTCTGACCACCTTCACCATGGACACCAACACCCAGGCCGCGGTGGCCAGGGCGGTCGGCATCCCGAACCTGAAGTTCTTCAGCCACATCGGGTACGGCGGCGGCGCGGCGTGTGCGACCGTGCAGCAGGCGGCGATGGCGGTGGCCACCGGTGTGGCCGACGTGGTGGTCGCCTACCGCGCCTTCAACGAGCGCTCCGGTGCACGCTTCGGCCAGTTCTCGCCCGCGCTCGCCGCCGCACCGACGTCCTCGGGGATCGACGCGGGCTGGGCCTATCCCCAGGGTCTCGGGACACCCGCCGCGCAGGTGGCGATGGTCGCGCGCCGGTACATGCACGTCACCGGTGCGACCAGCGCGGATTTCGGGAAGGTGGCCGTCGCCGATCGCAAGCACGCCGCGGTGAACCCGAACGCCTTCTTCTACGGCAAGCCGATCACGCTGGAGCAGCACCAGGATTCGCGCTGGATCGCCGAACCCCTGCATCTGCTCGACTGCTGTCAGGAATCCGACGGCGGCGTCGCGATCGTCGTCACCAGCGTCGAACGCGCCCGTGACCTGCCGCAGCGTCCCGCTGTCATCGCCGCCGCCGCCCAGGGCAGCGGCCCCGACCAGTACGTGATGACCAGCTACTACCGCGACGCCATGACGGGCCTGCCCGAAATGGGCCTGGTCGGCGAACAGCTCTGGGCGCAAAGCGGTTTCACCGCCGCCGACATGCAGGCCGCCATCCTCTACGACCACTTCACCCCCTTCGTCCTCATGCAACTCGAGGAACTGGGTTTCTGTGGTCGCGGCGAAGCCAAGGACTTCATCGCCGGCGGCGCCATCGAACTCGGCGGCCGCCTACCCCTCAACACCCACGGCGGCCAGCTCGGCGAGGCCTACATCCACGGCATGAACGGCATCGCCGAAGCGGTCCGCCAGATCCGTGGCACCTCGGTGAACCAGGTCGACGACCTGGAACGCATCGTCGTCACCGCGGGCACCGGCGTCCCCACCTCCGGATTGGTGCTCACCGCCTGAGTTTTCGCGCCGGGGTGACTCAGCGCACCTGTTGAGCACATCACCATGTCTGTCGCCCGGCTTCCTCGCCCCACTACAACTGGGTGGGACGAGGAGGTCGGTGTGACGGTGGTTCTCGATTCCGGGCAGACGGCGGCGGCGCGGCGGCTCGGGGAGTTGCTCGATCGGAACGGGCGGGTGCGCAAACGGGCGCGCGGGGTGTATCTGCACGGCAGGCCGGGGCGTGGCAAGACAATGGTGATGGATCGGTTCTTCGCTTCGGCCGATCCGATTCGCGAGCGCCGCTTTCATTTCCACAATTTTTTCGCCGCATTGCACACCGCGGTACACGAACTGGGTTCGATCGAAAATGCGATAGAACGTTTGCTGGGTGACGCGGATCTGGTGTGTTTCGACGAGTTCCACGTGCACGACATCGGCGATGCCATGCTCGTGGCCCGGCTGCTCGACACCCTGTTCGCCGAGCGTCGCACCCTGGTGGTCACCTCGAACTACCCGCCCGCGGGTCTGCTGCCGAACCCGCTGTTCCACGACCGGTTCGTGCCGACCATCGAGCGCATCCTCGCCAACCTCGAGGTCGTGACCCTCGACGGTCCGCTGGACTACCGCACCCTCGGCACCCGTGCCGACCACGGATTCTGTGCCGGCCGGTACGTGGTGTCGACGGAGCGCACCGCCGGTCCCGGCGTGGTGCTCGACCTGGCCGACGGGCGAACCGTGCGCGCGGAATCCGTCGACGGCGATGCGGTGACCTTCGCCTTCGAGCACCTGTGCGGTACCGCGACCAGCGCCGCCGACTACCTGCGCCTGACCACACGTTTCCGCCGCTGGACCCTGGTCGCGGTACCGCCGCTGCGCACGGTGCCACCGGACTGGGCGATGCGGCTGGTGAATCTGGTCGACATCCTCTACGACGCCGACCTGCCCTGCACGATCTACGCGGCCGAACCCGTCACCGAGCTGACCACCGGGGCGCCCCTCGTGCCGGATCTCGCGCGCACCACCAGTCGGCTCGGTGAACTCTCACTAACCGGATCTCACACCGTTCGCACTGCGTAGCGTGCCCCTTGCCGCGAGGGGGACAATGAATAGGAGGAAATCCAAAAGAGCCGATTTCCTCCCGAGCGAACCGCCCGGCATGTAACTATGTGGCTGATTTGTGCAGTCTCTGGGGTTTGGTGGTACAGCTGTGATCGGGGTGAATCAGCCCATTACGCGGGCGATCGTCGTGATCGCACTGGTGGCCTGCGCGACTTTCGCGTTGCAGGGCAGTCTTCCCGGCGCCGGATCAGACGAGTCATCGGGCGCCCCGTCACCGCTGCTCGTCGCGGTGATGCCGGTGCTGCTGCTGGTATCGATCGTCATCCTGGTGGCAGGCGTCGTCGCCAGCCAGCATCGCCTCCCGCTCGCCAAGCCGCAACACGAGGACATCGTGCTGCCGAGATTCCAGTGGCGCAGGCTCGCGGTGCTCCTGCCGATGCTCATCGCCTCCGTCGCCCTGATGTTCGCCGCGGGCGTCACCGCCCTGTTCCTGCTGCCCGGCGCCCGGCCGGTGCGCCCGGCCGCCGAGACTCTTTCCGAGGGCTCGGGCCCGGTGCCGACCCCCACCGACGCGCCCGCCCCCGACCCCACGGCGGGCCCCACCGAACTCACCGGCACCGCCCTGCTCATCGCGGCGGGGCTGGCCATCACCCTGATCGCGGTCGCGCTGGCCGGGCTCGCCGCCGTCGCGGTCGCCGCGCGGCGCGCCCCCGAGCAAGCCGTCGTCGACGAGTCGGCCGCACCGTCCGCCAGCGATGTCGACTCGCTCACCAGGGCCGCCGAGATGGGCCTGGCCGCGATGAACGCGCCGGGCCAGGACCCGCGCACCGCGATCATCGCCTGCTATGTGGCCATGGAACGCGGCCTGTCCACCGACAGCATCGCCCGCCCGAAGGCCTCCGACACCCCGATGGAGGTGCTGGCCAGAGCCTTCGAGAGCGGCGTGCTGCACGACGCCTCCGCCCGCGAACTCGTCGCGCTCTTCGAAGAGGCCAGGTTCAGTCCCCACTCGATGCTCGAATGGCAGCGCATGCGCGCCGAACAACTGCTGCGCATCGTGCTCTCCGACCTGCAGCGACGGGTGGTGCCCGCATGACCGGCCCACGTCGGACGGCCCGTCGCGTGGAGGTCGCGTGAATCCCGGGGAAGAGATCAAGTCCAACCGCACGACCGTGGTCGTGACGGCGGTGGTCGCGGTGCTGGTGCTCGAGGTCGTGCTGTTGCGGCTCGACCGCGATCTGCTGCCGCTCGCCGTCGCCTTGCCGGTCGCGGTCGCACTCGGGGTGCTCGTGTGGTCGCTGCGCTACCGCGTGCGGCGCGAGGAGCCGCTCACCGAGTACATCGACAACGGTCCCGCCGAGATGCTCGGCCGCTGGCACGCCCGCGCCGAGATGCTCGTCGCCCGCGCCGACGGCACCCGCGCCGACTGGGACCGGCACCTGCGCCCGCTGCTGGCCAAAGAGTTCGAATTGTCCACCGGTATGCGGGTATCCAAGAACCGCAGAGCCATCGAGGCGGCCGGTCAGCTGCAGTTCGGACCCGAACTGTGGCGCTGGGTGGACCCGGCGAATTCGTCGTTGCGCGACCAGACGGGCCGCGCACCGGGTAGGGCGGCGCTGGACGAGATCCTGCGCCGATTGCAGTCGATGTGAGGGGTTAGAGGCCACCGATGACAATGCCGTTGAACGTGACCGTCCAGCGCTCCGACGCAGTACTGCGTGAGCTGGGCCGGGTCGTGGTCGGCAAGCGCGATGAGATGCAACTCATCATGATCGCCGTACTGTCCGGAGGCCATGTCCTCATCGAGGACCTGCCGGGCCTCGGCAAAACGCTGATCGCGCGTTCCTTCGCGGCCGCGCTCGGCCTGGATTTCACCCGCGTGCAGTTCACGCCGGATCTACTGCCCGCCGACCTGCTGGGATCGACGATCTACGACATGTCGTCCGGGCGGTTCAACTTCCGGCGCGGACCGGTGTTCACCAATGTGCTCCTCGCCGACGAGATCAACCGCACCCCGCCCAAGACCCAAGCGGCGCTGCTCGAGGCGATGGCCGAGGGCCAGGTGAGTATCGACGGCGAAACCTACCTGCTCCCACAGCCTTTCATCGTGCTCGCCACCGACAACCCGATCGAGTACGAGGGCACCTACCCGCTGCCCGAGGCCCAGCTCGACCGGTTCGCCATCCAGCTGCGCCTGGGGTACCTGTCCGAGCAGGACGAGACCCAGATGATCCGGCGCAGGCTCGAACGTGGTTCCACCCCACCGCAGGTGGGCCAGGTGGTGGACGCGCAGGGGCTGATGGAGATGCGTCAGTCGGTCGAGTTCGTCACCGTGCACCCCGACGTGGTGAATTACGTTGTCGCACTTGCCTCCGCCACCCGAAGCCACCCGCAGGTGGAGGTCGGCGCCAGCCCGCGCGCCGAACTCGACCTGGTACAGATGTCGCGCGCGCGGGCCCTGCTGCTCGGCCGCGACTACGTGATCCCCGAGGACGTGAAGGCGCTCGCCGTGCCTGCCATGGCGCACCGCATCACGCTGCGCCCGGAGATGTGGGTGCGGCGCATCCGCGGTGAGGACGTGATCGCCGAATTGCTGCGCAGGCTACCGGTTCCCCGCGCCACGAGCACATGAAGCACCGCGACGAATCGAAGACCGTCGAGGTCGAATTGCGGTGGCGCCCGGCGCCGTTGGTGTTCATCCTCGCCGGTTGCGCCGCGGCGGCGCTCGTGGTCGCTGTGTTGCGCGGGCAGTGGCAGCTCGTCGTCTTCGCCGCGCCGATGCTCGGGGTGCTCGCCACCGCACCGTGGCAGCAGAACCCGACCAGAATCCAGGTCGACGGCAGCGGCACCGTCCGCTGTTTCGAGGGCGAGGTCGTCACCGCCGTCGCCGCGGCGTTCGTCGAGAGCGGGCACGCGCTGCTGCGGATGGCCCCGGTTCCGCTCACCGGTCTCGACCTCGAGGTGGAGGAATCCCACGATTCCGGTGGCGCACCGGCCGGGATGCGGCTGGCACTCTCGGCCACCCGCTGGGGTCGCTACCCGGTGCAGGCGGCGGTGACCGCACTGAGCCCCGCCGGGCTCGCCGTCGCCACCGCCGAGCTGCCCGCGGCGAATCTCTACGTCTACCCGATCGCCGATCCGCAGCGGATGCGCATGCCGCGCACCGAGCTGCCCGATCGCATCGGCACCCACCTCACCCGCAAGCACGGGCCGGGTGTCGAATACGCCGACATCCGCGCCTACGCCCCCGGCGACCAGCTGCGCACCGTGAACTGGCCGGTGAGCGCGCGTCGCGGCAGGCTCTATGTCACCGAGCGGTTCACCAACCGCTCGGCCGACGTGGTCGTCCTCGTCGACACCTCCCAGCAGGCACCCGGCCCCGCCAGCGATTCGCTGGAACTGTCGGTGCGCGGCGCCGCCCAGGTGGTGCAGTCCACGCTGCAGGCCGGTGACCGCACCGCGGTGGTGTGCCTCGGTGAGTCGCCGCGCTGGTTGCGTCCCGATATCGGGCGCAGGCAGTTCTACCGGATCGTCGACACCGTGCTCGGCGTCGGTGACGAACATGTCGAGCACACCGGCACCCTCGCCCCGCACGCCGCGGTGCCGATCGGCGCCATCATCGTCGCCTTCTCCACCCTGCTCGACACCCAATTCGCGCTCGCCCTCATCGACCTGCGCAAACGCGGTCACGTGGTGGTCGCCGTCGACGTGCTGCGCGGTACCCCCTTCGCCGACGGCCTCGACCCGACCATGGCCAAGATGTGGCAGCTCGAGCGGGCCTCGATGTATCGCGACATGGGCACCGTCGGCGTCGACATCATCGCCTGGCCCGACGGCACCCGCCTCGACCAGGCCATGCGCCTGCTCCCCGAACACCGCCGAACAGTGCGGGTGCGCCGATGACCAGATTCCTCGCCCTGCTGGCCGGCCTGCTGCTCGTCACCTCGGTCGCCCTGATCAACCCGATCCTCGGCGTACCAGCCCTGGCTTTCGTCATCGCGAGCTGGTGGTGGCGCCCCGCCTCGGTCGCCGCGGTCCTCACCGCCATCGCCGCCCTCGCTTTCGCCGACGTAGGCGTGATCGCATCCGCGGCAACAGGTCTGGTAGCCACCACCTACCTTCTCAACGCCGCGGTCCTGCACGCTCCCGAAGGCGTAGTCCCCACCACCATCCCCTCGGTAGGCGGCGCAGTCCTGTTCACCATCGCCGCGACCACCGCGGCCCTTGTCCCCGTCCACCTGGCCTGGGCCCCCTTGGCCGCCCCCATCCTCATCGTCACCATCTACGCCTTCCTCACCACCACCCTCACCCCCCGATCCCCCCACACCACCCTCCCCCCGTCCTGACCGAGATCACCACGCCCTGGTGGCGGCGACCTCTCGGCCGATGCCGCCACCAGAGCGTGGTGATCAGGTGTTCAGTTCAGGCGATGCGCAGGGTGACGTCGCCGAGGACGGGCGCGTCGTCGCGATCGACGGCCGTGACCACCGCGACGAGCGTGTCGGCCTCCCGCCAGACCTTGGTGCGCAGGGTTTCGCCGGGGTAGAGCACGCCGGTGAACTTCGCGCGGAAGCCCGCGACGCGGGTGGCGTCACCGTCGAGCAGGACATCGGTGAGCGATTTGCAGACCACGCCGTAGGTGCACAGCCCGTGCAGGATCGGTGCGGGAAACCCCGCCGCCTTCGCGAATTCGGGATCGGAGTGCAGGGGGTTGCGGTCACCGCAGAGGCGGTAGAGCAGTGCCTGCTGCGGCAGGGTGGCGGTGGTGAGTTCCGCGTCGGGGGCGCGATCGGGGAGCTCGGCTTTCGTGCTCGGTCCGCGTTCGCCACCGAAACCACCCTCGCCCTTGGCGAAGATCGACGAGCGCGCCGTCCACAGCGGCTCCCCGTCGGCGCCGGTGACGGTGTGCTCCTGCACGATCACCGCATTGCTGCCCTTGTCCCAGACCTCGGAGATCCGGCCGACGGACACGGCCTTGCCCGAGGCGGGAATCGGCTTGTGCACCACCACTTGCTGATGGCCGTGCACCACCTTCGCCAGGTCGATCTCGACGCCGGGGAAACTCACGCGCGGCGCCGCGGTCTCGCCGAGGGTCGGGGCGACGGTGGCGAAGGTGGGCAGCACTTGGGGTTCGCTGTCGTCGAGATAACGCAGCTCGACCGGGTCGGTGCAGCGCGCGCCCGCGCCGAGACCCAGGTGGTAGAGCTGTACATCCGTGGGGGTCCAGCTGAATTCGCGGCTGGGCAGCGCCGCGCCGAGCGCGATCTGTGGATCGATGGGCACTACTTCACTTCCTTGGCGGTAGAGGACTTCTTGCCGACGATGTCGAGCACGGACAGGTAGGCGAAGGTGATCGCGGGACCGATGGTCGCGCCGGGGCCCGCGTAGGTGTGGCCCATCACCGGCGAGCTGCAGTTGCCCGCCGCGTAGAGGCCGTCGATCACCGAATCGTCTTCCCGCAGCACGCGTCCGGCGGTATCGGTGACGAGGCCGCCCTTGGTGCCCAGGTCACCGGGCACGATCTTCGCGGCGTAGAACGGGCCCTGCGAGATCTCGGCCAGGCACGGGTTCGGCTTCACGGTCGGGTCACCGTAATAGCGGTCGTAGTGGCTGTCGCCGCGACCGAAGTCCTCGTCCTTGCCCAAGGCGGCGAAGCCGTTGAACCGCTCTACGGTTCCGGCGAGCGCTTCGGCGGGAACACCGATGCGGGCGGCGAGTTCGGCGATCGTGTCGGCCTTGACGATGTTGTCGTTCTCCATCCAGCGCTTCGGAAAACGCTGTCCCGGTTGCAGACCCGCGAAGATGTAGCGGTTGCGGTAGCGCTGGTCGAACACCAGCCAGGCGGGCACGTTCTCGCCGGGTCCGGGGCCCTGGCCGTACTCGCCGCCGTACATGGTGTGCACGGCCTCCACATACGGGGCCGACTCGTTGCCGAAGCGCACGCCGCGGTCGTTGACCATGATGGTGCCGGGCAGGTTGCGTTCGGCCAGCGCGAACCAGGGCTTGCCGCCCTTGAAGATGGTCGGACCCCACCAGGCGTCCTCCATGAACCCGACCGTCGCTCCTGCCGCCATACCCGCGACGATGCCATCGCCGGTATTGGCCGCGGCACCGGTTGTCCACTCAGTGGTTATCGGCTGCCGCTGGTACTTGGCGCGCATGTCCGCGTTGTGCTCGAAACCGCCGCTGCCGAGGATCACGCCGTAGCGCGCGGTGAAGGTGACCGATTCGCCGTCGACGGTGGCTTTGACGCCGGTGATCCGGCCGTCGGTCTCCACCAGGTCGGTGAGCGGGGTGTTGAGCAGCACCGGCACGTTCGCGTCGAGCAGGCCCTTGCGCATGGCGGCGATGATGGCCTGACCCATGCCGAGCAGGTGCTTACCGGTGAACTTGGCCAGGTAGGTGCGCGCGCCGACGCGCAGCGCCCGCATCATGCCCTTGGGGTGGCGGCGGATCAGGTTCAGCCGCACGAAATCGGCCTGCATGACGACCACATTCATCGGCGCCTTGGCATACGGCGGCTCGAGATTGGCGAGCTCCGCGCCGAGCACCTTGCCGTTGAAAGGTGTCGGTTCGCACGAACGGCCCTGGCCCAGGCCACCCGGAGCCTCGGGGTAGTAATCGGAATAGCCGGGCACCCACTTCATTTTCAACGGCGTGTGGTCGAGCACGAAGTCGAACGCCTCGGCGCCGCGATCGAGGTAGGTGTCGATCTTCTCGGCGGGCACCACGTCGCCGATGATGCTGTGCAGGTAGGTGCGCGCCTCGTCGCGATCGTCGGGGCGGCCCGAGGCGAGCAGCGCCTTGTTCCCCGGAATCCACACCCCGCCCCCGGACCGGGCGGTCGACCCGCCGTAGTGCGCCGCCTTCTCCAGCACCACCACGCTCAGCCCGTGGTGCGCCGCGGTGAGGGCGGCGGTCATTCCAGCGGCGCCACTCCCGACGACCACCACATCGTATTCCCGATCACTCATGTAGAACACGTTATAGAATCAGTACGCGGTTGCGCTATGTTGTCTGGAAGAAGAGCAGATATTCGGCTCCGAAACCGGTTACAGTTTGCCTGTCCGGCCGAGCAGATTTACCAGGAGGTACCCGTGCTGTCCGACGCGCAGCGGAGTGAACTCGCCGATGAATTGGCGCGCGCCGAACACGATCGGGTGGCCGTGCCGCCGCTGGTCGACCGGTACCCCGGCATCGACGTGGTCGACGCCTACGAGATCCAGTTGCTCAACATCCAGCGCAGACT
>NZ_JBSGIJ010000017.1:0-121089 GCF_053605015.1 Nocardia sp. NPDC003979
TGGTGGTGTCAGAATTCGCGAACACGAAAATCTCGCTCGCGCAGGTGGTGTCGAGATTCACGCACAACTGGTGTCCAGGTTCGCGACCAAAACCAGCCGTCTTGTCCTCGGCGCCGGTGATCACGTGGGGATCGGTGCGGCTCGGAGTCAGGACCGTGCACGGGCCCCAGCCGTGGATGCTACTCCGCCGCAACCGGCCGATCCCCGACGAGCACACCCTGATTCACGGTGCATCCCGGGGTCCTGTGACCGATCCGGTGCTACGTGATGGTCGTCGGCTTTCTGTTCGTTGGGTGAGCGAGGCGGGCACCAGGCCGGAGAGGAATGTCCATCGCTCCCGCCGCGATTGCGGGCGTGGGTGTGGGCGTGGGGAGCCGAGAAGTTTCCGGGCCCACTGCTCTGGGTCGAACAGTTCGTCTTCGGACAGCCCGGTGGCGTGCTGGAGGGCCTGCGGATTCACCCGGTCGTAGGCACGGTTCACCCCGGTGGCGGCGTGTGGGCTCATGAGCATCCACTCTGCGCATATGCGCGTCGGTGTCCGCCACTGCATGTCAGATCCGGGGTGCTCGGCGACATCGAGGAGTCCCAGGTCCCGCAGCCCGCGCCACAACGATGCCCATTGCCCGAATGGTTCGCTCTCGGATTCGGGGTAGTCGAACACCATCAGCGGTCGGGCAGGGGGCTGGTGCGCACCAGCGCCAGCAGGGGAAGACCGAAGATGCGGGCGAAGTGGACGCGATGGTTGCCGTCGCTGCCCACGCTATAGATTGGCCCGGCCGAGCCTTCGACCCGTACGAGTTTCACCGGCTGTGCCCCGCCACCGATCCAGCGCCGCTCGATCCACGCTTCCAATTCCGCCGGGGTCGTGGCCTGATGTAGGGCCACGAAGACCTCGGCCAGTGAACGCCGAGTTGGGTCTGCGCACTTGAACATGCCCCACTCGAGATCGGCGGTGGACACGATCGGGGTTGGATCGATCCAGTCCAGGTATTCCGCTCGCGCGGCCGATCCAGAGTCCTTCTGCGGCACCGCTGCTGAACCGAACACGGCGATCTGGCCCACTTGCGGCGCTGAGGCGTTCACACCGGCGGCCCGTTCGCTGAGCCACGCCTGCAGTTCGGCGCCCGGGTCGGGGTCGGGGACGAACTTCATCCGCGCTGCGTGTGGGCCGGGTGTTGGCATGGTGTCGCGCAGTTCCACCAGGGCCTCGCGCAGCAGGGCACGCTGCGGCCCGTCGGCGGCGGCGCGCAGTTGGTGCATCCGTTGGTCTTGGGGAAGCTCGAGCTCGCAGTCCGTTGGCGCCGATTTGTTGTCGGCGATGATTTCCCGCGATATCGCCGAGCCGGCGTCAGTGGCGTCGAGCCCGAACCTGCCGAGGATGGCCTGCATCTCTTCCACGGTGGCGGACCAGCCGCGGATGTCGCGGGCGCCGATCCGCGCGGTGAACAAGCCCCTGGTCGTACGTTGGATCATGAAATGCCCGCCCCTGCATTGTCGTTCGATGGACGCGCTCGAGTATTCCCTGGTCCGGTGACAGCCGGACCAGGGACGTGTCGTCTGTGCAGGTCGGGTGGCTATTGGCCCTCGACGGTGGACGGCTCGGGTGTCGGGGCCGGCGGGCTTGTCTGGTTGGTGATGATGGTCCAGAAGATCAGGACGCCGAGCGCGCCGGCGCCGAAGAGGATCGCGCGGTTGCGGTACGTCCTGCGCTGAGGTGATGGTTGTCGGGAAAGGCAGATGAACAGGGCGCTCACCGCGGTGCATGCCACGATGATCAGGACGGGGACGAACGTGAGGGCGTTGGTGATGTCGGTGATGGATACCGTTGTTGTATTCACGTCGCACACGATGACGTAGGGGTTCTCCACCTTCCCCTGACCGTGGTCGGCGGTCGAGACATCGGAGACGGTTCCATGTGGGATGCGCGGGGTGAACGAGAGTCGTTGCCGAGCGACTCGACGATCCGCGTGATTGCGGATTCGGCCGAGGTCCCTGAGTCAGTGGCTTTCGCGGCCGCCGAACAGCCCACCCGGGGTCCGCTGGCGTTTCGTGCCGAAGTGCCGACAGAGGCCGACAAACTCCCCCCGAGCGCCAGGCGTATGACGCCTGAATTCGTGAACCGAGTTCTTGCGGCGTGGTCGTTGGTCCGGGCCGAGCTGGAAGCGAAGTGTGATCGGGGAGTTGATTGCATCGGCCGTGCGGCCGTCGGGACACCGGCGTGCTGCCGACACCTGAGTAAGCAGGAGCGACAGACAGCTGAGTTCATGCGGGAGGGAGCGCGTGTTTTCGTCGATCGGTGGCTACCCGCTCTGTGGCCCGCATGCTGGTTCTGGTCGGTGCCGGACGGCGGATACTGGGCAACTCCGACAGCGATCTACCAGTGGCAGAACGGCAAGTGTGCGATCTGCGCGGGCGCCGGGGACAAGGGCGGGCACTGGGGCATGGTGCTCGACCACGACCACAGAACCGGGCTTGTACGTGTTTGGCTTTGCCGCAATTGCAATGCCGTTGAGGGGCATTCGACCACGGACGGCCGATGGTTGAACTACCGCAACCGCCACAATCCTCGGTGTGCGCCGCTTGTACAGCAAACGCGGGTCCAAGACCCGGCGAGTACCGGGCCCCGGACAACTGACCCTCGAAGAACTGTAGACACTCCACCGCGCACGTCGAACTGGCGCCCGAATTTGCCATGCAGACCAGACCGAAGCCAGGCCGGGGCGATGACGCTGAAAGGGCAGGCTTCACAGGGGGTTCGAGGCTCTGACGTCGAGAGACTGGAGGTCACTGTGCCGAAATCGGTTGCCCGCGATGGGTCACGGACTCAGCATCGAAACCATGACCACAGCCGAGCACTTGATCGTGCGCCCGATCGGTCCAGGTGACGAGAGGGAATTTCTCGAACTCCGGTCGGCGATCACGCAGGACGGCACTGTCTTCGCCAAGGACTACCGACCAGGTATGGCCTGGTCGGAGTACCTTCTCGTTCAGGACCGTGCCCGTGCGGGGGAGGGCTTGGCCGAAGGCTCGGTGCCCTACACGTTCCTCGTCGCCGCCCTCGACGGCGTGTTCGTGGGCAGCAGCGATATCCGCCACCGGCTCACCGAGAAACTGGCCCGGTGGGGTGGGCACATCGGCTATATCGTCGCTCCGCGCTACCGCAGACTCGGACACGGGACAGAAATACTCCGCCAAACCCTCAGAATGGCAGCGGGTCTCGGTATCAGTCCGGCTTTGCTCACTTGTCGCATCGACAACGTCGGGTCGCGCGGGGTCTTCTCTGAACTATCAAGGCTGCGACTGGCTGTGACTCCGGCGCGCCTCCGTGGAACTGATGAACGGTTAGGCTGAGCTGGTAGCTGATGGGGCCGTAGGAAGTTCAGGCACGGTCATTCTCGGCGTTATTGGTGAGCGTGGAGGTGCGGCGCCTGGGAGTCCAGATCCACGAAAAGTCGCACCACACAACGAATCCTTCCCTCGCCGGACACACCCTCACCGGTGACCATCTGGATGGTGTGAGTTCCCACTGAAATATCAGTAGGTCGTTCCCGCTTCGGTGTCAGTACCTCGTCAGGGCTGACAGGCTGGGTTACGCTGCCGGGCAGATGGTTTTGCGTTCCAATGCTCTGACGTGGTCTGGTGTGCGTTGGGCGGGAGGTTGTGGACGGGGGACGCAGCTTCGCGGGCGCTGCGCCGAGCTGCTGCGGACCGGTTAGCCGAGCTGTCGCGGGTGGGTCGTTGACCAGCGGCCATGTGCGGTTGAGCGCAGAAAAACTGGGGGTTTCGGGGCGGCCAGCCGAGTAAGTCGGCGTTGTATCGGGCGGTCACGGCGAAGGTGAGTGCGGTTGATCGGGCAGGGCTGCGGGGTGGGGAGCGTGAGCGGTGCCGCTACAACGTGTTCCTCAAACGGCCCGTGCGACTTTGTGGACGACACGCCGAAAGAAGCGCAGTTTGCGCGCTGGTGAGACTGTGGAGGACGTGTCCGTGACGTCGAGTGCCTTTCGGCGTGTCACTGGCAGAAGATCTGGGAATACCGCTCACGCTCAACCTGTCTCGAACGCAGTTGGTGAAGGCTCTCAGCACGGCACATCGGCAGTCAGAGGCGGCCTGTGATGGAAAGGACCAGCCAGCAGAGCAGGCCGATCGGCCCACTACCTGTGGACCTTCGGCTTTAGGGGTGAGTGCGAGTCGACTGGTGGCATGGATGCTGGGCGGATAGTGATTGGAAAGCGAGGTCGGATTCGGTGCATACGGTCAACCGATTGGGTCGGGTCGTCGCCGACGGAGCGTTGTCGTGATCGATCTGGACGACGACGCTGAAGGGCGGTGCGAGGCGGTGGAGCTGAGCAGAGCTGAGGCGCTTCGGCTCTTGGCGGGAACACCGATGGGGAGAGTGGTCTATACGCGTGTGCGCCGCCCGCGATTCGCTTGGTCAACCCACCTGGTCGACGAGGACGGGCTGATCGTCTTTCACACGCGGCTGGGGTCTGCGATCGTCACCGGCCGCTCGCCTGTGGTGGTGACCTATGGTGCGGACGAGATCGACCCGCGACGTCGGATCGGTGGTCGGTGTCGGTGACCGGGCTGGCTCGCATTGTCGGCGACCCGAGCCGGGTGCAACGCTATGAGCGGCGCTTGCAGCCCTGGGTGCAGGGTTCCATGGACACCGTCATCACCATCGATCCCGACATCGTGTCCGGGATCAGACTGCTCGAGCGGCCGTCGGCCCCGTCGGATCAGCACTCGGGCCTGAGGGTTGGGCAGTAGTCGCCGCACGAGTCCGATTCGGTCACGGCAAAGGCACTGTCCAGCGCAGAACCGTTCCGCCTTCTGGGCGATTCTCGATACGGAACGTTCCCCCGGCGTTCTCGGCTCGGACGGCGAGGTTGGCCAGCCCGCTGCGGCGCGAGATGTCCTCGGCGACGCCGACGCCGTCGTCGGCCACTTCGATCGACACCTCGTCACCGACCCGCAGTTCGACCGAGACCAGGGTTGCCTGCGCATGGCGGACGACGTTGCTGACCGCTTCACGCAGGACCGCTTCGACGTCGTCGGACAGGGGCGGGGCCAGCACGGTGACCGGTCCGGCCAGCCGCACGGTCGTACGCAGCCCGGTGTCGGCGGTGGCCTCGACGATGATGCCGTGCAGGTGCTTTCGGTACTTCGAGGAGTCGGCGGTGTTGTTGCTCTGCAGATCGAAAATCGAGTGCCGGATGTCTTGGACGATGGATTGCACGTCGTCGATGGTCTCCATGAGCCTGGATTTGACCTCGGGTCCGCGAGCGCGCTGAACGCTGCCTTGTAGTGACAGTCCGACGGCGAAGAGCCGCTGGATGACGTGATCGTGCAAGCCTCGTGCGATGCGGTCACGGTCCGACAGCACGTCGAGTTCGCGCATGCGGCGCTGGGTGTCGGACAGTTGCAGGACCAGAGCGGCTTGATCGGCGAAAGCGGTGAGCATGGATGTGCTGGCCTCGTCCAGTGCTTGCGCATCGGCCGGACGGATGGTGGTCAGGACGCCGATGACGGTGTCTCCGACCCGCAACGGCACCACGACTGCCGGTCCGAACCGGGTCCTGGTGTCGGAGAAGAGGTTGTAGGGCAGCTTCTCACTGACCACCATCTTCTCTGAGCGGTAGGCGGCCCCGGACTGGGTGTCCTCCACGGCAAGACGCTGACCGATGATATCCGCGGCATCGACACCCGCCGCGGCAATCACGACCAGCTCGGTCACTTCCTCGTTCGGCACCTCCGGGTCCTCGGGCAGGGCGACGAAGGTGCACGCCGACTGCGTGAGGGTCAGTGCTTGCTCGGTGACCAACGACAGCGCTTCTTTCGGCTCCCCGCCGGCCAGGAGCGCGGTGGCCACATCCCTGGTCGCTTCGAGCCACTGTTGGCGCATGCGGGATTCCTCGTAGAGCCGGGCATTGGCGATGGCGATACCGGCCGCCGCCGCCAAAGCCTGCACGACGACTTCGTCGTCCTCGGTGAACTCCTGACCGCCAGCCTTCTCAGTGAGGTAGAGGTTGCCGAAAACCTCGTCGCGCACCTTGACGGGCACACCGAGAAAGGTGTTCATCGGGGGATGATTCGGTGGAAACCCGACCGAGGAGGGGTGCTCGGACAGGTCGGCCAGCCGGATCGGCTTGGGTTCCTTGATGAGCAACCCGAGCACCCCGTGTCCTCTGGGCAGGTCGCCAATGAGGACCCGGGTTCGATCGTCGATGCCTTCGTAGACGAACTCGGCCAGTTCGTTGCTGGTCTTGTCGTGCTCGCGCACGCCGAGGGCGCCGTATTGTGCATCGACCAGCTCGATGGCGGTGTGGACGATCGAGCGGAGGGTGTCGTCGAGGTCCAGGCCCGCGGTGACGACGAGCATGGCCTCGATGAGCCGGTCCATCCGATCCCGCACGTCGATGATCTGAGCGATGCGGTCTTGGACCTGGCTCAGCAGCTCACGCAGCTTCAGTTGTGACAGCGTCTCGGTGACCGGAATCTGCCGACCGGGCTGGCTCTGTTCATCCACGGCAGCATTCTTTCACGGCCGAGCAGGTTCGAGCGCCCTCTACGGAGGCCGCGAGAACGCTATTCCTCGAGCTTGGATGCCATCACCGCGGCCTGCGTGCGGCGTTCGACACCGAGTTTCGTCAACAGCCGGGAGACGTAGTTCTTGACCGTTTTCTCCGCCAGGAACATGCGCGCGGCGATCTGCCGGTTGGTCAGCCCTTCGCCGAGCAGAGCCAGCAAGGTCCGTTCCTGCTCGGTCAGGGTGGCCAACGGGCCGGTCTTCTCGGCAGCCTCGGCGCGGAGTTTGCTCATCAGCGCCGCTGCCGCGCGATTGTCCAGCAGCGACTTCCCGTCGCTGACATCGCGGATCGCGGCGATCAGTTCCAGGCCTTTGATATCTTTGATCACATAGCCGCTGGCTCCGGCCAGGATGGCGTTGAGCATGGCCTGCTCGTCGGTGAACGAGGTCAGGATCAAACACCGCAGGTCCGGGTTCGCCGAGAGAAGCTCACGGCACAACTCGATGCCGTTGCCGTCGGGCAACAACACGTCCAGGACGGCGACGTCCGGGCGCAGCGCGGGGATGCGGGCCAGTGCCTGGGAACAGGTCCCTGCCTCGCCGATGACCTCGAGGTCGGGCTCGAGGTCGATGAGGTCGGCTACGCCGTGCCGGACGATTTCGTGATCGTCGACCAAGAAAACCTTGACCATGAGTTCGGACCTTTCGTTAGCGTGACTGCTTCAGCCGACGATTTTGGGCCGCTCGCCGTTGGACGCTGTGTGCATGGCCACGGTCACCGGGCCGTGGGCGTGCAACAAGTACAGGCACCGACGCCTGGTCGAGGACCGCCCGGCACACCGACCCGAGGGCAAAGCCCGTCAGTGCGCTGCGTCCCCGGCTGCCCACGACGATCATTTGCGCGTCGATCGAGGCGTCGAGGATTCGTGTGGCCGGATCACCGTCGGAGAGGATCCGATGCACTGTGATCTGAGGGAATCTTTCGGCGTAACCGGCCAAGCTCGCCGAGAGCGTGGCCTGGGCCTGCTGTGCGGCGCTGTGCCCGGATTCGCGTTGGTCTGTTCGTGACCATACCATGAGGGCAAGGAGATCGACATTGCGTGCCGCAGCCTGCTCGAATGCGATGCCTACGGCGCGGACGCTGGCGGCGGACCCGTCGATACCGACCAGGATCGGGTGTGAGGGTGCCGGGGCGCGGCCGGGGGAGACCACGACGGCCGGGCAGCTCGAGCGCCGGACGAGCACGGCGCTGACCGAGCCGAGCACCGCTCGGTCGAACGCATCCATCCGCCGTGTTCCGAGTACGAGCAGACGCGCCGTGTGCGAGCGTTTGGCGAGCACAGACACCGGGGCAGGCCAGGCAAGCTCGGTCGTTATGTCGAGGGTGTCCGGCCCGGCGGCTTGCCGCGCTTGCTGCTCGGCCTCGGCCAGCGCGGTAATGCCTTCTTCTCGGTAGTGGTGGTTGTACAGCCTCAACTCGCCGAGTCGGCCGAGATCCCACCCTGTCCCGATGGCGTGCACCAGGTGAAGTGGCGCGCGGTGCAGCGCAGCTTCCTCGGCCGCCCACCGGACTGCGGACAGTGCGTGTGCGGAGCCGTCTACGCCGACGAGGACGGGCTTGTCACGGCGGGCCGTCATCGCCGGTGCTCCGCAACGACGTCTGTCGGCGCTTCGGCGCGCTGCTTGATGCCACGCAACATCTTGCGTTCCATCACCAGACTGGCCGGCACCATCACAACCGCATAGAGGCGCCGCAGCAAGCGCGAGGAGGGCCCGGTGAGCCGGTTCCGGCTGATCAACCGAGTGCCACCGGCGACGGGTGTCAGCAGGAACGTCCAGGTCCAGTCGCCCTCGTCAGAGGCCCACACAAGGGTGTGTGGTGGTTCGATGATCTGCGCCCGCATGGTCGGGCCCGAGTCGCCGAGGGTGAGCTCGTCACCGACGGCGAGGTGCTGGTAGGCAGGAACGATCTCATGGGAACTGTGCATGTCCAGGCCGAGGAGGTTCTCGATCCAATCGAAGGTGTACGCACCGGCCCGGCCCGGGCCCATCTGGACCAGCCACGGCCACACGGCCGCGGGAGGAGCGTCGATGGTCACCGCGCGGGTGGTCTGCAAGCCGGCGTCGGCAAGGAGGTCGTCGCCGGGCATCGCAGCGGTGGCCTCCTGCGACGTCGCGCCCCACATCGCATACCGCTGGGATCTGCCGAGCAGACACACACCCGCCACGATGGCTGCTATCGACACACCCCAGGCGGTCGTGGGCCAGGTGATCGTCGGTATCGGCTGTTCCATCGTCACTCCCAGGTTGTCGTTCACGCCCAGGTTGCGCGGCGCTAGGCCGGTGATGCACCGAAGGGGAAATGCGGGGTTCCCAGCCCCGAGGCCGGCCGGTGCAGCCGGTAGCCTAGCAGGCCTACCGCCAGGCCCAGCAGCCCGAAAACCGGCTGCAGCCAGTGGAACTGGCCGATCACCAACGGCTGGACGGCAACCCAGCCCGCCAGGAGCGCACCGCTGATCATCCCGGCGAGCGCGGCGCTCGGGCGGGCACGCAGAGCGAGTATCGCGGTCGTTGCCATCGGGACACCGACGATCGTGGCCAGCAGCAGCCCGGCCAGGACTGGGCTGCTGTAGGGAAGGCGGGGCGTGATCTCGGGGCCGAGGTCGGCTCCGCCGCTGATCAGGCCGAAGGCCCCGGCAAAGGCCCACAAGGCGACGAACGCGGCCGTGCCGATCAGGCCCGCGCGCAGGGCGCGCTGGGTCTTGCGCTGCTTGAAGGTAGACATGGTGTTTCTCCGGTGAGCTAGTCGATGCCGGCCGCGGCCGGGGGGCCTGCGGCGAATGCGGGTCGCACGCGCCATCCCCAACGCCCCAACCCCATCGCGAGGGTGGTGTAGAGAACGAAGGCGGGGTAGACCAGTGCGCTGCCGTAGTCGCGTGCCCATGGCCAGAGCCGGGGGAGTTCGACGACCGCGGCGGCCAGCAGCACACCGGCGACCGCGAGGGTCGGATGAGCGAGCGGGGCTGTTGTCGGGTCGGTCGAGCAACGATCACGTGGCGAGGGCATACATCGAGTCTGGCCGGGGCCTGCCCCTCACGGTGAGAGTCGCACTGCCCTTCCTCGCGGGACCAAAGTACGCCGGTGAGGGACTTAGTACTTCCCGGCTCGCTTCCGGCGGCCGCTCGCGTCGGCTCGGTGATGAAGGTCGTCCGGCCGGGCCGCGGTGACCTTGTTCCCTGATGCCGGGGGCTCTGTCCCGGTCATGCTCGGGGCTGATACCGGCGGTCCACCCACAGGAGCGCCACTACGGCAGAAACAATGATGTCGCACAACCGATCTCACTGCATCGAGCACCGGACACGGCCCGTGCTGGCCGCCGTTGACGGGTCACCGATCTCCTACCCGGCGGCCGCGTGGGCGGCCGGCGAAGCCGCGCTCCACCGTCGAGCGCTCCACATCCTGACCGCGGCACTGCCGACCCGGCCAGGACCGGCGTTGACCGCCACGGAGGCGGACCTCGAGCGATCGCGTGTCCACGCCGAGCGGGTGGTCGGTGAGGCCGCGCGGGCCGCGCGAGACGCGGGCGGTGACGAGCTGGCGATCACCACCGAGGTCAGTTTCGAGGCCGTCGTGGCGCTGCTGATCGAGCGATCGGTGACGGCGGGCATGCTGGTGGTGGGCAGCCATGGATCCGGCGGCCTGCATCGAGAGCCGCTCGGGTCGGTCGCCACAGCGGTGACGAGTCACGCGCAGTGTCCGGTCGCGGTCATCCACGGCATCACCGCCGCCGATCCGGTCTCGGCCGCCCGGCCTGTGCTGGTCGGCGTCGACGGGACCGCCAACAGTGCGCCCGCGGTGGAGCTCGCTGTCGAGGAGGCCTCCCGACGGCGAGTGGATCTGGTGGCGTTGCACGCGTTCAGCGACATCGATGGCCCGCTCACCCTCGGTCGGGAGATGACCATCGAGTCCGCCGCGGCCGAGCTGTCCGAAGCGCTGGCGGGCTGTGGCGAAGCGCTATACCGACGTGACGGTGCGGACGCTGGTGGTGGCCGATCGTGCCGTGCGGTGTTTGCTTCGCGAGTCGATGACGGCGCAGCTGCTGGCGGTGGGCAGTCATGGCCGCGGCGGATTTGCCGGCATGCTGCTGGGGTCCACGAGCGCGGCGTTGCTGCACGCGGTGCAGGTTCCGATGTTCGTGGTTCGCGGCTGATCGCGGCGAGGTCATGCCATGGTGAGGACGTCGGCCAAGGGCCTGCGGGGGGTTGCTGGTGGTCGGCGGTCATCGGGGGCTACCCGATGCGCACGACGACCTGCGGCACTCCGGGATGGCCGATCAGGCTGCTCAGCATGCGCCGTCCGGCGGTCGATTCGGTGATGTGGGTCAACGCGCAGGTCGACAGGCCCGACGCTGTGCATTCCAGCAGTGTTGCCGACAGCGCTTCCCCGGTCTGAAGCCAGGTCTCCGGTGTTTCATCGGTGGCGGTGAGGACCGCTAGCCGCGCGTGATCGCGCAGCTCGCCGCGGCGTGCCGAGGATTCCGCTCTCGGGAAATCGCGGGCGACACCGACGCGCTCGGCTTCGGACTCCGATGCCAGAGACGAGGCCGGGACCCCTTCGGTGAGGTCGGAATGGCCGGCCCACCACCGTATTTCGGCCTGGTAGTCCATGTCGTTTCGATGCAACGACCCGGACTGGTCCGAGGCGACCGTCAAAGGTGCTCGCGTGTCCTCGTCGAGCACGTCGAGGGTGAGACCGTGTGGGCTGACAAGGTCTTCCACGGCGAGCCTGACCGAGGCCCAGCCGCTGGGTTCGGCTATCGGCAGCCGGTCGGTGTATCGATACTCGATCGCCTCGGCCCGCCGGAACACGGCGGTGGGAGGGTCGGGCCACGGCGTGAACTCGATGTTCGCCAGGAGATCGGGCTCGTTCAGGTCGGGCAGCCGGGCGAGGTCTGTGGCCCAGCACAGGGACGCGAAGGCCGTGCGGACGTGGTGCAGTGCCGACCCGCAGCTGATTATCGCTTGGCGGCCGTGCGGGTCGGCCGAGGTCAGTTGCCTGTCGAGGTCGCGATGCAGACGCAATCGGGTGCCGTCGAAGACCCAGCGCCAGGGTTGAGTGTTGTGCACCGACGGTGCGCGGCACCCGAGCCCGATCGCCGCGCGGATTGTGGTCGGCCGGGGGACTAGGGGGGCTGGTGTGTGGCTCATATCACCCAGTGTGTTCCGTGTCGCAGGTGTGCCGAGACGGCCGTTACTCCCGTTCGGTGAGGACCTAAGGCCCCTACGTGTCCGCGGCTGTGGTGCCGGGAGCCGGGTGAACGACCATGACCGGACAATCGGCATGCTGGACCAGCGAATTGCTGGTCGATCCGAGCAATAGGCCGCGGAATCCGCCTCTGCCTCTGCTGCCGACGACGACGAGCTGCGCGGCCTTCGACCATGCGAGAAGGCGAAGCTGCGGCCCCGACAGATAGACTTTTCGCACGACTTCGACGTCGGGGAACTTCTCCTGCCAGCCGGCCAATTGTTCGGCAAGTACCGCCTCGGCTTCGACACGGACCTCCTCGTCGCGGATGATCTCGGGCATATCGCCGAAGCGATCGAAACTCAGATCGCTCCAGGTATGTACGGCGACCAGACGCGTCGCGCGTTCGGCCGCCTCGGCGAAGGCAACGCCCACCGCAGCCGCGCCCAGAGCGCTGCCGTCCACGCCGACGACCACCGGCCCCTCGCGGCGGGCGATCTTCGCCGGCCCGGCGCCCCGCACCACCACCACGCCGCTGTGACCGTGGCTGGCGACGGCCAGCAATGTCGAGCCGAGATGGGCGAGCGCGCCGTCGACACCAGATGCGCCGATCACCATCAGGTGCGCGGTGGACGAGCGTTCGATCAGCGCTCGCGCCGGGGACACGTCCGAGATCGACAGCTCGATGTCGAGTTGGGGGTCCACCTCGCGCGCCGCCGTGGCGGCGGTTGAGAGCAGTTCGGTGCCGTGGGCGCGGATCGTGTCCGTAAGAGGAGGAGCGATGAGGTCGTAGATGCCCAGGGCGCTGCGGGTGGCCGCGATGTCCAAGGCGTGCAGTAACTCGAGGCGCCGCTGGCGTTGTGAGGCCACCTCGGCTGCCCAGCCCACAGTACGGGTCGCACCCACCGAGCCGTCGATTCCGACGACGACCGGTGCCGATGCCCGTTGGTGTGGGTCGTTGCTGTCCTCGACAGTCATCGCCGGAATCCTTTCTCGACCGAACACGGGTATTCGAGGTGGTGGAGGGTCGGAGGTCAGGACTCGAGGACGGGGCGGGCGATGATCAACGGGCATTCGGCGCCGTGCAGGACGGCCTGGGCCACCGAGCCGAGCGTCATGCCCGCGAACCCACCGCGACCGTGGCTGCCCACGACGATCAGCTGTGCGTGTGCCGCGGCGTCGAGGATCGCTTTGGCGGCTCGTTCCTCGACGACGACTCGCTGGACCTGTACGTCGGGGTATTTTTCGGCGAAGCCGGCGATGCTCTCGGCGAGCACGGCCTCGGCTTCGGTCTGCATCGTGGAGCGGGCCTCGTATCGGTAGAACTCCGACCAGGCGTTCACCGCGATCAGCCCGGTGTTGCGGCGGGCCGCTTCGTCGAAGGCGATAGCGACTGCGTCGGTACTGCAGGCAGAACCGTCGACCCCCACCACCACCACCGCGCCGTCGGCGGGCGCCGTGGACTCCGGGATCACCGCCACGGGGCAGCCGGCGTGCCGGGCGATCGAGGTGCTCACCGATCCCAGCAGCGTGCGACGGAACGCGCCGAGTCCTCGGCTTCCGACGACGAGCAGACGGGCTGATTCGCTGTGGTGGCGCAGCACCGCTACCGCGGAACCGGCCACGACGTCGGTGGTGATCGTGATATCGGTGATCGGCGCGGCGACCGCGGCGGCTTGCTGTGCGGCATCGGAGACGATCGTTTCACCGTGGCGGCGCAGCTCATCGACGTCGTAGAGCGGGCCGGCCAGCCCCGGTCCGTAGTCGACGGGGACGTCGACGGCGAAGACGAGCCGCAGGGCGACCCGGTGATGTGCGGCGTACTCGGCTGCCCAACGCAACGCGTGGCGTGACTGCTCGGATCCGTCGACGCCGACAACGACCGGCTTCGGATTCGCGGGAGTGTTCATGTCGATCCCTTTCTGTCGTTGCCAGCGTGCGCCCGCCGCCGCACCCCCCGGCAGGGTCTCGAGACCCCCGCGGGCGGGTCTTTCGTCGTGACCATTCGTGATTTCGGCAGGGACTTTCACCGGCGAACGGCACTGTATCGCCGGTGCAGGAGCAGGAATCGTGAAAGACACACCTGTTCCGCCCAAGAGATCGAGGAAGTCCTGATGTCCATCGAGACCAGGCCCGACACCGCCCCGCCCAACGCGCCAGGGCACCTGAACGCCAGCGCGATGCTGGCCCGGTACCTGCATGCGCAGCGGGAAACGATCATGGACGGGCAGGTCGCGGCCGGTCACGATGATGCTGACGCGGTCGTGGCGATGGTCAAAGCCGCGCGTCGTGCCCGCAGCGCGCTCAGCGCGCACCCGCGGGCGGTCAGCCGCCAGTCCGACCTCCGTCGCCTCATCGAGGAACTGCGCTGGCTCGGTATCACCGTCGGCGCGGCCCACGAACTGCGGGCCCAGTCCGCGCGACTGCACGCCGCGGTCGAAGTCCTGCGCCCACGGTATGTCCGCGGACCGGTGCGCGACCGGATGAGCGAATACTTCGACACCCGGAGCCGCCCGGCATGGATCGCCGCGCGCGATCTGCTGTCCTCGCCCCGGTACCCGGCCCTGACCGAGGACCTGATGGCCGAGGAACGGTTGCTGCGGTCCGGGGTGGTGCCCGGCATCGACGACCCGGACAACGCCGCGGTCCTCGACGGACTTCTCGCCCGAATCCGGGCGCGGATGCGCGCCATCGGCAAGGCCCGCGACGAAGACGCCACCGACGCCGCCATGCACGATCTACGCAAAGCGGTCCGGCGCACTCGCTACTACCTGGAGTCGGTCCACGAGCTGAGTCCCTCCCGAAACGCCCAGGCAACCGAGGGATTGGTGGCGCTGCAGGATTTCCTCGGTGACTACCAGGACGCGGCGGTGGCCAAGCAGCACCTGATCCAGCTCACCCGAGAAGCCGAGAACGCCGGCGAGTCGAGCTTCACCTACGGACTGCTGCTGCAACGCGAAATCGACCGCACCGCCGACTACGCCGAGACGCTGCCGAGCATCTATTGGCGATCCCTGCGCGGCACACGGGTGATGGCCGAGGTGCACACGATGACCCAGACGAGCTGAATTCGACCCAGGAAGGCACGACGATGAGCACCAAGTCCCAACCCCGCGAGCACCACGTCCGGCCTGTGCTGGTCGCCGTGGACGGATCGGCGACTTCCTATCAGGCCGCGGCATGGGCCGCCAACGAAGCGGTGTTGCACCAGCTGCCCCTGCAAATCCTGACCTCCGGTGCACTCCAGACCGGGTTCGGGCCCGGCATGTCCCTGGGTGAAGCCGACCTGGAATGGCTGCGTGCCGACGCCGAACGCGTCGTCGGTGAAGCTCGGCGGGTAGCCGGCGCCGCGGTCCCCGACCAGAACCTGACCATCACCACCGAAGTCGCGTTCGAGCAGGCAGCACCCCTGCTGATCACCCGCTCCACCGACGCACAGATCCTCGTGGTCGGCAGCCGCGGCCTCGGCGCCTTCCAGCGCGGGCTGCTCGGCTCGGTCAGCCGCGCGGTCTCCCAGCACGCCGGCTGCCCGGTCGCGGTCATCCACGGCATCGCCGCCATCGACCCGGTCTCGGCGACCCTGCCGGTCCTGGTCGGTGTCGACGGCACCGCCAACAGCGTCCCCGCCCTGGAACTCGCCTTCGCCGAAGCCTCGCTCCGCAAGGTCGAACTCGTCGCGCTGCACGCGTTCAGCGACTCCAGTGCGCTGGATCTGCCGGCGTTCGGCTGGGAAATGGGCCGCCAGTCGGCCGAAGCCGATCTGGCCGAATCCCTCGCCGGATACGCCGAACGCTACCCCGACGTGCCGGTCCGCCGGATCATCGTGGCCGATCGACCGGTGCGGTCGCTGGTCGATGAAGCCGCCTCGGCGCAGCTGGTGGTCGTCGGCAGCCACGGCCGCGGCGGATTCTCCGGCATGCTGCTCGGGTCGACCAGTACCGCACTGCTGCACTCGGTGGAAACCCCGACCATCGTCGTGCGAGACAGAGGCTAGTCCGATGACGTCGTCGACCTTCCGTACCGATGCACTGATGGTGGCCACCGTGCGGTTGTGGCGATCGCGCCCCTGGAGCACCAGTCCGCTGATGCGCTGGCCCGAGCGACTGCAGTCCGCAGCCCGGTTGATCGCGGCGCTGATGCTGCTGGCTGCCGTGCCGCTGGCTGGTGCGGCGGGCACCATCACCTACACCGGCGAAGCCGCAGCCATTGATGCCGAGCAGCGCGACAGCACCGCGGTCGGAGCAGTGGTGGTATCGCGGCCGGACTACGGCCCGGGGCACGTGCGGCGGGCCCAGGTGAGCTGGCTATCGGATTCGGGCACCGTCGTCGCTAGGATGCCGGTCTCCTCGTCGGCCGACGAGGGTGAGCGGATTACGGTGTGGCTCAACAGGTCCGGCGAACCCGTGAAACCGCCCAGGGAGCCGGTCGTGGCGGTTTTCGCGGGCATCGGCACTGCGGTTGTCGTGTTGGTGTCTGCTGGCGTGGCCGGTTGGGGCCTGATCGCGGCCACCGAGGCGTTCGTGGGCTGGCGGCGCAGCACGGTCTGGGACCGCGAAGCGTCCGAGCTGAAACAGTAGACCGGACATACCGATGTGGTTGCGGTGGACCGTTCTCGTCACCATCGGCGAGTTCCTCGGCTTCTCGATACCGGCGCTGGTCGCGACGTCGATGTGGGATCGCGCGGGAATATGGCCGACTGCGTTATTGCTGGTAGCGGGTATGGGTGAGGGTGCGGTGCTGGGCTTGTTCCAAGCCCGGGCGCTCCGTCCGGTGATTCCCGACCTGGGCTACCGTGCCTGGATCGTGGCCACGGCGCTGGGTGCTGTGGTTGCCTGGTCGGTGGCGATGATGCTGGCACGCCTCGACGCTGTGCGCGCATGGCCCACCAGCGTGGCGATCTCGGCGCTGTGCGTGGGCGCGGCCGTGGTGATCTCGGCTCTCGGGGTGGCCCAGTGGGTAGTCCTGCGCCGGTATCTCAGCCGAGCAGGCTGGTGGATCGCCGCGACCGCGGCGTCGTGGGCGGCTGGGCTGATCTCATTCGCTGTGTTCACCAGCCCGCTATGGCACCAAGGCCAACCGGCGGCACAGATCGCCGCGATCGGCGTCGCGGGAGGCTTACTGATGGCAGCGGTCATGGCCGCGGTCTCCGGACGCTTCCTGGTGTGGCTGTTGCGCTCCCAGACCAACGGCGGGGACTGAGCTCTGCACCACGCACGCATCCCGGGGGCAAACGGCCTGGCGCCGCTGAAGGACTCTGGGGCACCGGCCGTGCGGGTGGGAACCACCGGCGGCCCCTCATCCACCCGGCGGGTCGTTGCGGTCTCAGCGACGCCAACCCCGGCTGTGACTTCGCCGGCGCCAGCTCAGCATCCCCCCGGCGAGCCTAGGCACACCCTCGCGTTCGGAAACCGATACCGTGATGGCGGCCGTAGCACAAATAATCGGTCGCCACAGCAGGCCGATGCGTTTTCCGCGGTGGTGTTATCGCGGTCGCCAACCGCAGTCCCGGTCGTGAGAGGCTTGGCCTCCGGCGGGTCCGACTGCGGTCCGGAAAGGGCCTTGGTACTCCCGGATGGTGGCTCTCGGCCCTTCTGCCGTCAGCTCCGCTCGGCGCATTGTGGAAAAGCGGTCGAAGGACCGCGGTCCTGGTAGGAGACGTGACGATGCACTGGTATGACCATGATGTCAATAGTTGGGGATATGCGTGGATGGGCTTGGGCATGCTCCTGTTCTGGGGCATGCTGATCGTCGGTTTCACTCTCGCGCTGCGCTACCTGTTTCGCATGGAGGGCGCTCAACGATCCCATCCGGGGCCGCCCGGACCGGAGCATGTGCTCGCAGAACGATTCGCCCGCGGCGAGATCGACGCGCAGGAGTACACCGATCGGCTGGGTGTCCTGCGTTCGACTCCACAGCGATGACTCGCAGGCGACTGACGGGACCACCGAGGTGATGTGGGCGTGGCGAGTAGTGCGCCCCGGCCCGGTCGGGTCCTCGGCGCTGCGGCTCGGAGAGGAACCGGTTCCGGTTCCCGGCCGTGACGAGCTTCTGGTGCGAGTGCTTTGCTGCGGGGTGTGCCGCACCGATCTGCACGTGGTCGAAGGCGACCTGCCGGTCCATCGCGCATCCGTGACACCAGGCCATGAGGTCGTCGCCGAGGTCGTTTCCGTGCCGGAGGGATGCAGCAGCATTGCTGTCGGTGACCGGGTCGGGATTCCGTGGCTGCGTGAGACCTGCGGGGTGTGCCGGTGCTGCCTGCGCGGGGCGGAGAATCTGTGCCCGCGGTCGCGCTACACCGGCTGGGACGCCGACGGGGGATACGCCGAGTTCGCTACTGTCCCGGTCGATTTCGCGTTGCCGCTGCCGTCTGGGTACCTCGATCAGGAGCTTGCCCCGCTGCTGTGTGCCGGGTCATCGGATACCACGCGTTGTTGCGGTCCGAGCTGCCCGACAACGGTGTCCTGGGGATCTACGGATTCGGTGGTAGTGCCCATTTGACCGCCCAGATCGCGCTCGGGCGCGGCGCTCGGGTGCACGTGATGACCCGTGATGCGGCGGCAAGGGACCTGGCGTTGGAACTCGGGGCCGACTCGGCCCAAGGTGCGGCCGACCCCGCACCGGAACCACTGGATTCGGCGATCCTGTTCGCCCCGGTCGGGGATCTGGTACCGCCGGCGATGGAGGCGCTGGATGCGGGCGGCACGCTGGCGATCGCGGGGATCCATCTCACCGATGTTCCGGCGCTGAACTATCAGCGACATCTGTTCCGGGAGCGCCAGATTCGCAGCGTCACGTCCAATACCCGCGCCCAGGCGCGGGAATTCCTCACCTTGGCCCAGGAGCACCGGCTGCGCGTGTCGACACACCGCTACCCGCTCGACCACGCCGACTACGCGCTGCGCGACCTGGCACTCGGCCGATTCGACGGTGCCGCCGTGCTGGTGCCCTGACGCAGGGCCATCGGCTGCCGCTGCGTCGCCGCGGACGGGAGGCCTGCGCCGCTGCTGGTAGTTCGCCCGCTGTCGGTTTCCGGCGGCTGTCAGCGGCGTGGCGCAACGGGATCCAACCGCGGTAGCTGAGAAACGATCAACATTCGCGCGACCGCGGTCATGGCCGAGCAATTCCGCGATGGCCCGTCCGGCCTCGCTGCCGGCAGTGTGCTGGAGCCGGGGGCAGGTCAGTGCGCCTCCTGGTGCGCGGGATCGGAGTTGATCGCGACGTCGCAGGTCTGGCTTGGTCCCAGGGTACGTTCGATGTCCTCGACACAGACGCGGATGGGAGCTGCGGAGCTCGGGTGCAGGCGTAGGGTGACCGGCTGTGGGTGACGGTGACGGTGACGGGTTGTCCCCGGTAGGAGATGGTGAGCTCACCGCTGCCGAGTTCGGCGGGCAGGACCGGATGGAGTCGTAGCGTGTCGTTGCGGGTTTCGATGCCGCTGTAGCAGCGCAGCCCCATGTCGGCGGTCCCGGCCATGGCGCCGATGTGGACGCCTTCTCGGTGGTGCCGCGTTGGGTGTCGGCTACGTCAGCGCGCAACGCTTGGACGAACAGGCCCCAGGACCGTGCCCGGTCGGTGCGAACGAGTACCCAGGTGTGTGCGAGGCGGCTCAATGTCGAACCGTGGCTGGTCCGGGCGATGTAGTAGTCGACGGTGCGGGGGATGAGCTCCGGCGACAGTGCGAAAGTGCCCAAGGTCCGCGGTGCACCGGCCGAAGGTCAGGGGACAGGCCGTAGTGATAGCCGAAGTCACCTCAGGTTGGGCCCTCCTGCCCTAATCAGCGGCCCTGCCGCAGTGCCAGTGTGGTGAGAACAACCAACGAAGGACGGACATCATGGACCGCGGATTGCCTGACGACAACACTGTCAAGGCGGTGCTCGCGCTCGCTGGGCGGGCACCGTCGGTTCACAACGTACAGCCGTGGCGCTGGCGCATCACCGATCGCGGCGTCCACCTGTATCTCGACCAGCAACGGGCACTGCCGGTGACCGACCCCGATCAGCGCGACCTGCTCCTGAGTTGCGGTGCCGCGTTGCATCACCTGTCGGTGGCATTCGCGGCGACCGGCTGGGCGACGGTGGTGCACCGGCTGCCCAACCCGGCCGACCCGGACCACCTCGCCTCGGTGACCTTGGTGGCCCATAGGCCGATGGATCAGGAGATCGCGATGAGCTCGGCGATCCGGTACCGCCACACCGATCGCAGGCACTTCAGCTCCTGGCCGATCCCGCCGGGTTGCCTCGGCTTGCTGACCGAACGGGCCATGGCACTGGGTGCGATCGTACGTCCGGTGGATGACGCCGACCGAGTTCGGCTCGTGGATGCCGCGCGGGCAGCCGCGCGCGCCCATGCCGCTGATCCGGCCTACCGATTCGAGACGGCGGTGTGGTCTGGCAGGCATGCCAGCCTCGATGGGGTACCCGCTCGCAACACCCCGGCGCCGCGACCGGGCGACGAGCTGCCCGCACGCACGTTCGCCGGCGCCGAACTGGCTGATCCCGCCCACGGGGACGATCACGCCGAGGTGCTGATGCTCGGCACGTCCTCCGACGACAGGATCTCGCGGCTGCGCGCGGGTGAAGCGATGAGTGCTGTCCTGCTGACCGCCACCAACATCGGATTGGCCACCTGCGCGTTGACCGAGCCGCTCGAGATCCCCGCCCAGCGGGACCAGCTCAGGTCGGCCATGCTCGGTGGCACCAGCTACCCACAGGTCTTCATCCGGGTCGGCTGGGCTCCCACGAGCAACGAGCCGATCGCCGAGACGGCGCGCCGCCCGGTCGAGGATGTGCTGCTCGGCGCCGAAGCCGACGGAAGAAACGGCGCCAGGTAGGCGCTGGTGTGCGGACGGAAGGACTTCGCTGGTTCTGCTCGGCGCAGTAGCTGAGCGCGACCCCTGGTGGCTGATCCTGACCGCCCTGGTGGGGCTGAACCTGCTGCTCTACAGCGCCCTGGGCTGGTGCCCGGCCACCCTGGCGCTGCGCCAGCTCGGCCTCGCCGACACCACCTGCCTCACCCCCACCTGAGAACCAACAGTCCCGGATCGGAGCACATGATGGACCTCGCCTTGTCGACCACTCTGCACACCACCTTCGAGGACGCGATCGAACGCACCGCAACAGCGCTGGCCGAGCAGGGATTCGGCGTCCTCACCGATATCGACATGCAAGCCACCCTCAAAGCCAAGCTCGGCCACGACATGGAGGACTACCGCATTCTCGGCGCCTGCAACCCACTGTTGGCCCACCGGGCAGTCGATATCAACCGCCAGATCGGGCTACTGCTGCCCTGCAATGTCGTGGTTCGCCGCGACCCCACCGACATCGACACCATCATCGTCGAAGCCATGAATCCCCAACTCCTGGTCCAGGTCACCGGCCAGCCCGCCCTCGACCCCGTCGCCGACGAGGCCACCACCCGCCTGCGCGCTGCCCTGGCCGCGCTGGACTCCACCCGGAATTGAACCGCCCGACTCCATACCGCACCCGGACAGAACCCACCGCGACGGCTCGGAGTTCCGACGTCACCGCCCCAAGGGGATCACTGACGACCGGACCCCGTTGACTTCTCTCGTGCCTGTGACGTCGGCACTGCGAGGGGCACGCAACGGTGTGTCGTTTCGGGGTCAGCAGCACCGGTGACTATCGGCCCTCGATGAAGAACCAAATTCCCGTTCACCGCAGGTCCGGAAGGGGAGAAGACTCGCCATATGACTGACAGCAACGCGAACATGACCTCCCCGGCGGTCGATCGGTCGACCATCCAGATGGCGCTGCAGCAAGCCTGCCGCGCCCCCTCGATCCACAACACCCAGCCCTGGCGCTGGGAATTCGACGGCACGAACCTTTTCCTCTGTCGCGACAACACCCGGCTCCTGACCGCCGCGGACCCGACCGGACGCCAGCTGGTGATCAGCTGTGGCGCCATCCTGGATCACCTGCGCACCGCGCTCGCCGCTCGCGGTTGGCGCACCGATCTCGAGCGCCTTCCCGATCCTGGGCGCCCTGACCTGTTGGCTCGTCTGGTACCCCGACCCTGGACCAACCCGCCCGACGACGTCGTTGCCCGCGCAGCAGCGATCCAGGATCGACGCACCGATCGTCTTGCACTGCTGGCACCCGCGGGTTTCGAGGACGTAGCCCGATCGGCACGGACGCTGGCAAACCCCCATGGGATCGAGCTCGATGTGCTGGCCGACAGTGCCCGTCCGATCCTGGCCGAGGCATCGCAGGAGGCCAGCGCCAAACGCCGATACGACATGGATTATCAAGCGGAACTGCACTGGTGGACAGGGCATTCAGCCCAGCACGAGGGAATCCCGCGCACGGCGCTGCCACCCGATGACGCCATTACCCACGTTCCGATTGCCCGGACATTTCCTGCCGCGCCGGGAAACGGGCGCCGCCTCGACATCGAAGACCGAGCCGAACTGATTGTATTGAGCTCGTCAGGCAACAGCGTCAACGACTGGCTACAGGTGGGTGAAGCGCTCTCAGCGGTCTTGCTGGAATGCACCCGTGCAGGTCTGGCCACCTGCGCCTTGACCCACATCACCGAGCTGGTCAGCGCCCGTAGGGCCCTGGAAGGTCTCATCACCGGCAACGGGGTTCCGCAAGTCCTCATCCGCGTCGGTGCCGCACCAGCCGATGACGCCCCGCCCCAGCCGATCTCACGTCGACCGGTCGAGGAGATCTTGACGATCGCCGCGCATCCGGGCTGAGAGCGAGAACCACTCATCGCCCTGGCAGGCGAGCCGTTGGCCTGGATCGCCGCGCCGACGTCGCTGCTGACCGGAGGGGTAAATCCGCGGTGTGTTCGGTCTGTCCCCTCGCGATCCCGCGGTCGCCGCAGCGGCCGCGGCGTCCCGGAGAGCGCGCGCGTGCGGCGTCTGCTCTCGGAACGAGTCGCCGACGGCACACTGCCCTTCCACCCTTACAACGCGAAATGGCGTGGCGCGCATTGGGTGCTTTCGCCTTGGCCGAGCTCGGGTATCCCGCGGGTGACGCGTCCTTGGTGCCGTTGCGCGAGCAGGCGCTGGAGTGGGTGCTGTCGCAGGAATACGAGCGGCGGCATATGGGTCGGGTCCGGGGAGAGGATCTGCCGACACTGCACGCCTCGATCGAGGGAAACCTGGTCTGGTCGCTACTGCGGTTGGGACTGGCCGACGAGCGGATCGATCGCCTTGTCGCTCGCCTGCTCCGTGCCCAATGGTCCGACGGCGGCTGGAACTGTGATCGGCGAGCGAGCGGCCGCGTGTCGTCATTCGGGGAGAGCGTTGTCCCGCTTCGGGCACTGAACGCCTATACCCGCACCACCGGAGATTCCGATGCCCGCGAGGGGGTCCTTCGTGCTTCCGAACTGTTTCTCCGACGTCGGCTGTTCCGCCGCCGCACCGACGACTCCGTCATCGATCGGGCGTTTCTCGAGCTGCACTTCCCTGCTATTGGCACTACGACATCCTGTTCGCGCTGACGGTGCTGGCCGAGTCCGAGTTGATCGACGATCCACGCTGCGCCGAGGCACTCGACGTGCTCGAGGCGAAGCGGTTGACCGATGGCGGCTTTCCCGCAGAAGCGAAGTTCTCTCGTGTCAGCTCTGCGCACCCCGGCGGTGGATCTTCACTGGTCAGCTGGGGACCGACCAGTCGCCGGTCGTCCAACGAGTGGGTGAGTTGCGCGTCGCTCGCCGCGTTGACGGCGGCCGGGCGGTCACGGTCAAGCGTAACGACCTGACGTCGGCCCCCAGTCGTGGTCGCAGATGTGCGCTGGTCTGATCGGGACCGCCCACACGCCGCGTTGAGGGACCACGCAGCGAGATCTGGGGCCGATCGGCCGCCGCGACAATGACTTTGTCCCCTGCTCGAGGTCGGCCGATCACGGGAATGCTCGAACTCGACGTCGGCGACGACGAGCTGGTGACCCCGAGGAAAGGCACAACGATGAGCGAGAAGAAGGCGCGGCCCACCGAACACCGAATCAGGCCCGTGGTGGCCGCGGTCGACGGATCGGCCAACTCCTATCAGGCTGCCGCGTGGGCAGCCGCCGAAGCGGTGCTGCACCACCTGCCGCTGCACATTCTCACCTCGGCCGGGATACAGACGGGCTTCGGGTCGGGGATCACGCTCGGTGAAGCCGACCTGGAATGGCTGCGGGTAGACGCCGAGCGGGTGGTCGGTGAAGCCGCGCGGGTCGCCCGCGCTACGGTGCCCGACGAGGATCTCACGATCACCACCGAGGTCGCCTTCGAGTTGCCCGCGCCGCTGCTGATCGACCGCTCGACTGGGGCGGAGATACTCGTGGTCGGCAGTCGCGGCATCGGCGCCTTCCAGCGCGGGCTGCTCGGCTCGGTCAGTACGGCGATGACGCGCCACGCCCACTGCCCTGTGGCGGTGATCCAAGGTATCGTCGCGTCCGATCCGGTGTCAGCCGCGCTGCCGGTCCTGGTCGGCGTCGACGGGTCCGACAACAGTGTGCCCGCGGTGGAACTCGCGTTCGAGGAGGCCTCGCGTCGCAAGGTCGATGTCGTGGCGGTCCACGCGTTCAGTGACGCCAGCGCCGATCTGCCGACGCTCGGGTGGGAAATGGGCAAACAGACCGCCGAAGCTGAGCTCTCCGAGGCGCTGGCCGGCTACGGCGAGCGCTACCCCGACGTGGCTGTGCGCGGCATCGTCGTGGCCAACCGCCCGGTCCGTGCGCTGCTGGAAGAGTCCACTTCGGCACAGTTGCTGGTGGTTGGCAGTCACGGCCGCGGCGGATTCGCCAGTATGCTGCTCGGCTCCACGAGCAACGCTCTGCTGCACTCGGTGGACATTCCGATGATCGTCGTACGCGACAGGAAGTAGCAGTGACGACAGGGGCGTCCGCCTGAGACGGGGCACCAAAACTGTTGGTGCGCTGCGACGAGCTGCTCCGAGGCCTGGCGGTGAATCCCGCCCACCGGTCGTGGCGACGTCCCCCGGTTTCGAGTTCTTGACCAGATCATCAGGAGTAGGACGATAAAGATCGATGATGTTTTCCGCACCGTGAAAGACGTGATGGCTGTCGAGCGCGTCTACGCCGAACCGATCGAACGTGACGGCACCACGCTGATCGGCGTCGCCGCCGTCTCCGGTGGCGCCGGGGGCGGTGGATCGGAGACCAATGGCGACGCGGGATCGGGTGCCGGCTTCGGGGTCGGGGCGAAGCCGGTCGGCGCGTTCGTCATCCGTGACGGAAACGTGCGGTGGCAGCCGGCGATCGATATGAACAGGCTGATCACCGTTGTCGGGGCCGTTGTCCTGGCAGCGCTGATAGTCGGCGGCATCCGCTCCGCCGGCGGGCGGTGATCATCTCGCCGTCGACCCGACTGCGTCCTCGTCGCTGATCCGGCGGCGCGACGACCCATGTGGCAAAAGCGGTTCAGCCGTGCGCGGAGCGCTGCTCGGGTTGGGGCTGATCGGAGCTGTGCATGCCTCGTGCTCCTCGTCGCGCGACCCAAGGTCGCCTCGGCGCGGCATTCGGTACTTGCCAGGCATCGCTTCGCCACGTAATTCGACGGACCGTCGGCACTAGCAGGTGGGCGCCCGTCGGCGATGTATGCGCGGGTTGGAAACGAGCGAGCACCTGGATCAGGGAGTAACAGTGGCAGACGAGTTGTCTGACAAGGACTTGATCGACCGCTATGTGTACGCGGTCCTTGCCCATGTCCCGCGCTCCAGCCGCGGTAAAATCGGCGCGGAATTGCGGACCCGGATCGCCGAGGAGGCGCCCGCGCGTGCGGTGCGAGCGGTCCTGGCCCAGTTGGGGCCGCCCGCGGATCAAGCTCGACGATTCCGCGGCGCGCCCCGACAGCTGATCGGCCCTCACCTCTACGACACCTATCTACAGGTTCTGTGGCCGGCGATGCGGGCGATGGCGATCGCCGTGGGCGGAGTGAGTCTGCTGACGACCTCGCTCGGCGGAGAAGCCGCGCCGACCGTCTTCGAGGTACTTCAGGACGGGTTGACCTCCGCGTTCGCGGGCGCGGTGTACACCGCGTTCTGGGTGACTGTCGCGTTCGCGGTGCTGGAGCGCGTCGCGCCGGGCGTGGTGCTGCACGAGTGGCGGCCCGAGGACCTGGCGCCGGTGCCACACGGGCGAGAGATCCCACTCGGCGAGGCCATCGGCGATCTGGTGTTCGCGATCGCCGTGCTGGCCGTGGCGTTGTGTTTCTTCCCGGCGCTGGCGCCGCCGTTTCTCGCCGAGATCGCCGACGGCCTCGATCCTGGTGTGGTGAGCCGGCTACTGCCTGCGGTGGCGGGAGTTGCTGTGCTGTGGATCGCGGTCGCCGCCGCGCAACTGCTCGTTCGTGCCTGGACGTTGCCGGTCACCGCGTTGTCGGTCGCGGCCGATCTGTTCGCCATCGCGACCGCGGCCGCCGTCTTGGCGCACCGGCCCTATTTCTCCGACGTTTTCCTTGCCGAGCTGCGCGGTGAGGGCGCTGATGTGGGCAGGGGCCTCGACATCGGGATCGGAATCAGTGCAATCGCGGTGGTGCTGGTCTGCGCCGCCAGCGTATTCACCGTCACGCGCAAGTATCTCGGTCACCGTCAGGACCGCTCGGACGGCGTTGCCTGAGCCGGTGGATCGGTGCTGGGCGCTGCTTTCGCGATCGGCAAATACTTGGTCCAGTCGACCCGGGTGAGCATGAAGACACCAACGAGGAGACCGATCTGCACGGCGATGCCGTAGGGCGTGGTGAACGAGGAGGTCAGGGTCTCGCCGAGACTGCGCTCGGCGACTTCGGCCGCACCGATATAGAGCGAGAAGCTGACCAGTCTTCCCGCCACGTGCGCGGTGGTGAGCGGAACAAGAGGCAAGCCCAAGAGCCCGGCAGCCTCGAACATCTGCGCCGACGGTAACGGCGAGAACAAAAAGACTCCGATGGTGGCAAACCTGCGGTCACGACGCCGGGTGAGATATCCGCTGGCGGCTCGCAGGTTGGCTGTGCGTTGCGGGCCGAGTCGGCCACCGGCGGACCGGGTGGCGATGGCCAGGGCATACCGCCCGGCGCCTGAGGCGACAGCGGCGGCGATGACAAGTGGTACCGGATGGAGGTTCCAGGTCAGCCCGAAGAACACCACGAGCAGCGCGTTGGGCGGCCCGAACGCCGGCAACAAATTCCCCGTGAACACAACGGCGACAACAACGAGCAGTTGCGAGAGTGTCGTGATCATGCCGGCACTTTCGTCAGGGTGCTGAGAACCGTTTCACGGCCAGACATCCCAAACCGTCCGCTGCGCCCCGCGCGGCGGAGCTGGACGAACCCGGGCCGCTCAGCGGCGGCTGGCGAGTTTACGCAGCCGCTCGTGTTCGAGGACGAACACGGCGATGCTCGCGGTGAAGCTCAACGCTGTGGCGATCGCCCCGAGTGTGGTCCAGCCGCTGAACCCGGACCCTGCTGCTGTCAATGTCGATGCGAGTCCGACGATTCCGGTGAAGAAGAGCAGAATCCCGGGAATGTTGTAGGGATCTGCGAGGCTCTCGCCCGGCTTGCTGTGGTACGCCACGCTGGAAGTGCTGTCGCTCACGGTGATTCCTCCAAGGTTTGTGTGAACCGGGACACTTCCCCGGTCGCTCGAGAGAACTGTCCTCCAGCGTCTGGTTTGTGGTGAGAGGCGTTGGTCCTCGCCGGCCTCGACGAAAGTCATCTGGGAGGAGTAGGTAGTCCCCGATGGTGTCTGTCGGCCCTTACCTCGCCGCGACCGCAAGGGTCATGGTTACAGCACCGACAACCGCAGTGTCGCATGGTTTCGGAACACGGAATGAGGAAGACCGGAAATGTACTGGTACGACCATGATGTCAGTAGCTGGGGATACCCTTGGATGGGCTTGGGAATGGTCGTGTTCTGGAGTTTGTTGATCGTTGGTTTCGCGCTCGCCCTGCGATACCTGTATCGGACGGACAGCGAGCGCTGCGCGTATCCGGTGCTGCCGTTAGGCGAGCATGTGCTGGCGGAGCGGTTCGCTCGAGGTGAGATCGAGGCGAAGGAATACGCGGATCGGTCTATCGACAGGCGGTGGCGCCACGACACGAGGTGGCCGCGAAGGTCGTCTCCGTCCCGACCCGGTCACCGTCAGGGTCGGTGACCGGGTCGGCATTTTGTGGCTGCGACGGACAAGTGGTGCATGCCGGCACTGCCTGCACGGGGCAGAGCACCTGTGCCCGCGGTCGGGCTACCCCGTGGAACGCCGGGGCCACGGGGGCACCGAATTCGCCACGGTTCGCGCTGATTCCGCGTTGCCGTTGCCGTTGCACGTTCCGGCGAGGAGTCAACATCCACTGATGTGCGCTGGCACATCGGGTCCCACGCGCTGCCGCAGAGGCACCCCGCGAACGGCGCTCTGGACATCTACGGCTGCGGCGGCAGCGCCCACTCACCGCACAGATCGCGCTCGCCCGAGGTGCCCGCGTCCATGTCACGACGCGGGACCCAGCAGCCAGAGAGCTGGCGTTAGCGCCGAAGCGGTTCGGGTACTACGGCAATGGCGCAGTCGGCATGTCGCGCAGCGCCAGATGGGCCTGGCATACCAAGATCGCACATGAGCTACCCGCCGCTGCTCGGCGTGTGTGACAGGTTGCCCACTCGCGGCGGGCCGAAAGGCCCTATTGGGACACCGACCGGGCCCGTGAGGATGACGACGTATCAGCGATACGTCCCAGACAGGAGGCACGTGCATGCACGCCCAGCCAGATGAAGGGCCATTCTGCGAGGGACAGGTCTCGGCAGGGATTTCCGAGGACGCGCGTAGGTCGGAGCACCTGCGGCGCTGGCCCACACCGCCGGCCTACCAGAAAGAACCAGTCGGGACCGAGCGAAGCACGCCACCCCCGGCAGCGGCCGCAATGCACCGGTCGGCGCAGAGGCGAAACAGCCGGCCGCTGCGATCGGTAGCCGTACCCGGGGACCTGAGCAGGAAAGCGGATTGGCTGTGGTTTCGGTGACGCGGTCTGCTACCGGGATCGGCGCGAAACGTGGAGCCAACCTGGCGTTGGCGACCTGGGTGTCGGCGATCAACTTCTGGGCGTGGAACATGATCGGCCCGCTGTCGACGATCTACGCTGGTGACCTGTCACTGAGTAGCACCCAGACATCGATGCTGGTCGCCACTCCGATCCTGGTGGGCTCGCTGGGACGGATCGCTGTCGGCGCGTTGACCGACCGCTTCGGCGGGCGAGTCATGTTCATTGCCATCTGCCTCGCCTCGATCCTGCCCGTGCTCGCTGTCGGCGCGGCCGGACAGGCCGGCTCCTATCCACTGCTGTTGGTGTTCGGGTTCTTCCTCGGCATCGCCGGCACAGTCTTCGCCGTCGGTATCCCCTTCGCCAACAACTGGTATGAGCCCTCGCGGCGCGGGTTCGCGACCGGGGTGTTCGGTGCCGGAATGGTCGGCACCGCGCTCTCGGCGTTCTTCACACCGCGGTTCGTCAATTGGTTCGGTGTGTTCCCGACCCATGCGATCGTTGCGGTAGCGCTCGCGGCCACCGCCGTGGTGTGCTTTGTGATGATGGGCGACTCACCGCAATTCCATCCCAATACCGATCCGGTCGTGCCCAAACTCGTTGCCGCGCTGAAACTGCGGGTGACGTGGGAGATGGCGTTCCTGTACGCGGTCGTGTTCGGTGGCTTCGTCGCCTTCAGCAACTACCTGCCCACCTACATCAAGACGATCTACGGGTTCTCCGCCGTCGATGCCGGCGCGCGGACGGCGGCGTTCGCGCTGGCCGCGGTGATCGCCCGCCCGATCGGCGGCGCCCTGGCCGACCGCATCGCACCCAAATATGTGGTCCTGGCTTCCTTGGCCGGCACCGCGGTGATGGCCGCGATCGCGGTGCTGCAGCCGCCGCCGGATGTATGGTCGGCCACCGACTTCATCTTGCTCGCAGTCTTCCTCGGCATCGGCACCGGCGGCGTGTTCGCCTGGGTCGCGCGCCGCGCACCGGCCCGCTCGGTCGGCTCGATCACCGGTGTCGTCGCCGCGGCAGGCGGGCTCGGCGGCTACTTCCCGCCGCTGGTCATGGGCGCCACCTACGACCCCCTCGACAACGACTACACCGTCGGTCTGCTGCTGCTGGTAGCGACCGCGGTCATCGCGTTGATCTTCACAGCAACGAAATTGCATGCCAGGGAGCCGGTTTCGGCCACCGCGGGTTGACCGCACCGACCCGAAGGAGATTCTGTGACCCCACCACCCCACACCGGCGGCCGGCTCGAAGAGCTGCTGGTCAACACCGGCCAATTCTTCACCCCCGGGACGATCTCGACCGACGGGCGCACCGTGACCCGCGACGGCGGGCGAGAGGGCGACATCTTCTACCGCCAACGATGGAGCCACGACAAGGTGGTGCGTTCCACCCACGGGGTGAACTGCACCGGGTCGTGCTCGTGGAAGATCTATGTCAAAGACGGGATCATCACCTGGGAAACCCAGGAAACCGACTATCCCAGTGTCGGTCCGGATCGGCCCGAATACGAGCCCCGCGGTTGCCCGCGCGGCGCCGCGTTCTCCTGGTACACCTACTCACCGACGCGGGTGCGCTACCCGTACGCGCGGGGAGTGCTGGTGCAGATGTACCGCGAGGCAAAGTCGCGTCTGGGTGATCCGGTTCTGGCGTGGGCCGAGATCCAAAATGATCCGCAACGGCGCACCCGATATCAGCAGGCCCGCGGTAAGGGCGGGCTGGTCAGGATCGGGTGGGCCGAAGCGACCGAGATGATTGCCGCCGCTCATGTGCACACCATCAAGAAGTATGGCCCGGACCGGGTTGCGGGGTTTTCCCCGATTCCGGCGATGTCGATGGTGTCTTTCGCCGCGGGGTCGCGGTTCATCGAGCTTCTGGGCGGGGTGATGACCTCGTTCTACGACTGGTACGCCGATCTGCCGGTGGCCTCGCCGCAGGTGTTCGGTGATCAGACCGATGTCCCGGAGTCCGGTGACTGGTGGGATGCGTCGTATCTGATGATGTGGGGTTCCAACGTGCCGGTCACCCGGACACCGGATGCGCACTGGATGGCCGAGGTGCGTTATCGCGGTACCAAGATCGTCACCGTCAGCCCCGATTACGCCGACAACACCAAGTTCGCCGACGAGTGGATGCCGTGCGCGGCGGGTACCGACGGCGCGCTGGCGATGGCCATGGGGCATGTGATCCTCACCGAGTGCTTCGTCGCTCGCCGGGTGCCGTTCTTCGTCGACTACGTCCGCCGCTACACCGACCTACCGTTTCTGATCAAGCTCGAAGAACGCGACGGCACACTCGTCCCGGGCAAGAACCTCACCGCCGCAGACCTCGGACACGACGTGGACAACGCCGCGTTCAAACCCGTGCTGCTCGACTCGGCCACCGACACCGTCGCGGTGCCGCACGGTTCGCTGGGGTTCCGGTACGGCGATGCCGGGATGGGCAAGTGGAACCTCGATCTCGGCGATCTGGAACCCGCCCTCACCGTCAGACACGCCCAGCCTGATCAGGACGAGACCGCGCTGATCCACTTGCCGAGCTTCGACACCCTCGATGGGCACGGCACCAGCATCGCCCGCGGGGTGCCGGTGCGCCGTGTCGGTGACCATCGGGTGTGCACGGTTTTCGATCTCATGTTGGCCCAATACGGGGTGGCGCGACCGGGCCTGCCGGGGCAGTGGCCCTCCGGCTATGACGACCCGACCCAGCCCTACACCCCGGCCTGGCAGGAACCGATCACCGGCGTCTCGGCCAGCCAAGCGATCCGCGTCGCGAAGGAATTCGCCGCCAACGCCGAAGAGTCCGGCGGCCGATCGATGATCATCATGGGCGCCGGGATCTGTCAGTGGTTCCACGGTGACGCCACCTACCGTGCGGTGCTGGCTCTGCTGATCCTCACTGGGTCGATGGGCCGCAACGGCGGCGGGTGGGCCCACTATGTCGGGCAGGAGAAATGCCGCCCGGTGACCGGGTGGGCGGCGATGGCGATGGGCACCGACTGGTCACGCCCACCACGTCAGATGGCCGGCACCTCCTACTGGTATGCCCACACCGACCAGTGGCGCTATGACGGGTACCGTGCCGACGCGCTGGCCAGCCCGCTGGGCCGCGGCCGATTCGCCGACAAACACACGATGGATGTGCTGGCCTCGGCGGTCGCGATGGGCTGGACACCGTTCTACCCCCAATTCGACCGGTCGAGCCTGGATCTGGCCGACGAGGCCCGCGCCGCGGGCAAGGACATCGCCGGCTATGTCGCCGAAGGACTCGCCGCCGGCAGCGTCAAGCTCGCCGTCACCGACCCCGACGACCGCCGCAACTGGCCTCGTGTGCTGAGCGTGTGGCGGGCCAACCTGCTCGGGTCCTCCAGCAAAGGCAACGAGTACTTCCTGCAACATCTGCTGGGGACATCGTCGAACCTGCAAGCGGTTCCGGCCAGGCAGGGGATGGTGCCACGGCAGGTCGATACCTCCCGGCCGGTGCCCGAAGGCAAACTGGACCTGCTCATGTCGATCGATTTCCGCATGACCTCGACCACACTGCTCTCCGATGTCGTGCTGCCGGCGGCGACCTGGTACGAGAAAGCTGATCTGTCCAGCACCGACATGCACCCGTACCTGCACGCGTTCACCGCCGCCATCGACCCGCCGTGGGAGACACGCTCGGACTACGAGGCCTTCGGCGCGATCGCCCGCGCCTTCAGCACCCTGGCCGCCACCCATCTGGGCACACGCACCGACGTCGTGATGACCACCCTGCAACACGACACCCCCGCGGCGATGGCCTACCCCGGTGGCATCGAGCATGATTGGCGCGCCACCGGCGAGGTCCCGGTACCGGGGAAAACGATGGGACCGTTGACGGTCGTCGAACGCGACTACACCGCGATCGCCCAAAAATGGGCGGCTCTGGGCCCGCTCGTGGAGACCTTGGGGTTGAACACCAAAGGCGTGGTCACCACACCCACGCAGGAGGTCGACGAACTCGCCCGCAAGTTCGGGGTGATGGATTCCGGAGCGGCCCAGGGCCGTCCGGCGATCAACACCGCCGAACGGATGGCCGACACCATCTTGGCCCTGTCGGGAACCTCCAACGGCCGTCTGGCCGTGGAAGGGTTCCGTCAGCTCGAAAAGCGCACCGGGCGCCGGCTGGTGCACCTGGCCGAGGGCAGTGAGGAACGCCGCATCACCTACGCCGATACCCAAGCGCGGCCGGTGCCGGTGATCACCAGCCCGGAATGGTCGGGTAGTGAAACCGGCGGCCGCCGCTACGCCCCGTTCACCGTCAACATCGAAGAACTCAAACCGTTCCACACCCTGACCGGGCGCATGCACTTCTACATCGACCACGACTGGATCGAAGAACTCGGCGAACAGCTGCCCACCTACCGACCGCCCCTGGATATGGCGCGCCTGTTCGACGAACCCGCCCTCGGACAGTCAGGCCGAGACGGCCTCGGGCTGACCGTGCGGTACCTGACGCCGCATTCGAAGTGGTCGATCCACTCCGAGTATCAGGACAACTTGTTCATGCTCTCGCTCTCGCGCGGCGGGCCCACGATGTGGATGAGTATCGCCGACGCCGCGAAAATCTCGGTCGCTGACAACGACTGGGTCGAGGCGGTCAACCGCAACGGTGTGCTGGTGTGCCGGGCCACGGTCTCCCACCGCATCCCCGAAGGGGTCGTGTTCGTCTACCACGCCCAAGAACGCGTCGTCGATGTCCCCTTGACCGAAACAACGGGTCGGCGCGGCGGGATCCACAACTCGCTGACCCGCCTGCTCGTCAAACCCAGCCACCTGGCCGGCGGGTACGCCCAGACCGCATACGCCTTCAACTATCTCGGACCGACCGGCAACCAACGCGACGAGGTCACCGTTGTGCGCCGCCGCTCCCAGGAAGTGAGCTACTGATGAACTCCACGAGTATGGGCCCAGGTTCCGGGGACCGGGGGGACAGGTCATGAAGGTGATGGCGCAGCTGGCGATGGTGATGAACCTCGACAAGTGCATCGGGTGTCACACCTGCTCGGTGACGTGTAAACAGACCTGGACCAACCGTTCCGGTACCGAGTACGTCTGGTTCAACAACGTCGAAACCCGTCCCGGACAAGGATATCCCCGCACCTACGAAGACCAGGACCGCTGGCGCGGAGGCTGGATCCGTGACCGCCGCGGACGGCTGCGCCTGCGCGACGGCGGACGACTGGCCAAACTCGCCCGCATCTTCTCCAACCCGAAAATGCCGGCACTGTCGGACTACTACGAGCCTTGGACCTACGACTACGACAACCTGATCTCGGCCCCACTGGGCGAGCACATGCCCGTCGCGGCGCCGCGCAGTGTGATCAGCGGCAAACCGATGAAGGTGTCCTGGTCGGCGAACTGGGACGACGATCTGGGCGGATCAGCGGAAATCCTGCCCGGAGACCCGATCTTGAAAAAGATCAGCGAACAGGTCCGGCTCGAACTCGAGCAGACCTTCATGTTCTACCTGCCCCGCATCTGCGAACACTGCCTCAACCCCTCCTGCGTGGCCTCGTGCCCATCCGGTGCGATGTACAAGCGCACCGAAGACGGCATCGTGCTCGTCGACCAGGACAAGTGCCGTGGCTGGCGCATGTGTGTGTCGGGATGTCCTTACAAGAAGGTGTACTTCAACCATAAAACCGGCAAAGCCGAGAAATGTACGTTCTGCTACCCGCGGGTCGAAGTCGGCCTGCCGACGGTGTGCTCGGAAACCTGCGTAGGACGGCTGCGCTACATCGGGCTGGTGCTCTACGACCTCGACCGCGTCACCGAAGCGGCCTCGGTCGAAAACGACACCGACCTGTATGAAGCCCAACGCGACATCCTGCTCGACCCCCACGATCCCGGCGTCATCGCCGGGGCACGCGCTGCCGGCATCTCCGAGGAATGGATCGAAGCAGCGCAGAAGTCGCCGGTGTATGCGTTGATCCACACCTACAAAGTCGCGCTGCCGCTGCACCCGGAATACCGGACACTGCCGATGGTCTGGTACGTGCCGCCCCTGTCACCGGTCGTCGACGCCGTCAGCCGCGACGGCCACGACGGCGAAGACCTCGGAAACCTGTTCGGAGCCCTGGAAGCGCTGCGCATCCCCATCCAATACCTGGCCGAGCTGTTCACCGCAGGAGACCCCGAGCCCGTCGCCGACGTGCTGCGGCGCCTGGCCGCCATGCGCTCCTATATGCGTGACATCAACCTCGGACGAGAGACCCAGCCACACATCCCCGAATCGGTCGGGCTCACCGAGGAGCAGATGTATGAGATGTACCGGCTGCTCGCGCTCGCCAAATACGAGCAGCGGTACGTGATTCCCAGTGTCTACGCCGCCGAGGCCCACCGCCTCGAGGAGACCGCCACCGACTGCGCCCTGTCGTATGAGGGTGGCCCTGGCATGTATGACTCGGGACCGTTCGGCGAAACCAGCGGCGGGCCGGTCCCGGTCGCGGTCGAGACCTTCCACGCGTTGCAACAGCGTCAGACCAGCGAAGAACCGGCCGGCTCAGCGGCGCGACCTTCTCGGGTGAACCTGCTCAACTGGGACGGCAACGGTGTTCCGGAGGGAATGTTCCCCCGCACACACTCCGACGATGGAGCGAACACGTGAAGGCCTTGTTCCGAAGCAACGCCGACACCGATCGTAACCAGCTGCAGCACCGGCTGATTCGCCAAACAGCTTCCGTACTGCTGACCTATCCCGACGATCGTCTGCCGGACCGGCTCGCCGGGGTGCGATCGCTGCTCGACCACGTGGGTGGTCAGCCACGCCGGTTGCTGGACAGCACCGTGGACGCGCTGACCGGGGCCGACCCGTTCACACTGCAGGCCGACTACGTCGACACCTTCGACCTGCACCGCGGCGCGACCATGTATCTGACCTACTGGACCGACGGCGACACCCGAAACCGAGGGACAGCGATGCATGCCTTCGCCCAGACCTACCGCCAGGCAGGCGCCCCGGCCCCGGCCACCGAGGCACCCGATCATCTGACCGTCGTACTCGAATTCGCCGCCACCGTCGACCCGGCAGCGGGGGAGCGGCTACTGCGCGAACACCGCATCGCCCTCGATATCTTGCGGGGTGCGTTGAACGAGCGCGCATCGGTGTATGCCCCCACCGTCGAGGCGGTCTGTCTGACGTTGCCGCCGGTCACCGACCAGGACCAACGCCGCGCCCAGCGACTGGCCGCCGCCGGCCCGCCCGCGGAGGCGATCGGCTTACAGCCGTTCACCCTGACCGTGCCGCCACGCCGCGACGGTGCGGGCAATCCAGTACAGCGCGAAGGAGCCGATGATGGGCGCAGGTGAGATCTTCTGGGACATCGTGCCGTATGTGACCCTGGCGATCGTGGTGGTCGGCACCTGGTGGCGCTACCGCTACGACAAATTCGGGTGGACCACACGATCGTCGCAACTGTATGAGAATCGGCTGTTGCGCATCGCCAGCCCGATGTTCCATTTCGGGATCTTGGTGGTGATCGTCGGGCACGTGATCGGCCTGATCATCCCGCAATCGTGGACCGACGCGCTCGGGTTGAGTCAGCACGCCTATCACCTCCAGGCGATCACCCTGGGCACGATCGCCGGGGTGTCCACGCTGGTAGGGATCGCGTTGCTGATCTACCGCAGGCGCACCAACGGCCCGGTCTTCACCGCAACCACGACCAACGACAAGATCATGTACGTGGTTCTGGTCGCCGCCATCGTGGCCGGGCTGGCCACGACACTGATCGGTTCGGGGGTCGTCGGCGAGGAACACAACTACCGCCAGACCGTGTCCCCGTGGTTCCGGTCCATCTGGATCCTGCAACCCCGCGGCGATCTGATGATGCAAGCACCCCTGTCGTTTCAGGTGCACGCACTGATCGCGATGGCGTTGTTCGCGCTGTGGCCGTTCACCCGCCTCGTACACGCGTTCAGCGCGCCCATCGGCTACCTGTTCCGGCCCTATGTGGTTTACCGCAGCAGAGAAGCCGCTACGGCTGATCAGCTCGTGGGGTCCCAGCCGCGCCGACGCGGCTGGTAGCGACGCGAAGCGGTAGATCCGAATCCTGAACCGCTGCCTTCTATTGCGAATCCACTGCATCCAGCGGTCAGGTTGACGGCGCGATTTCGGTGTAGTCATCGCCCGGCGCGGCGGCTACGGCATCGGCCCGACCATCGTAGATCCGTCCCACCGTCGAGGTGTTGGCGACACCGAAGGTGGCGCCTGACCGCTGTATCCCTGCGCAGCAGGGATGTGGCTGGTGAAAACAGCCCGACTCTATCGGGTGCCGGGCAATTGCCATCTGCTCCAGCCGGACCTTTCGCAGGGGCCTTCTGCCCTATTTGCCAGAGATTCGCAGTGGTGTGGTGCGAGTCGCGTTAGACTGCGTCGACCGTAAAGTTGTGAGGTGATCAGATGACCAGTTGTCGGCTGACAGGACCCATTTCGCGTACGGACGTAGCTTCGCTGGACGGTTCTCGTGTTCGCCCAGATTCGGATACGCCATACCGTTGCTGCATACATGGCAATGGGCGACCAGTGGACGCAAGGCCTGGCTGCTCCGCAAACGATCACGGGACCGTACGCACGGCCCCGCAGAACCGGGGCGAGGCTGTGGAAGCGACCTCGGCGCCGCATGGGGAGTTCTACGTCATTGCCCGCCTCGAGGTGGGTGGCAGCGCCGCCGATGTCTACAGCAGCGACATCGCCGGTGGCCCCGAATCCAGGACCTCAGGTTGGGCGCGGACTCTGCGAATGCAGCCCGGCACAGCCGCCGATCTCGATGGGCTCGATCGCACTCTGGCCGCGTCCGGGTATCGGCGAACCAGAAGCTGGCGCGAGCAGATCACGGCCAGCGGCGCCCTTCGCTATTTCACCGAGGCGACCCTCTCGCCTCGTACCCGGTAGCCGCGACCTGCCCGTCTTCCCGCCACCGAACACAGCAAGAAGTCGTTCTGCCCTCAGCGGCACTGCTGTGGTCCGCGGCGCAGTCCTCGAAGCGCTCCGGAGTTGCGGTCCCAGCTCGGCACGATCTCCGAGCGGCTGACCGATGATGTGGTGCGGGAACTCATGGTCGCGTCGACATCTACGGTGAAGGTCCTGCCGATGTCGCCCACGACTGGTTCAAGAGCGCGAACCTGATCGAGTAGGCGCAGGTCCGGCGAGGCTAGAGGCGGTCGAGTCCGACCATTTTGGTCGAGGCGATCATGGCCGCGGCCAAGCCGAGGGAGGCGGCGATCGCGAGGAAGAACGATCCGGTCAGGGCGGTCAGGCCGAACAGGAAGAACACGCAGGTGGCCAACATGATGCCGGTGCTGGTCAGATCCATGCTCGTCGTACTCGGTGTCCGATTACGTGAGTGGGTCATATTTGCAGAGTTGACCAGACCGGGGTCATTAACCGCTATTTTGGTGGTTTAGTTGCCATGCAAGCTGTTTTAGCTGGTCAGAGGCGCTTCGTTGAGGGCGGGGCTGTGGGTAGTTCGGTAGGGCACCCGACATCAGAAGGGCGGCCGAGATTCCGCGATCCTGCTGTTCGCTGCGCTGGCAGGGGCGTGCGAACGGTCCGGCAAGCAGGTGCACCCGACGCCCCAATCTCGTCGAACAGCACATTTTCGATCCTGCACGCGGGCGCCATCGCTGTGAATGTGCCTTACTCCATAGGAGACCGTCGCACACTCGAGAAGGGATTCTGCCAAGCGGACGGGTCGGCGACAACAAACCGGCGACCGGTCACCATGGTGGGTACGAGTCGGAGGAAGAAATCCTTCGCACCGCCCTGCCAGGGAAAGAGCGGAAGATCCACGGTGTCCATCAGATCCCCGATCTCCCGGATCCCTTCGGCACGTCCCTTGATCACCACGCTCCAGGCTTCGTGAGACTGAGAAATGTAGCCATCGACTTCCAGTGCGACGGGCGCATCCGACAACGCGGCGGACACCTTGGTACCGCGTGCGGATCGAAACACAATGGTTCCGTGATCGACCGCGTAGTTGAGGGGGAAGATGTCCGGGTGGTCATCCACCCATACGGCGAGGCGGCCTACCTCCGCGGTTCGGAGTAGCGCCCAACATTCGTTGACAGCGAGTTTCTTGACACTCGGGTCGTCGCTTCCCATTGTCTTCGCCTTCCTGTCGTGGACATCGGCCTGTCCGTACGCCCTCCATTGCGCCTACCCGTCGCTGTTCGGTGGCGCTCCCTGGTCAAAACGATCGCAGAAGGGAGCTCGTAGACCGTAAGGTGGGCGGCCCGCGACCGTCGGCCTCGGCTCTCTCGCCTTCCCGAGGTCCACCTTCAGAGCGCCCAGTCCTAATCTAACCGCTTTGCACCTGTGGAACCGCCGGTTGTTCGGCTCCTTCAGGCAGCGGTGAGATTCGTCGAATCGATCTCAGTTGGCGACCTGCGGATTCGTCACTGATGTCAGTAGCTCTCGTCATGGATTGTCAGTAGCGGCGCGTCACAGCTGACATTGTCGGTGGCGACTGTGAACAAGCCGTGCAGTTGCCGGGCGGGTCAGGCGCTTGCGTTGGGTGCGCGTTTTCGGATCGTGGCCAGTGCGGCGACGGCGCGGGTCGATTGCAGTGGTGCGAGACGAAATCGGAGTGATGCTTAGATGTCAAGCGACAGGAGCAAGTTCGTTGATGGCGCCGGATGGTGGGATCGCCGGTACGCAGTAGACCTCGCGAACGACTGCTCGCTTGAGGCAGCGCATGATCTCCTTCTTCGAAAGTCCTTTCCTTGGTGCGGTGTTCGACATAGGTACGGGTGCACGGGTCGTGGCGCACGCGGACCAGGATGAAGGTGTGCAGTGCGTTGTTCGCGGCGCGGTCGCCGCCGCGGATGAGGCCGTAGCGGTGGGTGCGTCCCGAAGAGGCTAGGATCGCGGCGCCGACCAGGTGCGCGAATGCGGGCTTCGAGCGCCTGAGTTCGAAGTTGTCGCCCGCGGTGGACAGCAATTGTCCGGCACCATCTCAAAGATTTATCGCGCACAACCTATCTGTTCAGGGTCGACTACAGGGCGGTGTTTCCGGTGAGGAAGTACGCGGTCGATCTACTCGCCCAACGGCCGGATCAGCTTGTGCACATGAGGTTCGACGTCGGTGCGGCACTGCCCTTCCATGCGGTACCAAGTACGTGTAGCCGCGGGCCCTCTTTCCGTGCCGACGCATCAGCATTTCTTGGCGCGGGGAGGGCACACTGTCCAGCCCGGGCCGTCGGGGCGCGGCACGCGTCGCCACTTGGGTGGGCGCGTCTTACTGGGCGTGGTGGTCGGTGCCGCGTGCGGTAGCCGCTGACTGATCGGATCGACCGTGCGGGTCTCCACAGTTGCCGTCGACCGCGCCATGGCGGAGGCCTCCGGGTCGGTGCAGGAACTGATCGCGACACCGAATAGCGAGCCGATCAGAATTGTCGCGATCGCGGTGACGCGGGTTCGGGGTGCGGTGATGTGTAATGACATGGTGCTCCTTGATCAGCGGATCGGGGATGAGCTGGCACGTCCCATGCGGCCGATTCGGTCTCGGGGCGTCGCTGCGGCCTGGTCGGGTGTGTGCTCGACGCCGAACAAACTCACAGCCGGGCTCATTCCGAGGCGGGTAGCGAGGTCGCCGAAGAAGCGGTCGGCGTCGATGATGGCTTCGGGTGGGTACACGCCGGGTTTTCGGGCTGTGCCGTCGATGAGCTGAGACAGTCCTAATGCCAGGGAAATTCCCGTGGCTCTGGCCCTGTCTGCGAGCAACCGCGCTGTTTCGCCGGTGTCGGCGAGGTAGGCGATGGTGGTGCGGTCGTGTGTGCCGGTGTGGCCGGTTGCTGCGGCGAAGAACGGCGGCAGTGTGCCGTGGGATGTGCGCGAGCTGATCCGGGTCAGCGACCGGAGTATCCGCGACAGGCTGGGTTTGGTGACTTCGTGCGCGGCGGACTCGTTGGTGAGTCTGCCGCTGTCGATGTCTGTGCGCAGCACTTTGAGGAAGGCCGCAGTTCCTGGTGTGACGACCATCAGGTTGGCTGCCTCACCGTGAGGAAACAGGGTGCGGTGCATAGTGATCGGTTCTGGGTGACCGACCGTGTAGGCATCGCCACCGCGACCGCCGGGTAGGTCCAGGGTCACTGCGCGCAATGGCGGCTCCTCGGCCAGCTCGCCATTGCGCACGACCGTGATGGTGCCGCTGATCTGTTGCATCCAATGAACCGCTGCGGCCTCTGCTATGCCGTCTGGTCCTGGCGGACCCACGGTTCCGGCAGATTCGGGAACGTCGACGGGCCAAGCCGTGTAGAGGTTGTCGACCCGTTGCAAGCCGCGTGTTGCGGTGAGCGCGAGCAGATTGCTGACACCTGGGCTTGCCCCCATCCCCACGATCGCGCACACGCCCGTGGCTTTGGCGGCATCGTGCAGATCGAGCATGCGCGTGGTGGGTTCACCATCGTCGCAGATGTCGAGGTAGTGAGTCCTGGTCAGGATCGCTGCCTGCAGCACCGTCGGCCCGAACCGGTGATAGGGGCCCACGGTGTTGAGCACGACGTCAGCGGTGTGCATGGCGCCGTTGAGTGCATCGGGGTCGGTGATGTCCACCCGCAGAGCGCGGACGACGACACCGCGCCCGGCGAGCTCGACAGCCAGTGCCCGGGCGGCTGCGAGATCCTGGTCGGCTACGACGATTTCAGTCACGGTCAGCAGTGTCGCTGCAGCTCGAACAGCGGCGGCTCCCATCGCCCCCGCTCCGCCTAATGCAAGAACACGCACACGATCGATCTCCCCAGCGTTAAACGTTCGTTCCAGATACGATCGACTCTATCATGATCGAATCGGGTTGGCTTCCCTGAGGAATGAACACGAGAGCCCACTGCGCTGACCACGAATGAGAACTGCCGCCGGGCAATCCGGCGGCGGCCGCCCAGCGCGAGTGATGGCAGCCGGGGAGGCGTGGTGACGGCATAGGAATGACGCCGCCTTTCATGACCCGGGCACGGCCGTCGCGCCGGAAGAAGTGCAGCTATTGGGCCTTTCGTTGTTGATGGCAGCCCCCGCGCTCAGGCTCGCCTGCTGGCGCCGGATGATCGCGGACGGTTTGATGTCATCGGAACTGCCAGCGTCGACTCGACTGCGCGAGCAGCGCCGCGACGAATGTCGCGTCCGCTTCGGCGCCGCGCTGATCGTCGGCGCGACCGTGGTGTTGATGCCGCCCCGCCGAGGTAGGTGGAGTTCTGGTTCGCCCCGGCAGTGGCGACGACCTCGCTGGCCCTGGTCACGCTGACATCTCGACACCGGCGGTCAGCTGCCCGTCTGCGGGCGCGATGCCATCGGTCCGGGGAGTCGCCGACTGTGCTCACCCGCCGGATGACATCGGCGTAGCTGTGAAACATCCAAGGTCAGGCATGTAGCAGCGTTTCGCGGTGCATCAATTGCGTCCAGCATGCGGCGAGGACGACCTGGGCCTGCGTGCCAGGCCCCGTTGACTGTTCCAGTGATGTATGTCGTCATCGGACCTGCGCGCCGCTCAGCCTGTCCGGCCACGGTGAGTCCGCATCCTCGTCTTGCTATTACGTCGTCAACGTTCGTTGCTGCTACGATAGTTTTGTGATTTCCTACGGCTTGGAGCGCGGCAACTCGATCGACCCGGACACGGCCTACAGGCCGCGGCGTAGTTGGATGCGGCGATTGGTGATCGCAACCGGCTGTGTCATCGCCCTGCTGGGGTCCGCGGTCGTGTGGGTGTTCGTTGGCAACGACTTCGCTATCGAAGAGCAGCGCGTCACCATCCCCGGCTCCGTTCAGCCCTTGCATGCCACGCTGGTGTTGCCAAAGAACAAGAAGGGCCCCTACGGGCTGGTCGTATTCGTGCACGGCGACGGCCCCGCCGACGCCACCCGGGATTCGTTCTATCGCCCGATCTGGGAGTCCTTCGCGAGCGCTGGATATGCCTCGCTGTCCTGGGACAAACCTGGCGTCAATGAGGCGCCGGGCAACTGGCTGGACCAGAGCATGCATGACCGGGCGGTCGAAACCGAAGCCGCCATCGCTTGGGCACGCGGCCGCGACGACATCGACCCGCGCCGGCTCGGAATGTGGGGCATCAGCCAGGCGGGCTGGGTGATGCCCGAAGTCGCCTCCCGCCATCCAGACCTGCAGTTCATGATCCTGGTCGGCGCGGCGATCAACTGGCAGCGCCAAGGCGAATACAACACCGCGGCCGAACTACGACACCGCGACGCCCCCGCCGCCGATATCGACTCGGCCTATCGACGACGCAACGACACCCTCCGATTGCTCCGCGAGAACGCAACCTACGAGCAGTACATCGCCTCCGGAGTCGACTCCTCGCCCATGTCAGAGGATCGCTGGCGCTTCGTCGGCAAGAACTACCTCTCCGACGTGACCGCATTCCTACCGCAGGTCAAGATCCCCGTCCTCCTCGTCCTCGGCGAACAAGACCTCAACGTCGATGTCTCCGAGACTGCCCAGGTCTACGAAGACTTGGTGCCGCGCGACCTACTCACCATCGAGAAGTACCCCGACGCGTCCCACAACATCGTCAAGGCGGACCTCGACAACGACCAGGGACTGCGCACCGTCGCGGTCGCCCTCTTCGCCCCACGCGCACTGTACGCATCCGGATACCTCGACAACCTCCGTCGCTACGTCGAGCAACAGCCCGCCCGCTGATTCAACACAGGTCATGAGAAACCAACAGTTAGGAATGCGACGATGAGAGTCCTCGCCTTAGGTGGCCCTGGTGCGATGGGAGCGGTTGCGGTACACACAGCGCTCACGCTGCCGGGAGTCGAGGAGATCGTGATCGCCGACCGCGATCTCGGTGCCGCCCGACTGCTGGCGCGTCGACTGGCACGGTCCTCGGTGCCGGTACGAGCGATCGAAGTCGATGTCACTGACGACGTGACACTGAGCAAGGCGCTCGCCGAAGTCGATCTGGTCCTCAATGCTGTCGGCCCCTACTACCGCTTCGGCCTGACCGTGCTGAGGGCGGCAATCGAGACTCGAACCCATTATCTCGACATCTGCGATGACTGGGAACCGACACTGCAGATGCTCGAACTCGACAGTGCCGCAAGGGATCAGGGCGTGTGCGCCGTCGTCGGCATGGGCGCGAGCCCTGGAATCAGCAATCTGCTCGCGGTCACCGCCGCCGCCGAACTCGACACCGTGCAGAACCTGTACACCGCGTGGCCGGTCGATGTCGACGGGGCGGGTAATGACACCGAGGGCGATGACCTGTTCCTCGGACCGGACGGCAGCCCGACCGCTGCCGCGGTGCACTGGATGCAGCAATCCAGCGGGACGATCACCGCCGTTCGTGACGGGCGACTGGCCGACCACCGCCCACTGAGCCCAGTCACCCTCGCCCTGCCGGGCGGTCGGCGCGGTACCGCGTACACCGTCGGCCATCCGGAGCCGATCACCCTGCACCGCACCGTCAAACCTCGTGGCAGCGCAGTCAACTTGATGATTATCAAGCCGTGGACTGTGGCTTACCTAGACACCCTGCGCCGCGATATCGACAGCGGTAAACTCACCAACGAAACCGCTGCGATGGAAATGGCCCAGCCCAACGCATTCCGCGGCCTCCGGGCGATACCGACGGCCCTGCGAACCAAAGGGCCCGGCACGCTGCCGCCGTTCTTCGCTGCCGCCACCGGCACCAAACAGGGCCGCGACCACAGAGTCCTCGCGCACCTCGACTTGACCGGACCCAGCACGGATCCGGTTCGAAGCCTCCTCGGAGATATGGCTCGCGCAACCGGAATCCCGTTGGCGTTGGGCATGTCTCAGGTCATCGACGGCACCGCACGCACCCCGGGGGTTCAGGCCCCCGAAGCGGTCATCGATCCGCACCGGTTCTTCGACGATCTGAATAGTGTACTCGGCCGCGACGCCGGATCGCCGATCTACCTGGTCGAGCAGGAATCGATCGCGTAATCGGTCGTGCGCACGAAACCCGACTTCGTGCGCACGACCGACGATCGCAAAGTCCGCGAGAGTACACTGAATGAACGAGTACAGTGCGGTGCTGTGCACGGAGACGAGGTGAGCGATGGACAACGGCAACGAAACCGAGATTTCCACCCGGGTCCTCGTCGAAAGCATGATCCGCGAGGACGCGACGATCGATGCCGGCGAACTGTACGACGTCGCCAATGCGCTCGGTATGAGTGATCAACAAGTTCGGCTGTGCATCAAACGTCTGAGCGCGGAAGGCCGGTTCACACAGGACGGTCGCGGACGCAAAGCAGTCCTGCGCGCCACCGAACTCACCCGCGCCACGATCGAACCCGATCTCGAATTCGTCCGGTACATGTACGACCAGGACCGCGGGCAGGTCTGCTGGGACGGGCGGTGGCATCTGACCGCGTTCGGCGTTCCGGAGTCCGCGAGACAGGCCCGCGATGCGATGCGCGATGCCATCGTGCGCCTAGGCGGTGTGCCGATCCAGGGCGGGCTCTACGTCTCGGCGAATCCATGGGAGGACCGGATACGGTCCACCGCGACAGAACTCGGTATCGTCGCCCACGTCACCATGCTGACCAGCTCCGGTCTCGAGATCGGTGGTATCAGCGACCCTCGTGGCCTCGCCGAGCAGCTGTGGCCGCTGGAGCAGATCGCCGACGGCCATCGCCGCCTGCTCGATACCGCCGAACGCGTCCTGGTGCAATTGCGCACCGCGTCACACACCGAGCGCCTGACCAGCGCCGTCGCTCTGGCCGTCGAATTCACCCGTGCCATGGAACCGGATCCGCTGTTGCCACCCCAACTGCTTCCCCAGCCCTGGATCGGCACCGCCGCGCGGGCCATAGCCGCTGCGTGCTGGGCCGAGCTACTGAAATCGGAACCTACACAGCCCATTCGCTTGTTCCGCTGGTACGCCGACGTGATCAGCGGTGCCGCGGACCCGACACTACGCCGCTGACCACCCGAGCCGTTCCTACCGACGACGTACGTCGGCTTGCCATATTCGCAGGAGCGCCACAACGCTCACCGCCGTGGCGATGATGGTGAGGATGAACCAGAACCACAGCCACGCTGTGGGCAGTGGGACGAGTACGAAGATCGCGACCGGGTACATCACCGCTGCCCTACGCAGTCGCTGCTCGTCGGCCATCCGCTGACGCAGCTGTTGTGCAGCGGAGACTTCACCAGCGTCTGGTATCAGCTCGCTGACAATGATCCCGCGCCACACATGGAGATTCGCGGCGAAGGCTCCCACCAGGAACGTCAAACCCAACAGCTGCACCAATATCGGCGGTTCACCAGCGCCCGGGTACGAGAACGACAGGGTAATCACCCCCAGGACCACGGCGCTCACCGTCTCGATGAAGATCAGCCGCCGGGCTGGCCGCAGTTCCTGCAGACGGCGACCAGCCGCACCGTTGTTCATCAGACCGGAGTCACTGCGTCCGCTCGGATCAGCTCGTAGGCCTGCGGATCGAATGCCGCGGTCTCGCGCCGATACCGCCAGGTATGGCCCGGCCAGATCGTCGTGACATTGCCCCGGTGGTCCTGGTACCAACTGACACAGCCTCCACTGGCCCAGACCGATGGCTCGAGCGACTGCTGCAACCCGGCGTTGTATGCCGCCTGGACGCCCACGCGTACGTCGACGGCGGCGACACCCTGGCTCCGCATCATCGTCAAACAACTGATCAGATAGGCGATCTGCGATTCGATCATGTAGATCAGGCTGGTGTGGCCGACTCCCGTATTCGGTCCCGCCATCAAGAACAGATTCGGAAAACCCGAGACCGTCGTGCCCTTGTATGCCTGCTGACCGTCGCGCCACGCCTCTTCCAGGCTCCGCTTGTCGGTGCCGAAGACGATGCGCTGGAACGGACTGTCAGTGACGTGAAATCCGGTGCCGAAGATCAGTACATCCACGTCGTGGATTTCGGCATTCGCGCCATTCGTTACCACGCGCCCGGGCTCGACCCGGTCGATCGGTTGGGTGACGATACTGACGTTAGGCTGCGTCAACGCGGGGTAGTAGTCGTCGGAGAGCAGTACACGTTTGCATCCGAAATCGTAGTCGGGAGTGAGCGCGGCACGCAGTATCGGATCCGACACCTGTTTCCGCAGATGCTCTTGGGCCTCACGTCGACCGATCTCGAGCCAGGTCTTGTTGCCCATCAGCCCCGGCATCGATAGTCGCGCAGCCAGTACTCCCAGGCGCGCGAGATTCTGTCCAGCACCGGCAGCAGCCCGTTCAGCCGCTGCCGCCAGGCGGGAATCGCACGGTCGCGACGGGGCGTGATCCATGAGGGCGTCCGCTGGAACACCGTGACCTGCGCGGCCTGCCGTTGCAGATGTGGGATGAACTGCACAGCGCTGGCGCCGGTACCGACCACACCGACGCGAAGCCCCGCGAGGTCCAACTGGTGATTCCATCGCGCGGAATGAAACACAGGGCCACCGAATGATTCCAGACCTGACAACCTCGGGACGACGGGTTCGGACAAGGGCCCCTGGGCCATGATCAGAACGTTCGCGATCAGTGGCCCGGCGCTGGTCTGCACGTGCCACAGCTGGCGTTCGGTGTCCCAGTCTGCTCGCTCGAGAGCGCGATCGAAGTCGATATGCCGGCGCACGCCGAAGTCGTCGGCGCAATCGTTCAGGTAGTCGAGAATCTCTTGTTGTGGCGCGAACCGCCTGCTCCAGTCCGGCTTCTGCGCGAACGAATACGAATACAGCCGCGACGGTACGTCGCACGCGCAGCCGGGGTAGACGTTGTCGCGCCATGTGCCTCCGACCTCAGCGTCCCGTTCGATGACGAGCAAGTCGTCGAATCCGTTCTGCAACAACCCGATAGCAGTCCCGAGGCCGGAGAAGCCCGCGCCTACGATCAGAACTCCGACGTGGTTGGTCTCCGCCCTCCGGGGGCCTGTGGTTCGCGTGCTGTTCGGTGTCATTCGAATTCCTCACTAGTCATCTGCATTGAATCGTTCACATCTCGGGCTGTCGCGCCCTCATTGATCTATTGCAGGTCATCGATCCAATCTGTGAGCAGGCGCTTCACAAGATCTGGCTCATCGATCATCGGCACGTGGCCGACACCACCGATTTCGACCCAGCGGGCATCGGGAACCAAGGCGCGCCAGCCCATCCCATGCGGACGCAGCGGAATGATCAGGTCTTCTTCGGGCCATGCGATCAGAACCGGCGCGCCGAGCTCGCCATAGGACCGGGCCACCACCACGCCGGTGATGCGTTCGAAGATCGTCGCCGCGGCAGTTGCTTGCAACGAGGTGACAGCCGCTGCAGGACTGAGCTTGTCCGCTCGAAGTGCCACATCCCGAAATGCCTGCCGCCGTGCCCATTCGAACCGCATCATGAACGGAATCAGCCGATGGACTCGGCGGGTGAGCCACTGCTGGTTGGCGACCTTCCGGCTGATCGCCTCACCGTCCGCAGGAGTCCAGCCGCCGGCTGGGGAAATCGCGAAAACCGAACGCGCGCGCCCCCCGCCGCGCCAACTCCATCGCCACCAGCCCTCCGAGGGAGTTCCCAGCGATATGCGCGGTGCCGAACCCTGCCCGATCCATCTCCACCTCTACCGCATCCACGAGATCGTCCAGCGTGACGACAACGGTGAGCGCGGGGTTGCCGATGTGCGCCAGCAAGTTCGGAGCCAATACGCGATGCCGCTCGACCAGCGACGGAAGCAACGGTTCCCAGACCCGCCACGACATCGTCGCGCCATGTAACAGCACAACGGGTTCGCCGTCGCCTCCGAGAAAGACCGGTGCATCCGCTGAGCGCTGCGACGTCCAGCTCAGCATCGAACAGTCCTGCCGCGACAGGCCGTCCAACCCCTGCCATCAAGACCGTCGTTGCCGCCAAGCTCCAGCGTGCCCTGCCCGCCGTGGTGATCACCCACGGACTCGACGCCAGCAAATTCCGGCGTCACGACCCACCGATACCAATCGCGCCGATCATCAACGCGGCCATCGCCCCCTTCGAAAATGGACCCACAGCTATATCTATCGTAGATCGTACTCTCGTTAATCATACGAACGATAATACTGTGATACTTAGTTCCTGAGGTGAGAGGTACGTCTCACCGAAGACTCGCCGCGCAGTCACCTGACAACTGCCAATAAGTAGGGGTTACTCGCCAGCTGAACGAAGTAGGAGCATCCGATGCACCTGTTTCCCGAGAAGTTCGACGCTCTCGTCATCGCCGCCGCTGTCGCGGCCGCCGCCGCGACGCCGTCCGAGGACGAGGTCCGCCGGTACACGGACCGCGTCCTCGGACCAAGGCCGCCGATATCGCTGGAGATCCGGTCCTGCTGGCTGAACACGATCGCGACTGGGCTGCGGTCCCGGCCGCCGAGCAGGCATTGGCGGTGGGCCGAGATGCCGAAGCGCGTGGCGCGATCGCCGCTGCGGCGGAACATTTCAAGTCAGCCCGGCAGGTAGGCGACGGCGTGCCGCGAGCGGCGCTGTGCCATGCGCAACTGGGCCGCTACCGTCAAGCGCTGCACTACTGCGAGCTTGCGGCCGCCGAGGGGTTCGCCGAGCGGAGGACCGCCTTGGCCACTACCCGCACCCTTGCTGCCGCGTCGACTTCGCGCAACGGCGTCGGGCACCGCGCTACACCCATGCCCAGACTGGGATCAACGGTGCCCGAGTCGATCCCGACGACTCCGAGGACCCGAACCGGGAGTCGATCTCGGCTTGCGCGCTTCGATTCTGCGGTCACCGCCGCACCCATGATCACGCAATACGCGGTGTCGACGAACCAGGCCACCCACGGTTTCATCAACCGGCCATCGACATCGACCTCTACCGCGGCGTCCACATGATCGGTTTCCCATGCCGCATTGCGGTACTGGCCAGCGCTGGGCCGCCTGAGGAACACATCGAAGTTGCGTCGCGACCGCTCACCTTCGCGCAGACCTGCGATGTCGCCGCGTGTCCTCACGGATCGCACGATGGATCGTCGACAGACTCGGTGCCGGTGCGCCGCCGTCGGGTTGACGTTGACGCATTTCGCGGTGCAGTGCAGAGGCATTCCCACGCCACTAGGCCAACCGAACGCGTAGCTGGGCGTCGATCCGGAACCGTTCGCTCTCCGGTGACGTCGAGGCAAGCGCGCTACCGACCATTCGATCACGACTCAGGTTGTGTCGGTGTGCTCGTATTTACTGACACGAAGTGACGATCCGGTACTGACAGTTCAATGACGAGTCCCAGACAGCAGTAACCTCGCTGCTTGCAGTCCGCGCCCACAGCAGCAGCGCCGACACGGAGTTGACCGTCGATAGTGGCTGCTTGTGTGCGCGGATCGCCAGAGTCCCCTACCCACCAAGGAGGAGGACGCCGGTTGCGAGGAGCGCAAGAACCTTCACGGTTTCCAACCCGACGTAGACGTGATGCGCGCGTGAACGGGGAGCATCTTCGCCGTCCAGGACACGATTGGACCGACGCGTCAGCCAAGGACGAACACCTGCCATCTGCACGATAAGCACCACGACCGCGGTCATCGCGGCAGCTACTGCCGCGGCCCGCGCACCGCCGACGATGACGGTGAGGACCAGTATTGCCGCCCAGGCAATCTCGACGCGGTTCAGGGCACCGAAGACAAGTCGCCCGATTCCTAGCCCTATTCGCACCGTCACGTCGGGTGCCCGGAATTTCAGCGGCGCCTCCAGGAACGAAATGGCCAACACCATTCCCAGCCATAGGAAGGTCACCGCGATCGCGACCGCGTGCATGGTTGTCATGTGGGTCCTTCCGATCTACGCGCCGAGACGGTGAGGGCTCCCCCCAACCGTGGTGGCACGCTGTCATTCAGGGAAATTCAGCTCGGTCGCACCCCGAGTCGAGGAGTCGGGGTGTGAGCGGCGCGCTGCTCACACCGGGGCAGCCGCCCAGCTGTCCGGCCCGAAGACCTCGTAGTGAATGTTCTCCGGTGCCACGTCCTTGGCGAGTAGTGCCTCGCGCATGCCGAGCATGAACGGCAGCGGACCACACAGGTACGCCCTGGTGCCTGGCGCGATGGTGATCTCACCGAGGTCGGCGCGGCCCTGCCGAAGGCTTCCTTCGGGGCGGCGGGCGCCGAGGTCCTCGTACCAGCGGTGCATGACCGCGAACGGCAAACGCTCGACCAGTTCGGTCAGTTCGGCACGGTGAGCGTGGTTGCTGGGTGAGCGGTCGGCGTGCAGCACCGAGATCGGACGCGAGTCATTGGTTTCGGCGAGATGGCTGAGCATGCCCATCATCGGCGTGCAGCCGATACCGGCGGAGACAAGGAGCAGTGGCGCGTCGTCGTCTTGGAGCACCAGGTCACCGAACGGTGTGGTCACGTTCAGCATGTCGCCTTCGAAGACGTTGTGGAACAGGAAGTTCGATACTTCGCCAGCCGGGATAACTGACCCGTCCGCCAGCGTCTGGGCGTCGACGCGCTTGACGGTAATGCGCCAGTCATCGCGCGAGGGTGCAGAGGACAGGCTGTACTGACGGATCTGCCGCGCACCATCCGGCAGATGCACACCCACCGACAGATACTGCCCCGGAGCAAACGACGGCAGGGGAGCACCGTCTACCGACGTGAGCACGAAGGAGACCGTGTCAGCCGACTCGTGGCGGCGGTCGCGGACACGCACCTGACGCCAGACATCGCCCACCGCGACACCTGCAGCCTGGTAGAGCCCGGCTTCCATCGAGATCAGCGTCTGCGCCATCAGCCAATACACTTCGTCCCAGGCGGCAGCGACCTCGGGGGTGACGGCGTCACCGAGCACCTCGACGATGGCTTCGAACAGGTGCGTGTGCACGATCGCATACTGTGCGGGCTCGATTCCCAGCGACGCGTGCTTGTTGGCGATTCTGGACAGGATCAGATCGACACGGGCCTGATCGGGCTCCAACTGAAGAGCCGCGAAAGCGGCGATGGCCCCGGCGAGAGCCTTCTGCTGGCCGCCCTGTTTCTGGTTTCCGCGATTGAACAGGTCGCGTTCGAGTTCGGGATGGGCGGCAAACATCTTGCGGTAGAACAGCGTCGTGATGTCCTCGATGGCAGCACCGACCGCAGGCAGGGTGGCGCGGATCATCTCGGTCGCGGTGGGCGAGAGCATGTCATTCTCCGATTGTTGACGAAATGTGGGGGACTGCGCCGACCGGCGGAGGCAGGGCGAGCAGGACGGCTCGGGTGGGAGTCTGGGTGAGGTCGTCGATGGTGAGGGTGTCCAGCGACTCGAAGAACGCCTCCTGGGCGCGGCGCAACGCCGAGCGCAGCAAGCATCCCGAGCGCAGCGGGCAGGGATTGGCGCCGTCGCATTCGACCACTTCCGCCTCACCTTCGAGGCGCCGCGCGAGCCATCCCACCGAGGCGGTGTGACCGAGTTCGGTGATGGCCAGGCCACCCCCGCGTCCGCGTCGCGCGTCGACGATGCCGAGCTCGGAGAGCCGGGTGATCACCTTCGTGGCATGTGTGTAGGACACCGACAGCTCGTCGGCGATGCTTCGGCTTCCGGGGCGCTCACCATCGGCTGCCACAGCCAGGCGCATGACGATCCGCAGTCCGAGGTCGGTGAACCGGGTGAGCTGCATGACCAGACCGTACTTTAATTCGCAGATGCGATACTAGTTTTGTGACGGGTGTTACGCGCCGGCTCAATGTGTGCACGGGCCAAGTGATCCGGGGTGCTACCGGCCCCGCACCCCAACCCCTGAGCAAGGTTGCGGACACCACCTGCGGAGACGGTCGGAGAAGCGCTGGACTCGGTAGCGTGGTGGCGGTACCTCGAAGTGGTTGGGCTGCAGGTGAGCTTCGCCGGCGAGGATCGGTTTGAGCTGAAGACCCATGAGGAAGGTTGTGCACGATGGAGAAGATGTCCCTGACCGCCTTGGCGCGCCAGCAACTCGAGCTTGCCAGCGCCGCGTCGAGTGGCCGAAGCGCGCGCACGATTTACGGCGGTCATGAGCACGTTCTGCGCCAAACCTTGATCGCACTGGCGGCGGGACAACGTCTCGACGAGCACGAAAACCCGGGCGAGGCCACTGTTCAGGTCCTGCACGGACGGGTCCGGCTCACTGCCGGTCAGAACAACTGGGAAGGTCGTTCCGGAGACGTGTTGATCGTGCCCAACATGCGGCACTCGCTGGAGGCCCTCGACGCTGCGGCAGTGTTGTTAACCGTGGCGAAGCTGGGCTAGGGACCGAACGCATCCATCGTGGGCCAGCTCCGCGGCGTCTCGGCGCGGATGATGCGGGGCACCTCCTCCGACGATCGAATGCCTCGGCTGCGTGCTGGCGAGGCGATGGGTGCAATACGCACTTGGCAGGACATCGCCAGGCTTCGGCGTCGCGAGCTTGGTTACGGTGTGGTCTGGGTCAGGTCGAGTGTCGCTGACTGGCCTGCGACTCGACTGGTGTGGGTCCACGGAGGTGAGGAACTCAATGGCGGTGCCGAAGTCCAAGGCCGCGTTGCTCGATGCCATCGTCGACTGCTATCAGAAGCTGACTCTGGACCTCGGCCGCGTTGCGCCGCAACGGGCGCGGGAGTTGTCGTTGCCCGGGCATGCGGCGGGAACGATGATGAGCCCAGCTGACCTTGTTGCGTATCTGATCGGGTGGAACGAGCTGGTGCTGTCGTGGTTCGAGTTGCGCGCGCGGGGTATCGAACCAAGCTTTCCCACACCAGGATTCACCTGGACCCAACTCGGGGAACTCGCTCAGAAGTTCTATCGCGACCACGCCGCGGAGTCGTGGATAGATCTGCTGGCACGTTTCGCGGCGGCCGAAGAGCAGGTTGTCGCACTGGTCGGATCCATGAGCGACGACGAGCTGTACGGTGCGCCGTTCTATGGCAAGTACACTGCCGGCCGGATGATCCAGTTCAACACCTCCTCGCCTTACACCGACGCGCGCAAGCGTATTCGTGCATGGCTGCGCGAGCATCCAACCGTGCACTGATCAGGTTCGGCGGTCACCGCGACCGTCAGCCCGACACCCGGCAGGGACGGGGGTATCCGAGCACAAAGGGCCGAAACCGCAAGAGCGGCGCTGATACTGGCGATGGTGATCAGCCGATGCACTGCGGGTGATCAGCGGTTCGGTACTGACATCAGTTCGCCGGCTGCCAGCGCGGCCGTCGTGAACCGGCTTTCCAACTCTGCCGACTCACCCGGACCGAGGGTGAACGATCATGATCGGGCACTGGCCACATTGGATCAGAGCGTTGCTGGTGGAGCCGAGCTGCAGTCCGGGGAAGCCGCCGCGACCACGGTTGCCCACAACGACGAGCTGCGCCGATCTGGACCAGTCGATCAAATGATGGGATGGACCCGACAGGTAGACCTTCCGTTCGACGGCAATGTGCGGATACTTGTCGGTCCAGCCGGCCAGCTGCTCGGTGATCAGCTCGTGCGCGTCGGCTTGGGCGCTGCGGCTGTCGAGCAGGTCGGGTAGCCCAGCGAACCATCCGAACCGCAGGTCGCTCCAGCAGTGGACTACCACGAGTTCGGTGTGGCGTTCACAGGCTTCGGCGAACGCGGCTCCTACCGCAGCGTGGCTGGAGTCGCTGTCGTCGATTCCGACGACCACGGGCCCGGAGTCTCGGCTCGGCTGTTCGGGTTCGGAGCCGCGCACGACTACCACGAGGCCGTGTGCGTGGGCGGCGACGGCGAGCAGTGTGGAACCGAACAGGCCGCCTCCGCTGAGCCCCGCAGCGCCGAGAGTGATCAGGTGCGCGGTCGTGGATTCCTTGACCAGCACAGGGGCGGGGGTGCCGTCGACGGTTGCGGTTTCGATGACCAGCGCGGGATCGACGGCCTGGGCCAGCCGTCGCGCCGCGGCCAGGCAGTCGGCGCTGAAGTCGCGCATGGCCTCGGTGACCGAGGCCATCGGCAGTTCGTAAGGGTCGAGCAGGATGTGGGCGGCGGTCAAGTCGACAGCGTGGACGATTCGTAGGCGGCGATTGCGTGCGGCGGCTGTCTCGGCAGCCCATCGCACGGCCGGTGCGCCGACTTCGGAGCCGTCGATACCGACTACGACCGGAGCCTCTGTCGGCGGGTCGATGTGATGGGTGGTCATGACCTTGGTCCCTTCGACTGTTGGGCTGGCAGTGGTGCCCGGCAGGCCTCAGGATTCGCCGTTGGTGGTCGAGGGCAGGTGCTTGGCGCAGATGGCGTCGACGAATTCACCGACCGTGTGATCGGGTAGGCGACGGGCGAGGTCTGCTTCGGTGATGATGCCCACCAGTTTTCCCTGGTCGGTGACCGGTAGCCGCCGGATTTGGTGCTGTTCCATCACCGCCAGGGCATTCTCGATGTCGGCGCCGGTTTTGATGGTGATCAACTGCTCACCTTGGGCGAGTTCTCCGGCGGTGGTGGTCTTGGGGTTCTCGCCGTGGGCGATGACTTTGAGGACGATGTCGCGGTCGGTGACGATGCCGACCGGGTGTCCTTCGCCGTCGCAGATGGGTAGTGCACCGATGTCGAGTTGGTGCATCCGTCTGGCGGCGGTCTCCATCGTGTCGCGCACACTGATGAACGTGACGTCGGCGTGCATTACAGCGTCGGTCGTTGTCATGGGGCGCCTCCTGGATTCGGTGTTGTCCTCGGTTCCATCATTCGACCGGTGGCGGGTCGTCTACGAGGGCATATGGTCACCACGTCAGAGGAACTTCAGACAGTGGACGTTTCGGCCTGTGCAGACTCGCGACGAGGCCGATGCCGCTCATCTACGCGTCTCTCTGATCATCAGTACCGCCTTACCTGGCTGAATGCCTTGATTGATGCGATCGAGGGCTGCGGTGGTGTGCGCCCAGTCTTCGATCGAGCCGATATGTGGCGTCAGGGTTCCGGCCGCGGCCAGTTGGACCAGTTCCTCGAGGTCTTCCTTGGGATCGGTTTCGTCGTCGCTGTACACGAAGTGGGTGAATGAGAAGCCCTGTCCTGCGGTGAGGAAGGAGAAGAAGTCGAGCGAGATCGGTTCGCCGCTGGCTTGCCCGTACCAGACGACGTGGCCCCCTGGCGCGAGAGCGGCAACAGCGTGAGCGGCGGTGCGTCCGCCTACCGACTCGAAGACGACATCGAATCGACCACTCGGGGCGGCGGCACTGGCTGTGAATACGCGCCCCGGCGCCGAGTAGATGCCTCGACGGCTCGGTCTCGCGGACCATGGCATGGACCTCCGCGCCATGTGCGCGGGCCAACTGCACCAACAGATAACCGACACCACCGGAAGCGCCGGTGATGAGAACCCGCTGACCGTGGAGGTCACCTGCAACCCGAATCAGCCGCAGGGCAACCATGCCCGCCAGCGGCAATGCCGCCGCGGTCGCCGTATCCACTGCCTCGGGTAGCGGCACCAGCCTCTTCCAATCGACTGAGATCTGCTCAGCCCCCGCGCCGCCTTCGGGCAGGTGCACGACCACGCGAGTTCCCTCCGACGGTCCCGATCCGTTGCCAGCAGCGCCGATAACGGTTCCGACACCGTCGATGCCCACGCGCCATCGGCCCTCGGGTGACTTCAGATACAACACGTCGGCTCGATTCAAACCGAACGCCTCGACTCGTACCAGGGCGGTTTCGGCGCTACTCCGAGGTGGATCGGTGTGCTGCAGCTCGACGGCCAGCTCGGCTGTCTGTGTCTGAACGAGGTGACGCACCAACTCTCCTGAAAATGAGAGTTGAACTTCCAGTTCTCGACTGGTAGCGACAAAGTAGGAGTAGGTCTACCGTTTCGAGTAGGGTCGGAGCATGAAAGAGCGTCGCGACGTCACACGAAACAGGACGAAGATCCTGGCAGCCGCTCGTGAGGTCTTCCGTGACCAAGGCCCTACCGCATCCAACGATGCTGTAATCTCCGCAGCCCAGGTCGGTGTGAGCACGTTCTACCGGTACTTCCGAACCCGGCACGAGTTGTTGTCGGCCGTACTGACAGAGCTGGCTTCGGAGGCGGAGACGGTAGCCGAGCGAGCCCGCGACATCGACGACCCATGGGCCGCGTTCGCCGAGGTCTTTCGGCGCGGGTGCGTGCTCGAGGGCGCCGACCTCGCACTCTTCTACGCCGTGGCCGACGAGTCACACGAGCTCGCAGCCCAAGCCGCTGAGCTGACAGAGGCGATCGTCGGGCCCAGTGTGGAGCGTGCCCGGGCAGCGGGGATGCTCGATCAATCGGTCGACGTCCACATTGTCGTCGATCTGATGAGCGCCGCGCACAGCGCACCGTGTCCGGTGCGCCGAGATACCCGCGCCGAGGTCATCCTTGCGGGACTACGTCGGCGCTCTGGAGGCGAACAGCCCGATGATTGCGGAGCTGCCATCCGTTGATCGGGAAGACCGGCGGCGTTGTCCTGGTGGGTCAGGGTGGGGTGTTACGGCCACGATCCAGTGGCAGCGATAGGAGGACTCAGCGCGGTCCTTCGCGGCTCGTTGGGAGTCGACATCTTTGCTGTGTCCGGTCCGGCGATGGGGCATCGAAACTCGGCCTGATTCCCGTGTCGGGCTCGGCGGCGTTTGTCAGGGCAGGGGAGGAGCATGGCCCAGGCCGTAGCGCCCCACCGCCGCTGCGCTCGTGACTGCCCTCGGGCAGCGAAAGACCGACCTCGAGGTGATGATTCCGTCCGAAATGCCCTCACCTCAGGGTCTTCGGTTTCTGGTGTGCGAGGCTCGGGTGAGGCGATGATCGCAGTCATGACCGTCTCGGCGAACTATCAAACCTCTGGAATCGGTGCATCCTTGGTGGTTTCGGCGCTGCGCGTACCTTTGCTGGCGCGGCTGGTGCCCCATGTGGCCGAGCTGCGCTACCGAGGACGACGGTCGGGACGGCACATCGCGCTGCCGGTGCAATGCGCGCACATCGGCGACACCATCGTGGTGCGGGTCGCGCGTGCCCAGTCCAAAGCCTGGTGGCGAAACTTCACAACACCGCACCCGATCTCGATACACCGCGATGGCCGAGGGGTGGAGGCGATCGCCCATGTGGCTTTTGTGGGGACTCTCGAGCACGAGGAGCTCTCGGCGTACTACCAGCAGGTCTTCCCCCACTGCGAGGTTCCCATAGCAGACCCGCTCGTTGTGATCGAGTTGCCCACACACTGCGCTGCCATCGGCCGGCAGCGAGACCGCATGCCTAGCGACCGGTTGTGGCGTCGGTGGAGATGACAGTGCGGTAGGCGAAACGGTGGGTCGCGCAGTGACTCGTGTTGAGGTCATGGATGGTTCGCGCGCACCGATGGGTCTGGCCACCGCAGCCCAGATTGGCTGTGCGGGCTGCTGGCAGCGTCCTCACCGGCTCTCTCTGGTAGCTCGGACAGCCCTTTCGGGCTCGTCGTAGCGATCGGCATCGCCGGCGGTGTCGTGAATGGCGCAGCGATCGTCTGGTTGCTCGTCGCCATCCTTGCCGCGGCCACCGTGTCACCGGGCGCGCCGAGAAATACGCAGTGAGCACTGCTGCCAGCACCGCCGTCTCGGCGGCGGCTGTGGCGATCAGCGGCCAGGTCATCGCTGTTGTCCTCCTTCGCGATCGGCGCCTTCGATCACCCGCCGATGGCCACTGTCACGCCCCGATGCCGCATCGCGAGAACGCCGCGACCGCCGCTGTGGTCCGCGCGCTGACCGACGACGACCCTGACACCACCCCGCGCTGATCCCGCGGGCTTCGGCGTCAGGTTCGGTTACGACCCTGCTCTGCAGGGCGGTCTGCTGGTGTGTCCACACGGCGGGGTCCTCGGGCGACCTGGGTTGCTGTAGCCCGGTCGGTTCCGCCGAGCACGGCGCGCTTGCGGCCTTGGTCTCAGGGGATGTAGTCGTGGGGTTGCGATGGCTTGCTCGTGTGCAGGTGGTTGTCGAGGCAGCGTTCGGTGATCGGTTCGAGCTCGGTGAGGATTTCACGTTGTGTCAGATCATGGTGCATGGTGGTGGTCTGTCCTTGTGCAGTCGATGAGGCGAATACCGGCGACGATGGTGGTCTCGATTTCGATGACCGAGTCCATGGTCTTGTCGACCCAGGGGGTCAGAATGCGCTCGTAGCGGGCGATGCGAGCCGGGTCGGTGACCGGGCGCGCGAGCCCGGTCACCGTGACCGACCAGCCGAGACGGCCGATGGGGTCGATGTCGTCGGCTTGGTAGGTGACCACCACCGCGGAGTTGGCGCGGACCGCGGTTGTCAGTTTCGAGGTGATTCCGGTGCGCACGATGACAGTTTCATCGTTCTCGACGAGATGATTGACCGGTCGGACGGCCGGCAGGGCATCGCGCATGAACACGATCCGGCCGAACGGTGCCGAGGCGAGTAGCCTCAACGCGGCGTCGCGGTCGAGGTCGATGACGCGCCGGTCCGGTTCGGTGTCGTTCACGAGTCCATCCCTGTCTGTGCGGCGGGTCGAGAAGTTGGGCGCGGGCCGGGCTGCGGCGTACCCGGCGAGGACATGGGCTCCACGATGGTCAGGTCACCGTCGTGGCGGCGGTACAGCAGCCGGCCCCGCCGATCATCGGCGGCGGAGAAGAACAGGTGCGGTAGCCCGTAGGAGCACAGGCGATCGGCGGCCTCGAGGTCGGTGAGCTGTAGTGCAGGACGGGAGCTGACCGAGACGGCTATCGCGTGTGGTGCGGTCGGCGGCTGCATTCGATGCTGGCGGGCCAGCCGCACCCCGAGGGGGCCGGCCCAGTAGACGATCGCGTCTTCGCCGGTCTCGGCGTCGGTGAACAACTCGACGTCATAGTCCATCGCGTCCATGACCCGCACTGCGGTCTGGACGTCGACGGTGGCCAGAGTGCAGCGCTTGCGCCGGACGATCCGGCGAGGTCCGGTCACCACAGCGAGGGCTGGTCGCGACGGATCGGGCCAACACCGCATCGTCGCGTTCGCAGAGTCCAGCCGCGTGAGCAGACGGTCCAGCCGCTCGGCGGCGATGGCCGCCGCGAACTCACGAGGGCCGGCGATCTGGATTCGGATCGGCTCGTGGTGTCGATGACAGTTCAGTTGGATCAGCTGTTGTGCCCCGGCATCGGAGGCGGCGGTGACTCGCACCCGTCCGTCGCTGATGCCGTGGCCGCGAAGTACATTGCCGATCTGGCGGGCTGCGCGGGCGGTCGTGGTGAGGTCGACCGGTCCGTGAGTGGTGACCGTCAGTCCCGAGTCCAGATCAGCTGAGGGCTGTTCGGTGGCTGCCACGCGACGCGTCCCCGCTTTCATGTCATCGAATTGTGTGTGGTCTGTCTGGTGCCTACATCACCATCGCGGCCCCGCCGCTCCGTAGGGCTGAAAGACACATCACGAGAGGACCTTCGGCCGCGCCTGCGATGGCACGGACGCAACGCGAACGGAGCTCCCGGTTGCCGCCCCGCGAGGGCCGCCCGGTCGCCTACCGCGAGGAGCGCTGCAGGGCCCTGTTCAGCTCGTGCACGCTGCCCCATACTGGCGTCGCAACGGATCTGCGGTGTATCCGAGCGGCGGCTCTGCCAGCGGGTCGTAACGACACGGCCCCAGCGAATCCGGGTGATTGGCAGCGCCCTCACATAGCTCGGGGACACGCGGGTGCTCAACGGGGAGTGACTGAACACGCTCGCCCTCCCGATACTGCGCAGTGCCGGGTCGCGGGTACATCCGGCCGCCGCCCCGGTCGGTCACCCATGCCGCGACCACCCAGCCATCTGAATACTGCTGTCGAGCCGGACTCTCTGCCGTCACGGCTTCACCACGTGGTTGCGGCATGAGATGCGACCCGGCCAAGTTCGGGGAAAGCGCTTCTTGTCCGAAGTTGCCGCCTGCCACACAGCGGCCGTGAGATGATGAGAGCGCGGATATGTACTGGTTGGACGGGGAAATTGTCCGTGTTCGAGCCCCTCGGAGAAGTCCCTCCTGCGTTTTCCGTGCAGCGGATGCAACTCTGCTCACAGCTCGATCCGGTGAGTGGTCGATGAATGACGTCGCTGTAGCGGGTTCTGGCCCGGCGGCGTGGCCCGTTTAGTGCTCGTGCTCGTTGCGAGCGTCCCGCGAGCGCGGCGTCACTGACAGCCCGCTCTGGTTTAGTCCGACGCGAGGTGGTTGCTGTGTTTATGGAGTTTCAGTTAGCCGCCGATGTCTTCACGAGGATAGTGCGGAATCGTCTTCGTTCCCTTCCGATCTGTCTCGACCATGAGTTGCCATTGTTCGACTCGACGTATGTTCTGGACCGCATAGACGTCGAAGACGGGACGTCTGTGCAACGTGAACGGCGGCTCGATCGGACATCGGGAACGCCGGTCGAAGTCGATGCAGCGACCAACCCCGTCGGAATCATCACCCCGACAGGATTCTTGTCCGGCTTCACTGCCAGTTTTCTTCAAGTGCGCCAGCCCGTGACCGTTCATCTTGTGTCTCCATCCGACCTGCGGGCTCATGCCGAGGCCCCGTCACCTTTGATCCCGGTGGCACTAACCGTCGTGTTCAACGTCGATTTGTGGGCACCGAACAGCACTCAGGGTGGCGGTCGTCCGCTTCTTCGATACAGCCTCGGCTACATCGACTACGGCATCTATGACCCCTTCATTCCCGCGACCAGCAAGGCTGCCGTGGAGCAGCGGCTGGTCGGCCTCGCACCGGCTCCGGTCGAAATGGATCTGTCAGGGTTGGATAGTGCGCTGGCGGGGGAGGGGAGCGGTGCTGTCAATGCGGTGAACTGCGGGATCGTGTGCGACCGGGCGGCGACCCGTATCGCGATGCGGATCGACTTCCAGGTCAACGGTGTGCGCGGCGGAAGCGTTACCCGCGCCTTCTTCGAGCAGGACCCCGCCGATCTCCTGCGAGGCAATCAATGGGCCGTAGCCCTGGACAAGGACCGGATCGTCGAACAGGTACGCGAGCAGGTCCGAATACCGCTGAGCGCGTCGACCGATCTCAATCTGGTCAGTGGTCCCGTCGCCACGTGGCAGCCCACGCAATGCGCCGTGCGTGTTCACGCTGAACTCGAACTGTTCGATGCGTGCCCGTTCCTCGTGGACGACATCGACATGGATGTCGACGTCGATATCACCGCTTCTCTGCATGTAGCCGACAATCGGCTCACGACCCGGGTGAATATCACAGGTGAACCATCCGATGTTGGGGAGACGATACTGTGCGCCGTCACCGCCAGCCTGCTGTGGCCGTTCATCGGCCCCCTGCTGCTCAAGGACGAGGAACTAGATGACGGACTGGGGTACTACTTCGCGGGCCTGGCAACCGCTCCGATAGTGCCGGCCATCGGCGTATTGGCTGCGATCTACCAACAGGATCCCCCTGACATCTCGGAAGACCTCGGTGCCGAAACCCGCAAGATCGACGATAGCAACTACGAAACTGTCCAGCCACTTAACGTTCGGATGGCATTGAGCCCACCGATTCGGCAGCGACTCAACTTCGAGACCGTCTACGGCACAACGGATCTGCTGGTATTCGCAGGATCGGTCGGTGGCCTTTCCGAGGTGAAGCCCGGCACAACCGCGCTCGACCAGTCCGAGCTGGGATGGTTTGTCGACGGGAGCTGCCGGGGTGGTGGCTTCGGTATCGCCGCGATCGCCACGATCACGGTCAACGGGTCCATGGATACGCCACTGTGCTCCGGGCGGATCATCGACGATCCCCTCGGTGAATACCGCCTCACGATGGAAGGCAACAACCTCATCGTCCGCGAAACCTTCCGTCCGGAATTCATGGCGCTCGCAGAACGATACCCATGCCAGGTACGCGTCATCACCAAACGAGGTGTCCGGACCATTGTGTATCCGCCGGTGAATCCGATCACCGACGCCGAGAAAAAGGACTTGGAGGAACTGCGTCGGAACTTGAACAAAATGTGTAAGGCATGGCGTGACAGCTTCCATATTCCGGAAATCGTCGGCGTGCCGAAGCCCCAACCGATGGAACATCCGGATTGGACGCTGTGGCAAATAGCAGTACACAATCTCGCCACCGACGACGAGGTCACCATATCGACCCTCGACGAAGTAGCGCTGGCAACCTTGACAGCGCCACAAACAGGCGTCGTATTCACGACGCTGCTCCTCGCCGATCCCATCGACCAGCTACAGATCTCGCTAGCACCTGCCCGTGACTCCGACCGCCGGCCCCCCTCGATCACAGTGCGTCAACTCCACTACGCCGCACGAGCCGATCTGCGGGTCCGAGGCAAGCTCAGCGACCTGTGGTTCGAACGCGACGGCAACCGTCAATTGCTCAAGCTGCACGACAGCGTCGGTAACGCGAACATAGACACCACTGTTGCCCATCATCCTGTCGCCGTCCTCATCGGGGAGCCGCCGGACACCGTCGACCCGAGCGGACTGCCCACGCGGCGCACCGGCACCGGCCGGCGAATCACCACACATGCACAAGACGCCAGCGAACAAGCCCTGCGTACTCTCCATGCAGCTGCGTCTGTGTCGGACGCGCACCCGGTCAAGTTCGTCTCGCACCCTCGAATCGGCGGCATCGGCAAAGCCCTGTACGTCCGAACCGCTGATTCGATGATCGTCTACGACACCACCGATCCTGGCAGACCTGCAGTGAGACAGCGGTTTTCGGATAAGGCGTGGTTCGAGGACTCCATTCTCGGGGGCAATCAGCTCGCACGCTACGACGCGGACAACAACCTCATTCGCCTCTATCACTGCGTCGGCGTTGCAGCCGACGGACGCATGACCTGGTACAGATCACACCAAGGCGACGCCTAGATAGCCAGGGCCACATGCACTGGTCGGCGCGAAGACTCGGAACCCGACCAGGGCCGACGGCGTGCAAACCCTTCGGCCGCGCCGTGGGAGCCGTGGCTGATGCGAACAAGCTGCACCACACGAGCACGCGGATGTTCGAAGATCGGTTTCCCTGGGGGACGGGCTGTCGAAGGACCAAAGTCCCCGAACTCGATGCCTCCGGTATCGGCTCGCCACGGTCCTGGGGCCCTGTTCGGATGACGGGTGTTCGCAGAAACTGTGAGGTGCGACAGAAGGAGAGTGCCATGCATCGAAGCACGGAACTGGCGAATACGAACCTGCAGATCTCGGTGGGCCGTCACGTATCGGCCGCGGCAAGCGACTACGCACGCGAGAAGATCGGTGGGGCCTTGGAATACGCGGGCGGGCCCGTGCTCTCGGCACGAGTCCGGTTGGAAGGGCATGCCGACCCAGCGGTCACCGATCCGACCGTCGCCCAAGCGAATGTGAACGTCGATGGGCGTGCGGTGCGCGCTCAGGTCTCGGCCGCGTCGGCGCGTGAGGCCATCGATCTGCTCGCGGCGCGGTTGCGGGGGCGCCTGGAGCGGATGTCGCGGCGCGGGGAACCGGTGCGCGGTCACCGCTTCGGGCCCGATCCGCACGTGTGGCACCACGGGGCCACGCCACGTCCACGCCTGCCGTATTTCCCCCGCCCGATCGAAGAGCGCGAGATCCTGCGACGCAAGTCCTTCGCGTTGGCCAGCCAAACCTGTGACGAGGCGGCCAACGATATGGCGTTGCTGGACTACGAGTTCCACCTGTTCACCGAGGCGGGCAGCGAACTCGACAGTGTGCTGTATCGCACGGGGCAGACCAGCTACCGACTGGCTCAGCTTCATCCACATCCCCAGGCCGTCATCGATAGCGTGGTGGCGGTCACGATCAGCCCCACACCGCCGCCGGCTCTGAGCGTTGAGGGCGCTGCCGAACGCCTCGAGCTGACGGGATGGCCGTTCGTGTTCTCTCTGTGGCCACCGCCCAGCTCGGGATCCCAGCGATGGCCACCGCGCGAGTCGATGCCCCTGAGTCGGTGCGGGGCAGGCAGTCTGCACGCCACTCGGTCAACGACGGATCGCTTTCCACCGCGAAAAGCTCCACCCCGTATCGGAGTGAACTGTGCTCGAACGTGACGTTCGCGGCCGTCTCCTGATCGCCGTTCTGTACCCAGCTGCTCGCATCGCAGCTGTCGGTAACGGCGTCGAGGTCCTTGAGAACCCTAATCGGTGATATATGAAATCGTCCGTCACCTGGAAAGTCTGACCGGGGAAGGAGTAGATCTCCACTTAGATGGGAGATGGTAGGGCGCTCGGGAGGGGTGCGGTCCTCGATCACCGAAGGCTGCTCGGAATCTGTCACCTGACCGGTACTACCTGGGATACCACACGCTGCCTGGGCAAACAGCGCGACAGTCATCATTAGGGCGAACGCAGTTGGCCGAGAATGTATTTTGATCGACTTCCGCATTCCGGAAATCCACGGTGCCGAGCGAATCGTGATTGCCAACAAGAGATTTCTCCATCCAGTCCGTGACCACCGAACCTCAGGTGTCGAAGCCTAGGGCGAGAGTCTGCCCTCCGAGTATCCGTCGAGTAGCCGACAACCGTCACGGACGTACGGCACCACGCTGACTCCGTTCGTTCGTTCGGTCGCTGCGCTCGATCGCGCGGCCCCTCGAGCACGCGGGGCGTGCTCTTTGCCGAATAGGTCAGCAACCCGAGTGCCTTGGTAATCGAGATCGTGGACCCGAGCACTGGACAGCGGAGTCCAGTCGCCCGCTTTCCCGGCGCGACACTGCTCGGCGGCTTGCATCAGCCAGGGCTGGACAGCGAGCTCGAGTTCCGCACGCTCGTGTCGCCGACCTGACGCGAGTCCTCGCCAACAGGAAGATCGACGGAGACCTCCATGCGGGCTGGCTGGATCGCGATGGAAATTTCACCGATGTCGCCGCCGGTGTGCAGGGTTCCAAGAACGACTTCAGCGGCCCGGTCACGGGAATAGGCGACGGATTCGAAGGCCAAAGGCGGTTTCATTACTCGCACCGCCTCGGGGAGGAAACCGAGATTCTCATGTTGGAACCAGGGCAGGCCAGTGGCGGTCGAGGGGGTGTACACGGTGGGGCCGACCGGATTGATCCCTCGGCCGCTGTTCACCGCGGACGGCGAGCTCTCCTTCACCTCCGATGACGCATGCGCGACCGTCGACGCACAGACGTAGGTCGGCGGGAACTACGCCTACGCAGAAGGCACGCAGATCATGCGCTCAACTGCTGCGGAACCTCGATCGATCGGATTCTGCGGCACGATGCTCGAGCTCCTGCCGAAAACGAACACCGCCAAGGTCTTCAATCCCGTCACGAGCCCCAACGGTCGAAGAGTCGCGTTCATGTATCGCAACACCGACAACAGCTTTTCCCTCTACACGGTAGGAGTCGACGGGGGTACACCGGAGAAACTGGCAGCCATGCCCGGGCAGGGGGTGCTGATCGGTTGGCGGTGAACGAGGTGGCGCGTTCAAGGGGGAACTCGACGGCTTGCGATTGCGTGCGGTCGCCCCGGCGAGCCGACCCGCGCGGGCCGGGGATGATGGACGAGGGATCAGTGCTAGGAATTTTCGTCGAGGGATCAATTCGACGATCCCGGTTCTCGCTGACCAGGCCGGCCACCGCCGCAACTATGGCCGGTCTGGTGGGCGGCCGCCGACCTTCGATCCGATCGTCTACCTAGGTATCGAAATCGCCGATGCCGTCGAGCATTTCCTCGGAGTGCGGCGCTCGGTCCGTGAGATCGCTCCGGACGCGGGCGATTTTGGTGATGAGGCACATACTCCTTGAGCGATTAGTACGGTTGGAGCGTGCCGACCGCGCGGCGCCCAGTGGCAGCCACCGCCGCGCACAGGATCTCAGCCTCGCCGGGCAGATAGTCGGTGCCCGAGTGGAACCGGGCCGGTGGACGGTCCCTGCGGTCTCGGCGCGGTGATGACGCACGCTCGGCGAGGTCGGCGGCCATGAAAGCGCGCACCGGGACGAATCCGGTTGCAGTAGGCATCGAGAAAGTCAGCGCTCGCATGCCGATGCTGGCCCGCACGGCCTCGTTGTAGTCGTCTGGAGTGCGAGCGGCCCACTGGTGCAACGAGATCGAGATGTAGCGCATCGACGTCGCGGACCGGTCGAAGCCGCGGGCCACGAACGGAGCAGGGTCGCCGAGCTCCGGTGGCGGCCCCGCGGCCGGAACCGGGTCCGGGCACGGGGCGCGGCGAGGGCGTCGGCCAGACGCGCGCGCATCACAACGAGGTCTATCGGCACGGTGTCGAGGATGATCAGCGCCTGGGCACCGAGGTAGGCCCGTTGAGGCGCGGACAGTGCGGTCCGGGCGCTCACACTGCCCACCCCCGAATCGGCTCGCGCAGGGACTCGACGATTCCCACGAGCTGCTCGCAAGCGTGCGCGATCTGGGGGCGCTCGCGAGCTCGACCGCCTGCGCCTGCTGCGGTGGCGAGCAGCATTGCGGGCAGAGCCACCGCCCGCCCGACGGTGACCTCATTCTCTCGTTGGTTTGCTTTGCCTAACCACATACCGACCGTTTTGATGAATTGACATAGTCTGAGTGTGCAGCGCAGGATGTAAGAACCTAAACTGGCTCCGGACAGATTGGCGGCTGCACGACAACCACATCTTCATGCCTCAAGTCTAGGGGCCGGAGCGCTCGCGTTTGACTCGTAAGGATACTTGTGGACCCAGTAACCCTGATCCTGACTGCATTGGTCGCTGGCGCGGCTGCGGGCGGGTCTGACGTGGCATCCTCCGCAGTGAGAGATGGGTACGATTCTCTAAGGCGGATGCTGTCTCGTGCATCTAATGACACGCGGGTGGACGATGCCCTAGCTGCTAATGATGCCGTCCCGGGAGGGAACTCTCAGCAGCTCGAAATATTGCTGCGCAACCAGAGTGTCGAATTGAGTTCCGACCTTCAGGATGTTGCGGAGAAGTTGATAGGAACTATCGGTTCCGACCGCGCCAAAGAGATCATCGGAAAAATTGATATTCGAGGTGCTCAGTTCGGTAATCGGAACAGTCAAACCAACAACTTTGGCTGACGGTGCCCATGAACAACTTGTTTGGAGTCTAGGCCGGTAACAAAAATGTCCAATTTAATTACTGGAGTGAGCGTCGAAGGGCTTTGTTGATAGTTGCAATCGCAATCCTTGTGGTTGTCACATTATCGGCGGCATCCGTTGTCTACCTGCTTCTTCCCGATCGGGCGGTGGCCGCTCATAACGCGGTGGAGGCAGATAAAGATGCTCGGGATCGAGCAACTGCGCCGGTGATTATCGCCGATGTTGTGGGGCCGCCATTGGAGAGTGGCCCTTGGGCTTCTTCTCGGGTGGTTGATATGGATCAGGCCGAGTTTCGCGATTCGAACACGCCGGGGCTGCTTGCCGGGGGAACTATAATCGCGGAAATGGGCTGGAATAGTTTCCGTCGGGTCGGCACGCCTGACTACAGTAAAGGCTCAGTATACTTCAAGCTGACCGGTAACAACAGCACGCCCGTTCAGATATCAAGCATTTCGGCGAGAGTAACCGAACGAAAGCCTGCGCCTTCTGGCACCATCATCCTCTTTCTTGCGCAAGGTCGGCAGCCTGCTCTGGAGATGGGTTTCGATCTGGAATCGGGCGATACTATCGAGGCGGCGAAACTTGATTCAACGGGGAATTTTACCGGAGATGAATACATGAAGACCAACTCGGTGACCCTGGCGCATCATGAGAACCTTGCGTTCAATATTTCGCTTCGTGCACGAGACTGTGATTGCAGTTTTGTCATTGATGTCAAGTTCGCTGATGGGCGGTCTGTTGTGGTGGATCGGGGGGGTCAGCCTTTTCGTTTTGTATCATATGCTAAATCTTATGAAAAGGCCTATGTGCCCGCCTACCTTACGGCTGAGGGGCAGATTGTTCCGGCTGTCTATCAGGCTTGCCAGTATCTTGAGGATTGCATGAAGTGGTATGGGGTTGTGCGCCCGAAATAAGCGCGCCCGGTCGCTATGCGACTACTAGGAATGGCAGTCGTCGCCCAGGCCTGCGGGGCATGATATCGCCTACCTGCCGGACTCTCGATGCACCGTATCGCCGACCTCTACCCTCTTCAGCGCGACGCCGAGTACTCCTGCCCTGGCGGCGGATCGGACCAGATCGTGTTCCCCCATGGCGGTGTAAGCGAGGGATGTAGTGCCGATTTTCGCCCAGGAGCGCGACGTTCGCACGCGGTGTGGAACCATCGGCCAACCGCAGATCGAGGATCGCGAGATCCAAATCTGTTGTCTAGGTGAGGAGCGCAGGCACAGTGGCTGCCAGCGCGGCGACCGCGAGGTCGGGTTCCTCGGACAGGATCGCCGACAAGGCGACCTCGACAGCCTGGTGGTCTTCGACATATCCGATCCGACGCACTTTGCTAGGCGTGGTGTAAGCGCCGGGCAGGTCGGTGACTGCTACTCCGGCCATCGCGAGCAATCGACGAGTCTTCACGAATCATTGAAGCACCGACGCGCGGCCTGCGTTGGTGCTCGCGAGGTTTCAGAACCGAATCCAAAGGGTGGTCCGAGCCCGCTGCGTCGGAGTCGCAGGGTGCGGTGAGTCGAGGATTCAGGTGAGGTCGGGGCAGCCATCGGGGAACAGGGCGGACGTGCCGGTGCCGGTGACGCGACTGAGGAAGTGCTCGACGGCTTTGTCGAGACCACGGTGCTGGGACCCGTGAGGACCACCTTCAACCCATATGGGAAGTCCCAGACCAGCCCTGTCTATCGCGGTCTGCTTCATCTGGATGCGATACACAGGATCGGTCAGAATGCGTCCGGGCACTGCCTCCGCGCACAGTTCTTGCGCCGCGGCCACGATGTCGTCGGCGGTCCTGTCTACGCAGATGGGCACTTCCCCAGTAACCTCGGTGAGGAACGAGTTGCCGTCGCGGGTCAATGCGGGAAGACGATTCCACTCCTGCTTCCAGTCGCGGCCGCCGACGCGGCTGGCGATTGAGTATTGTCCGAAATCACGGTCGGCCATCCAGCGATAACCAGTGCACGACGCTTCGTGTAGATCGGGCACAGAGACGTTGACCACCCCGTTGCTTGGCGAAGGAAACCGCTCCGCTGGGGAGCACCCGGACAGAAGCAGCGCGAACAAACCGAGCGTCGACAGTGCTCGGATCGGGATGAACCGTAGCTGCGGGTCGAGCTTTCGAGCTGGGTAGTCAGCCACCGGAGGGTCTCCCACGAACTCCGTCATTTTCGTCACGTCCTAGTCGCCGGGACAGAATTCGAGCGCAGCGGCTTGCACCGCGTACGCCGAGTGATACCGGCGAGACGACGGCGACTCGTTGACATTGCCCGCCGAATCGCCAGCTCCGACCGGACCACCGCCTGTCCGGGAATTGAATTCGCGGATCGCGCGGTCGGTGAGCTCTGTAGGCCATTGATCGAAGATGTCGGTCTCGGCGAAGGGTTCGGACCGAGTGGAGATATCCCTCGGAATGCCCGAGCAGACCTGCGGAATTGCTGAGACCAGGTCGCGGGCGGCGGCGGTCAACTCGTCATCGCTGATTTCGTTGCAGTAGGCCGGATGATAGAACGACACCACGTACATGTAGGCGACGCGGAAGCTGGACGCGCCCCAGGAACCTCCGCCGCTTTGGGCCGAGTACGAGTCCTGGTCGAGGATCCGGAACCCTTCGGCGCAGGTCGGTCCGGTATCGCCCACCACAACGGCTGCGGGGTCGTTGGCGTATGCAGGCTGCGAACTCGAAATTGCCGAACGGCCGCCTGAACAGCCTGTCACGAAACTCATCACTGCGAGCGATGCGATCGCCACGATCGCCGATTCGGGTGTTCTAATCACGCTACAGCTCCTTCTCAGGCCCGATGGGCTCACAGCAGCGGCCGGTGGCCGCGTTGGATGTTGTCCAGCATCGACACCACCCGGTCGTGACGCTGAAGCAGTTCACCGTCGACGTAGCCGCGTTCGCGCTGGTAGGTGGCGATACTGGAATGCATGCCGGAAAGTTCGGCGCTCAGGCTGGTCGACATCGAGGCGACACCTGATCGGAGCTCCACGATTTCGTTGGCCAGGCGCAACCCCATCGAGTCGAGCGCCGAGGCCAACGTACTGAATCCGGCGACGAGGATCGTGTTCGACTTGCGCTGTTCGTAGATGCTGGCAAAGTGAAAGTCGCGCTGGGCAGGCCGGACGAGTTGGTGTAGGCGCGCGACGAGAACCTCATGGGCCGTTAGGTATTCGACGCTTGTGGTCTGGACGGGGAACTGCGGGGCGGCGCCTTCGTATTCCGCGGCGGCGGTGGCGTACTCGGTTGCGTAGAGGCGCAGGCGGACGAGGGTGGCGCTGAATCGGCCGAGGTGGGTGGTGCTGCCCTCGATAGCCGACCAGAATGGCGCGTAAGCGTTCTCGTGGAAGAGTTGTTCGGCTTGGTCGAGGGTGTCGCGTGCCGCGATCAGGTGTGTGGGCAGCTCTTCGAATGCGTTCATTGCGTCGGCCGCGCACCGTTGCAGCGATTCGCCAAGATCCAGCTGACGGCGGGCTCTGGTCTGCGCATCTCGTTGGCGCTGCGCGAGGGTAGCGGCCCGATCCCGTTCCTCGCGTGCATACGCGTCGAGCACCGCTGCAACCGAGTACGCCGCAGCCGCGATCATCGGCGCGCACCACCAGTCGAGGATCGAAAATGCTTGCCCGCCACCCCGATCGAGGTTCGCCCAGGGAAACCGGAACAGGAAGATGACAACGCCGGCAGCGAAGCCGATTGGATACCAGCGTGGCGCCCGCTCGGACTTGCCGAGGAAGTGGTCGACGACGAAGGTGACGCCGATCGATATCGTCAGCGACATGATCGTCGCGAGGTAGAGCCCGTCTGGGAAGTAGGTTTCGTTGGGCCCGTGGTTGGACGCGGTCTTGCGGGCGAAGACCGCGATCATCAGGCAGGTGACCGCGGCGAGGATGACTGCGGAGAGTATTCGAGATGGTATCCGCATGGCTGGTGTTCCCTTCGGCCGCAGCACTGTTGGCCTGGTGATATGGCCTGGAACGACGATATGCCGGGCGCTGGGTCGCGTCTGTAGGGCGAACAGCGGACACGGCTTTGACAAATCACGGTGCTTCTCGTGACGGACCCGCTCTCGTCGAATCATCTGTGCGCTTCGCTCGATCGCTGTCGGTTTTCGTCGTAAAGGTCCGTCCGACGTGCTCCTCGCGCACTGCCGGTGGAGTGCAGATGGAAAGGCGGCCGAGATGTCAGTTGACGACTGGTACGGGAATCGGGCGCATCGCCATGCCCGGGACCCGGGTATGACCCGGTGAACGACGACGTGCACGATCCATTCCAGTTCGCCGCGGTGCAGGAGATCCGTTCTTCCGCACGAGAGCAGCGCCCCAGTGCAAGCCGGACGACCGGCCGAACTCAACAATCAACGATGGTCTTGGCGCCCCTGTCAGGAGGAAAGGCTCGGGTCGGCGGCGCGGAAGAGCCCAGAGCCGGGGCTGGATGCTCGAAATCAGAAGCGCTGGAAAGCATTCGTGAACGCGTGGTTCGCGCGAAATCCTCAAGGAAAGGCTCAACTGTGTCGCGATGAGGCACAGGTGGCCGGTCTGGGTTACGCCCAGCGTCAATGTTTGGCGAAGTCAATGCGCCCAGGCAGCGCCATCATTAGGTCCTTCTTGAGTTCGACTTTGCGGGCAGGTGCTCGTATGACTCGGGTTCCGGTGACGAGGTCGTGGATGGTTCGTCTGCTGTTGACGGGGACAAGCGCGAGAACGCAGCTCGTCAGGAAGGTGCCGAACGCGGTCATCGCGACGATGTCGAGTGCGGTGGACTCGGGGTTGGAGCCAGAGACCGAAATGAAGAAGAACGGCAGAAAGATGATGAGCATTCGGACAGCGGCAGGAAGCAGATCAAGGCGCGGACGAGCCCAGGGATCCGCCGGGATGATACGCACGCCGAGCAGTCCTTTGCCGATGGTTTGGCCGTCGCGACGGAGCAGCATGAACACTTCGAGCCCGATATAGGCAGTGAAGTAGCACGCCCACGCCGCGACATCGAAGAGGGTGTCCTCGTGCTCGCCGCCTATGAAAGCCTTGGTGATCAAGACCAGAGGTGTCGCTGGAACGGCGAGCAGGAAGGTGAGCACCAAGCAAGCCGCGAAGTCGATCAGACGGGCCGTGAGCCGGCGCCAGAACGGTGCGCTGAGATACGGCATTCACCCTCACCACTGAACATCGATTGCGTTGGCCTACCGACGATTTCGGCGGGTTGCCGCCTGACGCTAGCAAATTCGCAACGAGTCGAGGACTGCTACGGGAATAACCGTCGGTCGTCCTGTCTGGCCTGATGTCACTGGCTGGCATCTGCGGGCTGTGCGGACCAACCGGGGTTAGGCGCTTTCGCGGTGTTGGCGTGGCTCGTTCATCGGCCGCCTACGAGTCTGTCATGGTCCTAGTGTCGGGCCCGGCAGCCAGTTGGTCCAGCTCTCGGCAGTACTGTCGATCATGGGAGCACGAGATCGAGCGACCGGTAGGGAGGGCGTGAGGTCGACGCAGAAAGCCGCCGAGGTGAGAAGCGAGTCTGCATACGCAAAGCAGACTCAGGCGGTGCGAGGAGTGTCGGCTCAGGGAGACTGGCCAGTTGGTGCGCACACGGACGGCCACCGCATCACGAGGGTTAGGGGGTTCGCGCGAACCGCTTTGACTGTCGGTTCTTGTCGCTAGTGTCTCGCGCATGGACGCGGTGCAGGTGCAGAAGAAGCTAGAACTCTCTGCCGATGAGGACTTCATCCTCACGGCGTGGCAGTACCAAATGATGCAACGCGACATCGCCGCGTCGAAGGGCAAGCATCTTCCGTCCAAACGGGAGATTCGTAATTGCTTCCGTGACAACGCCGTTGCGGCCATCGCCCGTCGCGATCGGGAGGATTGGTCGCCAGTTGTGGCGGGGGTGGTTTGTCAGATCGGTGCCGATGGTGAGTCGCGGAATCTTGAGGCGCTCGAGTCTGCGGGGCCACAGGTCTCCTCGGTCGTGGCGAGACGGTCACGCGCTCTGCTTCTGCTGATCGACCTGTACGGGTTCGAACCGTGGGTGGAGGGCAAATGGAATAAAACTGCGCGGGCCGACGCTCTCGCAGCTGCCCATCGGTCGATGGCCCCGCTCCATCCCGAAGACCTTCCAGCGGTGGAAGCCGCCTACAAGGACGCGATCAAGAAGCTGTCGAAGGCGAGTAACTGGACAAAATACGCGCTGCTCGTCGGCGCAGGTCTCGGGCTCGGTGCCCTGACCGGTGGCTTGGCCGCACCGGCTATCGGCGGTGCGTATGGTGCGCTCGTACTCGGGTATTCAGGCGCGGCGGCGACATCGGCGGGGCTAGCGGCGATCGGCGGCGGATCCATCGCCGCCGGTGGTCTCGGCATGGCCGGTGGGGCCGCGCTCATCACCGGCTTCAGCGGCGCGGCCGGCGCTGGGGCCGCCACGCTCGCGGGTAAGGCTGCCGGGTTCACGGCCGCTCGCGTCGCGGCTGACGCAATCCGACTCCACGTCGTGACCCAGCTCGTGTTGCGCGATGTCGATGGCAACGAAGAGGCGGCAAAGGCTGTCATTGTCAGCCTCCGCGAGCGCGTGACTACCCTGGGCAAAACAGTGGCGACTCTCGCTGACCGAATCGAAATTCTTCGTGCGCAACTCGAGTCGAAGCAGGCAGAGCTGAACACCGAACGCGATCAGCGCCAAGCGGCCGAGGACCGGGTCGCTCGGTTCCGGATCGTCGCCGACCGACTCAAGGAGCGGGTCACCGGACCGGGCGATGATGAACTTCAGGCTTTGCTCACCGAACTCGAGGATCTCAAGGGGGAGAAGAAGACGATGGAGACCCTCGCCGAGGGCGTATCAGTCCTCGCCGACGACCTCGAGGAAGCGGCGTGAGCGTCGCAGGCGGCGGTTTCGACGAGCCGAAATTGCCGATCGATGAGGACTACGTCGGCAACTTGGATGCACTCACACGCGACCTCGACGACATCGAATCGATAGCCGCGGCAGCACTTTCGGGTGAGCCGATCGACCGGACGATCACACAGCGCTTCCTCGGCGAATCGGTCGGCCTCACCTATGCCGATCTCACTGACCACAATCGACTACGTCGCGAAAGCCAGGGATGGGGCGAGGCTGAGATCGCCGATACCCTCGACCCGATCGCTTTGCGGAAACTCGATGAGTGGCGGGCCGGCCAAAGGGTCGGGTGGGACCGTGGCGATCTGGTCGCCGTTGGTTTCTCCGGGCTCATCGGCGCGCTCGGAAACTTCTACGACAGCCACGTAGACGGTGCTGTGCTCAGCGGTCTGTCGGTGTTGAAGAACACCCACTGGCTGCGCAGGTGGGAGAAGGAGACCGCCCGACTCCCCATCGATTACACCGGCCCGAAGTTCGGCGGTCCGGCGCATCGGGTTCGGTCGGCAGGCCACGACATCGGCCGGTTCTTCACCGCCCTCGAGCAGATCCGCACGGGCACCTTCGAAGGCACATGGTGGGAAGACGGAGTGCGGGTGGTCGATAGACTTGCGATCACCCGCTCAGGTCTACCGTTCGCGCAAGCGCCCGAGCCGCATCTCGCGGTCGCGCTGCTGCTCAAACACTGGGCGGCCGATTTCGTCACCCCGATGAGCCTGCCGCTGCCAGGTTGGTCCGTCCTCGCCGAGATGGCGAACCCTGAGCTGCGAAAATTCGCCAATGAAGCCTACGCCGGTGTGAACTCGAGCGGCGGGTTGAACCTGCGCTCGACAATATTGACACCGGCCCTCGGGATGCTCGCGACTGAGGTAGTCATCCGAACTCACACACACCTGGGCGCATATCGTTCCACGGGCACTGCACGGCTGGCCGCTTCCGCATCGGCCAAACGCACAGAGATGCTGTTCGCCGCGCACGCCGCGGCCGGAGCGATCAGCGTGTCGAAGACCACCGCAGCCGCGATCGCCGGTGAAACCGCGGTCGCCACACGCCACCTCAACGTTGCCGTTCTCATGCGAATCGGCATGCTCGCGCTGACAGTCTGCTCCGATGCCCACGCACGCGTAGAAGCTGGTGCACCGTCGTGGGAACAGCTGCTGGCCGAGGAAGCAGAGACCTGGACCCTGCCGGAAGCACTCATCATCGCGGACTTGTTGACGAACTCCGCTGGCTGATCACCTTCCGATGAAAGATAGATGGTGACGTGAACCGCAAACCGGAGATTCGCGCCGGGAGGTGAACAGGCCTTGCGGGCGGTTGTGGACGGCTCCGGGATGGTGCACTTGGTCTGCCTCGATGACCAGCAGACTTGGCGCTATTGACAGCGCCCAGGCCAGGATCTTGCGGTCGAGCTAGCGCCGATGTGGTCGTCGACGCCAAGGCTTGTAGCACCTGCCATAGCTCGCCCCGCACGTCTTGTTCGACACCTCGAAGTACGCGGCCATCGTCATCGCCTTGGTCGTGACGAAGCAGAGCAACACCAACAACACCACGCCGATAACCGTGTCGGCGGTGAGGTGAGAGAGGTCTGCGGATTGACGGCGGTCCATCATGCTGCTCGGCATCCGGCGGACCGTGCGAGAACGAGCCCGGAGAAAGCCCCTAGTGGTATGGGTGCGGCGCGCAAGAGTGAACTGTTGATTCGCGTAGGGTCGGTCGTGCCCCCGCGACGTGGCGGCGGCGTGTGGGTGCTCGGGGAAGGGTTTCGCCTCGACCGGCCTGATCGGTCGAGGCGAACCGCATCTCCTGGAGGGCCGGCCAGCCGGGCACCCTGGTGGAGGAATGCTTGGCCATGCTTTATTCCTTGATCGCCTGTGACAGACGGTCTTTCCGTGCAGGCAGTTGTCTCCGCAGTGAGTTCGCCGAACCGGTGTTGCTACGAAGCCCGTGTCTAAGTTGAGGCTTTGTCGTAGGCGGCGATGATCTCGGAGGCGATCCGACCGCGAGTGGAGACAGCGTGGCCGTTGGCGATCGCCCAAGCCCTGATGGCTGCGAGGTCATTGCGGCGACCTGTTCTCGCGGTGGGGGTCGTGGTGGTGTTTCGGTGACTGACGGTTTTGGTTCGGCCGGTTCGCCGGGCGTAGGGGACCCATTGTTCGAAGGTGTTGCGCAGTTTGGTGGCGTTGGTTTCGGACAGGTCGATTTCGTAGCTGTGTCCGTCGATACCGAAGGTGACGGTTTCTTCGGCGGCCGATGTGCCGTCGAAGTCGTCGATAAGGGTGACAACGACCTTGCGCACCATGAGATTTCCCGTCGGTTGTGTGTCGAGTTACGGCCATGCCGAGGGTAGCGCGCCGAGCGGCGGACGATCGAGGCGGATGGGGCTTCCTCGACGCCGATAGTTTCGCGATCTCGTCCGGGTAGCAATCGCTGAAGGACCGGAGACGGCTCGGTCTGACCGCGCCAGCTGTGTTGGCTTGTTGTACCTGTTGGCCGCCAGCTATTGATGGGGCGTCGGACGGTTGTCTCCGTGCAGTTTGCCGTCGAGGAGGTCTGCGGACGGCTCGCATCAGCGGGGCGCGGTCGTGTCGCCGGCACCGTCGCCATCAAGGCCGATCAGCCATCGACCGGGAGATGTCGCGGTGGATTCCGTGAATCCCGACGTTCGGGCGCTGACTGTGCGGATGCAGTCGAGGATTGGCTGAGCTTCTGGATCGAATGCGCCCGGCGGGTGGTCGTCGCGGCGGCCGTGGTACGCGCTCAAGGTGGATCGAGCCGATCCTGCACCGTCGCCGTCGTGAGTTCAAGGCTGCGCACAACAAGTGATGTCGAGTGATTGAGAAGTAGCTCGTAGCAGCACTTTTCGTTCGAGGCCCCGCATCGGAGACGTCCGAGGCGGGGCCTCCGTCGTCACCGGAGATCACCTCGGATGTCGGCGTGTCACGCTCAAAACGGTCACAAAAACGGTCACAGACGGAACGCGCTGACACGATCCACTTGGGTTGTCTAGCAGCGGATTCGGATCTCAGCTGCGGGCCCGACCTTATGGTGATCCGCTGGTCGCCTCGCAGTTCGGTGTTTCCGCAGGACCGCTTCACGGGCTGCCCAACTCTCCGCCGCGCACATCTAGATGCTCATGTTGAAGTCACCCGGCCATGGGCGTGTCGGAATAGCGACGCGCGGGGGAGATTTAACACCTAGCGATCAGGCAGCTAACTAGTGGCTGCTGTAGCAGTGTTCTCGCTCGATTGCTGTGCACCGCTGCTTGCTGGCTATGGTTTCGGTTCGATTTGTTGTATAGACGAAATCGTAGTTAGAAGTAGAGATATGCGCATCTAACTATTAAAAACTCGGCCTCGGAGAGGATCGTGTCCGTCTGGCCGGTCCCGGAGAAATGCTCCCCGCCCGAGCAGGATGAGCCCAGCGCATCGCCAGGTTCGAGGTCATGGCGCTAGTGCTCTCCGCGCGAGCGGGGATAAGCCTCCTCCGCGTGCCCGGGGCCGAGACGCTCCACCAGTTCGCTAACGGTGGACGGCAGGCGTCCCGCGCGTTCTAGTCTGATGGGTCGTCCGTGTCCCGGTTTGCGTCGGGAAGATCCCACTCGTCCTGGTCGTACATGGCGGAATGCAGGGTTGACAGCGCATCCGTCGGGTGCAGATGCTCGGAGACCGTGTTTCCACGCAGGTATTGTTGGAGACTCTCGGCGAGCGCTCGTGCCGCGGCCACGATCTCGTCGGCGGAGGTAGGCGCGATCTGGGTGTCGAGCACCCGAAGCAGGTGAGGGAAGGCGCGTTTGGCGTCATGACGCGCGGCGACGGCGTCTGCGCGGGCGTCTCGACGGTCCTGGGCGGTGGCGGCGCGGTACCCGTACTCGGTGTCGGTCTCGATACGTTCGATGTCGGAGACAAGTGAGGACGCGAGTTGGTAGAACTCGTTCTCTCGTATCCGGGTGTAGGAGTCCGCGGCCCGAGACGGGTTGGTGGCGAAGAATCGTCGACGCTTCCACGTATCGTGGATCGAGCGGGTGCGGCCGCGGACCGCGTGTATGCGGTCTCGACCAGTCCGCAGCATCGAAGTGGCACTGTCCGTCACGCGGTCTCGGATTCCCACCACACTCCCCCTTCGTCGAACACCTCCGAATGCATCGTAGCGACATGGGAGACGTGTCGCTGTACGTGGCCAGGGCAATTGGTTAGGTACTAGCGGAGTAGGGGCTCGACGATCCCGAAGGCCCAGCCGCACCTGAAATCAGGCCCGAACAAACGCACTCTTCAACGAGCCGTCACCGCTAGCCAGATCCGTATCGGCTGATTGCAGCGCTGCGCGATCTGGGCAAGTTTGTGGCCCTCCCAGGGCGTCCGCTGCGCGGGCTCAATACTCTCTGCAGCTCATTGCGGTTTAGTCTGTCGACATCCTATACGGGCACCCACTTCGTCGGCCCGCCGAATAGTCTCTCCGGCAATGCAATCCGATTGCTCAAACCTGTCGCAGGATTACAGCAGCAGGCGCCGACAATCATCAGGTTGAGCGCCCGGATGATGCAGGCGCCGGTCGGCACTCCTACGCGGTGCTGAACGGGTGGATGCTTGGCAGCTCGACAGGGTCGGCACGGCCGCCGTGGTGACCACTTCGGCCGGTGTGCTGTCCACCTTGCCGAGCGCGAGGACCACGGTGGCACCGCAGGACGTGCACGGCACTGCCGCCTGGGAATCGACACGCCAGCGCATCGTCGCCGTGTCGACCAATCGGTGACGCTGATCACTGTACCGCGCTGGTTGCGCAAGGATCCCAACGCTCACATCGGCCGGTCGGCACCAGGAAATCTCAGCCTCAAAGCTCCCATCTGCAGTGACGCGTGCGCGGAGCAGGTTTTGGTGTCGTGCTCCGGTTGTGCTGGAGTGACCGCGGGCCGGCGGGGAAGTCCGGTCTGAACGCTCGGTCCGGCGCCGTGCTGCACGGGTCAAGGAAGTAAGGAATCCAGACGTGAATACCAAGTTTGTGGGGCGGCGTGCCGCGATCATCGGTCTACCGCTGGTTGTGGCGGCATACGTCGGTGTCGCGACTGCAGCGCCCGCAACGGCGACGCCGACGACAACGGCGGTCGCCGCGTCCGAGGTGGATGGGGTATCAGAGCCGTTCGTCGATGGACGCCCAACCAGCCCACACGTGATCAACGGGCTCGTCGCTGGTGCCACGTTGGGAGCGCTGGCCGGCGGCGCTGCCGGGGCCGCCGCAGGGTTCGTGCCGACATTCCCCCTGGCCGTCGCCGGTGGCCTGGCGGGCGGGGCCGTGGGCTGTGTCGTCGTGCCGGCACTGGGATGCGGAGTCGGTGCGGGCGTGGGTGCCGGAGTGGGGACTTTGGCCGGAGTCGTGCTGTTCGCCGCACCCGGCATGATGGCCGGTGCAGCAGCTGGTGCGGCTGCAGGCGGGGCGGCGGGGGCGTACGCGGGGGCGATGATCCCGGCCTGATCGGGCTTCGTGGCGTTCGCACAGGTCTGATCAGATCAATCAGCATCCGGCGGGAAGGACCGCTCGAGAAACTGAACCTGGTTGCCCTCATCCTTTGTCGCGCATCTGATCCGGTTCCGCGGTCTACTTGCCGTGGCAGATGACCCTTGCGTGGGCGCCGACGAGTACGAAGCCGCGCGTCTGGCGTCTGGCCTTCCCATCCTCGCACTCGACTCCAGCGTGTCCGAACGAGCCACCGATACGGACTCCTGTGGGGGTGGGTGTGATGTCGGCCCATGGAACGAGGGGAACCGCCAAGGGCGGAAGGGCAGGTTATCCAGCTCTGGGCAGCTGGCTCCGGTAGGTGGCAGGGTCCGAAGCGTCGTCCCTTTCCGCTGAGCCGGCGGGGCTCTCTATCCGGGTAGTAATGATCACAGAAGATGTTGGGGCACAACAGAACTGACTACAATCACCGTGAGGGTGTGGGGCGGGGACCGCAGACCCCAACCCACACCGTCGCCACCCGCAGGTCCCGACCGAATCGGCACGTGCTTGGCGGCTAGTGAAGCGCGCTGTTGAAATCTGGGGAACCTCGCGGAACTAGGCCTGGGGACCTGAGCTCGAGGTTTGTGGTCTCTGCCGCGCCAGGGCGTCCGTTGGGTACGTAGGTGCCAGAGCAGGCGCAATCGGGCCCCGAGAGGGGTCCTCTACCGGTCGGTTCAAGCAATGAAATTGGGATTGCTGTTGTGATCCGGGCAAACTACGTCAAACCCGCGGACACTCCGATCCAGTTCAGGGAGGGTTTCGCCTGTCAAGCTGACAAGATTCGAACCTGTGACCACCTGACGCGGGTTCACGTCGACTCGAAGCCACCGGAAAGTACCCAAAACTACTGGTAGAACAGAACTTTGGTGTGCGCCGCATCCTGGTTGCTTCCCATCGTTTCCCACTGTTTCCGGTTATTTCTGTGTGATTACTGTGTGTTGGGTCGAGTACTGCGGACACGGCTTTGCTGCGCCTTCGAGACGTCGTCGACTGCGCCTGTGCTCGGTCGGTGTCGTGACGATGCACCGGCAGGCCGCTCGATGGACGGCTAGGGTGCTGTGACACTGCGGTATGACGGGGGCTGCTGAGGGCGCGTGGTGACGTGGTGTGTATGTGGAACCGGATGCTGGTCTGCCGTGTTGGTGATTTCGGCCTCGGAGCGGTCGAAAGTGAATGGCTGGATGATCTGCAAACGCGCAGGTCAACTTGTGTGCTCCCCGCGCGGGCGGGGATGAGCCCGGTAACGAGGTGAACCCCTGCGGAAACATCCGGTGCTCCCCGCGCGGGCGGGGATGAGCCCGGTTACATGGCAACACGCGAGCTATCGGGCGCAGTGCTCCCCGCGTGCGGGGATGTTCCGGTCTGCAACGGCTTGCCGCGGCCAATCCGGGGCTCTGACCGCGGACGCGGTCGCGTTGGAAGCCCGCAAGATCGGTGATTCCCTGCCGACTCACCGCCTCTGGTCGATCTTGACCGACCGATTGATCTGATCCCGTCGCTGACCGCGCGTCGTCTCGCGCAGCTCCCACCGAACACCCGCCCGTTGCCCCCAGTCGCCCAATATGACCAGCTGCTCCGTCACACACGCCAGGGAGGCAAGTCATGACCAGCTCCTCGATCGGACGTCGGCACGGACTCACCGAACAAGCCGCTGACGCGGCCATCGATCAAGCCTGCCGAGTGCTACGCCTACCGACCCTGCGCCTTCACCGACCCGCGGCTCTGTGCGTCGATCGTCGACCGACACATCTTCGGCGAGCACATCGTCGAAACCGGCACGGACTCCTTCCGGACTGCCCACACCCGAGCCGGCAACAGCTGACGACACCCCGCCGCTGAAATACAAACAGTCACAAACTCTTCGGCGGCACGTGAGTAACAGTCGAGGTCGGTGGAAGACACCGTTCTCGGCGGATGGAGCGCCATCACTGGCTGGTACCGTCGCACGCTATCCGCGTTCGGCCGACCGATCAGCCCAGGTGAGCAGTCCGGACAAGAAGGGTCTGGCGGGGAGGAACACAATCATGGCTCAAACCGCAGAGCAAATTCGCCGCAAAGTCAAGAAGTTCAACAAGGTGATCATCAGACTGCAGAAGATGGGAATCGCCCTCGGACCACACCACCTGATCACCACGACCGGACGCAGAACCGGCCAGCGACGGATCGCGGCTATCGGGGTGATTCCCATTGCAGGGCAGCGCTACATCTTCCAGGCCTACCTGAGACTCGTCATTGAAATGTCAGTGCCGACTCGTCACTTCATGTCAGTAAAAACCACCCCACCGACAACCTGAGTCGTGATCGAATGCTCTGTAGCGCGCTTGCTCGGATAAGTTGCAGGCCAACGGGTCTGGAGGGCGTGTACTGGTGGCCGATGCTGCGGGGCGCGTATTGCGGCAGGCCGCGATGGATCGGTTGGCAGTACTGGACCAATGCGGTGACCTGTCCAGCGATCACGTCCGCTTGACCGCTGAAACGTTGGCCGTGACCGAACGGACGGTATGGCGATGGGTCGCTGCCAGACGCACCGCCTCGACGTCACCGGAAACCCAACGGTTCCGAATCGACGCGCAATTACGGGTTCGATTGGCGTATTGGCGTGGCAACGCCTCTGCGCTACATCGTGAGCTTCGGCAACGTGAACGTGGCGGCGGCCCACCAGCACCAAGTCTGTCGACGATCCATCGTGCGGTCCGGGTGGATATGACCCGTGGCGATATCGCAGGTCTGCGGGCAGGTGAGCGGTCGCGACGCAAGTTCGATGTGTTCCTCAAACGGCCCAGCGCCGGTCAGTATCGCAATGCGGTATGGGAAACCGATCATGTGGAAGCCGCGGTAGAGGTCGATGTCGATGGGCGGTTGATGAAACCGTGGGTGACCTGGTTCGTCGATACCGCCCATTGCGTGATTATGGGTGCGGCGGTGACCCCGAGGACACCGAACCGGGAGTCGATCTTGGCGGCGTTACGTGCCTCGATTCTGCGGACACCGCCGTACGGTCCGGCCGGAGGGCTGCCCACGGTGGTACGCATCGATCAGGGCAAAGACTTCCTGTCACGCACCGTGAGCGATGCGATGGGTGCGTTCGCGGTGCGGGTGGTGGATCTGCCCGGCTACACACCGCACTTGAAAGGCACCATCGAGACGATCAACGGTGCGATGGAGCGGATGCTGGTTGCGGAGATGCCGCGCTACACCCACGCCCAAACCGGCATCAACGGTGCGCGAGTCGATCCAGACGCCCCGGCGCTGCCGTTCGAGGCGTTCGTCGCCGAGTTACTGGGCTGGGTGGACGGATGGAACACCAGCATCGACCACGACATCGACCGTCTGGGTGGCCTTTCGCCTGTGGAGTCGTGGTCGGCTGACCCGACACCGTTGCACGAGGTCGACGCGGACACGCTGTGGATGTTCACTCTCGAAGATGACCGCAAGCATCGCAAGATCACCACCAAAGGGGTCGGGTTCGGCCGTGGGCGACACTATGTGGCGGACTGGATGGTGGGGATGGTCGGCGCCGTGGTGCGGTTGCGGTACATGCCCCACCACACCCACGAGGTCGAGGTATTCGACGCCAAATCCGGTGCGCACCTGGGTTCTGCGGTCTTGGCTGATCAAGCCCCGCCTGAGGTTGTCGGCGCGGTACGCCGTGCCCGTAATCGCAAGGCTCTGCAGTTGCGGGCGGATCTGGCCGCAGCGGAGAAGGCTCGCCGCGTCCGATATGCCGCGACGACTACTCCTGCTGCGGCCCAAAGCCTCGGCACTTTCACCGTCGCCGAGGCGCGGCGTGAACTCGGCGACGAATGCATCCAGGATCTGGCGCGATGGTCACGGCCGGATCTTTTTCCGCTGTCCCCGCCGGCGCCGGGTTGGGTTTTGCCGGTGGATCTCGATTCCGACGATGAGGGAAGGACTCACGTTCGGTGAGCACACGTAATCCTGGTCTGGATGTCGGTGATGAGCAGGCCGATCATTTTTTGGGCTTGCCGGGGGCCCATATCGTGGCGACCGAGTCGTTGCTGCGCACCCAGGACAACCTCGCCGATGTGATCGCGGCCAAGGCGATGATGTGTCTCTACGGCGACGCCGGACTGGGCAAGACGTTGTCGGTGAATGCGTCGTTGCGGCGGTTGGCGCCGGGAATGGTGTGCCGGGTGCAGTTCCGTGCCCGCCCGACCGCCCGCGACATCCGTCACGTGCTCTTCGACGCGCTCGCGATCAGCGGTGCCCCGCCGGGCAAGCCGATCGAGTTCGATCATGTCCTCAAAGATGCGCTCTCGGAACGGTTTCGGGTGTTGGTGTGTGATGAGGCGCAGTGGCTCTCGCGGGAGTGTTTCGAGTATTGGCGGCACCTGTGGGACGACCGGCGCACCGACATCGCGATCGTGTTCGTCGGCGGTGGGGACTGCTATCAGGTGTTGCGGCGCGAGCCGATGTTGTCTTCGCGGGTGTATGTGTGGCAGGAGTTCCGGCGGATGGACGCCGAGCAGGTGTTGCGGGTTATTCCCGCGTATCACCCGATCTGGGCCAAGGCCGACCCGGAGGTGATCTCCTTTGCCGACTCAGCTGCCGGTCACGGCAATTTTCGGTCCTGGGCCAAGATCACCGCCCACGCCGATCGGGCGCTACAGCGTTTGGACCGCGACACTGTCGATCGTGACGTGTTGGGTTGGGTGTTCACCAAGTTGAGCGGACGGACCTGGTGAACCTTCCATCGAAGGACGTCACCGATGCGGTGGTCGACGACTGGGACGAAACTTGTGTGAGGGTGGACCCGCTACGGCAGTTGGCGCCGGTGGTGCTGGTGTGGGACCACGCTGACGATGCCGCCATCACTCACGCCCTGCTCGACGCGGGGCTCGGGTCGGGTGGGGTGGTCACTTGTCGATCCGACCCCGGGAAGCTCGAGTGCACAGGGTTTGGCCCATGACGTGCTCGCGGCGCTGGGGTGTTCGGTGCGGCGATTGTCGGAACAGAAGATCTCCGGTGTCATTCCGGCCTGGCAGGCCGCCGCCGCGTGGGTAGCCACGCTGGGGATCTCGCGGGTCATCGTGCTGCGGGCACACCGGATTTCGCAAGCGGCGATGACGTCGCTGTTGAGTTTGCGCCATGACGGCATCGAGCTGGTGCTGGTCTACCACGGTGGGGCACGGGTGCAACTGGGATGGCAGCTGCCCGGTGGTGAGGACTACCCGGTGATCGAGGATCTGGCTCAGCTTCCCGATGCCGCGCGCCCACCAGTGCCGTCGATTGCGGGAGGACCAGAGCAGCACAACCCGGTGATGGCGCCGGTGCCCGATGCCGATGTGTTGGCGTTTCGGGCCGAGGCCTTCCGGACTCTGTCGCCGGAGCAGTTCGCGACGCTGGACGCGGTGTATCGGGCAGGGATGGACGCGGCGTGCCGGTGGATGCACGATCTGCCCGATCCCGACGCCTCGACCGGGTTCGTCGCCACGGTCGAGCAGATGCGGGAATTGTTCCCGATCGGGTTGAGCGCCGATGAGGTCGCGGCTGGTTCGGCGCTGTTGCATGGCCGCTACGAGTCCTACCAGCTGCAAAACCTGGTCGCAGGGTTGCTGTGTGTGGGGCGCTCGCGCGACGACGCGAACCTTCCCACACGCTTCCACGATGCCGCGGCGGTGCAACGGTTCCTGGCCGAGCTGGTGATCGCCAGCCCCACCCGCGCCCACACCATCACCCTCGTACGGGGCGCACAAGCGGGGTGCCTTCGTCACGGCATGCTGATCGAGCTGCCCCGGATCAACCTGTTCACCGCGTCCGGGCCCGGCATGACGGCCTTGCCGGTCACCGAAGCGCTCGCGGAGACGATCCGGTGCGGGCTGGCCAGCCCGGTGCACGCCGCCGCTCTGGTCACCGCCGTGTTCACCGGATTTCCGGCCCAGTATCTGCTCAGGATCCCGATCAGCGCTCTGTCTGCCGACGCGGCGGTGTTGACCCTGCGTACCCAGCCGCGTGGTGGGGCCATCGCAACCATGAATCGGCACTTCGTGGTCGGGGTCCCTGAGCCCGCGCGGTCGGCGTTGCGCGCGGCCCGAAGGTTCCTTCAGTTGCGCGGGACCCAGCCGGACAGGCCGCTGCTCGCCGGCGGGGTCGGGGTGGGCGGCCACATCCTTACGGCATCGGCACTCGAGTGCGGGGTCGGACTGGGGCAACCGGCAAGCGTGGAAACGAACTGGCATGTGAAGGCGCAGGGTTGGTGGGTCGGGCCGAATTTGCACCGCGACAGTGACTGGACTGCCACAACCGATGCCGCCGGGCGATGGCTGGTCCAGTCGTGACCGAACGAGTGCACAAGCGGCGGGAGCCGGCTTTCGTGCCGTGCCTGAACTATTCGGCGATCCGTGACCGCGCGACCGAGCTGGGGTTGACCGGTGCGCGTCTAGACACCGCGATCGGTATCGGCCTGCAAGTACTTCAAAACGACCGTGACCAGCGCAGTGTGAGTTTGGCCGTGCTCGCACGACTGACACGGGTCTTGGGCCTGACACCGAATGAACTGCTGATACTCGACTCTGGGCCACCGCAGCTCGAGGCCGAGCCGGGACCCCGTGGTTGTGACGACGCGGTGCTGTTGTTGGCGTTGGCCGTGGCTCACGACGGGATCGACATCGATCTCGTGCTTCACCACTGCGGTTGGTCACACGAACGCCTGGAGCAGGCTGTGGCGGTGCTCGGCGTTCAACTGTCGCCGACCGCGTTGGCGGTGGTGTGCACCGATCATCGGGTGAGTGTTGTCCTGCGACCGGGCGCACTGCCGTCGCATATACGCGAGAAGTTTACCGACCGCGCCTTCTTACGTCAGCCGCTCACCCCCCATGACGCGGTCGACCTGCACAAACTGTTGCGCAAGAATCTCTTGGCACCCTTCCCTGATCCGGCATCAGTCGGCGAGAAGCTGACATCGGCGACCGGCGGCGACCCTGTCCAATCGTTGATCAATCGTCGGATCGCGGTGTCCCGAAGTGAGCACAGTGGCACCGATAGCCCCCGAGACAGACTGGGCGCACTCGATATACATCCCGATTCTCTGTTCGCCCTCGGCTTCAGCCAACGCCCCGAACTGCACTGGTAGCTGTGGTCACTGCCGCGTTGGTGCGACGGACCTGATCGGAGCTGGCGAGGCAGGTTCGAGCGCCCGGGGTTGGACTAGGTATGCCTGTCGTGGTGGCTAGGCGCCGACTGATCGCCGCTGAATCTCAGCCGGCGGGGCTATCCCGTCATCGCTCCGATGGCACCGGTGAAGTAGGGCACCAGCCAGATAAACCAGACGATCAGACTGAACTTGTGGAACTTCGCCTTCTCGGAGGGACGATCACGGACCAGGACGATGATCGCCCACACGAGATGGATCGCCATGAGGACGATCGCGAGGGTACCGGTGGCGATCATGACCTTGTCGAACCCTGACGTCCCGGTATCGGTCGAGTCGTCGGCAATCCGGCTCATCAGGGAGGTGCCGGTCGCGTCGCAGATCAGTCCGAGCGCGAACGCGCCCGCGTGCCACCACCGGAGGGTTTTCTGGATGCGCTCGGACCACACTCCAAGGTGATGACGGTGTGCCCATCGGGGGCCTGGCCGCTTCAGCCCGGGGGCACGAGCAGGAAGTCACCGGCGGCGGTGCCGGTGGCGCGGTGCCCGACATAGGCGAAGTTGTCGGTCCAGGCATCGACGAACTGCAGCACGTAATAGCGGCCCGCGGTGTCGGGGATGTGCAGGGCCACTGGTCCGACCGACAGGTCCGCTAACCCGCCAGAGGTGTCATTCCTACTTGTGACGTTGGGAAATGGGCCTGCTGCACAGCATCCGGACGAATAGTGCGGCGAATCGTAGGTGGGCCAGGACATCGGGTCCGCGCCAGGTGAGTGACCACACCGTCGTGGTGGTACTGGGTGGCAGAGTGCGGCCCTCGAATCGATCGGCCAGCCAAGCCATGGTCAACGGGGTGCCGAGGTAGAGCAGGGCGAGGTGCATACTCAGGCGGTCGCGGACGTAGTGCACATGTGCGCCGGCGCGCCGGTATCGCTCGACGTGGCGGTCCACATCTTGGACGGCGATCAGTTCGTCGTTGACACCTTGAATGACCAGGACCGGCATCGAGGGCGCCTGCGCCCCGGGGCGGATGTCGTCGAGGACAGCGCGCATCTCGGGCAGGTCCAGCAGTTCGGCGAAGCTGGACTCGCTGTAGCGGTCGAGGTTCTTGCCCGCGAATCGCGACAACAATGCCAAGGTGGTGCGCGAGGCGGCGTCGGCGAGCAGGGTGTGGAATTCGGGTTTGGCGTGGTTGGCCAGTAGTTGCTCGAGTACTGGGTAGGCGCGCTGCAATGCCGCGACGCAGACCGTGGAGAACCCTGACATCAGGGAGCCGTTGAGCCGGACGAAGGTGGCCCCGGGATCGCCGACGGGTGAGCCCGCGACCGCGCCGACGATATTGAGTTCCGGTGCGTAGTCCGCGGCGACTTCTGCCGCCCACGCGGTCGCAAGCCCTCCGCCGGAATAGCCCCACAGGCCGACCTCGGTGGTGGGCGATAGGCTCAGTGGTTCGAAAGCCAGTGCCGCGCGGGCGGCGTCGAGGGCGCGATAGCCGGGTTCGCGCGCGACTCCGAAATGCCCGCCCATGCCTCCGTGATCGGGGATCGAGACCGCCCAGCCTCTGGCTAGGGCTTCGGCGATGACCGGTAACTCCAGTTGCGGAATCGCCCCCAGTGCTCGCGCGCCCCGGCGTAGGGCGTAGGAGGGGAAGCAGTTCGAGCTGACACCGTCGATCGCGCATTGGAACGACACCAGCGGGCGCGCGATGGCTTCGGCGTCGGCCGGAAGCAGCACCGTGGTGACTGCGACCTCGGGGGCGCGGTGCAGATCGCTGGTGCGGTAGAGCAGTTGCCAGGCCGACAACCGCTGAGGGATCAGACCGAACAAGGCGATCTCGGTGACGCGGGTGCGCAGGATCGTACCCGGCGGTCGGGTCGCGAAATCCGCGGGTGGGCAGTAGAACTCGTCGCTTTCCGGGCGGATCGCCCGGGCGGCGGGATTGTCGGTGAGCGTCGGGGGCGCAGCATCCGACACGCGGGGTGAGCTCATCCTGGTGGTCCTTTCGCGCGCCACGTTCTCCGGGCGTCGATATGGCAGAGGGGGTAGCCGGCCGAACGGCCGCATGCACATCCCAAACCTAATGAGAAGTGGTGGTGAAAAGAATTGTCTCCCAGTACAACTCGATCGCTACTGTGTGTACCCGCAGAGCAGGGGCCCCGACGTCGGCGTTGACTGGGCCCCTGCTTGCGGGGTCCGGTCAACGCCGGACGGGCAGCGCTACCGCGCTGGAGGCCCGGCGTTCGGCCCGCCGCCCGACTGATCGAGCAGGGAACGCGATCAGGGGTTACATCCGTTGGCGGTCCGCCGGACCGGTCCGTGACCTCGCCACCGGTTCCAAGATCCGGCGCCGGACATATCTCCCTGTTGCTTGACCGGGCACTAGACGGCGGTGCTGGTGGGCTGGTCGACCGACTGGTAGTCGCGCACGATCAGTGCGGCCTGTAGGAGCCAGATGAGCTTTGGATTGCGCGCATCGAGTCCCACGAGCTCGTAGATCCGTCGGAGCCGGTAGTCGACGGTGTTCATGTGGATATGGGTTTTGCGTGCGGTGAGTCGGCGGTTGAGGCCGTTATTGATATGGACACGCAGCGTGGCGATCAAGTCCGGGAACTCAGCCACCGGGTCCAGGAACACTTCGAGGCGATCCCGTCCTGGCCCTGGCCGAGTCAATTGATACTCGATAGCGAGGTCTTCGATCTCGTACATGCCCGGCGGGTGATGCAGGCGTATCGCCACATCCAGCAGTTCGTGTGCCTCTTCTGCGGTGCAGGGAATCCGGTCTCGGTCGACGGTCACCCCCACCACGGTGAGTGAGGTCCGTCCGACCATCTGGCGGATCTTGTCGGTGGCAAAGGATTCCGGCACCAGAATCGTCGCGCCGAACGGGGACTCCAATCCCGGCACGGGTTGGCCGAATCGGACCGAGAGCATCTCCCGGAACTCGCGTGGTGATACCGTCTCGCGCCCGGACCGATCGGCGGCCACCGCGAGCACGGTGTACCGATCATCGAGTGGCGCACCGTGCTCACGAGTAGCTCTGGCCGTATAGCGGCCGCTGAGCAGCGTGTGAGCCACGTACCCACCGCGGTCGTCGCTCGGCGGTGCGACCTCCATATAGATCGTCGACACCATCGCGGTCACCGAGCTCAACGCGTCCATCAGTCGATGGACTTCGCCGAAAGGCGCACCGCGGGCCTCGAGATCGTCGAGGTGTAGTCGAAACCCTGCGTGGACATGCTGCTGCACTGTTTCGATCGGTACACCGATGCTGGCCCAGCGTGCGGCGGCCGGACGGATACGCGGGATCCGGCCGCCGGGGCGTGTGCGCTCTGTGTCGGAGACCAGTGCCAGGCAGTCGACGACGATGGCGCTGATCTCCTCGCGCAACACGTTTCCTCGTCGGCTACGACGGGGGATGGTTTCGAGGATCTTGTGTGCGATCCGGTCGGTCGCCGGCGCGAGCTGCGCCGGCGAGTCGACCTCGATATGGGCGGCGGTCATCGCGGACTCACAGCTTGCCGCTGCCACCGATCAACCACGGGTTGAACGAGCAGTTCAGGGCCGGGTGGTTGACGGGGTCGAGGGCGTTGAGAGCGATAGAGGCCGAGCGCGGTGAATACATCAGGGTCAGGTGATCGGACAGGTCCTGTTCGCACCCTTCCTGCAGGGTGATGTTGCGGACCGTCGCGCCTTCACCGGCGCGCAGGAACGCAAGGTCATAGGGGTTGGTGACCTCGTCCCAGCGTGATGCCACCGCGGTGTAGTCGACGCCGGGAACGGTGTCGCCTTTCGCGTTGAGCGTGGCGTAGAACGACGACCCGACCGTCTGCTGAATGTTGGCAATTCCGATGATCGGTTCGCCGAACCCGAGGACGTCGATGCCGAGGTTGTTGATCGCCCGACCCAGGGTCGCGATGCCCATGAGTGTGGTGCCGTGGTGGGTGGCACCGTAGGTGACCAGCTTGTCGACCTTGTCGGCGCCGCCTTCGAATTTCAGGTAGTGGTTCGCAGCGGTGCCACCTTGGGAGTGGCCCACGATGTCGACCTTGTCCGCACCGGTTGTCGTGCGTACCCGGTCGATGAAGTCAGCGATCTGGCCAGAGGACTTCTCGATGGGTCCGACGCCGTAGCGGCCGGGCAGGATGGCGCCGACGCCGCCGCCCTCGATGAGACCGGAGCGTCCGAAGTTCAGGGCGAAGACACAGAAACCGGCTCGCGCGAGTTGCGGTGAGAGGTAGCTGAAGGTGTCGAAGGCGTTGAGCCAGGTGCCGTGCAACAGCACCACCGGGCGGGGATGGGCAGCGCTGGGCTTGCAATCCCAGTTGTTCGCGCCTGCGGGGGCGACATCGGGGCTGACCAGCCCGTAGGCGAAGGCGGCGAGCGGGGCGGTCAGTTCCGGGCCCTGACCGGTAGGCGCCGCGGCCGTGCTGTGTCCGTAACCCGAGCTGCTGCCCGAGGCGCTCCCGGACGCGCTGCCTGATCCACTGCCCGAACTGCCGGAACCGCTGCCCGAGCTACCGCCCGAGTCGACGATCGCCTGAGGTTGTCTGCCGTCCGGCGAAGGCTTGAGCCCCTCGCTGATCGCGTCGGCCAGAGACTGCAAGTCCGAGGTAGGCGCGGTCTCCGCGGCGGCGGGCGTGGTTGCGAGTCCGTGCCCGATGGCGACTCCCACGATGAGCGCGGCGGCCACGATGGACCGGCGCATGTGCTGCTTCATTGCAAGCATTTCCAACAATTCCTATCTGATCGACCGCCCACCATCGATCCAAGTGACTCGGACCACAATCAAGCGACGCTGTGATGGATGTCGCTTCGTGGTGGCGGCAAGGAAAGTCTGTACCGATCGGTATGGGCCGTCACTGCACTGACGTCCAGAGTCGAGACAGACGATCTTGTAGTCGACGCCAAACTCTGAGTAGCCAATGGCGTTATGTTGTTCGGTTGACTGCCCTGGGTCACAATCAACCCATGTCAGCCGCTATACCGTCGACCACCGCAGATCCGCCCCTCGCAGCACGCATACTCACCAATTGGCCGAAGCTGGCTGAGGGGATGCTGGCTTTGGGTCTGGGCGCCACGACGCCGGCAGCGGGCCTTCCGGACGACCACTTTTCCGGCGAAGTACTTCCCGCCATCTACGCCTGCGGGCGAGCGATGTTGTTCGCTCTCGACGAGAACCGCGACCTCACCCGAGCCGAGGTCGAAACCTTCGTAGCCCCGGTCGCGGAGCGTCACGCGGAGGACCGCTTCCCGCTGTCGATCCTCATCGAAGCCATCCACGGATCCGCCCAGGCGGTGCTGGCCGCGGCCGCCGCGCTCGCACAACCGACCGAGATCAACGAACTGGTCGCGATCTCCTCACGGGCCCTTGTCCTGCTGATGCACATCAATGTCGTGGTGACAGAGTCCTACAACGATGTCGAGCACTCGATCTACAACGCCGAGAGAGCCGCTCGCCGAGAGCTGTGCTTGGCGCTGCTTCGTGGTCAGCCCACCGATGAACTGGCCGCTCGCGCCGCGACACCGGTGACCGACCAGTACACCGTCCTCGCGATCCAAACCGTGCCCGATGACCAACCCGGCCCGACAGCGGATCTGCTGGCGCGGCGACGGATGAGGATCCTGCATCGAGCACTGGAAGCGCTCACCAACGGAACCGGATTGGTTACTTTCGACGGCGCCAACGGGATCGCGCTGTTGCCAGAGGACTCCGACCCGAACAGCACCGCAGCGCTGCACGCTGCGATGGCGGCAGATCTCGCCGAGCAGTTCGGCAAGCCGGTCTTCCTCGCCAACCGGGTCACCGTCGCGCGTGCTGAACTCCCCGGCGCGGCAGAAGAAGTCGCTGAGCTCGCGACCCTGGCCCGGCTTCTCGGACGACCCACCGGCCTGTATCGGATCCAAGATCTGCTACTGGAATACCAACTCACCCGCCCGGGCCCATCACGCGACCAACTCGCCGGTCTCATCGCTCCGCTGCTCAGCGCCCCCCACCTGCTCGAAGCGCTGGAGGCTCATCTGCGTTTCGGGGTCGACCGCAAATCGGCCTCGAAATACCTCCATGTGCATCCCAACACCTTCACCTACCGGCTGAGCCGCATCGGTGAACTCACCGGGATGAGTCCGACAGACCCGAACGAATCACGAATTCTGGCTGCGTCACTGACGATCCACCACATGTACCCGCCGCCGGTTGTTTCGCCGACCCAGTAACGACCGATCGCGGCGCCGCGCTCTCGATGGCTGCGGTGACCGAGGCTCGTCATCAAAGTGTCAGCAAACCGCTTCTGATCAGGCGGTTCGCGGCATGATTGGGTGACCGCCGCTGTGAAGCGTGCGCAGCGGAAAGCCTTCTTCTGGAAGGACTTTCTGCCCTATTTGCCTACCGGTAACTGTGGTGGGGTTGTTCTCGTGAATGCTCCGTCTCCATAAAATGGGAGGTGCGCCGATGACCGTTGTTCCGTCAGCTAATTCTGTTTGCCCCGCAAACGAGTCCGCTGTCGAAGGCCGGAAACCGAGGACTGCGAGCCGATCCTGCGCGCAGCACAGCCGGGGAAATAGATGCGTAAACTCCTGCTGCCCCGATGATCCCGGTGATCGATGCCCAGCCGATCACCGATTCGGGGCTGTGGCTGCTTCCGCTCCGGGAAAGACTTCGTGCAGCGAGTTCTACATCATCGCCCGCCTCGATGCCGATGACAGCGCGGTCGATCTCTACAGCAGAATCTTCGACGCCCCGGGCGGCGTCCGGCACACGGGTGAGTGGTCGTGGTCGTTGCCGGTGCGGCCAGGTACCGCAGCTGATCTGGAACGGCTCGATCACTTGCTTGCCGACGCCGGATATCGGCGCTGCAGTAGCTGGCGCAAGCGGATCACCGCCAGTGGCGCCGTGCGCTACTTCGCCGATGCGACCGCTTCGTCTTACGCCGGCATACGGACTCGATAGCTCGCCGCACCAGCACCATCCCCGGTCGGGCGATCTCGCCGCCACCTTCTCGTCCGCGCGATTGCCGCACGCGGGCACAAGCCGAAGGCAGGACATCGATGGGCAAACAGATCCCGGACGACGCCGTTACACGCCGCTCACACCGCCGCCTGCCAGGTGTACTCATATTGGGGGACGGTGAATCCCGCCTCGAATGTGACGGTGCCGGAACCGGTTCGGTGCCAGCCTCTACTCTCGTAGAACTTGATGGCGGGGGTGTTCGCAGTGAGGACCTGCAGGTAGACCGGGCGGTCGGGGTAGGTAGCGGCCGGCCAGATCAGACCCGACTCGATGAGGCCGGTGCCGATGCCGACGCCGTGCGTATCGGGGTGTGCGTGGAGGTTGTCGAGCAGGACCCTGCCGTCTTCGGTGGGACGGAAATAGGCGAACCCGACGACGGTTGAGTCTTTCTCGGCGACGAACGCACCCGCCGTGACCGGCTCGGACAGCAGCATGCGCCACCGGGTGGCGTGATCCGCGTCGACCGGGCCGTCGAGGTACTCGTCAGGAAAGATGCCCGCGTAGGCGATGCGCCAACTGGCGGTATGGAGAGCGGCTATGGCGCCAGCGTCGGCGGAGCCACCTGTGCGAATCAGCATGCGGTCGAGCATGGTCGAGGATCGCCGGGTTTGTCACACGGATAATTTCCGGGCAGCCGGATTCGACCCCGGCGAGTCGAGAGTTCTCGTCAATGTGCAGGTAGTGCATGGATTCCCACGTGGAATTCGTTGTTCGAGGATCAAGTCGAGTAGCTGGTTTTCCTGCGTCAACGTGTGTGAAATCGCACGTAGCGGCGGCATATGGGCGAAATGGGGTCGGTCAATTGCCGCTGCCTCGAGCGGGTGCGGCGCGCTTGGGGTAGACGCCGTGACCGACCTGTAAGTAGGACAGCCGATCGGCCAGCCAAGTGCTGAGTCGTCGGACGGCGTCATAGAAGTGGGCGTCCTTGCCGATCACGACACGGCCCGTACCCTTTACGGTCGCGTCGACGATACGGTGCGCCACGTGTTCGGGCTGGGCCGAGAATGCCTTGGCGAGCTTCTCGGGCGCACCCATTTGCCGAGCGACCTTGCGCACCAGGTCGGTCCACACCGAACCCGGGAGCACCGTGGTCACGGTGACATTCGAGCGGCCCCGCAGATCCTGCGCCAGACCGTAGCTAAACAGGGCGAGCGCGGCCTTGGACGCGCCGTACATCGCGGAGCCGGGCACCGGAACGATCGCTGACAGGCTCGAGGTGTTCAGGATGACCCCTCGTGGGCGTTGCAGCAGGTGCGGGAGGAAGGCTCGCGACATCCACACCGCGCCGAAGAAGTTCACCTGCATCAGCGTCTCGATCCGGGCGTCGCTCAGATCTGCGACGGGCTGGAGTTCCTGGGCGATTCCCGCGATATTGAACAGACCGTCGATCTGTCCGTGAGAGGCGATCACGCTGGCTGGAAGCGCGGCCACGGCGGCACGGTCGCAGATATCGATCGGGTGGGAGGTGAAGCGCTCGCGGTCCGTGACCAGTGCGGCGGTAGCGGTCAGTGCCTGCTCATCACGATCAGCCCCGACCACGAATGCTCCGCGGGCGATCAGCTCCAATGCGACGCATCGGCCGATGCCGTTCCCGGCTCCGGTGACGACGAAGACGCTTCGCTCGATGTGCATGTGTGGTTTCCTCTGTCGGGTGTTCAGCCGAGCGTAAGTTGGATCGGCTCACGCGAAAGGGTGGGGCGGTACACGCAGCGCGTGCCCGTGTAGATGGTGGGCATGCATTCGTTGCAGTGCACGCAGGCCGAGCGCGTGGACTCATCGGCTTGGATGCGGTGCAACAGATTCGGTTCGCGCAGCAGGGCCCGGCCCATGGCGACGAATTCGAAGCCCTCGGTCCGGGCCAGGCGCATGGTGTCGAGATTGGTGATGCCGCCCAACAGGATCAGCGGCATCGACAGGCCGCGCCGGAAGTGGCGGGCACGCTCGAACAGGTAGGCCTCCTGGTACGGGTACTCCTTCAGGAAGGACTTCCCGACCAGGCGGAAGCCCAGGCGGGCCGGGTTGGGCAGGGTTTTCGCGAAGGAACGACGCGGGGGTGTGCCGTGGAACAACATCATCGGGTTCAGGAGCGAACTGCCCGCGGTCAATTCGAGGGCGTCGAGCGCGCCGTCGGCCTCGAGCCAGGCAGCCACCTGCAGCGATTGGGGAACGGTGAGGCCACCGGCCTGGCCGTCCTCCATATTGATCTTGGCCGTGACCGCGATTCGCTCACCGACGGCATCCTTGACCGCACAGGCGATTTCACGCGCCATCCGAGCCCGATTGAGCAGGGATCCGCCGTAGGCGTCCTTGCGCCGGTTCAGCAGCGGGCTCAGGAACGCGCTGGCCAGATAGTTGTGGCCGAGATGAATCTCCACCGCGTCGAATCCGGCCTGCTCGGCCAGGCGTGCGGCCTCGGCGTGCGCGGCCACGGTTTCGGCGATCTCGGCGATGGTGGGAGTCTTGGTGAATCTCATGCCGAGGGGGTTGAACATCCTGCTCGGCGCGAGCGCGGGCACTCGATTGGAGGCGGCGTTGGCCACCGGTCCGGCGTGCCCGATCTGCGCGCTGGCCGCGGCGCCCTCCGCGTGCACGGCATCGGTCAGCTTCCGCAGTCCCGCAACGGCTTGCGGGCGCATCCAGATCTGATGCCGATCGGTGCGACCGCCGGGCGCGACCGCGCAGTACGCGACGGTGGTCATGCCGACACCGCCGGCGGCGACCTCCCGATGGAAGTCGATCAGTTCCTCGGTGACCAGGGCGTCCGGCGTGCGGCCTTCGAAGGTCGCGGCCTTGATCACCCTGTTGCGCAAGGTGATCGGACCCAGCTTGGCCGGTGCGAAGATGTCGTTCATAGCTGTTCTCCCGTCGGCGCGGTCAAGCCGGCCACCACGAAATCTCGCAGCGTCTCCAGGTCCGGCTTCGCCATTCCGTGTTCGTCTATTTCGGGGCTGCCGAAACGCATGATGATCAGATCGAAGGCGAGCATCCACCGACGGCGACTCTCCTGGGCGCTCAGTTCGGGCAGTAGCGCGGCCCAGGTGTCCATCCGAAACCAGGGTCCCCGCCATGCGGTGCGATGGCGTCCGAGGACGAATCGTGCCAATAGCCGAAGATGCAAGCGGCCCAAAGGATCTCCCGCGAGCTGAACGAAGGGCGCGAGGATCGTATCGACCACGGTGGGCATCGCGTCCGGCCCCGGGGTCGCACGCGCCAGGCCATCGGCCCACAGCGGTCCCAGTCGATCCTCGATCAGCGCACCGACCAGGGCTTCCTTCGATCCGAAGTGGTAGTGCACCGCGGCCGAGTTCGCGCCCGCCACGGTACAGATGCCACGCACCGACACCTCGTCGTACGGCTCGGTCAACAGCAACGACTCAGCAGCGGCCAGCAGTCGCTGCCGCGTCCCCGACTTCACCTCATCGACCATGCTCAGAAGTGAAACATGTTTCAATCGCGTTTTCAATCATTGATTGAATCAGTGGTTGGGGCCATCGGATCGGCACAGATCGACAGGCGTGATGATTTCCCGACCGAGGGGGTGCCAGCCCGGCTACGGTGCGGCCGTTGCCTCGCTGACGAGGACGGCGGCGACGCGGCCCGCGTAGTCGATGACGGTGGCCGGTTCGTCGCCTGCCTCGACTCGGCGCACGCACGCGTCGACCAGCGCCTGTATCGACGCCGTCACCAGGGCGGGATTCGTCACCGCCGCTGCGGACAGTTCTGCGCGCAGGAGGTCGGCCAGTTCGGTGTGCAGCGCGATCACCCGCGCCCGCGCGCTCGCCGAGAGGTTCATCCGTGAGAGTGCGGTGCGCCAGGCGTGATCCCCGTCGACGGCCAGTTCGACGTTGGCGCGCACGTATGCCACCACGCCTGCGGCTAGTGTCGGCGCGGCCTCGATCGCGTCGCGGACCGCGCTCGTCCAGCGCGGGAAGCCTCGGGTGGCCACCATCTCGATCAGGTCGTCGATCGAGTCGACGTAGCGGTAGATGCTGTTGCGGGCGATTCCCGCGCGGGCCGCCACGGCCCCGGCGGTCAGGGTGGTGCCGCTGTCCTGTGCCAAGAGGAACTCGGCGCTGTCGATCAGTGCCGCGAGTACTTGGGCGCGATGCGCGCGGACGCTGTCCGCATTGATCTTGGGCATGAGCCTCGGCTGCCTTCTTTCCCCGTGTCTGGTTCAAGTTCGGGTACGTGCTAGCGTGCGTCGAGCTCTTGGAGACACCCTGTCTCCAAGATGACTTCGTGTGCGGCCGGAACCTGGTCAGATCTGCGCCGCGCACCCGACGACATGGAGCTACTGCGATGAACGACTTTAGTGGGATCGACGGCTTCCTCGGCACGAGGGCGTAGTTCGCGATGGACATGATGGTGACGTTGATGGTGCTGGTGGTCCTCGCCCTCGGGTGGAGTGTGTACCAGGTCAAGGTCGGCCGGCGGCTCCGGCTGCACCGCGGGGTTTAGCTCGGGTTGGGTGTCGCGCTGCTGGTTGCCGTCGTGCTGTTCGAGCTGGATGTGCGCTTCAATGGATGGCAGGAGCGCTCCGCGGGAGTCGTGGGTGGCACGGCGTCTACCGCGGTGTCGACTTCGCTGGCGATCCACCTGGTGTTCGCGGTCACCTCGGTACTGCTGTGGCCGGTGGTGATCGTGCGGGCGGTGCGCAATTTCGGCAATCCGCCGTACCCCGGCGCGCACGCCGCGTGGCACCGGCGGTGGGCCAGGGTCGCGGCGATCGACATGACGCTGACCGCGGTGTCCTGCTGGGTCTTCTACTGGCTCGCGTTTGTCGACTGACCGGCAACGGAGATCCGCACATGAGGAAGGCCACCTCGCCACCGCCGATGCCTTAGTACTGCAACTGCACTCGCGTAGTTCGGTGCTGATAGACCTGTCGGGTGGTGTTGGATCGGGCTGTGGCCGAACTGGATTCGTTGATGGATAGTGGCGAGTCCCCGATAACGAGTCCACCCGGCAGTAGAGCCGGGTCTGGTCGCGGGTCTGGAATGTAAGAACGGGTGGACTCTGGCCGAACGCGCTGGTGAGAGGGTTCCGGATGGAATGCAGCGGCTGCTGCGCGCTGCGGACTGGGACGCCGAGGTCACTGCTGTCGGGCTCGGTCGATGTCCACTCGCGTACCCCGCATCGGTGTCTGCTCACGGTTGAGCAGCTCCGGTGCCAGTCCGCCGTGACAGGAGGCCGGTGTGCCATCGGCGTACACGACACGCCACCACGGCACGTCGTCGAGCAAGCTCATCGCTCGTCCTACCTGCCGTGCGGTCGCACCGATCCGGTTACCGACATCACCGTAGGTGGCGACCGACCCGGCGGGGATGGCACAAACCACTGCACGGACTTCCTCGATGAGACTCATGCCGGCCCCGAAGGATGCGCCGGATAGGTCAACTGCCCGTGGCTGACCCGCGCGTTAATGTTCAGGACCGCCGGTTTCGCTGTCGAGCGCGAGAAGATGTGCACGACCTGCACCCCGTGAACGATCAACGCATCGGTGATCAGCCGGCGATGACAGCGCCACGGCACCGCCTCACTGCACATGATCGCAGGCCGGCAATGTTCGGTCAGTTCGAGCAATTCGTTCAACCCTTCGGCGAACCCATCTTCTGCCATGTAGTCGGCGTAGTCACGGAAAGCCTTGACCCGCCAGGCTCCGTTCACGCTCGAAACGTCCTTGGGGGTATACCGTCGACCGCCCAATTTCCGGATCCACCGGTACCTGATATCGGCAGGAAGGGCATCCACAATCGCCTGCTGGTTCCATTGCGGGTACTTCCTGGACGACGGAAACGAACGCACATCTACGAGGCAGGTGATCTCGTTGCGCCGCAACATCTCCACCATTTCGCCGAACTCGCGCGTCGAATGCCCCACCGTACAGATCCGGTTCGCCATCCAGCACCTCACCGATGAGCATCCATCGCGCGACGGCTCGCACCCCATTCATCACACGATCATGCCTCATAGTCCTACTGCAATGAGACGACACGACTCCGCCCGGCCACGACACTGCTCGCGCGTCATGTGTGGGTGGCGCCTGGTCGACGCATTCACCTCGGACGAAGCGGTGGAGCAGTGGACGACGTCCTAGTTGACGCGATGGCTAGACGCGCCACCGCTGACATTTCGAGCGTATTCCAACCGAGGCGCCACCGGGCGTGCCCTCAGGTGGTCGCATCGTTACTGACATCCCATGACGAGGCCTACTGACATCAATAACGAACAGCGAGGTCGTCTCCTGACATTTAGATGACGAGTCTCACCTACCCGAAAGCCGCCTGGGTCGCGAACGTTCGCGCAGCGCAGACGGTCATCCTCTCGCGAGGCCTTCGATCCTCGGTCGTGAAGTTGGTCGAACTGCCCATCGAGGAACGTCGGCCGATTCTGCACGACCACATCCAGAACAGTCACCCAGGAGTCGCCAAGCTCCTCGTCACGACCGGCCTGGTCGAGGAACCGACCCCCCAGGCAGTCGCTGAGGCCGCAGATCGAACCGCAGTCTTCCGCATCGACGCCCACCCCTAGCTCACGCTGGCATCGGGCAACCTGCGCAGCATCCGGTCATCGAGTAGGAGAAGCGCTGGGCTTTCCAGGCGGCCTAGCGCCCGCTCGTATAAGCCGGCTCACACTGCGGTGGAGGCCTCGGCGTGGTCACGGCCTTGTGCAGGACCACATGTTCGCCGTGGTCTCGCGTGACCAGGGCGCAGGGTGTGAGCGGCCCGCTCTCTGTCGAGGATGACGGCGATAGCCCTAGAGGGGCTATCACACGATCACCGTCTGCACGGCTCGCGGGCCCGGCGGGACGGTGAGGTTCAGGCGCGCAGGAGTGCCGCTTGGACTTGCTGCAGTCGATCCACTTCACCCTGGAATCGGGCGACCGCGTCGTTGTACAGGAACGCTTCCCACAGCCGGACCAGAGCGTAGGCCAAGGTGTCGCGCACGATGGGCGGCTTGTAGCCCTCGGCTTCGGCGCGTTCGATCAAGTCTGCCACGACCGCGACCGCGGTCTGATGGACGATGCCGTCGCTGCGGGTGATCAGACGCAGGGCGCTGGTGGATTCGTTGTCGAAATAGGTGCGCAGCGAATCGTCTTCGACCAGCCAGTGGATGCAGCGGTCCAGGACCTCGTTGAGGCGTGCTCCGCCGGTCGCCCCGCACGTGCGGGCGGTGTGCGCGACCAAGCGCTCGAGCTGGTGGGCGATCGCGGCTCCGAGCAGGGCGTCGCGGGAGCCGAACCAGCGGTAGATGCTGGTGCGCCCGAGGCCGAGCTGGGCCGCGATGGCGTTGACGTCGATGCGCTTGCCCGCGAGGAACGTATCGATCGTGACGCGCAGCACATCGTCGCGGGTGGCCGCGGCCGGTCGTCCGGGCGCGCGTGTCCCTTCGGTTCGCGTCACATGGGACAGCATAGGCCGCCGAAGTATTTGAAACACATCACTCTCTGTGTAACATTCCCGAGCATGCAATTGGCACTCACCGAGGACGAGCTCGCCTTCCGCGACGAGCTGCGTGCCTTCTTCCGGCAGGAAATCCCCGACGACATCCGTAATCGCACCCGGCACATGGCCGAGGTCAGCAAGGGCGACATCGTCACCACCCAGCGCATCCTCAACGCGCACGGGCTCGCGGTGCCGCACTGGCCGGTCGAATGGGGCGGCCGTGACTGGACCCCCGTCCAGCGTCATATCTGGCACGACGAGATGTAGCTCGCCTCGGTCCCCGAACCGCTCACCTTCACACCAACATGATCGGGCCGGTCATCGCGCAGTTCGGCGCGCCGGAGATGAAGCAGCGTTTCCTGCCCGCGACCGCGAATCTTGACATCTGGTGGTGCCAGGGCTTCTCCGAACCCGAGGCCGGATCCGACCTCGCCTCGCTGCGCACGGTCGCCGTCCGCGACGGCGACGACTACGTGATCAACGGCCAGAAGACCTGGACCACCGCCGCGCAGAGCGCGGACTGGATGTTCTGCCTGGCCCGCACCGATCCGAACGCGCCCAAGAAGCAAGCAGGCATCTCGATGCTGCTGTTCCCGCTGGACACACCGGGCGTCACCGTCCGCCCGATCGAACTGATCGACGGCGGCTTCGAGGTGAACGAGGTATTCCTCGAGGACGTGCGGGTGCCCGCCGACCAGCTCGTCGGCCAGGAGAACCAGGGCTGGACCTACGCCAAGTTCCTGCTCGGCAACGAACGCACCGGCATCGCCGCCGTCGGGCAGACCAAGGTGCGGCTGTGGCTGGCCAAGGAACACGCCAAGCAGACCCGGCTCGGATCCGGCACCCTGCTCGACGACCCGATGTTCGCCGCCCGCATCGCCGAACTCGAAAACGAGCTCATCGCACTCGAACTCGTGCAGGCGCGTGTGGTCGCCGGTTCCGCCGACGGCGCACCGAACCCGGTGTCCTCGATTCTCAAACTGCGCGGCACCGAACTTCAGCAGGCGGTCACCGAACTGCTCGTCGACATCGCGGGCCCGGACTCGCTCGCCCGTGAGACCGATGAACCCGACTGGGCGCGGCGCAGCACCGCCACCTACCTCAACTACCGCAAGACTTCGATCTACGGAGGATCCAGCGAGGTGCAGCGCAGCATCATCGCCTCGACGATCCTCGGACTGTGAGACAGCGCAATGGATTTCGAATTCACCACTGAACAGGACATGCTGCGCGATACCGTCCGTAGCGTCCTCACCCGGCACTACACCCACGAACGGCGCGCCACGGTCGTCGCCACCCACCCCGGCTGGGATCCGCAGGTGTGGTCGACCTTCGCCGAGATCGGTCTGCTCGGCCTCACCATCCCCGCCGACGACGGCGGACTCGACGCGGGCCCGATCGAGACCATGCTCGTGCTGGAAGAACTCGGGCGTGCGCTCGCGCCGGAACCGGTGCTCGACTGCGCGCTGATCCCCGGCGCCGTCATCACCCGGGCAGGCTCGGCGCAACAGCGCAAGCAGCTGCTGCCCGAGATCGCGGCAGGCGAGCGCAGGCCGGTCTTCGCCCATGTCGAGCCGGGGATGCGGCCACCGTCCGCCGTGGTGACCACCCGGGCGACCCGCGAGGGTGACGGCTGGCGGGTGACCGGGCGCAAGCATCCGGCCGCCGCCGCGGATTCGGCCGATCAGTTCATCGTCAGCGCGGCGCTGCCCGACGGCGGCACCGGCCTGTTCCTGGTCGAACCGACCGATCCGGGCGTCACGGTCACCGCCTACCGCACGCACGACGGCCGCCGCGGCGCCGACGTCACCTTCGACGGCGCGCCCGCCGAACCGCTCGGAAATCCAGTCGACGCCGCCGATGTGATCGGCGAAATGATTATCACCACTCAGGCCGCGCTCCAACTGGCCGAAGTGTAAGTACCGTTCGGCATCGCTGCGAGCTGCGGCCCCGGCGATGCCGAACGAAGTGAAATTCCGGGCACAACCGTGGTGTCGAGCGGTGTGCATGATTGGGGAGAAGCGGTGACCTCGCAGCGGCGGCCGGAAGTCCGAAGCAGCGCAAGCGGGCCGGCTTGTACGAGAGCAAGTGACTTAGGGGTGTCGGGAATCAAGGGAATTGACCAGTATCGCGCGACAGTGTGGTGTGGGGACCGCAGACCCTCAACCCACGCCGCCGCCCACCGGTCCGAAACGAATCTCGATACGTTGCTCGGCAGCTCGTGAAGCGCCGACGGTATGCAACGGGACCACCGCGGCCTCGGTGTGTTGTTCTGTGACGGATAGGTATAACGCCTCGAAAAGCAGCGCGGCACCGGGCCTCACGGCTCGGCGATAATCTCAACGTCGAGTTCTTCTGCCGCACCCACAAGGCCTGCACGCGCGGCGCCGGGCCTCCGGAAATGGGCTTGGACGAGGTACATCCTGTCCGAAATGGACTGAGTCTTAGGTCCGGTCGGCGTGTTGATCGCCTCGGCCGAGGACATGAGCGGTCGGTGATGCTGCGTGACTGGGTTGCGCTGGGCGCGGATGCTGGGCGTTTGGTGTCGGTTGTCGACGGCCTGGAGGGCCTCGCTGATGGTGTTGCTGCTCTAGCTTCAATTCTGTCCGGGGAACGGACCATGGAAGTGAACACACGTTTACAATAGTGAACATGTGTTCACTCAGTGAGGATCGGACCGCGCGGGCCAGGATCCGGGACGAGGCGTTGCGGTTGTTTGCCGCACGCGGTCCCGATGCGGTAACCGTGCGTAAGATCGCTGCTGCCGCCGGTGTCTCACCGGCGCTGATCATGCGGCACTACGGAACCAAGGAGGCGTTGCGGGCTGCCGTCGATGAGCATGTGGCCGTGGTCTTCGAGCAGATGCTCGGTCAGGCTACTGGCCGGGCAGACCCCGCCGTCCCGGCATCCGTCGCGGAATTGGTTGCGGTTGGACTGCCGCCGGATTCGCCGATCCCGGCGTATCTCGGGCACCTGCTGCTGTCCGACGGCGAGGCGGGGACGGCGCTTTTCCGGCGGCTCTACGCCACCGCGGCGGACGGATTTACCGGCCTGCGGAAGGCCGGACACGCCGACGATGGAGGGGACCCTGCGGCGCGCGCCGCCTTTCTTCTCGCCAATGATCTGGCCGTGTTGATGTTGCGCACCCGTCTCACCGACGTGCTCGGCGTCGACCCGCTATCGGGTGATGGTCTCAGTCGCTGGGCGACGCAGGTCCTGACCATCTATCGCTGCGGGTTGGGCGGACCTGTCAACCGCTGCGTGCGACCAGCCCATGCCCCTGCTCGCCCGCAGGACGATCGCCCGAAATTGCCGTAACCACAGGCGCATTCGCAAATCAGACCTATCGGCATTCCGGCCCGTTGTCACCGACATCAGGGCAGAGCCGACCAGCGGAAGGACCGCAATGGCACTGTCCGACACCGTCGCCCGCCTCGGGGGCCGCGCCTTGCAGACGAGATGGTTTGTTCGTGCGCCGATCACCGTGTATCGGATCGGCTTGGGCTTCCTGTTCGGCACCCGGCTGCTGATGCTCGAACACCTCGGCCGCCGTACCGGAGCCCGCCGCTATGTCGTACTGGAGGTCGTCGCCCGGCCCGCTCCCGGGGAGTACGTGATCGTATCCGGCTTCGGCGACCGGGCCCAGTGGTATCGCAACATCCAAGCCCACGCGAACGTGCGCGTCTGGTGCGGTCTGCACAGCGCTGTACCGGCCACCGCCGTTCCCATGACGGCGGCCGAGTCCGCCGACGCGCTGAACCGGTACATCGACACTCACCCCGGTGCCTGGAAGAATTTGCGAGCCGCTATCGAGCGCGCCACCGGCGCCACGGTCGACGCCTTACCCATGGTCCGCGTGCACATGTGCTGACAAGTCCGCCTCCGCCTGGCTCCGCGCTCGATGACCCTTGGCCGCTCGTTCTCTACCAAGAGGCATGTTCGCGGTCCGTGCACGGAACTCTGACGTAGGGCACGCGTCAGCGCGATCGTCACCGGCATCGGCCACTTTATTTGTGCGCCATGCGTTGACCGGAGGTGGTGGATCGGCGAAAGTCGCTACCTCGGGCGCAGCACATTCTCGGGGAAGTGGCCGAGGGTGTTGCCGGGTGGGTTGTAGTTGGCCACGACGTAGGTCGTGTTGCCGCGAGTCGCCAGACCGACGCCGATTCTCGTAGTGCCCTTCCAAACCAACTGGGTGGGGCGGGCCTACAGCAGTGTCGAATACGTCGATGCCGTCATGCGTCGCCATGATCACGCGCGGCAGCTGTCGAGCTACTTCGACAGCTATGACCTGCTGCTGACACCGACACTGGCAGACCTTCCACCCCGAATCGGCTCACTCGACACACAGCGGTCGCTGCGTCTGGCCGGGGAGCTGCTTTTGAAGACGGGGACTGCGGGCTTCCTGCGACACTCCGCGCTGACCGATCGGCTCATTCATAACAACCTGAGTTGGACTCCATACACACAGTTGGCCAACGTGACGGGACGACCAGCCCTGTCGCTGCCACTACACTGGACCCCCGACAATATTCCGATGGGTGTGCAGTTCACCGCGCAACTGGGTGGCGAAGCGATGCTTCTGCGCTTGGCGGCGCAACTCGAACAGGCGACGCCGTGGGCCCACCGACGCCCCATGATGTAGCGGTGAACACGTTCGACATCCTCACGCGTGGGACGACCGCCTTTGCGGGTGTTGGAGCGGGGGAGGCCGTGCCCCGGCCCCGAACCCGGTGTTGCGCAGATATCTCATGGGTTTCGATCCATCCGTTGTCAGCGTCGGTGAGTGGGCGGTCGCGCCCCCAGGGCTGCGGCGATGGGTCCCCTGTCGAAACTGCTGGACAGCCCGTGTCCTGGAACCAGGGTGTGGGCGTGCACCGTTGCCAGGTTCGTCGCGGTGTCGTAGGTGAGCGCTTCGTCATGGTCGAACACCGCCGGTAGCAACTGAGGGCCCACGTGCGGCAGCAGGGGATACCCCGGTGACGAGTGCGTCACCGGAGGACAGCACGCCTTCAGCGGGCATGAGGTAGGCGGTATGGCCGCTGGTGTGCCCGGGGGTGGGGATCGCGACGAGTCCGCCCGGCAGGGCCGCCAGGGTGGCTGGCTCGACCGCCCGCGCTTGCGGGATAGCTGTGCCGATGTGTCCGCGGACCGCGCGCAGAGTGTGGGCGACCCAGCGGCGGCCACGGCCGGTCGCGAGTTGTTTGGCCATTCCGGTCGGCGTGATCTGTTGCAGGTATTCGCGTTTGGCGTGGCGGACTTTCTCCGCGCCGGTGTAGACCGGCATCCCGACCTGCTCGATCAGCGCCGGGATCGCGCCGATGTGATCGAGGTGGGCGTGAGTGATCAGCACGGCCCGAACATCGGCGAGCCGGCCGCCGATCTGGCGGATGGAGTCGAGGACGTCGGCGGTGCCGGCGGGGTATCCGGCGTCGATTACGGTGATCCCGGAACCGTCGCTGATCAGTGCCCAATTGACATTGGTGCCCGCTACGACATGGACGCAGTCGGAAACCTGATCGATTTTCATCTCGGGCCTACTTTTCGATGTCTTGTTCGATGATCCCGATACCGTCGATTTCCAGGCGCAGATGGTCGCCGGGAGCCAGCCAGCGGCCCAGTTCCATCCCACTTCCACCGGGCAAGGTGCCGGTCGAGAGCAGTTCGCCGGGGTAGAGCTGTTCGCTGCGAGACACATGCGCGATGGCTTGGGCCATCGAGTACCGGCCATTGTGTGTTCCGGTACGCGCCACGGTCTGTCCGTTGATCGTGACCGTGGCGGTCAATCGGTCGACCCGATCGGTGAGCGCGGGCCCGGCGGCCGCGGTCGCCGACATCGAGGTGAGGAAGTGTTTGGATCGTTGTGGGCCGAACCCCGAACGCATTTCGGCCAGTTGGACGTCGCGGGCGGAGAAGTCGTTGATCACCACCACCGCGGCGATCGCGGAGGCTGCTTGTTCGGCGGTGGCGTCGCGCAGCGGGGCACCGAGTACGACGCCGAGTTCGAGTTCGAAATCCAATGCCCGCGTGTAGCTCGGGGCATTCACCGGCACCCCGGAGGGGATGATGGTCAAGGCGTTGGACATGTAATAGACCGGCTGCCGGTACCACAGCGCATGCGGGCGGAACGGCGGGAAAGTGCGCCGAGTCAGTGTTTCGTAGGCGGTCGCAACGCGGGAGGCCGCGGGCAGGAATCGGCGGGCCAGACCGCGTGCGGCATCGACCGCGTGCTTTTCGAAGATCATGAAATCGCGGAACGAGGCCGGGCACACCGGCAGGACGAGGGCCTCATCGCCCAGCCCGAGGGCGGCGTAGCGCGCGATCTCGAAATCGAGGGTGAAGGCGGGCTCGATCCTCGGAAACCCGTCGCTGCCATCGGCTTCGGTGTCGACGGGCCGCCATCCCGCGCCGGTGTCGATCTGGGTGTCGATACGGTGTGCGCTGCGATCGAGGATGCGCCGCATCCGAGCGATCGCGGCGGCGGCCCGATCGCGCGGATCGGTCATGCGCTCACCTCGACGCCCACACGGAGGTGATCGCGAAAGAACTTCGTCATCAGTGCCGACCACTGCTCGGCGTGGCCCATGGCGCAGTGATCATCGTCGGCGTAGAGCACCGATTGCGCGTGCGGTGCGGCGATGGCGATATCGATCGAGTCCTGGGTGGCGGCCAGAGTGTCGCAGGCGCCGTTGATCACCAGCAGCGGGATGTCGATCCGGGGAGAGTGCTTCGCGAGTGAGAACGTCGCCAGCTTGTGCGACAGGTCGGCGGGCCCTCGGGCACTCAGCGTGGAGATCAGCGCCGAAACCATGATCTCGGACATACCGATCGAGTTGAGCCCGAAACTGCGGTCGGCGAGCGGGCCGTTGGATACCGCTGCCTTCAGCCTCGGGTCCACGGCGGCCATGCGTGTCGACCAGTAGACTCCGAAACTGAAGCCCAGCATGCCGATCCGTTGCTCATCCAGACGCGGGTCAGCACACAGGTGGTCGATAACGGTGGAGTAGATGGCCTCGGCGTCGAGACCCAGCGGCTCGGTGTAGGAGTAGGTGCCGGGCATTTCCATCACGAACACGCCCATCCCGGCCTCGCGCCGCGACAGCAACGCTTCGGCGATGGTGCCTTCCAGCCCGTTGGTGACCAGGATCGTCGGCACCGACTCCGCACCGGCCGGGAGGCCGCTGGCCACGTATGAAGAAGGGGTGGCAGGACCGTCCTTCTACCGTAACCGACCCGATGTTCTACGCGTTTGCGGACCAGAAGAGATCGGTCCGCGTTGGGCCCCGCAGACATTATCCGAATCGGAGGGCCAACCAGTCGGCATCGTCTCACGTAATACTCGGCGGCGCTGCCGATTTCGTCTGCTATACAGCGACGCAATCGCCGAGCAGATATGAGGTCTTCGAGCAATGTTGAACACGTCGGTATCAGAAGCCGAGTTGAATCCACATTGCTAGCTGTGGCGCTTCGGCCCGTATCGCGGTGTCAGCACCGTGGCCGGTATGCACAGTGGTTACCTCGGGCAAGGCGAGCAAGGCGGTATCGGGCCGAATCGATGATGGTCGGAAAGTCAGAGAACGAGCGGCCGGTTGCACCCTGCCCTCCAGAGAAAAGTATGTCTCCGGAAATAAGAGCTTGCGCTTCGGGCCTCTTCGGATTTGGTTTGCATATGTCCACTATATCTCTACTGTGGTGGGCGTATGCAAACCAAATCCATGGTTTGCGTTCGAGCGGCTGCGAAGCCAGAAGAGTACCGGCGCACCATCATTCCGACTCCGACTGGTATCAAGATGACGGTGACGACTTGCACCCCTTTGCTCCATTGCGGCCCGACCTGACCGTCGGCGCCGAAATGGGCGATAGCGAGGTTGGTGATGATCGGGACAGCGACTGCGGCGAGCACCGAATTGATCGCTGTGAGTGTGACGTTGAGGGCGACGTCGCCACGGAAGAGGTGGCTGTAGAGGTTGGCTGTCGTTCCTCCGGGAGACGCTGCCAGCAACATCACCCCGATGGCGAGCAGCGGGTCGAGATCGAAGATTTTCACGAGGCCGAATGCCACGGCTGGCAGCACCAGGGCCTGCAGGATCAACGCGATCAGCACCGCCCGTGGCGTGTGTGCGATCCGGCGAAAGTCGCTCGTGGTCAGTGTCATGCCCAGGCTGAACATGATGATTGCCAGTGCGACAGGCAGTCCGGTGTTCGAGTTTGTCGTCTCGATAGTGCCGGTCCACGGGCCGGGCGGAGGAGTGCATCTGCACACCAGTTTGTCGAATCTGCGGTGTGCGGGCCCCTGGCTGGTCGGGGTGCGAAAGTCCAGAGTGGACGCGAGCACGGTCAGCTGGTGACTGTGATGCAGCGAACGGGAGATGATCGTGCCGCCGAATTCTGTGCCACATCATGCGCTTGCCATCGTGGGTTCGGGGTTCGCGGGTATCGGTGCCGCGATCCGGCTACGGGATCTGCACGGCGGGAGCGTTGTGCTGTACGAGCGGGCCGAGGAGATCGGTGGGGTGTGGCGCGACAACACCTATCCCGGTGCGGCCTGCGATGTGCAGAGCCTTCTCTACTCGTTTTCATTCACGAGGGGCGATCAATGGCGGCACCATTTCGCGCGCCAGGAGGAGATCCGGGCGTATCTGCACCGCACACTCGCCGACTACGGACTAGACGATGCGGTCAGACGAAATTGCGAAGTTCGCTCACTACGCTGGCACGCAGCGTCAGGACGTTGGCTCATCACGACCAGTGCGGGCACCGCGACCGCTGACCATGTCGTGCTCGCCACGGGGGCGCTGTCGGACCCGGTGATTCCGGCGCTGCCCGGCATCGACGACTTCCGTGGAGCGAGGTTCCACTCTTCGCGGTGGGATCACGACCTCGATCTGACCGGCAAGCGTGTCGCTGTCGTGGGAACCGGTGCCTCGGCGATCCAGTTCGTCCCCGCGATTCAACCGGTCGTGGGGAAACTGACCGTGTTCCAGCGGTCAGCGCCGTGGGTGATGCCCCGCCACGACGGACCACTCTCTGCTGCGCAGCGAACCGTCATGGAGCGCAGTGGGCTCGCGAAAAGCCTCATGCGGCTCAGTATCTGGATCCGACGCGAGTTCAAGCTCGTCGCATTCCGTCATCCGCGGCTGATGAAGATCGGTGAGAAAGAGGCTCGCGCCCACCTCGACTCACAGATCGCCGATCCTGCGCTGCGCGCGAAACTGACCCCGGGATACCAGATGGGATGCAAGCGTGTTCTGCTGTCCGACGAGTACTACCCCGCGGTTGCGCAGCCCAATGTCGAGGTCGAGACCTCCGGGATCGATCACGTCACCGCCGACGGCATCGTCGACGCGAACGGGGTACGGCACCCGGTTGATGTCCTCGTATTCGGAACAGGTTTCGCGACAGCGCAACTGCCGTTGACCGATCGAACGATCGGGGAAGCCGGGCAAACTCTGGCCGAGCGGTGGGAGCAGAGTCCGACCGCCTATCTCGGCACGATGGTTGCGGGTTTCCCGAATCTGTACCTGATGCACGGCCCCAATATCGGCCTCGGGCACAGCTCGGTCATCATGATGTTCGAGTCGCAGCTGGAGTACGTCGCGCGTGCTATGCGCCACGCCATGCGGGGCGGCGGAGTGATCGCACCGACCCCCGACGCACAGCGCCGTTTCGCCGCCCATGTCGATCAGCTCAGCGCCGGCACCGTCTGGACCACGGGTAGCTGCACGAGTTGGTACCTCGACGCGACCGGACGCAACAGCAATATTTGGCCGGCCAGCACCGCCACGTTCCGACGGCTCTGCCGTCGCTTCAAGCCGGCTGACCACGTCGTGAGTGCTCGTGCAGACCACACCGACTTCGTGTCAGCGAAACCGATCGGAGTATCGGAATGAGTATCAATCAGCTGTGGAACGGCAAGGTCGTGGCGATCACCGGGGGCGGATCAGGCATCGGTGCAGCTGTCGCTGCGATCCTGGCCGATCAGGGTGCCGCGGTCACGGTGATCGACTGTGACGGTGAACAGGCACACAAGACCGTGGAATCGCTGCCTTGCACGGATGCGCGTCACCTCGCCGTGACCGCGGACGTTCGCGATTCCGAATCGTTGAGCGCCGCCATGGGCGAGATCGCCGACCGGCTCGGTGGTATCGACGTTGTCCTCGCCAACGCCGGAATCGGCGAAGCCGGGACCGTCGCCACGTCGGCGATAGCCGACCTGGTCCGCACACTCGATATCAATCTGACCGGCACGGTACGCACTGTGCACGCGGCGTTGCCGTACGTGACCGAACGAAAAGGGTACGTGCTGGTCATGTCCTCGGCCGCTGCTTTGAAAAACGTGCCGGGTGGATCCTGTTACGCCGCGTCGAAATCCGGTGTCGAGGCTTTCGCCGGCGCCTTGCGGCTCGAGGTTGCCCACAAAGGGGTCGCGGTGGGGGTAGTGCACCCCGCGTGGGTGCGGACACCGATGTATGACGCGCAGGCGCGCGTGGCCTCGATTCGCGAGGGCATCGCCCAACTGCCGTGGCCGTTCAACGTCGTTACCGACGTCGACCGATGTGCGCGACTGATCGTGGCTGGCATGCAGCGCCGCCAACGCAAGATCTATGTTCCGCCGGCGCTGCGGGTGGTGGACACCTTTCGTGGAGTCTTCACCGGTGCGCTGTGGGACCGGATACTGCGACCGCGTGTGGCGCTGACCGTCCCGGCCATGGAGGCAGAACTGGGCCGAAACAAGGTAACAGGGCGATGACCGAATTCGTTCTACTGCACGGCCTCGGTGGTTCCCCGGCAGCGTGGCGTCGGGTCCTTCCGACCTTGCAACACCACGGCCGCGTCCACGCACCGTCGTTGGCCTGCCGCTCGACAGTCGCCGACCAGGCGCTGCAGGTCCACCATTGGCTCGCAGGCCGAACCGAGACCACCTCGTTCGTCGTAGTCGGCCATTCCCTGGGCGGTTTGGTGGCGACCTCGCTGGCCGAGCAATTTCCGATGCTGATCGAACGTCTCGTCCTGATCAATCCACCACCCTCGCTCAAGGCTCGCCGGACGGCGAATCAACTGCGTGAGCGGGGACTACGCACCCCGGTGGTGGGCGCCCTCATGTGGTCGCTGGCCACCAGAGCCAGCTTGCGACGGGGTCTGAGCAGTGCGGTGGCACCGGGCTTCACGGTCCCGGACTTTTCGTCGACGACCTACGGGCCACCGGCCTGTACGGGTTCCGATCCGCGGACGCGGCCCTCACCGCCTACCTCGACGCTGACCCACTGCCGGACAGGCTGCGAAAGCTGGACGACAGAATCGGCCGAGAGCTGGTCTACGGCTCCACAGATCAGCGCGTCGATCCTGATTCGTTGGCGCAGCTGGAGTCTGTGATGGGCGCGGTGACACGAATTGATGGTGTCGGGCACACACCGCAATGGGAACTTCCCGCGGCGGTGCTGAACGTGCTGGTCGGTGGTGGCGTTGACCCTGTGCTGCCCACCGCGCCCAGCGTTCGCCCGCCTATCTCGCCACAACGGTGGACACCGCCCCCGGCGCCGAAGCGAGCCCGGCAGTCTCTGGAGACCGCGGGGACCGTGCAACGCATCGAACTGCCCGGCCGCGGACCCGAGCACGTCGTCGCCGACTCCTGCGGTCGAATTGTCACCGGAATGCAGGACGGACGACTGCTGCGGATCACCCTCGCTGCGGACCGGCACGCGCTGACCGCTGACCGGATCGAGACCATTGCCGACACGGGAGGACGTCCGCCGGGAATGACGTGGGCGGACGCGGACACCCTGCTCGTCTGTGACAGCGAGCGGGGATTGCTGCAGGTGAACGTGCCCACCGGCACCATCAGCGTACTGGCCGACCGCGCGGCGGGGACGCAGTTGAACTTTGTCTCCAATGTGGTGCGCATGCCCTCGGGCGTCGTCTACTTCTCCTGCTCCACACAACGATTCGATTTCGCCCACCACCTCGCGGATTTGATGGAGCACTCCGGGACCGGATCGCTGATGCGGATCACGCCCAACGGCGCGGTGGAGGTCATCGCCGAAGCGCTGCACTTCGCCAACGGCATCCGTGTTGCCGCCGACGAGTCCTACGTCGACGTCGTTGAGACCGGAACGTTCGCGGTGACCCGGGTGCATCTGACCGGTACTCGAGCAGGCGAGAAGACACAGTTGGCCGGGAATCTGCCCGGTTATCCCGACAACATGCACGATGACGGCGATATCACCTGGCTGGCGCTGGCATCGCCACGCAATCGACTCCTGGACGCGGTGCTGCCGCTACCGGGAATCATCCGCAAAGCCGCATGGGCCGGACCCGACGCGTTGCGTCCTGTTCATCGCACGGTCTGGGTGGTCGGGCTCGACTGCGACGGCAGGGTGGTCCACGACCTGCAGACCGGTGTCGCCGATTTCGCGATGGTGACCAGCGCCTGCCCGGTCGGGCCGCACCTGGTGCTGGGCAGCATCACCGAGACTGCCTTGGGCGTCATCGACCGACCCAACTACACGCCATCTCCAGGAGCCTAATCATGACAGCGACACTGGCCGACCGGGTCATCCTCATCACTGGCGGCTGTGGCGGGATCGGTGCCGCGACAGCCACCCAACTCGCCGCGGCGGGTGCTCGGGTCATCGTGACCGACATCGAGGAAGAGGCGGTGGCCCGTGTCGCCGCTGAGATCGGACCCCACGCCACGGGCATGATGCTCGATGTCACCGACCCCGCCCGATGCCAGGAGGTGGTCGAGGCGGTGATCGCGACACATGGGCGTCTGGACGTCGTATGGTCGAACGCGGGCGTGTCGTCGTTCGGCCCCCTCGATCTGGTGGAGTATGCCGAGTGGGCCAGGGTGATCGACATCAACCTGACCGGTGCGCGCAACATCGTGGCCGCCGCGCTTCCGGCGGTCGTCGCCGTCGGCGGGTACGTTGGGCTGACCTGTTCGTGGGCCTCGTTCGCTCATCAACCTGGGCATACGGCGTACGCATCGTCCAAGGCAGGCCTCGAGGCGATGGGCAACGCGCTGCGGATCGAGTTGGCCGGTACCGGTGCTCGCGTGGGTACGTTTCATCCCGGCTGGATCGACACGGCATTGGTGTCGACCAAAATCGCGCAGCAATCGGCCGTCCGCGCTCTACTGGATGCGCTACCGGGACCGTTCGGCTCCGTCGTTCCGCTCGAGGGACTCGTGCCGGCGATCGTGCACGCGATCGAAAGACGATCCACACGCCTGGTCTACCCGCGCGCTGGCAGGCTGCTGGTGGTCCTTCGACCTCTGCTACCCACGCGGCTGTTCACGATGCGCAGTCGGTCGGTCGCTCCGATCATCCGGCAGAAATTCCAACAGGATCAGATGACGGGAGAAAAGACGCAACAGCTGTACCGCATCAGAGAGCGCCTGACCTCCGATACCACGCGTCGGTCACCATAGAGAAATGCCATCTGATTCCGCGCAGGGGCGACCGGCACCCCTCGACAACGCTTTGCGCGCGCATATCGATCGCGCGATGGTCGAGCTCGCGCCCGAGCTGGACATGCTGGCGGCAGAGCTCACCGACCTGTACCGCGATTCGATCCCCACCTATGACCAGGTACCGCCGGAGTCGGTGCAGCGCAATACCCGCACTGTCTTGGCCCTGGCCATGCAGCAACTGCGTGAGGCCGGATCCACGCGAACCAGCGACGGCGAGTTCGCCGACCTCATTCGCGACTTGGCCGATCAGCAGATCCCGTTGGAGCTGGTCGCGCACAGTCTGCACCTGGGCGCTCGCCGGTTGCTCGAGGCCGTACGACAACGCTCCGACGCACTCGGGATTCCGGCCGAGGCACTACAAGACTTTCACGAGATGGCGTGGGAGTGGGCGACCCACCACGCGGCACTCGTCCATGCTGTGCAGCAGGAACGTGCCGTGGCGCACGCCCTGCACTTCGCCGCCGACCGCAGCGCTCTCGTCGCCGATATCGTGCTCGGACGACGGGCCTGGGACCAACTGCGCGTGCAGCTCGACGAGTACAAGCTCGACCCCAACCACTCCTATCATGTGTTGTGTGCCGACCGCGAGGACTCGATGATGGCGCGCGAGATGGTGACCCGTGTCCGAACTCTCGGTGCGACAGCGCGCCGACCGGTTGTCGATGCCATCGTCGACAACTACTTCATCGCGCTCATGGCTCGCGATCCCGGTTCCTTCTCGGCTCCGCACGCAGTGGGTGTCGGACCAGCGTTGCCGCTGCACCGCGCCACCGAATCGCACGGCGAGGCGATGTTGGCGATCACCATCGCCAACGCCGTCCACCAGCGGGGCCGTGTGGATCTGGTGACGCTGGGGCCCCTGTCACTGCTCACCGCCGCCGAGACCGCAGCGCGTCGTCTGCACCAGCATCATCTCGCTCCGCTGCGGCAGGCGGGGGTGGTCGGTGCCGAGATCACCTCGACAGTGCGCGGGTACCTGACACACGATTTGCGCATCGAGGAGACCGCTCGTGCCCTACACCTGCACCGAAACACGGTGCGACAACGGATCAATCGGTTTTCCGAACTCACCGGACTCGACCTCGCCACAACGTCGGGACTGGTCACCGCGTGGTGGCTGCTGCTGCGGCTCGGCCCCGAACGCCAGCAGTAGAAACCCGTCAGGGCACCCGCCGCGCATCCACACTGTCTAACCACGGCCCGACCCAGACGGGCAGAGGCCGATCATCGATGAGCCCGTGCAGGCACTCCGAGAGTGCGGTGTGGGTGAGCGAACCGCCCGTTCGCTTCAGATACCGGCAGGTGACCCGCGCGCGTCCGTACGTCTCATCGCCGACCCGGAATTCCTGCTCAAAATACCCATTGTGGGTGTCGAACCCGATCAGACGCGTGGTCACAGTGAACTGTTGCCCCCACCGCAGAGACTTCCGGTACACCATCGACTGAGCCACCACTACCGGATAGCACCGGTTCCGCGAGAACCTGTCCCAAATACCTGAACGCACATAGAGGTCCATCCGTGCGGCATCGAGAATCGACAGGTACCGGCCGTTGGTCATGTGACGCAGGACATCGAGATCACCGACGCGAACCTTGAACGACGTCGCGATCGGTTCGTAGGCTCCGACACTGGACCGACGTCGGCCGGCGATCAGCACCCGCAGGAGCCGCAGAGAACCCAGGATCATCGCGTACCTTTCGTCGTTCGCGGTATCAATGCTGCCCCACGAGGGGCACCGTCGGACGGTGCAGATGACACCCGAACCGCAGCGTCGCCTGTGCCCCGCGCACAAGCAGGACCGGCGTTGCCGGTGCGACGGGTAGTCGCCCGGCAGCGTTCTTCTGGGATGGTGAACTTCCCACCAAAACAGCACGCGCTGGGCACGGAACTTACTGGTCACGTGGCCGGGCGAAGCTCCGGGCATCGATCCTTCAGGTCGTTGCTTCTCAGCGCGTCCGGCGCTGGATGGCCCGGCTTTGATGGCTCACCGCGCCACTGCCGCACCAGCCCGCCGCTACAATCCGACGTCCCCGGCGACCTGGTCCACTGCGATATCAAGAGACTTGGCAACATCCCCGACTGCGGCGGACACCGCGTCCTCGGGCCGCAGTGTCGGCGCCCGCAACCACACCCGCACACCCCGAGAAGGTGTTGCGCCGCAATGGTGCCAGCTCTGTCGGCTGCAGCTACCTACGCAACGCCCTCGATGACCAATCCATCACCACCGCGTCACACAGTACTCGGCGGTACCCACAGCCAGCCGCGTTCCAAACCTCAGGTCAGGACACCTAGGTCTTGGTCGGCTCGGTTCTTTTGGTAAGAGCTCCTATCGGGTTCGGTTGCTGAGTCGTCGCCAACAGATCAGTGCCGCGGCGAGATTCAGGAATCCGTAATGGATGTCGACGCGGCGTTCCCACCGGACGGCCAGGCGCCGGTACTGGTGGAGCAGGGCGATGGTCTATTCCACGATCCAGCGACCGGCGGTGACCTTGTCCCGGGTTCCGCGGCGCGGGATGTAGCCGGTGATCCCGCGTTGCCGCAGCTCGGCGTACACGCTGGGGTAGTCGTAGCCATTGTCGCCGAGGAGGGTCTTGATCCGGCGTCGCGGTGGCCCAGGACGGCCGCGTAGTGGCCGGAGGCCATCGAGCACCGCACGCAGCAACCGGTGGTCGTTGACATTGGCCGCGGACAGCTCCACGACGAGCGGGAACCCGTTGCCGCAGGTCACAGGCGGTGTTTGGAGCCGGTTTTGGCGCGGCTTGCCGGGCTGGGTCCGGTCGCGGCGCCCCCTTTTGGCCCGCACGTGCGAGCCGTCGATCATGACCCGGTCGCAATCGATCAACCCGGCAGTGTTGCTGCGGTCGAGGACCGCTTGGTGCATCGCCTCGAACACTCCTGCGGCTTGCCAGTCCCGCAGCCTGCGCCGCGTCGAAGCCCAGGCCAGGGTGAAATTCCTCGAAGTCAGGCGCATCGCACACGATCGTATGGCCGAGACCGTCCGGCAGTTCGCGCCTGGAATGCGGCCACAGTCGGTCGAGCTTCTGACTACCTACGCCATCGCCGCGGCCGACGGGCTGTTCATCGCCCACGAGATCGGCGGCGACGACGTCGACCTCGTCGAACTGTTCCAGCTACACCTCTCCCTCGTCTACGAAACGGCGATGCGCCTCATCGAGCGAGATTCCAGGAACTGAGACCAACCGAGGACCATGATGACTGTAAGCATGTCGACACCAGCAGCACGTCGCGAGCTCCTCCACGAGCGGATCCTCACCGCAGGTGAGTGGCAACCAGATGTAGCCCCTGATTCGGACTGCCGCTTCCGGACTCAACCGGCATGAACGTATCGCCGCTTGGCCTCAGACTTGGTCAGCAACGAATCGGCGCATGACCCGAACAAGCGAACCCAAGCGGATGATCCCGGAGCAAGCACCGATGGCCGTCAGTATCGACGGCCGCAGCGGCGCTCTCGACGACAGCGGACGGACACTACTGAAAGCGCAGCCGCAGCAACTTGATGAGTGGCCGGTCCCCGATGTCGGGACCACCCCGAAATGGAGTCCGGGGGTGGCTCGATCGGATTCAGTTGATGTTGCAGGAAGTCCAACGTCCACACCACCTTCGGCGCATCGGCCGCAATCGTCGGTGTTGAGGCCTGTCCAGCGCGTTTCCGAGGTGAATACGCCCGGACCTGAAGCCCTTCCTCGCGCCAGAGCCTGTGGACTCGCTTCTTGTTCACGACGCTGCCCTCGTCGAACCGTAACGCCGCCCACGCCCGCCGGAACCAATGACACGGGTTGCTGGACACGTAGGAACGCAGCCACGCTCGTAAACCTGCATCGGGATCGTCCGGTGTCTGCGCGGCCTGCAGCCGCCGATAGTTGATCGGTGGAGCCCAACTACCCTGCACGCGAACCGTTCCGACATGCCCTACACGCGTTGGAGCACGTGGGCGGCGCGCCGCTTGGCCGCTGGGCTCACCATTTTCCCTTGGCGATTTCCCGCAGCGTGTCCTTTGGCTTTGATCGCGAATTCAGACACCGCTTGGTCGCGGATTTCGACAGCGTCTTGTTCGTGACTGGTCGCGAATTTCGACACCACTGCACCAGCCTGGTTGCAGTACGGCGGTACCCAACTGGCCTCCCCGTGGCTGGGGTCGTCAGCGGTGGTGATGACGAATCGTCGCGATGCTGCTTGGGGACCTCGACGGCAGAACTGGAACGTGTTCTCTCTTTGCTTGGTCAGGAGTCCGCGTTCCCCGTGTGACCGATAGGCGACATGTGAGGATGTTGGCAGCCGAATGGATGTGGCTCGGCTTGTGGTGGCGACAGCACGGCCTTCCCGCATTAGGCGTTACATATGGTTACACACATTGCTTTCAGCGTGTACCTTCCCAGGTATGGGACCGAACCGCGCCTGGCGCACCGTGACGCCGGCGATCCTCCGTGTGCTTCCCCGGTTCTCCGGGCTCGCAATCCGGGCGACAGGACAACCGTTCACGCGACCGGGCATGCTGAAGCCCCATGTCGGTGGACACCGGTACGGGTGGACACATTACGGAGTGATGATTCCGGACCTGCCTGAGCCACATCGGTATTTCAGCACCATGGTCATCGCAGGACTGCCGGGCGCGACCGCGCTGGACAACGATCACGGGGTCACCACCAGCCCCCGCGACACCGTCACCGTGTCCGTGTCGACGGCCGCCCCCGGCGCGGGGTTCTATCGGGCGTACTCAATGACCGAGCAATGTCGCCTGCAGGCGGACGGATCGCTGCTCGATTTCGGCGACGGCGACGTTGTCATCGAGGGTGTTTACCCCGAGTTCCGGGTCCAGGTTCAACGCGGGGCGCTTACCGCCGACCTACGCCTGCATGCGACAGGGCAGGTCGCGTGGTTCGCGCGGTTACCTGCTGCCTACGACCATCTCAGCTTGTGTGTCGAGTACGACGGATGGGTCGCTGTCGACGGGGAACGCACCGAAGTGTCGGGGGTCGGCACCTTCGAATACGCAGCGTGCGTAGGACTGCACGGACTGCTCGATCGCCCGCTCGACGCCGCGGCGAAAGCGCCTGTGGACTTCTTCACCTACCAGGTGATCGGCATCGACGAACGCTCTCACCTGCTCTTGGCCGATGTCCATGTAACCGGCAAGCCTCTGCTGACCGCGGCGTATCACCGCACGGTTGGGCAATCGACGTGGGTGACGCACACCGGTGTGCGCTTCGAGGTCACCGAATACGCCGCCGAAACCACCACCGACCCATACGGCAACGAGATGCGACTGCCGGTCCGATTCACCTGGACCGCCGGTACGGATCTGCTTGTACACGGCACCGTCGATTCACCTCCGCGCTTCGGTGTCGGGCGCGGCTACATCCTCGGATACCGCTGCCGAGGCAGTTTCCAAGGCCGAGAGTTCGACTCGCGCGGCTACATGGAATACATCGACAACGAACTCGCGAATCGGTCCGCACCCGACTTCCTCGAAAAGTCCGCCGATACTCGTTCCTGACCGGGTCCCGAACCAACGCACTCAACTCGGCATTACAGGGCGTTTGACGGAGTCACCAACGCTGGTACCACATCGCCGATTTGAAACATGTTCACTCGTCGGATTGCGGCAGTAGGCAGTCCGACGCCTCGCCGCGAGGCCGTCCCCTGAAGGGTGGCGGACAGGGGACGTCGGCGATGCGGTTCGATACCGGTCGTCCGACCTAGATGCTGTCGAGATTCACGAACACCAAATCGAGCGGTGCTGGGATTCGCGACCAAGGTGGTGCCGAGGTTCGCGACCAGAACCAGTCCTTCTCCAGCTCCGCGTCGGTCAGCAGCCGCTTGAGCCGGGGGCTCTGTTCCCGTAGCTCTTTGAGCTCTTTCGCCGCGTCGGTATCGATGCCGCCGTACTGGCGGTGCCAGTTATACAAAGTCGCTGCCGAAACCCCGAGTTCAGTGGCAATCTGGTCGCCGATCTGACCGGCTGCGGCGAGCTCGTCGGCACGGCGCAGCTTCCGCACGATGTCCTCCGCGGAGTGCCGCTTAGTACTGCAACGGCACTTAGGTCAGCAAGTACCCTCGTCGCCGGTAGTGGGATAACCGTGCTTGGTGTTGGCGTCGGCGGCGCCAGTCCGA
>NZ_JBSGIJ010000018.1:0-107191 GCF_053605015.1 Nocardia sp. NPDC003979
GGGGACGGCTACGGCATCACGCTCGCTCGATATGGACATGTCCACGCCGGAAAAAGCCTGGTAGGTAGTATATTTCAATCTTGAGATCCACATAAACAACGACTCCGCGGCGTTCTCGGCGGCCTCTCGCCAAAGGCTGCACCGCAGGAACAGCGCCTCGCTGTCCTTCCACTCGTTGGTGTTGCGGTCGAAATATCGCGGGGTCGACGCCACGGTGAAATTCGCGACCGCGGCACCCCCGGGCGTAAATCTCAGCTCTACGTCCGCCGTGATGTTTCCGATGACAGTGATGACGGTGTCTCCGGCCATGACAGTCCTCCTCGAAGTTCGATGATCAACAGGGGCAAATGAATTCGCGGGACTACGCGCGCAACCCGCCGCCACAAGCCGTGCGGGTCAACGCGACCGCTAATCGCCGAGCGGGACAAGGGGTTCGGGGTCGGCGGTTTCCTCGAGCGCGGTGAGTACGTCGGTGACCGAGTGCACGGGGCGGGCGTGGTCTTCGCTGATCAGTCGGTCACAGCCCCGCGCGGCTGCGTCGGGGGCGCTGGGCACGGCCAGTACCGGGCGGTGCAGCCGCCGTGCCCACCGGGCGGTGGACAGGGTGCCCGAGCGGGGTCCGGCCTCGGGGATCACCAGCTGTTGCGACATCGCCGCGACCAGGCGATTGCGCGCCAGCAGCCGTGTAGGGTCGATCCCCTCACGTGGCGGGTATTCCGACACGATCGCCCCGGTCTCGGCGACCTCGGAGAAGACGCGTGCGTGCGCGGTGGGATAGACGCGGTCGATCCCGGCCGCGGACACGAGCGTGGTCGGCATGCCGTGGTCGAGTGCGGCTTGATGTGCCAGAACATCGACACCGTAGGCGCCACCGCTGACGATGTGCACACCGCGTGCGGCCAGTGCGCCCGCGATCTCGCCGGTGAGGCGGGCACCGCGCGGCGAGACCGCCCGGCTGCCGACGACGCCGACGCGGGTCGAGACCGAGACCGGGTCGAGGGTGCCGCGCACCCAGACCGCCACCGGCGCGTCGAAGGTGCTGGCGGGCTGGTCGAGGGCGTCGAATCCCAGTCCGGTCCAGGCGGGATCGTCGCGGGTGAGCAACCACGCACCGGCCTGCTCGGCCCGATCGAGATCGCGGGCGGCGACGTCGGCTATCGAGGCTCGCGAACCGGGTCCGGCGGCGAGCGAGCCGAGCTGTTCGGCGGCGTCCTCGACGTCGGTTCCGGTTGATCGGGTGGCCGCGTGCGCGCGGGCCGCGGTGGTGGGTTCGAGGGCGGCGCGGGCCAGGATCGCCCACGCCCACAGTCGCGTATCGGAAACTGTGGCGATCGTGTGCATGGCAGTGCTCCTCAGAATCGGTGGGATGAGCGGATCTGCTCAAGACGCGGGTGACCCCGCGTCATGACCGTGCGCGGGATTCGGTTGCGGCAGCGCGTTACTCGGGTTGAAGGTGAGGCTGGTGAACGCGCGCAGCGCCTGGCGTCAGTCGGCGAAGCGGGCGTGCAGGCGTTCGTCAGGGGATCCGGTGCCCGCGATCTCGTGTTTGCGGTGATGCAGGTTCGGTCGCCATCAGTGCGAGCCATTCATCGAGGCTCAATCCGTGTGCGTCGGCGACCATTTCGCAGTAGCTGTGCACGGAGTCGAGCATCCCTACCCGGTCGTGGTTGGCGGCCTCGACCACGGTGATGAGCCGCGTGATCCACGGGTGATCGGCGTATGCCCAGGGGCGGTTCGCCCAGCGAAGAAGAGCTGGCAAATCGGCCAATTCCACCGTCACCAACTCGGCGTCGGCTGCGGCTGATGCTGCGTCTGCGAGCCTGCCCAATGCCCGGTGAAGGTCGAAAGGTATTGCCTGCTCGCACATCTTCTGAACCATCGCGGTCACATCGTCACTGGGAACAGTGATCTCAGCCCGATGCTGTTTAGCGACGTGCTGCGCAAACGCTCGATCGGTGGCGCGGTAGCTCCAACCACATCGGCACTCAGCCTTGGCTTGCATCGTCGCGACCCACCGACCGGAGGACCCGTTCGACTTCGTCCGGAATCGTTCGCCGGTCGGCCACTCGAAGGTCCGGGTTCGATGCGCGCCTGAACCTGTCCAGCGTCCGGTCTTCTCGGCCATGACTTCGCCGACTACCGCGTAGTGGGGATCGGGAGTGGCGCATCGGGTTCTGCGTTCGCCGCGGCGTCGGAGAGGATCGCGCTGACTGGACGGCCTGTGTGCGTCGAGAGCAGGATGGCGTTCACCGTCGCCTCGTTCAGTCCGCGTGCCTGGTTGACCTTGTCGCAGTGCGTGCGAGCGGCGTGGAGTGTGGGCCATCGCGCGTCGTCGGTCTGGTAGTAGCCCTGCTCGCCGCCCTTGAGGATCACGACCTCGGCTGTGCCGTCGTTGTGGACAAAGCTCGCGTCTGTATGGAGCGCGATCAGCGGGTGGTCTTCTCGGGGGATCGGCTCTTGTGTCACAGCAGCCACCAGGTGTTCGCCTGCAAGTCGGGACCGTCCGCTGCGAGGTACGCGCGCAGCGCTGCGTAGCGTTTGGAGTCGACGTGGCGATCGGGCAGGATCGCGCGCCATTCCTCGAGGGTCGGCAGACTCATTTTCGTCATGTCATGGACCAACTCGGCGAACGCGGTCCACGCGGTGGGGGATCGGAGTTCGAATTTGCCCATCAAGTACGCGATCCGGGCCCGTTCGGTGTCGGTCAGGTGCGGCCAGATCCCGGTGTTGTAGAAGCTCACCCACCGATGTGGGTCGCCCAACGAGAACCCGGCGGTGTCGACGTGGCCGTTGTCGTACTCGACAACCCACGTGTCCACCGTGGTGTACACGCCCGCGTGTGGTTTGTTCCACCGTCCGGTCTTCGGGTTCTGACTTTGGCGGACTCCGCGTGTCAAACCGGCCTTCGGTCCCTTCGTGGCGCGTTCGACCCAGAACCGAATCTGGGTGCGACTATCCCCGTGGGGGTAGTCGGCGACCACTTTCGCGGTCTCGGCGCTGTCGTGGCCGCGCAAAACCGCAACGACCTTCGGTCGTTCCTCGTAGGTGCTCACTGATTCCTCCGAACTGATTGTGAGAGACAGCTTTAGGCGTCCCCGTTGATCCGCCCGAGCTATCGGGCTCGGATCGGTGGGGTAGCGCCGAATGGCTCAGGTGTTCAGCCGCGCCGACGGTCAGACCGGTGCAACGAACTGACTGCGGTCACGTCGCTTCGACGACGAACGCGACGTCGGCCGGGTAGTCGCCTCGCATCGCCGACTGCACCGCCTCGTCGAGTGCTTGATCGGCGCGGTAGGCGAATGACGTTGCTGGCACATGGAATACAACGAATCCGTCGTCGCCGTTCTGCGGCAGACCCAGGACAGTGCGTCCGGACATGAGGACCACTCCTTGCACGGCCTGGCCGGCGATGACCGTTACGTCGGCGGGCCTGCACAGTGGGACCCCGCGCAGTCCCCAATCCACGGGAACCCGGCGCTTGCTGTTGCTCCACCGGTAAGTGTCGGCGATCTGCTCTTCGGTCAGGACCTGGTGCTCACGCGCCCAACGAATCAGGCGATCCCACCGCTCACGATCGCCGGTGAGGATCGCGTTGTCGGTCGCCGACAACGCCCAGATAGCTGCTCCCAAAGGGTTTTCCGTGGGAGCTGCGGTCAGGTCGAACATCGTCACACCTGCCCGAGCGCGACGGCCGGTACCGCGGTCCCGGCGACGGTGTGCACGATCGTGAAGGTCGCGCGCGTGCCTGACTCGAACAGGCCCCGGTGGATCTCGCGCCCCCACCGGTCCGTGCTCGACGTGGTCAGCCGGATGTCGAACTCGGCGGCCATCTTCTCCACATCGGCGCGGGTGCGGCCGTCACGACTGAAGCGGGCACCGCCGAAACTCAGCTGGATCTCGGTGCTGCTGTTGTCGACGAGCCACCGCTGCCAACGCTCCTTGAGCACTTCCAGTTCCCTGATCATGTCGGTGCACTTCGACACCGACGGAAATAGGACGTGACTGCTGTCGGGTCGTGCGCCCCGGCGGTGGCGCTCTGTCCGTATCCGCTTGCGGTACACCCGGGCTTGCACCACCGCCAGGTCGACCAGTTCGGTGGTGTTGGCTGCGATCATCAACGGGACATAGTGATCGCGCCCCGGTCCGCTCTGCTCGAGGCTCACCGCCAGGTCGTGCGAACTGGCGGTGACGGTGAATCGCCAATCTGCGCCGTGATCCTTGCGGGTGCGTCGCAGCTCATCGTTGCGCTCGAGCAACATCCGTCCCCCGAGACGGTGGGTCTCGAGGTGGGCGTAGGCGACCTCGCGGTACGCCTCCCAAGCGTCCACCGTCAGTCGCGCTCCGGAGGTGACCGTGTCCACTGCGAACTCGGCGAGATAGTCCACGTCGAGGCGGCCGTTGACGTTGTGTTTGTAGTACGACGCTGTCTCGCCGTACAGGCCGAAGAAGAACACACCAGGATTGCTCAACATGACTCCATTTCGTGCGGGCATAGGAAACCCCGGCCACTAGCGGTGACCGGGGAAAGGTTCTGCAATGGGAAGCTCGGACCCAGTGCGGTGTCGCCAATCGGTGAAGACGGTTTCGCCGTAATTGGCGGGATGAGCGGATGTGCCCGGTGCCGCGGGTTGCCGCGACCTGCCCGTGCACGGAATTCGGTTGCGGCGGGGCATCACTGGGGCGAAAGGGTTAGGCCGGTGAGCGCGTGCAGGGCCTGTGTTTGATTCGTCGTAGGGGTCGGGGTGGTGGTCGGGGGCGGTGATGGCGTGCTCGTGCACGCATGTGAACGAGGTATACGTGATTCGTGCGGATGCGGGGGTCGCGTCAAACCATCGGATGTTTGACGTAGAGCAACTCAGTTGCCCGATGGCGGGTTTCGAGCCCGTCGTCAGCTGCCACAACCGCCCGTGACGGTCAGCCGTGAGCCACCGCTGTTCGGATGCTCACCTACCTCCGGACCCGGACCGGACCCGGGCGCTCTGCACGCACAGCTCAGTGAATAATCGAATCTATGTGCGAATCGATTCGGCTCTACCTGCGCGCCGGGCGCTGGACAGAACCGGCTCCCCGCTTCTGCCCGGACGGACACCGATTGGGGCCGGGCCGGTCACTTGTCGCTATGACTCAGTGCCTCCGCCTTGGCGGCCACCACCGAACGCACACCTGCCTCGCTTGCAACGCGACCATCTATTGCCCGCCGCTGCACACTGACTGCGAGCATTGACCCCAGATTGGCCCGCCAGCCCAGTCGCGCTCATCGGGGATTTGGGCAAGTTCAGGGTTGAACCAGGCGCGTCTCCCGGGTTGACTGCGAGCGTCAAGCCGCCGATGGCTGCTATGCAAGCGCTGGCACACCCAACCACATGCATTCGACCGTCACCATGGCCATCTGATGACGCCGATCTGAAAGGACCAGCAACCGTAGGGAGCCACCCTGAAGACCGAGCTGGAGTATCGGAACAGTTGGCGGACAAGGGAAGACGCCGAGAACGCTTTGTTCGCCTACATCGAGACATCTCACCAACACAGGATGTCAAGCCGCAGCGGGAATTTCACCTACGGTGAAGGCATACGCAGGGTTGTAGACCCGACCTGATTTAAGGCAGTAGTGGAGCTTGCTGAGCATGATGCTGAAGAGTCTGCGCAGCGCGGCGGTGTGTCGGTCGCCGTGGTCTCGGCGGGCTCGATAGAGCGCCTCCCAGTTCTTGTCATGGCGGACGGCGGCCAACGCCCATACATAGCCGGTGGTCGCGAGGCGATTGTTCTTGGCGCGACGGGCATGCACGAAACTGCTCTTGCCTGACGCTCGGGTGACCGGCGCGGCGCCGGCGAAGGCTCTCAGCCCTCTGGCATCGGCGAACCGGGCGCGGTCATCGCCGATCTCGGCGAGAAAACGGGCGCCGAGCTGTGTCCCGACACCCGGGAAGCTGCTCACGATCCCAGAATCCGGATGAGCGTGGAAGGCGGTTTCGACGGCTTCCTCGAGTTCGGCCACGGTGTCGCAGATCGCGTCGAGCTGGCGGAGCAGGCCTTGCAGCTGCAACCCCATCGCACGTTCGACGGCTGCGGGTTGATGCATCGCTTCCTGGCGCAGCGCCGCATGCAGGCGGGTCGCTTCCTCGGCGATTCCGCGTTGCCGCCCAGCCTTTTTCAGCAGAGACGACAGCCGTCGCACAGTCAGGGATCGGGCTGCTTCGGGAGTCGGGGCAGTGGACAGGATGGTTCGGCAGGCCGCGGAATCCAACCGATGTCGTCCGCCTCGTTCGAATGCCGACAGTGCCATCGGGAAGAACGCTTTGAGCAGCGTCCGAATGCGGTTGGTGACCTCGGCACCTTCCCAGACCGCGTCCTGTTGCGCGCGAGTGAGCACTCGCAGGGCCTGCACCTCGACGGAATCATCGGACAATGGCCGGTGGGTATCGATGCCGGTGCGCAAAATATTGGCCAGCACCATGGCGTCGAAAGCATCGGACTTGCCACGTGAGGACCGGTAGCGGTCTCGATAGCGCGATACCGAGAACGGATTGATCGCGAAAACCTTTCGTCCCGCTGCGCGCAGTCCTGCCACCAGCAGACCCCGACTGGTCTCAATCGCGATCGGCAGCTGCGCGTCGGTAGGGTCGTGCTCGACCAGCATCCGCAACAGGATGGTCAAGCCTTCGGCACTGTCGGAGATCCGTTCGCTGGCAACCACTTTGCCGTCGTGGTCAACAACCGCGACATCGTGGTGATCCTGCGCCCAGTCGACTCCGCAAGCAACCGCCGCCATTCGGGTCCTCCTCAGTTCGGTCTGGTCAATACGCAGCGAGGCCTGGCGCCCTAATGGAAAGTGCTCTGCGGCACGACATCTCACGAGCCATTCCACCTCGCCACCGACGGCACCCGAACTCGCTGAAGACTCACGGTCTGCGGAACACGAAGGCTCGCACCCGTCGGCAATTCGGCACGATCATCCTCGTGACGGTGGGTGTTGTCACCGAAATCGGCCACAACACCCACCACGAGGCGCCGCTCTCGATGACCGGGCTCAAGGCCCTCGGCTGGTATGGGCATCCGTTGCCATTACGGCTGGTACAACACCCAGCTGGGTTGGCGATCACCCGACAAGTACGAAGCCAGCTATCATCACCGGGTTTCTGCTGGAACCAGCTAATCCGCTCTCCGGATTAGCTGGGGAATCTCAGCCTGGAAAACCACCAACTTCGGGAGAGTCTCGAAACCTCACGCGGCGTTGTTCGGATCGGAACTGGCGTCAGCTATCTGCGGCCACGGTCGTGAACCGGCCGAGCACGGGTGCCAAGGATCATCGGCGTCGGCTGGCCGTTGTTGTTTCGAGGTGTCGTTCGATGCCATCGAGGAACAAGCCGATACCCCGCCGGTAAGCGCCTTCAGGGTCGTTTGCCTTGCCAGTCTCCTGCCCGAGGGAACGCGAGACACGGGAGGCGATCGGGAATCTGGCCTGGTCGCCGATCGCGGCAGTGAATGCGGGCTCGATGTTCGCCCACCAGTCAGTGTCATGATCTTCGCCCGGCTGCCGCGAGTCCCGAGCGGCGAGTGCGGCCCGGGCGGTTCCCTGTACGAGCGCGAGCAGGGCGGTAAGGGTGTGATCCATCTCGATGTCGGTGAGCCCGATCCCATCGAGTGCTCGGAGTTCGGTCTCGTACTTGGCCGACGCTCCGGGGCCTGGCACCGGCCGTCCGACGGCGAGGTCGGTGATCCATGGATGCGCGTGGCAGCTCGTCCAGTTCGCCTCGGAGATCGTCGTGATGCGATCGCGCCAGTCCGCGCTCTCGGAGAGCATGACCGTTTCGTAGGTCGTGCCAGCGACCTGATCGAGCATGAGTTCCACGAGTTCTGCACGACCGCCGATATGGGGATACAGGGCCATCGCGGTGACCCCGGCTTCCTGTGCCAGCCGACGGATCGTCACCGCGTGGAGGCCTTCGCTGTCGGCGAGCCCGATAGCGAGAGCGGTGATGCTCTGAGTGCTGATCCCGCTGCGTGGACTCACCGGGGACTCGCGCCATAGCAGCCCGATCAGCTTGAACTCGTCGATGCCCGTGCGTTTGGCCATCTCCGCCTCCCTTGAACTCTACGTTGTACACTACAGCGTATACACCATGGCCTGCATGAATGCCGAGACCCACCGGAAGCTGACATGACGACGAGAACCCGCGACATCATCCGCGTACGCGGAGCACGCCAGAACTCCCTTCGAGACATCGACGTCGATGTCCCGAAGCATCAGCTCGTGGTCGTCACCGGGGTATCGGGCTCGGGGAAGTCCTCGCTCGTGTTCGACACGATCGCCGCCGAGTCGGCCCGCCAGCTCAACGAGACCTTCTCGGCATTCGCCCAAGGCAGGTTGCCCAGCTACGCCCACCCCGACGTCGACATCCTCGAAAACCTCTCGGCCGTCATCGTGGTCGACCAACAGCGCCTCTCCGGTGGCCCCCGCTCCACCGTCGGAACCATCAGCGACATCGGTGCACGCCTTCGGCTGCTGTTCTCCCGAATCGGCGAGCCGACGGCCGGCTACTCCAACGCCTACAGCTTCAACGACCCAGCCGGCATGTGCCCGAACTGTCAAGGGCTCGGCATCGCGGCCACTGTCGTGCAGTCCGAACTCGTCGACGACAATCGCTCGCTCAACGAGGGCGCGATCACTTTCCCCAAGTTCAACCCAGGGACATGGCTGTGGAAGGCCTATGCCAAGTCCGGGTTCTTCGACCCGGACATGAAAATCCGGGACTACACCCCCGAACAACGAGAGCTGTTCCTCCACGCCGCCGCCGGAGAGCACACCCCTCCCGCGGGTATGGACACGGTCGGCACCGCCTACGAAGGCCTCATCACGCGGTTCAACCGTATCTACCTGCAGCGTGAACCCGACTCGTTCAAAGGCGCGCAGCGTGAGGCGTTCGAGCGCATCGTCGCGCGCGGGCCTTGTCCCGACTGCCACGGCTCCCGACTCGCCGCCGCGGCCCGCGCCAGCATGATCGGTGGCAAGTCGATCGCCGAGTTCAACGCGATGCAGATCAACGATCTCGCCGATCACATCGCCGAAATCGACTGCACCGCCGTAGCGCCGCTGGTTGCGAGCCTGCGAGTCCACCTGGACCGGATGATGACGCTCGGCTTGGGGTACCTCAGTCTCGACCGCACTACCTCGACCCTCTCCGGGGGTGAGGCCCAGCGGATCAAAATGGTCCGACACCTCGGCAGCTCCCTGGCTGACATGCTCTATGTCTTCGACGAGCCCACGGTGGGCCTGCACCCCCGTGACGTCGAAGCTCTCGGGCAGATGCTGCTCGCCCTGCGAGACCGTGGCAATACCGTGCTCGTCGTCGAACACGACCCCGACATCATGGCCATCGCCGACCACATCATCGACCTCGGACCCGGAGCGGGAACCGCTGGTGGCCAGATCGTCTACCAAGGCGACTACGACGGTCTCATCCACGCGGAAACCCCGACCGGCCACGGGCTGCGCGAGCATCGCCGCTCGGCACGCCCGCGACGCACCCCGACCGGCTGGATCGATATCATCGACGCCACCACGAACAACCTCCAGCACGTCAGTACCCGGATTCCCCGCGCAGTGATGACGGCCGTGACCGGCGTGGCCGGATCGGGTAAGTCCAGCCTGATCCTCGGCAACCTCCCTGTCGTCGAACCCGGCACGATCGTGATCGACCAACGCCCGATCCGGGGGTCACGCCGCTCCAACCCGGCTACCTTCACCGGGCTCCTGAGTCTCATTCGCGACGTTTTCACCAAAGCCACCGGTGCACCGGCCGGCCTGTTCACCCCCAACTCCACCGGGGGCTGCCCCGCGTGCGAAGGCAACGGCGTCATCTACACCGACCTCGCATTCATGGACGGCGTCATCACCCGCTGTGAAGTCTGCGAAGGCCGACGCTTCACCCCCGAAGCACAAGCTCTTCGCGTCGCAGACAAGAGCATCGCCGACGTATTCGAGATGAGCGTCACCGATGCAATGGGCTACTTCAGCCAGCCCTCGGTCAGGCGCATCCTCACTCGGCTCAACGATGTCGGACTCGAATACCTCACTCTCGGACAGACCCTCACCAGCTTGTCCGGTGGCGAGCGTCAAAGACTCAAGCTCGCAACAGAGCTCGGGACCGCAGGCCGCACGATCATCCTCGACGAGCCCACCACGGGCCTCCACATCGCCGACGTCTCTCGGCTCATCGAGTTGCTCGATCGACTTGTCGACACAGGTTCGACGCTGGTAGTCATCGAGCACAACCTCGACATCATCGCCGCCGCAGACTGGATCATCGATATCGGTCCCGAAGCCGGACACGACGGCGGCAACGTTGTCTATGAAGGAACACCCGACCAGCTGGTCGCTGACGGCAAGACCCACACTGCCCATTTCTTGCGATGCCACATGGAGCAGTGACTGCGGGCACTATCGCGCGGCCGCCGCGTCTCACGTGGTGGAGCAGATCGTGTCCCTCTGGCAGATGCGCGCGTAGATACGTCAAGGCCACCGTGTCGAGATCGGTGTCGGCCGGCACGGTGACCGCGACCGCGCGCGGCCCGGTGAGCCGATAGCGGCAGGCGAGCCGATCCTCGGGATCGACTCCGTCGAGCCACTGCGTGCGTCCGCGACCCATCACGTATTCACCGCCGGGCGGGTCGTCGAAGACGTCGATCAACTCCGCGCGGCAGGCCGGGCTGCTCGGCTCGGCGAGGGTGGCGTCACGGAACGCGCGCCAGTCGTCCCATTCCCAGCCGTGTCCGGCGTCGATGACCACCGACTGGCAGTCCACCGCGACGCCGTCGACATACACCGACACCGAGGTCTGCGAGGACGGGTCACGAATCACCACAACTTCGACAGTCGGATCCGACACGACAGGTCTCCTTCCAGTGCGGGCGTCGTCATCGCCGCAGGTAGCGGGGACGGTTGCTGGCATAGCGCAGGCCGTTGGCGATGGTGCGGTCTGCTTCGCTGGTGGTGAAGCCTTCGACGCCGACGTGCACGGCCGCGGCGTCGGACAGGACGGCGTGGGCGTGGTGTTCGGTGATCTCGTCGGCGGCGACGAGCCGTCCGAGCACGAGCGCGGAGCGGAACAGGGTGTGGTTGCGCAGATGGACTCGCGCGGTGGTGACGCGGTGGGCTTCCCCGGCGAGGATGGCCGCGAGGTAGGCATCGGGATGGGTCGCGGTAGCGGGCAATCCCGATGTGGGCGTAGGTGGTGGCGGGGTGAGCAGGACGGCGAGCTCGGTCGGGAGGTCGGCGACGGGGTGGTCGGCGGCGACGGTGTATTCACCGTGGCGGGTGCGCGATCCAGGGGCGATGACGTAGCCGCCGTGGCCTCGGGTGTCGATTCCGTCGCCGAGACGGCCGATACTGCACGGCAGCCGTGGTGTCTGCGGGGCCCGGTAGTAGAGGTGCCAGCCGTGCGGGGTCGTCACCGTCCACGTCACCGGCACCGGATCGGGGAGTCGGGTCAGGGCATCGGCGAAGTCGTGGGCGGGCGGGCTCATGTGGCGGGGGTCGAGGTCGATCACGCACAACCCGGCCGGGCCTGTCGCGATCGCGACGTTGCGAGCCGGGTCCTGGTCCCACCACCGGTGGATGCGGGTGGGATCGGTGCTGGCATGCTCGGGCCAGCGTTTGAACACCGGCGGCTTCTTCGCGCCGGGTCGGACCGGGAACACCGGCCACCCGCGCGCCGCGATCTCGAGAGCCACCGCCCGCAGATCCAGGCTCACCCCGCAGTCGTCGAGGTCCCGCGCCGTCGCGGTGCTCACCAGCGTGGCCCGAGGCCGCGGGCGGTCCACAGGATCCACACCGTAGTGGTGTGTAGCTCGCGGATGCGGGCACGGACCTGCTCGAGGGTGGCGGGCAGGTCGTGGTCGGTGGGTAGGCGGGGGTAGTCGGTGTGGTCGGCGCGCAGCACCAGGTGCCACGACAAGGTCATCTGGTCGAACACACGCACGGTGGCACCGAAACCACCTTCGCTATCGACAGTGACGGTGATGTCGGCGGGCTGATTGTCGACCAGGCAGAGGCTGCGCGCGCGATAGCCGGTGTCGGTGCGGGCCAGGGTATCGATGGTGGGTTCGTCAGGGGTGCGCACAACTGACTCCTTCGAGGAATGTTGCGGGGGTCCGAACCTGGTCCCGGTGCGCCCGAGGGGAGTTCGGGCGCACCGGGAGCCGCCGGCCGGGGCGGTCAGGCTGCTTCGGGCAGGTCGTGCTCGTCGGCGTCGGGTTCGGTGGACGCGGAGTTCGGGTCGGCGGGTTCGCCGGTGGCGGTGGGGTTGTCGATGTCGATGTCGATGGCTTTGATCTCGCCGAGGGCGGCGAGTTCGACGGGGACGAGGGGGTAGTCGAGCTCGCGCAGGAAGGTCAGGTAGCGACGGACCGCGGATTCGGTGTAACGCCACAGGTCCTTGTCGGCGCGGTGTTCGTAGCCACCCAGCACCAGAGCCAGCGCGATGACCTGGGCGCGGGCGGGTTTGGTGGTGTCGAGGGTGGCCACCATGTCTTGGCGGGACCGGTAGCCCTCGATACCCAGGAGTTTCAGTGCGGAGTCGAAGGCGTGGTACTCGCCGGTCAGGCCCGGATCGGCCAGCAAGGACCGGGTCATGAACATCGCGGCCTGTGCGGGCGGGGTACGCCGGGTCAGCAGCCGGGTCACATACTCGATACGGGTCGCCTTGGCGGCCACACCGAGCTTGTTGAGCTCACGTATCCGCCGCCGCTCGGCCCGCTCGATCTCGGCTCTCTGGGCCGCCTCTTCGGCGGCTGCTTCGGCGGCGGCGCGCCGATCCGCCGCAGCCTGCTCCGGATCGACCTGACCGAAACGGCTGCCGTGCTCGCCGGGCTCGTCGTCCTCACCGGCGTCTGCGACATCACCGGTGGCGGTTTCGTCCTCGGTGTCGACACGTTCGCGCAGCCCGACGGCGTCGAGGTGTTCGCGGGGCAGGAAGTACTCGGGCAAGACCTGGTCGCGCTGTTCGACCTCGCGGGCGTGGCGCAACCCTTCTGCGGGTTCGGTATCGGGCTGGTCGCGGGTGCCCCAGTCCACGGTGTCGGGGTCGATGATGTGGCCGGTGTCGATCTCGACCCACACCTGGTTCTGGTCGAGGTCGAGCCACACCAGCCACGGCCCCGGGTTCGCGGCGATGTGCGCGAATTCGAGGGCGTTGCCTTCGGCGTCGACGATCTCGGCCGCGCACAGCAACTCGCCGTGATCGGGGTGATCGAGGTCGGGGTAGTCGGTGAGGATACCGAGTCCGGCCTCGGCGTAGGGCAGGGCGTCGGCGAGGTAAATACGTCGTTCGTCGCGGTCGGCGGCGATCCGGTGGGCCTCGAAGTCGAACTGACTGGGGCGGGCGTTGAGCAGCCGGGTGACCGCGTCGGTGTCGCCGAGGTTCTCGTAGTCGGCGATGAGCGCGGCATGGGCCAGGTCGTACTGGCCGTCGTCGATGAGCCTGCGCGCGGTCGCGGAGGCGCCGACCTTGCCGACGAGTTTGACCTCGTCGCGTTTGGTCTGCAACGCCTTGGCCACGCGGGTGACGGAGGCACCGAGATCCAGCGCCTGGGTGATCCCGGCGGCACGGTCGCCGGTGGTGAGCGGGATCCGGCGGTCGTTGAGGGTGATCTGCTCGACGATTCGCTCGATCTCGGCCTCGGTGGTGTCCACGCTCGGGTCGAAATCGCGGATGTAGACCGGGACCTCAGCCAGCCCGTAGGCGAGCGCGGTCAGGGTGCGGATCTGTCCGTCGCGCACGACCAGGCGCTTGTCGGGCATCCGGATCACCAGGATCGGGTTCCGCACGCCGTGTTCGCGGATGGAGTCGGTGACCTCGGGGTGGTCGTCGAGACTGAATGTCTTGCGCACGTTCTCGTCGATCTCGAGATCGGCGGGATTGACCCTCGGCCCCGTGCACAACCTGTCTAGGGAGCCGATTTGCCCGGCGCTGTCGCCGTCGGCGTCGGGCTCGCCGGGGTTCGAGTCGCCGTAGTCGGTGTCGGGGTAGGTGGTGGTCGTGTCGGTGTCGGTGGGCATCGAGATGGGCTCCTATCGTGAAAGAGGCAGGGACCGCCAGCCTTGGACTGGCGGTCCCTGCCTCGGGGGAGGGGACTTCGATGGATGGAGTCGGGGGAGAGTGGCTACCCGGAGGTGGGGTCGGCGGCCGGTCGTGGGGATTGGCTTTCGATGACGATCTCGAGGTCCTTGCGAGCGATGGCGATCTCGGTGTGGCTGCCGCCGTGTTTGTGGTGTACATCGCGATAGCAGGACCGGCACACGACACCGGAGATCGAATCACCGTTGCCTTTGCCGGTGGCGTGACAGCACGGGGTGAGCACTGCAGTGTGGTCGGTGCCGAACCTGATGACCACGCAGCCTTCGGTGTCGAGGCCCAGGATGTCCTCGACGACGTCGAAGTCTGCGGGCAGCAACAGTTTTCGCTTCTTTGTCACGGGTGCAGACGTCCTTTCCTGGTGTCGTGGGTCGGCGGCACCGGTGGTGGTGCTCGCCTGGGCTGGGGTTAGGTCTTGGTGCGGGGGGCGACGTTGATCGGGCGCAGGTGCCGAGCGGCATGCGGGGCTTCGGGGTCGGTGTAGCCCCAGTGCTTGGCTTTCCAGTCCGGGAACTGTTCACGCCAGCCGGTAACGGTGTTCTCGCCCAGGGCGGTCGCCGCGCCAGCGGCGCCGAGGTGCTCGGCGGCGTCGAACTCGGCACGGGTCAGGGTCAGGGTGGTGGTCTCGGTCATGAGGCACAACTCCTTCGAGAGAGCGGATAGGGGGAGGGAGGGAGGATCGAGTGAGCGCGGATGCGTTGGCGGGTTCAGACGAGGGTCATCGCGGTCAGGGCGAGATCGTCGAGGTTGTCGGCGCGGTCGGGGTCGGGGATGGTCTGGGAGTAGCTGGTGACCGCGTTCGCGATCCCGGCGGCGGTGAGCTGCCCACCGGCGATGAAGTGCGACAGGATCCCTGAGCGTTCGTTCTCGGTGAATCCGAGCTTCTTGCTCATCACCTCGAGGGTGCGTTCGGGCTGAGTCACCGGTGTCGCGGCGTGACGTTCGAGGTCGGCGACCCGCGCAGACAGGAAATCCGGGGACATCCACTCGCTGACCTTGTCTCGGGTCTCGGCGGTGATCACGGCCAAACGTTTGCGCTGGGTGTCTTGCGACCAGGTCCCGCCGACCTCGAGACGGTCCCCGACGTGGCGTTTGGTGAACGCGAACAACGGCAGAGTCAGTCCGTTGCCGCAGATCTGGACCATCAACTCCGGTTTGATCGTGACCGCGTGATGACCGATCTCGGAGTTGGAGAACCGCAGCCCGGCGAACACGACCGGCTCTGTGCCGGGCCGGTAGCCTTGCCCATCGCGGGCGGCCATTCGGCGCCCGGACTCGATCTGTCCGGCGGCCCGGCGGCGTTCAGCTTCCAGATCCGGGTTGGCAAACGGATTGCGATAGTTCGCCAGGAACGTCGGGGCCAATGCCCGGATCTTCGGGGAGTACACCTTGCAGTGCATGGAGGTATCCGACAGATCACACGAACGGACCTTCACGTCGGTGTCGGCGGCGCGGATGCCTTCCAGCACGGCGGTGAGGACATCGAGGTTGTCGATGATGCCGTAGCGATCCGACAACACCGCCCGCAGCAGGCCCGGTTCATCCGGGTTCCCGGAGGTGAACAGCCGCAACAGAAACGACCGCTCATCGGGCCCGCCGGGCAGACGCGGATCGAGCGGTCCGTGGAGCAGTCCGTTGACGTTGGCGTCGTAGAGGTCGGTGCGCTGCTCCTGGCGCAGCCACTTCAAGTAACCGGCGGGGATCTTCAGCTTCGATCCCAGATGCGAGTCCGCCGCGGCGGTCGGCCGATACAAGCCATCGACCGGGGTGAAGCCGCGCTCATCGAGCACCGGCTCCACCCCCGACAGTTCCAGCAGGCCATCGCTGGCGCGCAGGGCCGAGGCCGGAGCCAAGACGTCGAGCTTGGCGGCCTGCTGATCGTTGAGCCGCGCGACCAGATCCCCCAGCTCGGCGTGACGGACAGGCGATGTGATCGACATAGGGTCGAAATCCTTTCTCGGACAGACGGATACGACGAAGGAGACGAGTTGTCGGCCTGCGTGCGGATGGGGTGCGATGTCAGTTCTGTGCCCGCAAGGTTTGGACCAGAGCCCAGGAAGCGTTGACGTCGGCACGGGCCTCGGTCAGGCGCTGGTAGGTGCGCTGTCGGAGCGCGTCGACGGCGTCGAGGGCAGTGGTAACTTCGTCGCGGCGTCGGTGGGCGCAGGAGTGCCGGTAGCGGGCGGCGCGCTCGTCGGTGAGGAATTCGTGGGCGAGCGCGATGACGGTGTCGGAGACGAGATCACGCAGGTATGTGTCGACGGTGTCGAGGGGATATCCGAGGTCGAGGTGCATACGTCCCGGTTCGCCCAGATATATCGCCGCGTCGGCCCCGTGTCCGGGATCGCCCGGGTGGAAACGTGCGAGCACGCGCGGGTTGCCGAGAGGGTCATTTTCCACGGCCAGTGCGAAGAATCGGGCGACGACCATAGATCGGATCTGGGGTTCCCCGTCCACGATCGGACTGTGTTCGCCCATGTCGAGGAAGACCTGCCCGGAGAGTGGCGCGTCGTCGGTGGCGAAAAGAATGTAGGCGGCGCCGAAGTCAGCGGAATAGGCATTGGTACTGAGGCTGAAATCTGCTGCGGGCATGACGGATCCAGAGCTGCTTACGGAAGCGATCGGTGATGGTGGTGTTCAGTTCGCGCGGGCGGACAGAGCCAACGGTGCAGCGAGGGGGTTCGCGGTGCGGGCGCGGTGGCGACGCGCGATCGCGGTGTCGGCGAAGTCGGTGGTGACGATCTCGGTACGGATCGGCGGCTGATGCCAGTCAGAGTCGTAAAAGGCCGTGTCGACACTGCATCCGGGCTCGAGAGTGATGCCCGTGCCCGAGGAGAAGCGGCGGTATTGGGCGTCGCCTCGGCCTTCGTGCATGCCGTCGCCGCCGCTGTAGTGGAACGGGGCAGAGTTCTGCGGGATCAGGAACACCCCGTGCCGCGCGAGATGGGCGGCCACCGCGATCGCGTGGTACTCGAACCGGGGTCCGCGATAGCCGGGCGCGTTGCTGGTGCGGGGGTGGACACCGAACGGTGGGTTGGCGATCGCGGTGTCGAATGGCCGCCACCGTTGCCGCATCACGGCGAACATGTCCTCGCACACCCAGGTGGCCTCGGGGACGATCTTCATCCCGACGGCCACGAACTCGGGGTTGGACTCGACGCACACCAACTCCCGCGCCGGCCACCCGCTGGACTGCTCGTGCGGATTGCGGCACGCGTAGGCGAGTGCACCGATCCCCGCGCACAGATCGATCACCTGGGTACCGACGACATCGAGCGACATACACACCGCCAAGCCGGTCGGGGTGAAGAACGCACCGTCGGTGTGGTGGGTGGGGTTGGCCGATTCCTGGTAGTGGGCGAGGACGAACAGTTTCTCGTCCTCGGTGAGATCACGGCGAACACCGGCCAACCCGAGGGCCTCGCGATGCGCGGCGGCCTCGGAGCGGGAAAGTCTGCCCATAGCTGAACAACCTCCGGATACAACAAAGACGCCGGTCCCGCACTGCTGCGCCCCGGCGAACGATGGATGTGAGTACGAAACCGGCCCGCTTCTCGGGCTGGTGAACTAGAGCAGCCGGTCCGTGCGCAGTGCCTCGACATGCTGGGCAAGGGTTGTGGATCGGGTCTGCGGCGTCGGTTGTTCGGCCGTTCGCCTCGGTGTCGGGATAGGTCTGGGTTCGGATGTGTTGAGCAACGCCAGCCAGTCCAGGACCTTGCCGAGGGTTGCCGCGGTGATGATGGTGATGCCGTCGACGGTGTCGAGGTATCGGCCGTCGTCGCTGGCAGCGACGACCGCGTAACGGAAGCCGGTATTCGCCGCAGCGCGGACCGCAGTGGTGATCACCTCGGATGGGCCGGGGCGCAGGGTGCCGTCGAGGCCGAGTGCGGCGAAGAAAACGATGTGATCGAGCAGTCTGGTCCAGTCCGGGGCAGTTGCCAGCTCGTGGACGGCGACCGCGATCGCCAGGTCGTGCAGTGACTCACTGCGTGAGCCACCGATTCGGAAGAGACCGAACGCCTCGGACGGGAACCGACCGGAACTGTTGGCCAAGGCCGCCCGGACCCTGTCGCGGGGTTCGGCCGCGATCGGCGCGGTCCCGTGGAGATCGGAGATCAGGTTCGCCTGCGCAGCAGGACTGGCGGCGATGAGGGTCAATCCGGCGGTAGCGCCGGTCACGGTCGAGGTCCAGGCGTAGTTGTTGATCACGGCGTCTCCTGTTCTGGGGGCGAGCCGGGGCTATGGGCTGGTGTGGCGGTCGAGGGGCGGGGATATGTCTGTAGGGGACGCCCGTGGCGCCAGTTGGTCCAGGTGTCGGCGATATTGAGGCGGTTTCCGCCTGCGGCGACGAGCACGGCATAGGCGTGTCCGAAATCGACGGCGTCACCGGAGCCGACCCCGGCGGCGTCGCACCAGCCCCGCGCGTAGCCGACAGCCTCGACACACAGCCACAACGCGGTCCGGTCATGCAGGGCCGGGTCGTATTGTTCGAACGTCGGTGTCTGATCGTGGGCGGCGGTGGTGAGCTCGGCGGTGATGTCGCCGTCCGCACGCCAGCTGACCCAGGCACGGCCGATCGCGGGCGGGTCGGTGCCCTCAGCGAGTAGGGTGCCGACACCGGTGGCGTACGCATCGGCGAACGCCGTCGCTGTTCGCGCGTCGGCGGTGTCGGGGTGGTCGATATGGAGAACTCCCCAGACGTAGCCCTCAGCGTGGGCACGGGCTGCAGCGACCCGTTCAGCTAATTCTGAGGCCGTGATGGGCAAGGGGGCGGGGTGCGGTGTGGACATGGCCAAATGGCTCCTTCGAATCAGGGAAAATGCCGCAACCACCCAGGCATCGCAGCGCGTTGCGGCGGGGGTGGGTCAGGCGCAGAGCGGGAGATACGCGCGGGCCTCGACGAGAACGCGGACCTGGTTGTGGATTTCTTCGGGCCAGCGCACCGGCCCCGCAAGAGCGAACTCGGTGACCGGCAACTCGACAGGCTCGCCGTGCACGCGGCCGGATTCGCGGCGTTGGGCTCGCATGCGTACGACCCCTGGGTCGCTGATCGGCTGCGGTGGTGTGGTGTACCAGTGGGGCGGGTGCGCCCAGGCCGCGGCGTATTCGATCCCGTCGATGTTCCATTCCCACCGTTCGGCGGTGAGGCCGCGGTGGTGATCCAATCGTGTTGTGCCGCTGCGGCGTTTCGGTCGCGGCGGTCGCAAGGCGGCGTAGAGGTCGGTGAAGATGTCGGCGAAGCGTTCCTGGGCTTGGGCCTGGCTCATCACAGCGGTGATGTCGATGTAGCGGACGGGGTGATCGGTGGTGATGTCACGGCGACTCGACACCTTGGCTGCGATAGTGTGCAGAACCAGCCTGGCCGACGAGATATTCACCACCGAAACCGATTTGGGGTTCACGCGGGTGATCTGGTGCCACGGCGTGCCACTGATTCGGACGAAGTCCCCGACCGTGAAATCCTCGCGGCCCCATCCCGGCGTCAGTCCTTCGTCGATCTGGGACTGACGGATCCGCTTCCAGTAGGCGATCTGTTTCTCGCGCTCGGTCGTGCGGTCGAGCACCCGCGACCGGTGCTCGCCGGTAGCGGGGGAGGTGGTGTCGGTGTAGAGGACGTGGCCGTCATTGTCGAGGAAGCGGCGGGTGTGTCCGTCGAGGGTGCGCTGGTCGCCGCGTTGTTCGGCCTCGAGGGTGTCGATGCGATTGCTGACCGTGCGCGGGCCATAGCGGTGCTCGGTCGTGTGCGTGGCGGCGTCGGCTCGGTTGTGTGCGTGCTCGGCGTCGCGATCGGCGTGTACCGAGCGTCCCCAGGCATTCCAGGCGCGGTCGATCGCGCGGCGATGGCGGTGTTCGGAGTGGTGACCGATCTTGATGGGCTCACCGCCGGGCGGTAGCGACTCGTGGGCCCGCCGGTGCGCGGCGTCAGCGGCGACCGCCTTTGCGTCCTTACGAGATGCTTTGTCCTGCAACGCGTCGACTCTGTCGCTCTGACGGGAAGCGCGGTCGGCTTCGGCGTCCTCGGTGGCCCGCGCGGAGCGGTCGATAGCCAACTCGACGGTGTAGCCGGCCTCGCGCAGCTTCTCGGCGGCGTAGTCGATGTAGTACTGCTTGGGTTGGCGATCGCGCGAGGACACCACGATCCAACACCCCAAACTCCTGGCCCACCGCCAATGCCCGACCGCGCTGCGTACAGCCGTCATGACCTCGTAGGTGCCGTCCCCGCGGACGGTGCCCTCCAGCAGGGTGCCTTGCTCGGCAGTGTGGGAAATCGTGACCGTAGTCATGACCGAAAACCTCCTCGATTATGCTCAGATGCGCATTTGCGCATTGATTCGGATAGGGTGGTTCCGCGGTGACTTCGCCTCGGTGGGGTTGTGTCAGTGCGGGGGTTCGGGGGTTTGGAGCAGCTGGTAGTCACCGGTTGCGTTCGGGGTGAGGTCGACGCGGGTGAAGTCCTCGACTGTGGGTCCGATCCACTCTGCGGTGTCGCTGGGATCGTTGCTGGTGCCGCGCAGCCAGGAGTCGAGGTCGTCCCCGAGGTCGAACAGCCGACCCGTTTCCGGGTCCTCGACGCACAGCATTCGGGCATCGCCATCGCGGATCAGCACCAACATCAGTCCGCTCACCGCGCGGATTCTGGCGAGTAGCCCGGCCGCCTCAGCAGGCGTGATCGTCAGTGCCTTGGCGTCCAGGCAACCCCGGAAAGCGTCGGGGTCCGGGAACGGGCGCAGCGCCCGGGTAAGCGCTTCGCGGCGGGCCCCGAACGCCGCGAAGATCACCTCGTCGAGGGCTTCGTAGACGGTGGAGCCCTTGATCGCGGTGCGGATGAGCCGCAGTTCAGCGGCGGTCAGGGGCCAGACGAGCATGCTGAGGTCCGACAGCGCGATCAGCGGCGCTCCCCGCCGCGCCAACACGAGAGACTCCGTCGCGGTGACGGTGTTCTGGTCGGCGGTGGGGTCGTCGTCGTAGCCTCCGATTTCGAGGTACGCGCCGGTCGCGCTGGCTGTGTGCGGCGGGAGTTCGACCAGGGTGAGTCCGTCCTCGTCGATCCCGACGTGGCCTGTCGGGTCCAACGTGGCAGCCCACGCCAGCAGTTCGGATATCTTGATCACGATGTACCTCCAGATAGGTTGCGGGAAAGAAGATTTCGGCCATCAGCAGACTTGTGCCAGCGATTGTCACGAACTCATGCTCGCGGGTGGCGTGCGTCGAGTCGGTGGTCGCTGAAGCGGAAATGCGGTCGTGACGGGGCCGCGCAAACCGCGTCGATCACCACGCTGGGTAGTGGTGGCGAGGCGGGGTTGTCAGGCGGCGCGCGCTGTCCTGGAATCGCAAAACAGTTCGGCTCGGTGTTCGAGAGTCAGCAGTGCGGTGTCGGCGTGACCGTGCCACCGGGTCTCGAAGTTCAATCGCCGTTTCTCGATCACGGAATCCGGTGCGGCGACGAAGAATTCCTCCAACCGCGGAAACTGGGTCGAGGGCGGCGCCAGCCACAACCGGGTGTGCTCACCATCGGTACGCAGCGGTATCCGTAGATGTGTGGCGAGGCCGGTCAGCAGTGCGGTCGCCTCGGCACGGTCTGCGCGGTGGACGATCTGAATACAACGCCATGCCTTGCCCGGTGCGGTGTAGCAGCGTCGCACCCGGTAGACCGCCCACCGGCAGCGCTCGAGCGCCGCGTCGGCCACGGTATGGACCTCGACCGCGCCGTCGGTGCGTAACCGGTCTCGCAGGGATTTGTTGGGTCCGAACAACCCGGTGCGGTGGTTGAGGGCCAGGCTGGTGTACTCGTCGACGAGATGCTTGTAGGACTCTTGCGGAGCCGCCCGGTAGCGGGCGAGCTGGTCAGGCCAGCTCGGCACCGAGACGAAACAGCATTGGCGGCAGCATGATTTGGGCCACCAGACCCCGAACAACCCGTACAGGTATCCCTGAGCTCGCTCGCGGCTCCACCCTGCCGCGTGCAACGGGTAGATCGGGATCCGGCGTCCGCCCAACGTGACTGAGGTGTCGCGCTCGATCCGGCGAACCTCGTTGTAGTTGAATCCGACCGCGTGCACATAGGGACGATGACTCAAATGTGTTGCCCGCCAAGCATCGAGGGGTTGGCCCTTTGCCTTTGCTGAGCACGAACGCCCTGCCAGAGTGGGCATCACCCCATTGCCGCGGTGCTCGGCGGACAGCGCGTAGAAGCCGTGTTCGTCCGCGTCGGGATGCAACCGGGTCGGGTTTCGGGTGTCCTGCAGAACTTTGATCCCGTCAGCGACCGTGGGACCCGCGCGGGCAACTTCCACCAGACGCACGCGCCGTTCTGCGAGCAGTGGCAGTACGTGCTCGGCAACCAGGTTGCAAGTCTGGGTCCATTCATCGCCGGTCTGAGCGATCATCACGATCAGGTTCGACAAATCTTCACGCAGCTGCGGTGGCCGGAAGCCCGGATCGAACAGGGTACGCACCAAACCTGCCGTGCTTTCGACCCCGAGACCGTAAGACCAGCAGACCAGGACCGAGTTGTCGAAAAGCGCTGGTAGGGAGAACAATCCGTCTGTGTCATCGAACATCGTTTCGCTCCCTTCGGCGGTCGGCGGGCGGTTGTGCTGAGCACGGATGGGCAGGGGCGAGCGGTGGTGGGTTACTGAACGTGACGTGCCGCTGCTTACCGGCGGGGCGAATCGATGACGGTGTCCACCCATTCATCGGTCAGGGCAAGCCGGAAATGGAACGAGTAGTCCTCGGCCATGGTGGCGCTGATGTGCAACCGGTAGGTGTCAGTCCAGGTGCGTAGCTCGTCCCCGGTGATGGTGAGTTGATGTTGGGCTTCGGGATCGAGTGTTTCGAAATGGGCGGCGTAATCGGCGAGGCTGCCGGTGTAGAGCGCACCCCCGTACTGCCAGAGATAGCGGCGCGGTTCACCGTGCAAGCAGCGGTCGGTGTGGCGGACGTGGACGCCGCCGGGAACCGACTCTGAGGTGGCGGGGCACCGGCAACGAACAGTCGCAGGAACATGACGTTCGACGAGCGTGACGCCGTTGAACCTGATCCGCATCGGCGCCATTCGCGCCTGGTCCGCGACGGTCATCTCGATCGTCAGAACACCCGGATCCGTGCGTCGGTAAGCGATCGTCAGCAGGGGCGTGTGCCCGTCGCTGAGAACGTGCATCCCTGGGCTCGTATTCGGCTCTGAGGTAGTGATCATTGCGGCCGTCCTCTCGGTTGGTCGGGGGTAAGCGATTACGCGCATGGACCGTGGGTGGCGCGTGCAAGTGGAGTAGTCAGGGGAAAGGCACGCGTGGGCGCGGACTGCTGGCTGCGGTCGCGCACAGGATCAGTTGGATCGCAGTAGATTCAGTGAGCCGCCGGCGATGATCTCGGCGTCCGACACATCCAGGTGCGGCCCGGCGACCGGGGCGGGGTGAATGGTCCAAGCCCCGCGTGGTTGGGCGAACTAACGGGTGCTGATATCGACGCCGAGCGTTCGTGCGACTTCGTGTCCACCCTCGGCGAGTTGGGTGAGTTCGTGCGGCGGGATGCCTTCGTACAGTGCGATTTCCAGCAAAGCGGCCATCGGATGGGTGGGATCGGCACGCAGTGCCTCGTCGATGGCGATCCCGGCCAGGACAGTGTGGCCGCCGTGATAGGAGCTATGGGCGAACAGGACAGCGGCCCTTCCGCGGTCTGTGCCCGTGGTGGCGCGCGCCAGGTGCCGCCACAGCATGTGCGCGGAATCGCTGTACGGGGTTGTTGTGAGGCCGAACATGATGTCGCGAATGGGCCTGTCACGCCCAACCGCAGCCAATGTGGCCAAGTCATCGGCCGTCGGTGGGTTCGCCGTGACGGAGTCGATCTGATCTAGCGCCCATTGAGCGGCATCACGTCGGTGATCGCCGCTACGGCCATCACGAATCGCTGCGTCACGCTCGGCTCGGTAGCGGGCGACAGCCGCGCCGATTGCTGCCGCAACTTCGGTGGCAAGGTCGGTATCCGGGGCGAGCAGGTCGACGAGTGTGTCACGGGAGCAGCGGATTTGGGAGCCGTCGAGATTGTCGGCAACTGCGATCCGTGCGGCAGTTGGGTCTTCGACTAGGCCGTGGCCGTCTCCCACCAGCAGATCTCGGAATAGGGCTTCGGGCGCGATGGTTTCATTGCTCAAAGGGATCGACAGCATGCGCAGTGGTTGGAGTACTTGATCAGCGTGCTGCAACGCCGCCGGGCGGTCGTCGATGACCACGGCCATGATCGCGACGGCGTTCTCGCGCAGGGAGATCGTTGCCACCGTGTCTGTCAGGTGTGAGCTGAACTGCTCGTCGGTAGCGGCGTCGACGTCGTAGCGGATCACGGGTCCGATCGACTGAACCATCGGGTCGTTGGAGTGTTCGGTGACGATTGTCAACAGGGTGACGACCAGTGATCGGGTGGGTAGGAAGCCGAGCATCGCGGGTATGGCGGCGATCAACTCGCCGGGAGTGTTTACCCGACGTGGGCCCTGTCTCCGTTAGACCGGTTGGAATCGTCAGTCTCGTCGGAGTTCGGGTTGGCTGGTTTTTCGCTGGTGTCACGCGGAGTTCCTTTCATGGTGCCGGTTGGACTCGGTGTGGGGCGCAACGAGTGTGAGAGGTGCCGGCGGTGCCGATCTCAACCTCGAATCCGGAAGGGCTGCGGGTCCGGTTCCGGAGTGGCTCGTCGGCTGAATGCGGTGTGAAGGTGTGGATCTCGTGCTGAGCGCATGAGGTGGGCTTCTGTCTCGGATGTGAAACAGATGGATCGGGGAGGTGGTCGCGGATCGGACGCGGCGTACCGTCGGTGTGGGGGATCAGCAGCCTGGCCGCGATACCTTTGTGGAGGTCACTAAAATGTCATCGAGCCGTCCGCCTCGCTCTCCCCGTGCAGCGCGCTCACCCGAACTGATCGATCGCCTGGAACGCAGCCGCGAACGGGTTCGCAAGCGTCGTGAACGCGCGCGAGAGCGAGAACGTGTAATCGCTGGCGCCGTACGGCATTACCTGGATTCTTGGCAAGCGATCACGCTGCGGGAAAGCGAGCGCGACGTTGCGATCGACGCACTACGCCGCAAGATCAGCGAAATCGAAGATCGTGCAGTCGAGGACATCGCGCGATTGCGCGGTGACCAGGCGGTAGCTGCGATCACCATCCGCGAGCAAGGGCAGACCGACGACGATATCGCCGACCTGCTCGAGATCGGTGTGAAGCAGGTCCGTCAGCTCATCAGTCGCGGGCGATCCCAAGCGCCTCCGCAGTCATCAGAGAAGCCTCAAGTGTCTGCCAGCGTGACTGGATCGGAAACGACGATTCGGGGTGTGGGGTCGCTTGAGGCCACAGCCGACGATGTAGAGGACTGACGTGGCGCGGGAGGCTTTGGGAATTTAGCCACCGTCTGCGCCATCGGAGCTGGCTATCTCGACGAGAACCTCGGCGACGATGGCCTTTTCATCGGTGGTCAGCTGTCGGGTGCGCGAATCAGTGCTTTCGCCGCGATACCACGCACAGTTCTCGTCCCAGATGCGACGTTCTGTGCTGTCGTCGATCGCTGAGTGCGCCGCCTTCTTCGTGGTTCGAACGGCGATCCTCGCGCCGCGGTGGTCCACGACGTACCACTGGCGAGCGGTGATGCGCTTGACGGTCCATTCGGTGGGCGGGTGCTGCAAGTGCTCTCGAACAGCCTGTTCGACGCTCGTCTCCGGGCGGAGTCAGCCGTGATGGTGTTCGCGGGCACTGCAACGGTTGAGTTCGGGGCGAGCTCCTCGCAATCGATTGCCATGTCGTTTGTCGCGGGCTGGTTTGTGGTCATGCAGGTCTCCTGGGTCGGTGGAGGGGCATTGGAATTGATGCTCACCGGTCAGCGAGCACTTCCGGGCGCAGAACCGTGGGCTACGTGAGGAACGTGACCAGCTCAACGCCGCATTGCGACGCGGCCTGGGTCATCAAGCTGATCAGCTGGCCGATACCTCGCTAGTCGAGCGGACCTGTCGGCACTCGCGCATCAGTTGACCGGCGAGCGTGACCAGGCGAGCGGGAGGCGGCGGCTGTGGAACAGCGTGTTGAGCGAGACCGAAAACGATCTTGTCGCCGCCCGTACCTCGCTGTGTCGAATGGTGCGCTCGACTGCGCGATGGTCAACGGGTGTTCAACGCTGTCTGCACCGCGAATTTTCGATGTCGGAATGTCAGTGACATCCACCTCGGCGCAGTCGTTCGTGATCGGTTGGTGAGCGGCATGTTTGCCCGGTGGTCTCCGGTGATGTGGAAGAATCTCGCTGTTGCGCAATGCGGCTGGGAACTGGCGATGGTGTAGTCGCGGCCGAACGTCAGTCCGTATTTCCTCCCTTTGGGATAGCGCCACCGTTGGTGGGGCTTCGGCTCAACGAGCTGTGACTGCTCGAGGCCCGGGTTCGGCTTTGTCGGCGCCGGGAATCGGAGCGCGAGGTTTTGCCCGTGCGGCCGATGACAACCCAGCCATGCCCATCCGGCGGCCCGAGCCCGCACCACTGGGTGATGCCCGAAGCCGCCACCATTCTGGAGGTACGCGCGATGAGTAAGGGATCGACACCGATGAGCCAAGACGGCGCCGACCGCATTGCAGCGGCTGCTGCAGCGACCCAGACACATCGATTTTGAAGCCGCTCCCGTAGGTGTGTCAGTCGGGATGTGTCAGAGCGCGGGATGCCAAGCGCCCTGGTATTGATCGTTGCGTAGGGGGTGGTGGTCGTGCCTGAGTTCCGTCTCGCGGTCGACGATGCGATCGAGCTTGCAGAAACGGTGACATTCCTTGATGACTGGCTGGCCAGTGCTGGTCCGGTCGCGGCGGAGTCGCTGGCCGGGTTCGTTGGTTCGCAGGCGTACTCAGTCGAGGAACTGCGTGCCGATCTGGCTCGATTCGTGGTGCTGCTCGGCGGCAGCTCTGTTGCCGAGCGAGCATTCGAAGGCGAGCCGTTCTAGCCCCTGCATCGCCCTCCGGCGAGATCAGGTTCTCTCACAAGGGGTTTCGGCGTCGCCGCAAGTGTCGGCGGGCTCGTCTGGGCTGATCGGTGTCGGGTTCGAATGCGACTGGTTGGATGCCGAGCTGTTGTTCGAGATCGGCGATGCGGATGCGTTGGGATTCGATGACGCAGGTCAGCTTGGTGATGGTGTCGAGCAGTTCTTCGATCGCGGCGGCGGGGGCGCGCTTGAGGGGATCGTGCTCGGTCGCGTGCTCGTCGCCGGGTGGGCGGCGATCGAGAATGGCATCGGCCAGTTCGAGTTGGCGTTTGATGCCAGGGTGGTCGGCGGGTACCCGCCGGTCCGGCAGGGACCGGCTACTGTCGAGTCCCGGTCTGTTCGGTGCGCCGGCGGGCCCGGATCTCGATCACCTCCTGTCCCTTGCGCAGGAGGCGGCGGATCGAGAACTGTTTGGTCGCGGCAATCAGTTTCAGATCGGACCCATAGCCCCAGCGCGCCGGCGTCCAGTCACGATCGGCATGTTCGAGCTCGGCCGACACTGCCGACATCATCGACCAGCCGTTCGGGTGAGCCGTTGCGGCTGCTGACGCGCGCAACAGTTGCATCAGCACGTCGTCGGCAACCAGCTCATCGGTACTGCGGCGGCCAATCGTGATCGCGAGGATCCGCTGGTCGACATCGCGGCGCGGACGGCCGGAGTCCCGGTTCAGAATCTCCTCCACTACCAGGGCCGCGATCCGGGATGCCTTGCGATCCTGCGGGTCTCGGACTCGGCCCAGGACTCGACCGAGCAGAACTCCGACCTGCACCCATACCGTCTTGTTCGCCAGCGCGACGGCCTGCGTGCGGAACAACAGCAGTTGACGGGCCTTCTCTGTCGAATCAGGGGCGCAGACCACCCCGTCGTAGCCGTCCGGCTGGTACGGCCAGTACTCCGTCGGCTCCATATCCGGGGGTGCCAGCACCTTCACCCAGTCGTGCGTGGGCGGCTGTATCGGGGAGCCGAGCGCGGACCCGAGCCCTTCCACAGCCCGATCCAGGTACTGCTGCCGCGCATCGGCGAGGAAATTCTCCCCGGGCCAGTACACCTGGCCGAGTTCCAGCAGGGCTTGGTCGATCAGATTGTTCGCGGCGGCGGTGAGCGACAGTGCTTCGAAAATGGTCATTAGGGCCGTAGCCGTATCCGCAGCGTCGGTCGCTTTCACCCGCTCTGCGGTGACGTGCAGCGCATCCAGCGCGGTCAGCCCGATCTCGCCCGCTGTCTCACCGCCGTCATACTGCTCGCGTTCGCGCTCACCAGTTTCGCTGCGCCGCAGCGCTTCGGTGTAGCGCAGATTCTGCTCGATCGCCAAGCGCCGGGCTCGGCGCTTGCTTCGAGAGCTACCGTTCTTGGGCATCGTCGTCCGTTTCCGGCAAGGGTGCCCACGCCGCCCTGCCGTGACGATTGGTGCCAACGTGGAAGGGGAAGAATAATCGCGGGCCCCTGGGAGGACCTTGGTTCTACGACGTCGCCACCAGCGTGGGCGGAGCAACTGAACGGTGAGCGTGCGCGGCCAGCTCACCCGCGAGCATAGCGGCACCACAAGGCATGTGGTCAACACAATTCGCGATCAGTGGCCAAACTGGTCAGATCAAGCTGACACACACTCCGGCTGTATAAAAGTCCCACAGCCCTGTCAGGCTTTGATGACCGAGCGCAGGACGCCGCTGACCGCAACGAGGGCAACGACTACGACAGCGACGATGACGACGAGTAGCCGGACTCGGTGAGCGCTGTCGCCGTCGATCACGACAGCGGCGGCAGCCCGACCACGACTCACAGCATTCCGAGGGATCTTCCTGACGAACTCGACCGTATGTCGCTGCGGGCAGGGCAGACTGGGGTGATGGCTCCCAAGTCGATTACACCGGTCTACACCTGCGAGGAGTGCGGGAAAACCACCACCCGGCTGCTGGGATTTGTTGCTCTGCTGAAGCTTCCCGGCGACGGCGACCGCGCTGCGCAGACCAGTCGGCATACCGCAGTTCTGGGCACCTGCGCTGCTCACCGCGATCGAATGGCAGCCAGGTTCGCGACCCTGGCTGCTGCAAGCGGTGAGGTCATCACGGTCTCGGATGAGCCGTTCGAGCTACGCCCGGCTCACGTCGACGCCTGGTATGCGCAGGTAGACCAGACTTTCGCGCAATCATTGGCCGAGGCCGATCATCCGGTCCCCAACACAGCCATCGCGGTGAACGCGCCTGAGGATCTACCCACGGCCTGTCCACACTGCGGGGGCGAGTTGTCTTGGGGCACCGGGCGCCACGTCGCCGACGCCGCCGCGCGCTGCCACGCCCAGGCATGGGAGTGCCTGGGCTGTCGCGCCGCCGGCCTGCTGACCGACGCACCGGCCCGCTGAGCCAACGTCGGCCGCGTCGCATTCCGGCGGCGATCTGAAAGGTCGTCAGTTCGACGGTCTGGTATGTGATGCTACGAAGAGGCTGTAACGGTTGTCGCGCGGAATCGTCCGAGTCCCAGGCTGCATTCGGCACACCCAACCCGCAGAGTGCTGACGAAGGAAGAGTCAGAACGTGGCGTATCCGCCAGCATTCCAGACTTGCCACCGAAACTGATGAGGCAGAAACGGTTGACGTCCAGGAATGGCAGGGGTGGGCGAGTACGGCCAGAACGCGGTGCCACAGCGATGGCAATAGAATCCGGCCTGCCACACCGCGCGAGCGCTGGGGCGTCCACGTTTGATCAGTGTGTTGATGCGACGCCGACCTTTTGCCGCTGACAATGTCAGCAACCCGGGGGTGGCGAGCGCGCCTACGAAGCAGAGCGCGGCAACGACCTTGGCCCATATGGGACTGGGATTGTCCATGACCACGGACCCGATCGCTGGCGCCAACGCCAGAAACGCCGGGATCATCAGCAACCACCCCGTGCGAGTCAAACGGCCCGTCGGGCGCAGGGGAGGTGAGAGGGCAAAACTCGCCGCGAGGGCGGTCGTGTGTCTGCGATCGACGATCATGGTTCCGATGACAGGCACGAAGCCCGTTGAGGAGACCCCGAAACCCGAATAGGAGCCCGCCCCGACGGAAGTCGAGGTCCCGTTGGCACTCAGCGCGGGCACGCTCTGGACGCAGTCGAGCTGACCGCAACCGGGGCAGCTGATGTCGATGGTCATTCGGGATGTACCTCCCCCAGCTGCGGCATCGCCGACGGATGGTCGCGGTGCCGCCTGCGAAGCAACTCCTGGCAAACTGTATTGAACACCGCTAGTGGCCTGATGTCGAGCAGCTATATCAACAGAACGCACGGTCGGTTCTCCTTTCGTAAGTGTGGTGGGCCTGCTCGGCCAGCGCGCCTGTGCGGGTCGATGACCTGCCGTCGTATGCCCCGTTCCGCAGGGGTTCGGTGGCAGTGGCGAACGGGGCGGTGAAGAAGATGTTGTCCGCCAGGACGGCGCGCTATACCCATCGCCAAACCCAGCTCAACGGGGTCCCGGTCCATCCTGATCAGCCCACGTTGATGTTCGGTGTGTTTGCCCCCGAGCTGCTGGCGTGGGTGGCGTAGCGACCACAGCGACACCGAGCGCCGCCGAAATGTGCTGGAAGAACTCGAATTCACCCCAACGCCCTGTTCGCCCTCGATCTCACGGAGCGTCCCGAATTGCATTGACGATCGCCCGGCGCAGCGGCGACACCACGAATGTTGTCGGTGGGTCGTGGGACCATCCCAACATCGGATCGGGCGCAGGGGTTGGCCCGAAAGGCGCACCAGCACAGGGGAGTTGACGATGGGCTACATCTACGGGTTCCGTCACGGCACCGAGGACTTGTTCAAGATCGGCCAAACCACCGCTACGCCAGCTAAGCGGCGGTCGACACTGCAAACCAACTGCGCCCACCCGTTGTCGTTGTTCGACGCGATCGAGACCGACGAGTACAGCGCGCTCGAGAAGTACATCAAGGACACCTGGGCCGATCGCCGCAGTGCGGACGGTGGATCGGAGATCTACAGCCTGACCGAGGATGAGGCCGCCGACCTGTTCGCACACTGCCGGATCTGGGTCACCGAGGAACTGCCCAAGCAGCGCCGAATCGAACAGCTCGAAACCGTCGAACCGGACACGGATCTGAGAGCTTGCGACGACGCCGCCAAACAGTTGCGGACCCAGTGGATCAAGCTGCGCGACGAGGAAGTGCGGATCAAGCAGGAATACGGAAGAGCGGTCGAAGCTCGGCAGAAGATCGAGGCCGAACTGAAGTTGCGCGACGAGGAACAGCGGATCCAGCAGGAGTACGAAGAGGCGGTCGAGGCTCGGGAGAGGGTAGAGACCGAAATCAAGCTTGCTATCGGCACCAGTGCCGGAATCGAGGGGATCGCAACCTGGGATCGAGTGGTCAAGAGCCGCCGAATCAGCGCTGCTCTGGTCGAAGCGAATGAGCCGGAACTGTTCGCCCAGTGTGTCGTGCCGTCGCTGAGCTCCGACAAGCTGAAGGCACTGCTGAAGTCCTTGGGCCGGGCGAAGGACTACGAAACGTTCCAGGAGATCAAGCACGCCCGGCGGCTCACAATCGCCGAATAGCGCGCAGTCCACGGACGAGGTCTTAACTGGTGTGTGCATCACATCGGCTTCGGCGCGCCGTCTGCGCCCGCGGCGGCGCGCCAGATGCCGCCAGAGCGGTTGCGCGGCATCACGGTGCGGGGGTTGTGCTGGAAGGCGGGCTACGGTTTCTCTCGCCGCGAAGGAGGTCAACGTCCTGATTTCTCCACACGAGTGCCGCGATGGAGGCACTTTTAGGTACGTTGGCACACGTGAGTGAGTCGGGCGGGATCGCGCAGGGGGACGTCAGTGAACAACAGGAGCACGCGGGCGAGCCGAAAGCTGACGGGGGCCACCTCAGGGTGCTCACGAAGGAAGCAGTCAAGGCTGGGCTCGTTGCGTTGAAGGCGCAGCGCATCCACGAGCATTTTCCGGCTTATCTACTGCTACGCCAGTTGGCTATCACCTCCGGGTCGCTCACGGATCTCAATCCAGACTGGAAGGACGTGAGTGAGCTCCTCAAGATGCCCGGAGGGCCGCCGACCAAGCCGCACTACCGACCGTTCAGCTCGGTCAACCGCAAGGATGAGTCCGGCTACTGGTACAACCGCAACCTAGCTGGAAGCTATGCGCCTAAGTCGATGCGCGTGACGTCCCGATTCATGCTCAACGCGAGCGGTGACCACTACGAGCTGCCTGCAGACCATGTGCAGCAAGCGCTCATGCGCCTTCTGAAGTTCACCAAGGTGCCAGCTTGGGCGCTGGCCGCCTACTACCTGCGCAACTATGGGTTCGCTTTTGTAGGTGACGGCGGATCCGACGAGTTGATCGCGGCATTCAAAGAGGTTTTCGCCTTCGATCAAGGCACAGACTTTGATGCTCTGTTCGACGTCGATGCAGCCGCGCCTCCGATCGAGTGGTTTGAGCCGTTCTCTCCAGCCGATGACCATGAGCAGACCCTCGCAGAGAAAGACGGCCCTGATGCCTGACGTTACTGCCGTGAAGAACGTCCGGAAATTGACGGCCGATGACCTGGACATTGGGTACGCGCACCAAGGGCAGGTTGCGCACGGGTCGAGCGCGCCGGATACGCCGCTTCTCGAGCCAGATGATCCGCGCTTGGTGACGATCCTGAAACTCCTCAAGCGGTTCGGCGGGGTGATTTTGTCCGGGCCTCCCGGCACGAGCAAGTCGCTACTTGCCGGGCAGATCGCGGACAAGATCGCAGACGGGCATGCTGATCGCCGCGCCGATATCCAGTTCCATGCCTCCTACCAGTTCGAGGACTTCATGGAGGGCTACCGTCCCAAGGACGATGCCAGTGGATTCGTGCGTCGGTCCGGCGTCTTCCTCCGCCTGGTCGAGGAAGCGAACGACCATCCCAAAATCGACTACGTCATCGTGATCGACGAACTGTCGCGCGCCGACGTTGGTCGCGTCTTCGGCGAAGCGCTCACCTACATCGAGCGGTCCAAACGGGGCCAGACATTCGAGCTTCCGTCGGGTACTTCCTGCTCCATTCCGACGAATCTGTACCTGATCGCGACTATGAACCCGCTCGATCGGGGCGTTGACGACGTCGATGCCGCCTTCGAGCGCCGGTTCGCGAAGGTGGACATGCCACCCCGCCGCGAACTTCTTGACGAGATGCTCGACCGCAACGGTTTCGTGGATGAAGCAGTACATCGCCGACTGTTGGGCTGGTTCAGCAAAATCAACACGCGAGCTGCTCAGATACCGGCTGCCGCGGTCGGGCATGCCTACTTCGCGGACGTGTCGGACCCAGACGAACTACAGGAGATCTGGGACTATCAGTTGAAGTACCACGTCGACCGAGCGTTCAAATACGACCAGTCTGCACGTGCGGAGATGGTGAACGGATGGTTCGATATCTTCACCGCATCAGACAGCGGCGCTGCGACACCGGGCACCGGTGACCAAGCGGCCGAGCCGACGTGACGGTCGAACCCCTCAACCACCTGGTCGAACCTGGTTGGAAGGTCATCACTTGTAAGGAATACGGCCCGATCGACATCGGACCCGAAGAAATTCTCGGGCCCGATGGCCAACTGTCGCTCCTGCCAGGGGTTCTGAACAAGTACGTAGATGCAGCCTTCGTGGGTGACGGCCTTCGCCTGTCAGCTAAGGGAGTATCGGGCCTGATTCCGCTGGCTGACCGGATCGCCATCCAAGTCCGCCCTCGGTTCCCGGTCCGCAATCTCACACATATGGTGGCGGTTTGCGGCTACGTGCCGACGGCCCTGTCAGCGCTTCGCGACTATCAAGCGACCGACCGTTGGAACGATTGGCTCCTCGACGTGATGGCTGACGGGCTACTCGCAGCGATGGACACCATCAACCTCAATGGCCTGCTTCGGACTTACTACCAGCGAACCGAGACCGGCTCCTATCCGCATGGACGAATCAATGCGACCGCCTCAATGCTCCGGTTCGCAGCTCGTGGAGTGAACCACAGGGCTGAGTACTCCTGGTTCGAGCGGACCGCAGACAACGCACCCAACAGGTGCTTGAAAAGTGCAGTTGCGTCCTTGCACGGTCAATACGCCAACGCCCCTCAGCGTACAGGCGTGCGAGAACGGATCGCGCGTCTGTCCGAACAGTTAAGGGTCCTACAGGATGTCACCCTCGAACATCGACCGCTGAGCCTCGAGGATCCGTCGGTGCGCGGCACCTTGCCGCTGCCGGAAGCGCGATCGTACTATCGCCCAGCGCTCGAACTTGCCGTCGCGATCCTCACCGGGCGCGGTATCAGTCTCGACGCCAGCAAGGGCGACCTCAGCCTGCCGACCCTCCTGGTCAAGACAGAAGATCTCTTCGAAAAGTTCGTACGGGTGAGCCTTCAGGAAGCCTTGAGCGCCCATCAGGGGCTGAATGTTCTTGACGGAAACAAGGATCCGGGCAAGGTGCCGCTCTACGAGGTGCTGCAGGACGATGAAAAGGCAGCGCTACCCCAGCATGAGGAGCCTCCGAAAGCAGGCAGGGCGCATACAGCAAACCCGGACATTGTGTTCAGGTTGTCCGACGGCACCCATCCTGTTGTTGCGGATGTGAAGTACTCCAACGTCACCGGCTACGCGGACCGCTCTGAGGTCGAGCAGATTGTCCTCTACGGTCACCGCTACCGTAGCCCGGTTGCAATGACCATCCACCCATGTCGTGCCGGCTCGAAAAAGGGACTTTTCGTCGCTGGGCGAATCGGGTCAACGATCGTTGCCCAGTATCGAGTCGATCTCGGCGCCGACGATATTGAGCTGGAGATGAAGGAGATGGCGGAACGGATCAGCGATCTGATCGCTTCGCAGTCTTACCAGCCTTTGTCGGTGTCTTCCCCTTCTTCTTTGTAGAAGGGACCTCTGCCTGGTCCATAAGCGGCACGAGATCGACGCCGATGGCATCGAGGCCCATGCTGTTTGCGGTTTTCAGGGTGGTGCCTGTCCCCATGAACGGGTCCAGCACGACCCCACGCGCGTGGGTGCCGTGTCCGCAGTCGGTCCAGCCGGTAGTGACTTTCTTGGCGAAGGTGAACTCGCGGAAGTAGCCGCCGAGCGCAGCCTTGGCCTCGGCCGCCAGTCGCTGGACCTCTTGGGTGTTTCGGCCGGTGCCGTTCTGGAACTTGGTGGCCTTCCCGACATCGGAAACCCCGGTCGCTTGGATGGCGCGAATATGGTCAGGAGTGAGCTTGTGTTCCTTGGCCAACTCCATTGCGCGGGCAGCTTGAGGGCGATCAGGGTCGAGTTGATCGGTTCGTTCGATGACTCTGGTCCGAGGCTTGTTACAGGTTGCGCAGACCTGCGGCGGGCAGCCCAGCATAACGGCTCGACGCACCAGTTCTTGCGGGTAGGGAGCCAGGTGGGCGCCCATATTCCGCTCCGGGCTGATGCTCCACACGTCACCGGGGTTGGCGCCATTGCCCATATGTTCGCTGTAGCCGACAAGATCGTAATAGTAGTTCGGCTTCATAGCGAGATGGATGATGTACTCATGGCGGTTCGCAAGCCGGTTCTTGGCGGGTTCGGGCATGCCACCGTCCTTGGTCCAGATGATCCGATTTCGGATCAACCACCCCTGCTGTACGGCATCGAACTCGAGCAGACCGGGTATCCCCATGAGGGACCGGTTGTGGTAAGTATCACCGACATTGAGGAACACCGAGCCGGTCGGGCGGAGAACGCGCTTCCACTCATCCAGGCACTGCATCATCGACTCCACGTAGGCCTGCGGGGTAGGCTCCTGACCTATCTGGTCCTCGTGGCCATAGTCGCGCTTCTGCCAATACGGAGGAGAAGTGACCACAACATCTACTGAGCTATCAGCCAGTCCGGTCTCGCGCGCATCGCCGATGACTACCTTCGCCGTGGCAGGTGCAAGATCGGATTCCCAGTCACCCAAGCTGGAGACACTGACTGCCGACAAGTTCCTCGAACGTAGGGGCTTCGTATCGTCAGCCTCAAGAGCCAGGGACACTCTCTTCTCCTTCTACTGAGTTGGTCGAACTCAGTGTCGTTCTACTACGGGGAGGAATCAGGTAGGCGCGGCGCGTGGGTGTCCGCTTTCCTAGCGAGTGGGACACTAGACGTGACCGCCGACAACACGTAATCGATGCTGCTCAAGTGGTTGTCGCGAGTGGTGTCCGCATACCCTTCGAGGCTCGCGAGTGTCGAGGGGTTGTGACCGCGTGAGCCTGGATTGTGCAGCTGTGTGGCCCTGCGGCGCCGCTACCCCAAAGAACAGTCTGTCGTGGTTCCTGAGCGGAGGCGCGGGCATTGGAGGCCGGATGGTAGCGGCTGTCGGCTGTTGGCCGGTGCATGAGTTGTGAGTCCATCTGCCTCCGAGGTCGACGTTCTCTTGCACATGACGTCAATGTATAGCACTCTGCTTTCATGTGTGTAGTCCGCTGTACAAAAATGTGTAGCGGGCACTTGTTAGGATTCAGGCCATGACGGCCGTTGAGCGCGCTCGGACGAAAGTCGCGCTTCTACAGGAGGCGGAGGGGCTCGCGGAGCGGCTCCGTGCCAATGAAGAAGAGCATGCGTATCTGTTGACCCAGCGTGCCGAGAAAGCCCGCGCTCTGCGGGGGGCGGGTGCCTCCATCGAGGAACTGCAAGACGTGCTTTGTCTTAGCCGGAGTCGCGTCAACCAGATTCTTCGCGGTACCCCCCCGTGAGCAACGGATGCATCGCGGCATGTGCATGGCGGGAACGCGAGAGTGCCCACTGATTCATGAGGTCACCCCGAATGGTGGACAGGGGTTTAAGCAGCTTTTGCTGCGATAGTCAGTGAATGCGCGTAGCGAACCGGACTGATGCTACCGATCGACGAGTGCCGACGGCGATTTTTGTACCAATCCATCCAATTATCAACCGAGGCAACGAGTCCAGCCTTCCTAGCGTAGGCATGCCGGTAGCAGTATTCGTGCTTGAAGTTCGACCACAGCGATTCGGATGGGCTGTTGTCCCAACATTATCCGGTCGCGCCCATCGACTGTCGCAGCCCGTATCAAGAGCAGGCTTGAGCGGTCAGCCCGGCGGTGAACGCACCACCGCGATCGGGATGCAGGATCGCGGCTTCAAAGCTGTCGCCACGGGTGGCCACGGCGTCGTAGATGGGGGCGGTGAACGCACGGTTGGTTCTCCTCTTCGTGGGTGTGGTGGGGTCTGCTCAGCAAGTGCGCGTGAGGACGGCGCCTCAGGCAGCAGCTGCGAGACGGGAACCCGCTCGCTGCGCGGGCCGCCTCGAATGGCTGAAGTAAGGGCGAAATGGGAGTGACGCGGCTGCCTGAGATAGTCGGGCATGCCGTGCCATGGAGTGCCGGGCAGCTCATTGTGTCGCTGTCCGTGGCGTCAACCCATGAGACCTGCCGATCAGGCGCTGGTGACGGCGTCACCGGGATGGTGCGGGGCTCCTTCCCGACCTGCGGTTTTGACGCCGTCACCACTTAACCGGTACTTTGAGTCCTGAAAGATTGCGAAACGTCCTGAAATGGCGCTGTACCAGGGAGGCCAGGGGCTCTGAGCAGGAAGAATGAGAGAGTGACCGACGGGGTTCAAGTCCTCCTAGGCCCACTCCCGAACATCACAGTAGGGTGGGAATCATGAAGATTGTCCTCACGGTCGGTGTTGTGATCGCGGTTCTCATCGGTATCACCAAATTCCGCAAGCGCGACGAAGCCGATCTCTGGCGTGAGGTCACCACCCGCTGATTCGGGTTGCCAGCCGGTACACCACCGGTAAGGGGCCTTAGCTCAATTGGCAGAGCACTGCCTTTGCAAGGCAGGGGTTAGGGGTTCGATTCCCCTAGGCTCCACTTCTGTGAATTCCTCGGTTTTCGATTTCCTGCTCACCGCCGCCCCCGGTGCCGCCGATTCGGCGGATTTCGCGGCGGACTGGGCACGTCACCGCGCTCGCTGCGCGGATCTCACCAATTCTGTCGACCGCGCCGCTGTCGCCGGATTCGACAGTGTCGCATCGGGTTCCGCGTTCCTCGGTGGGTATCAGGAAGCGCTGCACGCGCTGGTGCCCGCACTCGCCCCGGACGAGCTGATTTCGATGTGCGCGACCGAGGCCACCGGAGCACGACCCTCGGCCATGACGACGACCGTCACCGGCGACGGGACGGTGACCGGAACCAAATCGTTCGCCACCCTCGGCACCTCCGCCACCCGGTTTCTCGTGATCGCCCGCGCGGGCACACATTCCGACGGCAAGCCGAGTCTGCGTGCCGTGCTCGTCGCGGCCGGACCGCAGGCGGCGGTGACCCCGCTGCCGCCGTTGCCGTTCGCACCGGAGATCCCGCACGCCACCGTCACTTTCACGGACGCGCCGGGAGAAACGCTGCCCGGCGACGGGTACGCCGACTACCTGAAGCCGTTCCGCACCGTCGAAGACCTGCACGTGCTCGCCGCTGTGCTCGGTCAGCTGGTGCGGGTGGGCCCGACAGGCACAATGGCCCGCCGACGCGCTCACGGCCCTGCTGGCGCTGTTTGCGGCCGTGCGTGGCCTCAGCACCGAACCCGCCGGGTCGGCGGGCGTGCACATCGCGCTCGCCGGCGTCTTCGATCGCTGCACCGCACTGCTCACCGAACTCGAACCGCACTGGGACCGGGTGGATCAGGAGATCCGGCAGCGCTGGGAGCGGGACGCGCCACTGCTCGGGGTCGCCGGGAAGGTCCGTGCGGCCCGGCTGGCTACCGCCTGGCGCACCGTGGCCGAACAGGGGGCCGGCGCGCCTGCGGACCACGAGGATCACTAGTTGTTCTCGTGGCCGCGTCGCGTGGCCTGAACCCGGCTGTCGGGCGATGGAACTGCACCTTGCCGGAAAATGGGGAGCGGGCCTCGGCGAAGGGGGGGAGTTAGCCGAGGCCCGCGTAGGGTCGGCCCGGGGGGGAGGGGCCGACGTGAACGATCCTACGCGATCCACGCGGAAATCGTGTACGCGCAACGGATCAGTTTCCGAGAATTTTTCGTGTCGCGGCCCGTCATGGGGCCGTCAGCCGCAGCCGCTGAGCGGTTGCCGCGGTGTTGTGAGACATCACAAACCTCTTACGAACACCCGAAGTCGCTGGTACGCAAGGTTTTACGGCTTGTGTGAGCTGAACATGTTCTCAACGGGGTCGGCGTGCGGCCACCCGCAATCCGGGCCGGAGCGCAGCCGCATCGCCCAAAAATCAGTCCGATTCGCCGCGTGTCGCATGCACTCGGCATGTCGAACAAATTTGTACATCTGACATCGCGAACCACCCGAAATGAGGATGCGACTTGTCGGTGGGTGGGGCAATACTGAGGCCATCAAGGGTTCGCGAACTACGACATCAGGAGAATCATGCCCGACGCAATCGTCGCCGAGGGTCTGGTCAAACGGTACGGACAGCTCACCGCACTGGACGGGCTGGATCTCTCCGTCCCCGAAGGCACCGTCACCGCACTTCTCGGCCCGAACGGCGCGGGAAAGACCACGACTGTCCGTGTACTCACCACTCTGCTCGTTCCCGACGAAGGCCGCGCCACCGTCGCCGGGGTCGACGTCATCAACAATCCGCAGGCACTGCGCTCGCGCATCGGCGCGTCGGGCCAGTACGCCGCCGTCGACGAGTATCTGACCGGCTTCGAGAACCTCGAAATGGTCGGCAGGCTCTATCACCTCGGCACACAGCGCAGTAAGGAACGGGCCCGCGAGCTGCTCGAACGCTTCCGGCTCACCGACGCCGCCGACCGCCCGGTGAAGGGCTATTCCGGCGGCATGCGCAGGCGCCTGGACCTCGCGGGCGCGCTGGTCGCCAACCCGCCGGTGCTGTTCCTCGACGAGCCGACCACCGGCCTCGACCCACGCGCCCGCCTGGATCTGTGGGACGTGATCGAGGAACTCGTCTCCGGCGGCACCACCCTGCTGCTCACCACCCAGTACATGGAGGAGGCCGACCGTCTGGCCGACTCCATCGCGGTGATCGACCGCGGCACCGTCATCGCCCGTGGCACCGCCGACGAACTCAAGGCACTCGTCGGTGGCGACCGCATCGAACTCACCGTCGCCACCGCCGACCAGCTCACCGACGCCAAACAGGTGCTCAGCGGTCTGGCCGACGGCGAAATCCACATCGAACCGGGCCTGCGCAAGATCACCGTGCCCGTGGCGGACGGTTCCCAGGACCTGGTCACCGCCATCGGCAGGCTCACCGAGCACAAGGTCGAGATCAACGACGTCGCCCTGCGCAGGCCTTCGCTGGACGACGTATTCCTCACCCTCACCGGGCACGAGGCCGAAGAACTCGTCGCCGGGGATGCCGAGAAGGCAGGCGCCAAGGAAGGACAGAGCCGATGAGCGTCTCGATCGACAAGACACCACCGGTGACCGAGCCGAGCCTGGAAGAACGGCTGGCGATGGTGGTCAGCGACAGCCTCACGATCGCCAAGCGCAATGTCATCAAGATCAAGCGCGTGCCCGACGTGCTGATCTTCACGACCATGTCGCCGATCATGTTCGTGCTGATGTTCGCCTACGTGTTCGGCTCGGCGATCAAGGTGCCGGGGCTGGAAGGCGGCTACCGCGAATTCCTGATCGCGGGCATCTTCGTCCAGACCGTGGTGTTCGGTGCCTCGTTCACCGGCGCCGGCCTGGCCGAGGACATGCAGAAGGGCATCATCGACCGGTTCCGGTCGCTGCCGATGGCGCCCTCGGCGGTGCTGTTCGGGCGCACGATCAGCGATGTGGTGATCAACCTGGTCAGCCTGGTCGTCATGTCGCTGACCGGGTTGATCGTCGGCTGGCGTATTCGTGGGTCGATTCTCGACGCGGTGCTCGCGTACCTGCTGATGCTGCTGTTCGCCTACGCGCTGTCGTGGATGATGGCCGTGGTCGGGTTGCTCGTGCGGGCGCCGGAGGTGTTCAACAACGCCAGCTTCATGGTGATCTTCCCGCTGACGTTCCTGTCCAACGCCTTCGTGCCGATCAACGACCTGCCCGGGCCGCTGCGCGTGTTCGCCGAATGGAATCCGATGTCGGCGGTCACCGAGTCGGTGCGTCAGTTGTTCGGTAACACCAGCCCGCTGGCACCCACCTCGGAGGCCTGGTCGATGCAGCACCCGGTGGCCACGTCGTTGATCTGGATCGTGCTGATCCTGCTGATCTTCGTGCCGCTGGCTCAGGTGCAGTACAAGAAGTCCGTGAGCCGCTGAGGGGTCAGCTCGCGCCGGTCTCCGCGACGGGGGCCGGCGCGGAGCCGTTGCGGGAGTAGCCGAGACGCGGCGGTTCGGCGGCGGGTTCGGGCAGCTGGGGGCGCTTGCTGCGGGCGATCCAGGCCAGCGCGCCCGCACCGGCGATCGCGAGGGAGGCGATGAGCGGGTTACGAAGCTTCATGCGACCACTGTGGCATAGAACGCCGCCGACGGCACAAACACGAAAACCACGCTCCACCAGGTGCCCGGCAGCGCGGTGACCGCGTGGCACCATTGCTGCGTGACCTCACCCCATCAGACGGCCGTGGCGACGCTGCACACCAACCACGGCGATATCAAGATCGCGCTTTTCGGTAACCACGCGCCCAAGACGGTGCGCAATTTCGTCGGCCTCGCCGACGGCAGCGCGCCGTACACCACCCCGAACGCGGGTGGCACGGAAGCTGGCCCGTTCTACGACGGCGCCGTCTTCCACCGGGTGATGCAGGGCTTCATGATCCAGGGCGGTGACCCGACGGGTACCGGCCGCGGCGGTCCGGGCTACGAATTCGGCGACGAGTTCCATCCCGAGTTGCGTTTCGATCGCGGATACCTGCTGGCCATGGCCAATGCGGGACCGGGCACCAACGGGTCGCAGTTCTTCATCACCGTCGGCCCGCAACCGCATCTGAACCGCAAGCACACGATTTTCGGCGAGGTGGTCGACCCGGATTCGCGGAAGGTGGTCGATGCGATCGCAGCGGTGGAGACCGACCGCAACGATCGCCCGACCGAACCGGTCGTCATCTCCTCGGTGAAAATCGACTGAATCCGGAAAACAGAACTCCCCGCTGCGAAGATCGCGGCGGGGAGTTCTTTGCTTCACGTGAAACAACGTCAGTCGGTGGCGACCTTCGCGAAGCCGTTGACGACGAGGGCGTCGAAGACGTCGGCGGGGTTGGCGCCCAGGTCCCAGCGGCCGAAGATCAGCAGGCGCTCGGCGTCGTTGTGGCGGACGTCGACCTCGAGCATGGTGTTCTTACGGCCGATGCGCCGGTAGGAGGTCACACGGATCCGGTCGATGTGGTCGAGGGGGTATTCGTCGCGGCCGGTGAGAGTGCCGACGATCAGGCGCGGCGGGGAACCGGGAACCATGGTGAGCCGGGGGCGCTGACGCAGCGCGAGCACGGCCATGGCCAGCACCGCGACGGCGGCGACGCCGAGGAAGAGCCGCGAGGGGCCGTCCTGGGCGAGAACGGCCGCTACGGTCAGCAGAAGGCCACCGCCGGTCACCGCGACCAGGGCGGCGGTCGGCGTGGTCCAGGACAAGCTGGCGGTGGGTCGACCTGCGTTCACGCGGCTTGTTCCCCCATTGATCCTCGAGTTGTCCACAGCTTCATCCACAGGTGTGCATGAATGACAACGGTGTAGTTCAGCGCCACCGCATGGTCATGATGAGCCCGATGACCATCAGGCCGAAACCGATCAGGAAGTTCCAGGCGTTCAGGTCGTTCATCCAGCTGATCTTCTCGGCAGCCAGGTAGTACACGAGCAGCCAGAGCAGGCCGGCCAGCATGAAGCCGAGCATGATCGCGACGTACCAGACAGGCGACGGACCCGCTTTGACCTTCACCGGGGTACGGCTGGCAGGGCTCGGGGTGTAATCGGCCTTCTTACGGACCTTGGACTTGGGCATGACGTCCTCGTATTCTCCGGTACTGGTCGTCTCCTAGGCTATCCCACCAGGTAATGGATGCGACGACCTACCGGCCGGGCACGTACCCTCGTTGCATGCGTGTTCTGGTCGTCGACAACTACGACAGCTTCGTGTTCAACCTGGTGCAATACCTCGGCCAGCTGGGTGCCGACGCCGTCGTATGGCGAAACGACGACCCGCGCCTGGCCGACCTCGACACCCTGCTCGCCCGTGGCGACGAAGGCGGCGCTTTCGACGGCGTGCTGGTGAGCCCCGGGCCCGGCAGCCCCGACCGGGCGGGTGCGAGCATTCCGCTGGTGCATGCCGCCGCCAAATACGAGAAGCCGTTGCTCGGCGTGTGTCTCGGACACCAGGCCATCGGCGAGGCGTTCGGCGGCACCGTGGACCGTGCGCCGGAACTGCTGCACGGCAAGACCAGTTCGGTGTACCACCTCGGCTCGGGCGTGTTGGCCGGTCTGCCCGACCCGTTCACCGCCACCCGCTACCACTCGCTCACCGTGCTCCCGGAGACCATGCCCGCGGAGCTGGAAGTGGTCGGCCACACCGAGAGCGGCATCGTGATGGCCATGCGGCACCGCAGCCTGCCGATCCACGGCGTGCAGTTCCACCCGGAGTCGGTGCTCACCCAGGGCGGGCACCGGATGCTGGCCAACTGGCTCGAGGTCTGCGGCGAACGCCCGGCCGAGGCGCTGGTGTCGGCGCTCGAGGCGGAGGTCGCCGCGCTGGTGACCCCGTGAGCGAAGCGCGGGAGCGGCCGTGGGTGCTGCTGTCGGTGGCGACGAGCCTGGACGGCTACATCGATGACGCCACCGCACAACGTCTGCTGCTGTCCAACAGCGCCGACTTCGACGAGGTCGACCGGCTGCGCGCCGAGTCCGACGCGGTCCTCATCGGTGCGGGTACCTTGCGGATCGACAATCCCCGCCTGTTGGTGAACAGCGCCGAGCGGCGGGCGACGCGGGTGTCGTCGGGCCGACCGGAGTATCCGGTGAAGATCACCGTCACCGCGTCCGGCGAGCTGGATCCGCAGCTGCGCTTCTGGCACACCGGTGGCGCGAAGATCGTGTACACCACCACGGCGGGCGCGGTTCGGCTCGGCAACCGGCTCGCCGACACCGCCGAAATCGTGTGCCTCGGTGACCGGCTCGACTTGGCCGCCCTGCTCGACGACCTCACCGCGCGCGGTATCCACAGGCTGATGGTCGAGGGCGGCACCGGGATGCACACAGGTTTCCTCGCCGCCGACCTGGTCGACGAGATCCGCTTGGCGATCGCGCCGATCCTGGTCGGTGACGCGGCCGCGCCCCGCTTCGTCGGCCCGGCCCTGTTCCCCGGCGGACCACAGCGTCGACTCCACTTGACGGGTGTGGAACAACTTGGGGATGTCGCTGTCATGAACTACCTGGTCGGCGCGCCGACGGACCCGGTTCATCCACCGGGCCTGTGATCGGATTCCGGCTGCCGACCTGGGGAAATGCTGCTGTTCACAGTTCATCCACCGGTGTACTGCACAACCTGAACATGACCGACTCCACAACTGCCACAGGCTGTGGACAACTTCCGAACCCAGGGGAAATCGTGCACACAGACAGCCTCGATCACCGCTTCATGCACAGGGCCATCGAGCTGGCCGAGCAGTGTCCGCCCAGTTCGACGGCCTACTCGGTGGGCGCGGTCATCGTCGTCGACGGTGTGGAAATCTCCACCGGCTACTCACGCGAGACCGACGCAAAGGTGCACGCCGAGGAATCGGCGCTGAACAAACTCGACGCCGACGACCCCCGCCTGGTCCGCGCGACGATCTACAGCACGCTCGAACCCTGCTCGACGCGCGCCACCGCGACCCGGCTGCCCTGCACCGACCGCATCCTGGCGGCGGGTATCCCCAGGGTGGTCATCGCCTGGCGCGAACCGAGCCTGTTCGTCGCGGCCTGCGAGGGTGTGGACAAACTCCGCACCAATGGTGTGGAGGTCGTCGAACTCACCGACCTGGCCGAGGCGGCCAGGTCGATGAACGATCATCTCGACCTGAGCTGACGGGGAGTCAGGGCCGCCCGTAGATGGCGGTGACGAACTCGCCGAGCTGATTGTCGTCCAGGTGGCGAGCCAGATCGGCCTCGCTGATCATGCCGACCAGCCGCTTGTTCTCGATCACCGGCATCCGCTTCACCCGATGGTCTTCCATCTGGTCGAGCACGTCTTCCACGTCGGCGTCCGCGCTGATCCAGCGCGGCGTCGCCTCGCACAGTTCGGCCGCGGTCGTCAGTTCGGGTGACAGGCCGCGCGCGATGCACTTCACGACGATGTCGCGGTCGGTGATGATGCCGCACATGCGTTCGTTGTCGTCGGCGACTACGAGCGAGCCGACACCGAGATCGGCCATCGCCGCCGCGGCCGTGGCCACGGTGTCGTCGCGGGTGATCCACTGAGCGCCGGGCTTCATGATGTCCCTGGCTGTGGTCATGGGCTACCTCCTCGTTCAGCAGTGCTGGGTGGGATGGAGCTAGCCCAAGTCTAGGCCCGTGGGCCTCACCGTGGAATGGGTGAGGCCCCTACCTGCAGGATCACGTTTCCGCTCATCGTCACCGAGGTGCCCGCGGGCGGGTTCTGCCCCACGACCTTGCCCGAGGCACTGCCGTCGAGGGTGATGACCGTCGTCTGGCTGAGCTGACCGGTCCAGCCCTGCGCGCGCAACTTCTCCTGGGCCTGGGTGGGGGTCAGCCCGGTCAGGTCCGGAACGGTGATGCGGTCGCCGAGGGACACCTGCACGGTGATGGTCGAACCCTTCTCCGCGTTGCTGCCGCCCGCCGGGCTCGTGGAGAGCACCTGGCCCTTCGGCTGGGGCGAGAGCACCTCCTTGACCTCCACCTTGAATCCGGCGCTCACGGTGAGATTCGGTTCGGCGACGGAGATGTCCTGGCCGACCACGTCGGGTACCCGGACCTGTTCGGGCCCGCTGCCGATGACGACGACGATCGGCTGCTCGATGTCGATGCGCACGCCAGCGGTCGGTTCCTGCCCGATCACCCGGTCGGTGTCGGCGACGCTGGAGGCACGCCGTTGCACGTTCGGGTCCATCTGCAGCCCGGTCGAATTCAGCGCCTGCTCGGCCTCGGCCTGGGTCATCCCGAGAATGCGCGGCACAGCGACCTGCGCGGGTCCGGTCGACACCTGCAGGGTGACGGTGCTGCCCTCGTCGATGCGCGACCCGCCGAGCGGCTGGGTGGCGATCACATTGCCCGGCGCGACCTTGCCGTCCGGTTTCTGCTGCACGGCCACGCTGAAACCGGCCTTGACGAGCTCGGATTCGGCCTGCTGCGCGGTCTTGCCGGACAGGTCCGGCACCGCGACCTGGTCGGGCTTGCTGCCCGGACCGATCAGCACCCAGAACATGCCGAACGCGACGGCGAGCGCCGCGGCGACGCCGAGCGCGATCAAACCGGTGCGATTGCCCTGCTCGGCGGGCGGGCCGACGGCGGGGTGTTCGGAGGTGTCGTCGCGGTCGTGGAACCGGCGCGGCGCCGGCTCGTCGTAGCCGGCGTAGTCCTCGTCGTTCATGACCATCGGCGCGCTGGGCTTCTGCCCGCCGAGCACCCGGATCAGATCGGCGCGCATCTCCGCGGCTGTCTGGTAGCGGTTGGCCGGGTTCTTGGCCATCGCCTTGAGGATCACCGAATCGAGCTCGCGCGGCACGCCCGGATTCACCGACGACGGCAGCGGCGGGTCTTCCTTCACATGCTGATACGCGACCGCGACCGGCGAATCACCGGTGAAAGGTGGCTGGCCGGTGAGGATTTCGAACAGCACACAGCCGACCGAGTACACGTCCGAGCGCGCGTCGACGGTCTCGCCGCGCGCCTGCTCGGGGGAAAGGTATTGCGCCGTACCGATCACGGCGGCGGTCTGGGTCATCGGGTTGGAGCTGTCGGCGATCGCGCGCGCGATGCCGAAGTCCATCACCTTCACCGCGCCCGCACGGTTGATCATGATGTTGGCGGGCTTCATGTCCCGGTGGACGATGCCCGCCTTGTGGCTGAAGTCGAGTGCGGCGCAGACATCGGCGACGATCTCCATCGCCTTGCGCGGCGCCAGCGGACCCTTGCCGCGCACGATGTCGCGCAGGGTGTCGCCCTCCACGTATTCCATGACGATGTAGGGCAGCGGCCCGTCGTCGACGGTGGCCTCGCCGGTGTCGTAGACCGCGACGATGGCCGGGTGGTTCAGCGCGGCCGCGTTCTGCGCCTCGCGCTTGAAGCGCAGGTAGAACGTTGGGTCGCGGGCCAGGTCGGCGCGCAGCACCTTGATCGCGACGTCGCGCGAGAGGCGCACGTCGCGGGCCTTGTGCACCTCCGACATGCCGCCGAACCCGATGATCTCGCCCAGCTCGTACCGCGAGGAGAGATTCTTCGGGGTGGTCATTGCTGTCCTATGTTCGGGCCTACGGCGTTGTTGTCCTCATTCGGAAATGGTAGATCCAAGGTGGGGATACGCGGCTTGTCCCGGGTGGTGGTCGCCGACGCCGGTTTGGTGGTGGTCGGTGCGGGTTTGGTCGTCTTGGGGACGGTGGTCGTCGGTTCCGGTTTGGTCGTCGTCGGTTCCGGCGTGGTGGTCGGCGGTTCCGTGGTCGTCGTCGGTTCCGGCGTGGTCGTCGTCGGGCGGTCGGGTTGCGTCGGCGCGGGTTCCTCGGAGGTGACCGGCGGCGGCAGCGGACGGGTGGTCGTCACCGGCGGCGCAACCGGCGCGGTGGTCTGCACGGTGGTTGTGGTCGGGCCGGTGTCGCGGTTGGGTTCGCCGCCGAACAGCAGCCAGATCACGCCACCGCCGAGCAGCAGCGCACCCACACCGAGCGCGATCAGCCATTTCTGGTTGTTCTTGGCATCGCTGGTCGCGGCGACGGCGGCGGGCGCGGCGGCCTGCGTGGCCGGACCCGCGTATCCGCCGGTCGGCGGCTGGTTACCGAAACGCATGGTCGCGCCGTCGTAGTCGGCGGCCGGGATCACGGTGGTCGGGCCGGGCGGCAGCACTCGGGTCGCCCCGGTCATCGACGCGGCGGCACCACCGGGCACGGGCGGCATGTGCCCGGCGCGCACGGCGGCCACGGCATCGGCGAACTCGCCACCGCTGCGGTAGCGCTGCGCCGGATCCTTGGCCATGGTGATCGCGATCAGCTCGTGCACATTGGCGGGCAGATCGGCGGGCAGCGGCGGCGGCGCGTCGCGCACATGCTTCATGGCGACGGTGATCGCGCCCTCACCGGTGAACGGGCGGACGCCTGCCAGCGCCTCGTACCCGACCACACCGAGGGAGTACACGTCGGAGGCGGCGGTGGCGTCCTCGCCGACGGCCTGTTCGGGCGCGATGTACTGGGCGGTGCCCATCACCATGCCGGTCTTGGTCACCGGGGAGGCGTCGACGGCCTTGGCGATGCCGAAGTCGGTGATCTTCACCTGACCGGTCGGCGTCACCAGGATGTTGCCCGGCTTCACGTCGCGGTGCACCACACCCGCGGCGTGGGCCACCTCGAGTGCGCGTCCGGTCTGCTCGAGCATGTCGAGGCCCTGGATCACCGAGAGCCTGCCCATGCGGTTGAGCACGGCGTTGAGCGGTTCGCCCTGCACCAGCTCCATCACCAGGTAGGCGGTTTCGCCGCCGGACGGGTCGGTGGTCTCGCCGTAGTCGTAGATGCCCGCGATCCCCGGCGCGTTGAGCTGCGCGGTGGTGCGTGCTTCGACCCGGAACCGCTGACGGAACGTGGGGTCGGCGGAGAACTCGGTCTTGAGGACCTTGACCGCCACCCGGCGGTCGAGCCGGGTGTCCATCGCTTCCCACACCTGACCCATACCGCCGGTGGCGATGAGCCGTTGCAGGCGGTAGCGGTCGGCGATCATGGCGCCGTTGTTCAGCATCGGGGCCCCCGTGTTGTCACTCGCACACTCATTTCGTTCAGCCCCCTGCCAGGCCTGCGTCCAGTACCGACCTGGCGATCGGTGCGGCCACCGAGCCGCCGGTCGCCGCCAGCGCCCGGTCGCCGCCGTTCTCGACGATCACCGCGATGGCGATCTTCGGGTTCTGCGCGGGCGCGAAGGCCATATACCAGGCATGCGGCGGGGTGTTACGGGGATTGCTGCCGTGTTCGGCCGTGCCGGTCTTGGACGCGATCTGGTACGGCGACCGGCCGCCGCCCGCGGTGTTGGCTTCGGAGGCGATCATCAGGTTCACCAGGCTCGACGCTACCTGTGGACTCACGGCCTGGCCCACCGAGAAGGGCTCGGTCACACTCAGCTCCGACAGGTCGGGAGCCTGCGTCTGGTCCACCAGGTAGGGCTGCATCCGGGAGCCGCCGTTGGCGATGGTCGCGGCGATCACGGCGACGTCGAGCGGGGTCACCGCGACATCGCGCTGACCGATGCTGCTCTGGCCGAGAGCCGCGTTGTCGGGGATCGGCCCGACCGTCGACTCGGCGACCGGGATCGGGACACCGCGGTGCGGGCCGATCCCGAAGGCCGCGGCCTGGTCCTTGAGCTCGGCGGCGCCGACCTTCATCCCCAGTTCGACGAACGCGGTGTTGCAGGACCGCCGGAAGGCCTCGGTGAGCGAGGCGGTCGGCTGGTCACCGCAGGTGGCGCCGTTGTAGTTCTCCAGCGTGGTCCTGGTGCCGGGCAAGGTGATGTTGGGGGCGGCGGTGAACTGGTCGTCCACGCTCACGCCGTTGGCCAGCGCGGCGGCGGTGACCACGGCCTTGAAGGTGGAACCGGGCGGATAGGTCTGGGAGACCGCGCGATTGAGCATCGGCTGGGATGGGTCGTTCTTGAGCCGGTCCCAGGCCGCCCGTCCGGCCGCACCGTCGTGGCCCGACAGTTCGTTGGGGTCGTAGCTCGGGGTGGAGACCATCGTCAGGATCTTGCCGGTGCTCGGCTCGATCGCCACCACCGAACCGGTGTAGCCCTTGGCCGTCATCTCGTCGTAGGCCACCTGCTGCATCACCGGGTTCAAGGTGGTGATCACATTGGCGCCGCGCGGGTCGCGACCGGAGAACATGTCGACGAGCCTGCGCCCGAACAGGCTCGAGTCGTTGCCCGAGAGCAACGGGTCCTCGGCCAGCTCGATCCCGGTCTTGCCGTACTGCATCGAGTAGAACCCGGTGACGGGCGCGTAAGCGGGTGGGCTGCTCGGGTATTGGCGCAGGTACTTGTACCGGTCGTCGGTGGCCACCGACCCGGCGAGCACGGTGCCGCCCGCCGAGATCTGGCCGCGCTGGCGCGAGTACTCGTCGAGCAGCACGCGCACGTTGCGCGGGTCGGCGCGCAGGTCGTCGGCCTTGACCACCTGCAGATAGGTGGCGTTCACCAGGAGCGCGACGACCATCACCATCACGGCGACGGCGACCCGGCGTAGTGGAGTGTTCATGCGCTCGCCCTGCCTTCCGACCTGCGCAACAACTCGGTCGACGCCTCGGCGATCGGCGCCGGTGCGCGTTTGCGGGTCGGCGCGGGCGCGCGGGCGGCGTCGGAGATCTTGATCAGCAACCCGAGCAGCGCGTAGTTGGCCAGCAGCGAGGAACCACCGTAGGAGATGAACGGCGTGGTCAGACCCGTCAGCGGGATCAGCTTGGTGACGCCGCCGACCACCACGAAGATCTGGATGGCGATGGTGAACGACAGGCCCGCCGCGAGCAGCTTGCCGAAACTGTCGCGCACGGCGAGCGCGGTGCGCAGCCCACGCACGATGAAGATCAGGAACAGCATCAGCACGGCGGCCAGGCCGATCAGGCCGAGTTCCTCACCGATGGTGGTGACGATGAAGTCGGTCTTGGCGAACGGCACCTGCTGCGGACGCCCGCTGCCAAGACCCGTCCCCGCCAGGCCGCCGGTGGCGAAACCGAACAGCGACTGCGAGATCTGGTAGCCGGTGTTGTGATAGTCGTCGAACGGGTGCAGCCAGGTGTCGACGCGCACCCGCACATGCCCGAAAAGCTGGTAGGCGAACACGAAGCCGAGCGCGAGCAGGCCGCCGCCGATGAGCAACCAGCCCACCCGCTCGGTCGCGATGTAGAGCATCACCAGCACCGTGCCGAAGATCAGCAGCGAGGTGCCGAGGTCCTTTTCGAGCACGAGCACACCGATGCACACGACCCACACGATCAGCACCGGACCGAGGTCGCGCGGACGCGGGAACTCCATGCCGAGAAAATGCTTGCCCGCGGCGGTGAACAGGTCACGCTGGGCGACGAGCACACCCGCGAAGAAGATGATGAGCAGGATCTTGGCGAATTCGCCCGGCTGCACACTGAATCCGGGGAGCTTGATCCAGATCTTGGCGCCGTTGACTTCGGAGAACCGGCTCGGCAACAGTGCCGGAATCGCCAACGCGATCAGTCCGACCAGGCCTAGTGTGTAGGTGTAGCGCGCCAGCGTGCGGTAGTCACGCAACACGATGAGCAGGCTGATGAACACCACGATGCCGAGGCCGGTCCACATGATCTGCTGGTTGGCGTCCGGGGACGGGATGGGGCTCGAGTCGTATGCCGCCTGCTGCGCGTCGGCGAGGTCGAGGCGGTGGATCAGGACGAGACCGAGACCGTTGAGCAGCGCCACGATCGGTAGCAGTAGTGGGTCGGCGAACGGCGCGAACCGGCGAACCGCCAGATGCGCCACCCCGAACAGCGCGAGGAACGCCACGCCGTACTTGGCGATGTCCCAGGTGATCGACTGTTCCTGGCTCGCCTCGACGATGAACAACGACACCGTCGTGATACCCGCCGCGCCCGCCAGCAGCAACAGCTCCTGATTCCGCCGCGTCGAGGGCGGCGGTGCGGGCGCGAATCCGCCTGGGGGACTCGGGAAAGCCCCCGCCGACGGTGGTGCCGGTGCGGACATCAGTCCGTCACCCGGCAGTTCTCCCCTGAGATCTGCGGGGAAGGTGTCGGGGCGGGCGTAGTGGTCGGGGCAGGCGTCGGTGTCGCCGTGGCGGGCTGGTCACCGGGGCCGGGCGCGGGCGCCGGGGTGGCAGGGGGAACCTCGGTGGGCAGCACACCCGGCTGCGGCACCGATTCCTTCTTGGGGCACGGGTCGAGGACCTCGCCGGTGAGCCGGCGCATGCTCTCGCGGGCCTGGGCAAGCGAATCCGGCGGCAGGCTGCGCTCCACCTGGTCGCGGCCGGTCTGCTTGAGATCGCTGACCATCAGCTTCTTGCAGCCGTTGGGGGCGGTGGCGCCGACCTCGAGGAGCGTGATCTCGTTCTTGCTGTTCACGCAGGCGGTGAGTTCCACATCGTGGATGGCGTAGCCGAGGATCGAACCGGGCAGGCCGCGCATCACGACCACCTGATCGTTGTCGGCGCCCACGTAGTAGTTGCTGCGAATCATCTTGTAGCCCACCACGAGTCCCACCGCGACGGCCACGATCAAGGCCACCGACAGCAGCAGCCAGCGCAGCTTGTGCGACTTGGTCTCGGGCGGCGGGGGAGCGGCGGCGGCCCGGCGTGGCTGGGCGCGCGGCGGACGCATGGCGGCGGCGCGGCCGGCCGCGGTGTTCGGCGGCGGCGCGTCTTCCTCCTCCTCGGTGGAGGCGGCACCGGCGACGATCGGATGACTCTGCCCGTAGTCGAGGTCGATCACATCGGCGACGACAACGGTGACGTTGTCGGGACCACCTGAGCGCAAAGCCAATTCGATGAGCCGGTCGGCGCACTCGTCGGTATTGCCCTCGCGCATGGTGTTGCCGATGGTCTCGTCGCTCACCACGTCGGAGAGTCCGTCGGAGCACAGCAGATACCGGTCACCGGCGCGGGCTTCGCGCATGATGAGCGTCGGCTCGATCTCGTTGCCGGTGAGGGCACGCATGATGAGCGATCGCTGCGGGTGGGTGTGCGCCTGCTCGGGCGTGATCCTGCCCTCGTCGACCAGCGACTGCACGAAGGTGTCGTCGCGGGTGATCTGGGTGAGTTCGCCGTCGCGCAGCATGTAGGCGCGCGAGTCGCCGATGTGCACCATGCCGAGCTTGCGGCCCGCGAACAGGATGGCGGTGAGCGTGGTGCCCATGCCGTCGAGTTCGGGTTCGGCCTCGACGTGGTCGGCGATGGCGGCGTTGCCGGAACGGGTGGCGCGGTCGAGCTTGCCGAGGATGTCCTCGCCGGGTTCGTCGTCGTCGAGATGCGCCAGCGCGGCGATCATCAACTGGGAGGCGACTTCACCGGCGGCGTGTCCACCCATCCCGTCGGCGAGGGCCAGCAGGCGAGCGCCCGCGTAGACCGAATCCTCGTTGTTGCCCCGGACGAGTCCGCGGTCGCTTCGCGCGGTGTAGCGCAGAACAAGTGTCACGATCGCAGCTCGATCACTGTTTTGCCGACCCGGACAGGAGTGCCGAGCGGAACACGGACGGCGGTGGTGACTTTCGCGCGGTCGAGATACGTGCCGTTGGTGGAACCGAGGTCTTCCACGTACCAGTCGTCACCACGCTGAGACAGTCGCGCGTGCCTGGTCGAGGCGTAGTCGTCGGTGAGTACCAGCGTCGAATCGTCGGCGCGGCCGATGAGAACCGGCTGCGTGCCGAGTGTGATCCGAGTGCCGGCTAGTGAACCATGAGTCACCACTAGATACTTGGCGCCCTTCTGGCCTCGGCTCAGGGATGGCAGACCGATGGAACCACGCGCTCCGCGTGCGGCCCTCGGCTGTATCCGGATGCCGGATGCCGCGTAGATATCGCTGCGCAAGGTCCGCAGAACGGCCCAGACGAACAACCAGAGCAGCAGCAGGAACCCCGCGCGGGTCAATTGCAGGATCAGTCCCTGCACGGCGTTCCACCTCCTGTTCGCCCGGGTACGTCGGTGCGGCAGGGGACGAAGTGACCCCCACCAGCGTGCTGGCTTGCGGGCCCCGAGGTCGGGGCCGTGCGTGTGATGGCAGCATCATAGGGCCGACGGCGTCGACACGTGACCTGCACCGCGCAGCTTACGGGATCAGACGATCCTGATCAGGATCTCGGAATGTCCGGCCCGGATGACGTCACCGTCGGCGAGCTGCCAGTCCTGTACCGGCGAGCCGTTGACCAGCGTGCCGTTGGTGGAACCCAGGTCGGAGAGCATGGCGGTCTGGCCGTCCCAGCGGACCTCGATGTGGCGGCGCGACACACCGGTGTCGGGCAGCCGGAAGTGTGCGTCCTGGCCGCGGCCGATGATGTTGGAACCCTCACGCAGCTGGTAGGTGCGGCCGCTGCCGTCGTCGAGCTGCAGCGTGGCCGAGTAGCTGGACTGGGCCGGGGCACCGTAACCACCCGCGGGCTGGCCGTAACCGGGTTGCGGCTGGGCGTAACCACCCTGCTGGCCGTAACCGGCCGGCTCCTCGTAAGCGGGCTCGGCGTAACCGGCCGCCTGGGCGCCGTAACCGGAGGACTGACCGTAGCCGGGCTCGGCGTAACCGTTCTGGCCGTAGCCGCCCTGCTGGTCGTAACCCGGTTCGGCGTAACCCTGCTGGCCGTACCCGCCCTGCTGGCCGTAGGCCTGCTGCGGATCGGCGTAACCCTGCTGGCCGTACCCGCCCTGCTGGTCGTAGCCCGGTTCGGCGTAACCGGGCTGGCCGTACCCACCCTGCTGGCTGTAGGCCTGCTGGCCGTACCCGCCCTGCTGGTCGTAACCGGGTTCGGCATAGCCCTGCTGACCGTATCCCGGCTGACCGTATCCCGGCTGCGGGGCCTGGTCGTACCCGTTGTGGTACTCGCCGCCCTGCTGGCCGTAGGCGGGGTCGTAGCCGGGCTGGTCGGGCGCGCCGTAGCCACCGCGGCCGTAGTCGTCGGCAGGCGGATAGGGAGCCCCAGGCGCGGCGGGCGGCGGTGCGTACCCGCGGTTGCGTGGATCGGACTCCGCGGGCTCTCGGCTTGGCTCGTAGCCTGAGTTGTGCGTCATGGGGCCAGCTCCTGGTTGCGGGTGTGCGGGTCGTTGTGGCGGTCCGGGGCGAGGTGGGACGGTCCCGCGACCGGCGTCGGGGTCGACGCGGCCGCTCGCTCTGAACATTCCGGTGTGCAGCGTAGGTGATGCCTCGAACGCCACGTGCACTTCGCCGTAGGTCTGCCAGCCCTGCTCGCGGATGTAATCCTGCAGATGTTTGGCGAACGCCTTGGTCGTCAGGTCGTGATCTGCGTCGAGTTTCCCGAAATCTGATTCGTTGATCGTGATCACATAACTGTTGGGTGCGAGCTGATGCCCGCCCTCCAGTTCCTGGATCCGATCTGCGGCTTCGCGCTGCAGCGCGGCCTCTACCTCCTGGGGAACGACGCTGCCGCCGAACACCCTCGCGAACACGTCACCGACGGCGCTCTGTAAGCGACGTTCGAATCTCGACACGATGCCCATCACAGCCCTCCCTTCGGTGCGCGTGTCCGTCCTGTCGGAGTGCCCTTTACGGCGTGTCCGAACCCGACCACGTTCCTTGCATGATATCCACGATCCTCCTACCAGGTAACTCCCGGCGCGGCGCCCCGGTTCCCGAGCCGATCACGTCCGCATCACCGCAGGTCGGGGGCCCGATTTTATTTTCAGCCGGAGGGCATGTTAGATTTTTCGAGTCGCTCGGGCGAGTGGCGGAATGGCAGACGCGCTGGCTTCAGGTGCCAGTGTCCGTAAGGACGTGGGGGTTCAAGTCCCCCTTCGCCCACAGAGAGCAAAAGGCTCGATCCCACGGGATCGGGCCTTTTGTCGTTTTCGGCGACGCTCACCCCTTGCGCGCGACGAGTAGATGGAAGGGGAAGGGCGGGCCGGGCAGGGTGCGCTGTTCGACCGTGAAGCCGACGCCGGTGAGCGCACCCATTACCTCGGCCACCGGGCGCAGCGTGAATCCATAAGGGGTGAAAGGCATCCGGGCCATACCGTCCGGATCGCCGATACCGATCACGGCGGTGCCGCCGGGCCGGAGCACGCGGTCGAGTTCGGCGCACGCGGCGGGCAGGTCGTCGAGGAAGTAGATGGTGTTCACCGTGATCGCCGCGTCCAGGCTCGCGTCGGGCAGCGGCAGGGCGGCGAGAGTGCCCTCGGCGAGCACGAGCCGGTCCTCGGCCACCTCCATGGCATAGGTGCCACGAGCGCGGGCGAGCATGTCGGGCGAGGGTTCGATGCCGTGCACCACGCCGTCCGGGCCCACTCGCTCCAGCAGCATCGCCAGCCCGGCGCCGCCACCGAAACCGATATCGGCCACATCCGCGCCCGCGGCGGGGGCGGCGCCGTCGACGGCACCCACGATGGCGCGTTTGTTCCCCCGATTGAGGAGCAAGGCCACCACCTTGCCGAGTGGCCCGTGCGGATTACCGAGCTGGCCGGCAACGATGGTGAGAAAACGGTCCTTGACCCCGGTCATCTCGTCATCGTAGGGCTTCGGCATTCCGGGGCGGTGAGGCGAAGATCACAGCGCGGTAATCCGGCCGTCTTCCAGCTGTTTCACTGCCCGTCTCGCGCCGTTCGGGAGGCTCTGCGCAACTTGTCAGCCGCGCAGTAAGTAGCTGTATGGCAGGTGATTCGACCTGATTGCTAGTTGTTGATCATGTTTGCAGCCTTGTAAACAAACTTAAGGTTTCTTTTAAGGCCTCGAGTATCGCGCAAACCGAAATCCGGTTGCCGTTGTCGCAGGTTATCGGCTATGCGCGGGGCGCGGTCGTGGGTGTGGGCAATGGGCAGCAATATTCCCTGGACCGCCCCTTCGAACGCGTGGGACCGATGGTCCCAGGTTTGCCGAAGGTGAATTCCCGGTGTGTGCAATTGCGGTCCCGGCGACGCGCCAGGAGTTAGCTGTAGCTGTGGAGAGCGCACGCTTCACACGTCTTCGCAGACCCGCACTCGATACCCCTAACCTGCGCGTTGGGGGTTGCATGGGCATAACGATTGTGTACAGTTAACGGCAACGCTGGCCGCAGCTCGAGCTCGACTCGCTGCGGCCAGCGGAACTCAAATCGGGGGAGTTCACCAACTCGTAACCTCACGTAGCTGTCGATTGCCCAGTGGGCTCACAGCCGAGGTGTGCTCGGAGTTGCCTGCCGCACAAATGCACGTGCAGATGCGTGATCACACCCGCGTGGGAGCTTTCGGCAGCCATCGCAGGGTCGGATCGGGCATGGCCGCGGGCAGCGCGGAAGCGGTGTCCTGTTCCTCGGCGACCCGGCGGCCCACCACGAATACATAGGCGAGGAACAGTCCCTCGGCCAGGAAGCCCAGGGCGATGCGCACGGGCGCGGGCAGGCCGCTCGGCGTCACGAAGCCTTCGAGCAATCCACACACCAGCAGCACCGCCACGAGACCGAGTGCGACAGTGGCAGTCGCCCTGCCCTGCCGGGCCATCGCCGCAGCCCGGCTCGACCGACCGGGATCGACCAGCGTCCAGCCGAGCTTCAAGCCGACGCCGCCCGCCACGAACAGCGCTGTGAGCTCGAGCGTTCCGTGCGGAAGGATGAAACCGAAGAACGAGTCGAGCCGGCCGGCGTCGGCCATCAATCCACCGGTTATCCCCAGATTCAGCGCGTTCATGAACAGGGCATACACAGCCGGGAGGATCAGCACGCCGGTGAACAAGGCGATCGCCGAGACCCAGGAATTGTGGGTCCACACCTTGGCGGCGAAGGCGTCGTTGGGGTGTTCGGAATAGTAGGTCTCGAACGAACCCCCAGGTCCGGTGATGATCGAGTGGTCGCCCTCGGGAATCCCCAGGGCTTCGCGGGCGCCCGCCGAGTTGTCCACAAGCACCGCGATCACCGTGCTGACGAGCAGGAAGATCGCGGTTGTCCCCAACCACCACGGCCACGCTCTGTACACAGCCGCCGGAAAGCCCCTGGTGAAGAATCTGCCCATCTCGCGCCACGGCTGTGCGCGCGCCGCGAGCACGCGCCCACGCGCGCGGGCGAGCAGCGCGCTGAGCCCGGCGAGCACCTCGGGATCGGCCCGATGGCTCTGCAGCTTGGCCAGCTGCTGGGACGCCGAGCGGTACAGGGCGATCAGTTCGTCGGCCTCGGCCCCGGTGAGCCTGCGCTGACGGACCAGCTGATCCAGCCGATACCACGACCGTTGACGCGCCCAGCTGTAGGCATCGGTGTCCATATCGGGAATGCTAGCCACATGGCCGAATTCACCACCGGCGAAGCGGTGGCGCTCGAACTTCCCATCGCGCGTATCCCCAGCCGTGCGGGCGCTTTCCTGATCGACCTGATGCTGCAGCTGACGCTGGCCTTCGGCCTGTTCTACGCCGGGATGCTGATGCTGCTGTGGAGCGGCGCCGACGATGCGTGGATGTCGGTGCTCGCGGTGGTCACCATCGTGACCGTGCTGGTCGGCTACCCGGTGTGCAGTGAAACCCTCACGCGCGGGCGGTCCCTGGGGAAGATGGCGTTCGGGCTGCGGGTAGTTCGCGCCGATGCGGGCCCGGCGGATTTCCGGCATGCGCTCACCCGTGGACTGGCGGGGGCGATCGTCGACTTCTGGATGCTCGGTGGCTTCGGCGCGGTCGCGGTGATCACCTCGCTGTGCTCACGCGAGGGCAGGCGCGTGGGTGACGTGCTCGCGGGCACGGTGGTTGTGCACACCCGTCAGCAGCTTCCCCGGCCCGCTCTGGCGGCCGCACCACCGTGGCTCACCGGCTGGGCGGCGCAGCTCGACCCGACCGGCCTGTCCGACGACCTCGCGACGGCCGCCCGGCAGTACCTCACCAGGCTGCGCACCCTCACCCCGGCCGCCCAGCACCACCTGGGGACGAAGCTGGCCGAGTCGATGTGCGCGGCGGTCCGCACCCAGGTGCCCGCCGGTTATCCCCCGTATCACGTGATCGGCGCGATTCTGTCTCGGCGCCAGCAGCTTTCGCTGCGCTGAGAAGTTGTGCACAGGCTCGCCCTGTGGACAACCTGTTGGTGAATCGGTGCATGAACTGTGAGTGCCGGTGGAAACTCCGGCTGTCCACAACTCAGAGCGAACCGGACCGCTTGAGCTCCAGATACTCGTCGGCCAGCGCCTCCGGCAGCTGATCCGGCGCCGCGGTGACCACCGCTACCCCGCGCCTGCGCAGGGATTCCTGCACCACCGCCCGCTCGGCCAGCACGGTCTCGGCGGCGGCCGAGGTGTAGATGGCATCGGCGGTTTCCCGGTCGCGAGCGGCGGCGGCGATGTCGGGGTCGGTCACCGAGACGATGAGCACCCGGTGCCGTCGGGTGAGCGTCGGCAGCGCGGGCAGCAGGTGTTCGGTGACCGTCGGACCGTCGAGACTGGTGAACCACACGATCAGCGCCCGCCTGCGCACCCGGGCGAGCACGGTGCGAACCAGGCCGTCGGTGTCGGTATCCACAAGCTGCGGCGTGACCCCGGCAAGAGTGTGCATAAGTTTCATCGGCAGGCCCGCGCCACCGGCGCCGGTCACCTCCGCGCGCACCGTGCGGTCGTAGGCCAGCAGGTCGACGGTGTCGCCCGCCGCGCCGGCCAGCCCGCCGAGCAGCAGGGCGGCTTCGATCGCGCAGTCCAGCCTGGTGCCCTCGCCCACCCGGCCCGCGCTGACCCGGCCGGTGTCGAGCACCATCAGCATGTGCCGGTTGCGTTCGGGCCGCCAGGTGCGCACGAGCACATCGGTGGCGCGCGCGGTGGCCCGCCAGTCGATGCTGCGCACGTCGTCGCCTGCCACGTACTCCCGGAACGAATCGAATTCGGTGCCCTGACCACGGGTATTGGCGACATTGCGGCCCTCGAGGTGGTGCAGCCGCTTCACCTTCGACCGCAGCAGGCGCTCGCTGCGGAAGGCGGGCAGCGCGCGGACGCGGGCGGGTGCGTCGACGCGGGTCTGCCGTCCGGCCATGCCGAGTGGTCCGAGCAGGCGCAGTGTCACCGGACCCGCCACCCGGTCACCGCGATATACCGGATTCAGCTTGGTGCGGAACCGGATCCGGGTACTCGGTGCCAAAGCCAGTCGGCGCGTGCGGTATTCGGCGCGGGCACTCTCGGGCCACGCGTCCCAGAGCAGCCCGCGAACCGTGGCGGTACCCGTATTGGTCACGGCCAGTTCCACTTCCGTCTCCCGGCCCAGCCGGACGACGGTCAACGGTTCGCGCGTCACCGTCAGCGTGTTGGGGCGGGCGGCCAGCGCCACATCGGTCAGCAGGACGACGAGCAGCAGCGAACTCGCGCCGAGCACACCGCCGAACGACGGAACGGCGAACATCACCAGCGCGCCCGCCATCGTGGCGAGCAGCGCGAACCGGCCTGTGACGACCACCGCTACACCGGAACCGGCACCGAGCCGAGCAACGACGCGAGCACACCCTCGGCGCTCACCCCGTCCAGCTCGGCCTCCGGACGCAACTGCAGACGGTGCCGAAGCACCGGAACGGCAACGGTTTTCACGTCGTCGGGGGTCACGTACCCCCGCCCGTTCAGCCAGGCGAAGGCGCGGGCCGCCGCGAGCAGCGCGGTGGCGCCACGGGTCGACGCACCGTGCGCGACGGCAGGTGAGGACCGGGTGGCCCGGCACAGGTCGACGATGTAGGCGAGCACCTCGGGACTCACCGTCACCTGGCCCACCGCCGCCCGCGCGGCCGCGATGTGCGCGGGCCCGGCGACCGGCCGCAGCCCGGCCGCGCTCAGGTCACGTGGGTCGAAGCCGTTGGCGTGGCGCTGCAGGATGCGGAACTCGTCGTCGCGTTCGGGCAGGCGGATGTCGACCTTGAACAGGAACCGGTCGAGCTGCGCTTCGGGCAGCGGATAGGTGCCCTCCTGCTCGATCGGGTTCTGGGTGGCGATCACCACGAACGGGTCGGGCAGCGGCCGGGGCTGCCCGTCCACCGAAACCTGGCGCTCCTCCATCGATTCCAGCAGTGAGGACTGGGTTTTCGGTGGGGTCCGGTTGATCTCGTCGGCCAGCAGCAGGTTGGTGAACACGGGCCCCTGCCGGAAGGTGAACTCGGCCGAATGCGGGTCGTAGATCTGCGACCCGGTGACATCGCCCGGCATCAGGTCGGGGGTGAACTGCACCCGCGCGTGCTCGAGGTCGAGCGAGGTGGCCAGCGCGCGCACCAGCAGCGTCTTCGCCACGCCCGGCACACCTTCCAGCAGCACGTGCCCCCGGCACAGCAGCGCGAGCACCAGATACAGCACGGCCTGATCGTTCCCGACCACCGCCTTACCGATCTCGGTACGCAAGGCGGCCAACGCCGCCCCGGCCTCGGCCGCGGTCGGCGTCTTCTGCAGGACAGTGTTGTCGGTCATCCGAGCTCCGTCTCGATCCATTCGAGGTGTGCGGCAACGTGGTAGAGGGTCGGTTCGTCGGGCACCGGGCCGAACAGTACGGTGCCGATCCGGGGGGCCGGGGTGCCGAGGCGGGTGGCGATGGTCGTGACGAGTTGGTCGTCGGTTCGGGCGCCGAGGCGTGGCCGGATTCGGCGCAGGGTCGCCGAGCGCAGGATGTGGGCGACGTGGGCCACGTCGCCCGAGCGGCGGTACAGCCCGGCTTGGCCTGCGAGCAGTTCGTTGGCGGCCACTTCCACCGGGCGCGGTTCGCCGACAAGTGCGCCGCGTCTGCGGGCCCGCCACCACACCACGACGGCGAAGGCGATGAGCAGTTGCAGGCCGCCGTAGGCCAGCCAGCCGGGCAGGGTGCTGAAGATCGAGTCGCCGCCGACGGGGTCGGGGAGGTCTTCGGGCCGGTCCGGTTGGCTGTCGATGCTCGGTGGCGGGTCGGGCGGGGTCGGTGCGTTGGGCGCGCCGCAGGATTGCAGGCCCGCGTACAGGAGCACGCCGAGGAACAGGATGCCCGCGAGGACGGCCCAGAACCGTGGGCTGCGCAGGATCGCCGGAAGCGGCGGAAGTTGCCGGCGCGGTGCGGGTTCGGTGTCGACGATCTCGATGTCGACCGGTTCGGCGGCCGGTGGCGGCGCGTGCTGGGAGTAGCGGTCGGCGTATTCGAGGTGGCGGTATTCGTCCTCGGTGGCACGGCGGCCGCCGTACACGACCTCGTCGAAAGTGCTTGCCGCCGGATGCAATTCGACGGACTGTTCGGGTGGCAGGGCGAGGGTCGCGTCGTCGGCGGTTTCCTGCGCGGTGCGTGAGCGGCGCACCGGCAGGCTGCCGTTCTGTTCCAGTCCGCGCAGGACCGCACGGAAGCGCTCACGTACGGCACGGTCGAAATCGCGGCGGCCCGCGGCGTTCTCGGCTTCGGCGCGATGGTCGGCGGCCGGGCCGAGCCGGGGCGGTGGCGGGGGACCGAACTGGTTGTCGTTCATCGGTTCTCACCCGGAATGCGGATGTCGAGCCCTTCGCGGACACAGCGGCGGTCGATATAGCAGAGCACCCGGCTGGTGGATTCCACGATCTCGGTGACCGTCACCACCAGCAGCAGACCACCGACCACCAGCGTGATGAAGGCCCATCGGTGGGTGCCGGAGAAGTCCGACAGGAAGAAGGGGATACCGAAGGCGGGCACCGCGAGCACGGCGAACAGCACCCGCTGGGTGAGCCAGAGTCCACCGATGCTCCAATTCCCGCCCTCCACCAGGTCTTTAGAGCGGGCGACGGCCTGCCGGTAACCGGCGTTCTCGGCGATGATCGCGGGTACGGTGGCGAACCGGCGTGCCCGCAGATTCGACAGCCAGATCAGGGCGAGCGGATAGGTGATGACGAGCAGGCTGCCGACAGCGAGCACACCGATTCCGATGAGCGAGAACATGATCTGCGCGAGCACGAGCGGCCCGCCGTGGCGTGCGGCGGTCCGGATGCCCGCCCGCAGGCCGATGCGCGCGCCGGCGAAGTCGGCCAGCGCCAGCGCGACGGTCGTGCCACGCAACACCAACCGCGACAACCACCCGAACGCGGCCGTCGCCAGCACCACCGCCCACGCGGTACCCGCATCGGAGCCGTCGGTGAGGTGCGAGACCAGGCCGGTGACGCCGAGCACACCGAGTACGGCCAGGGTGAGCGTTGCCCCCGCGAGCCCGGCCAACGGCCGGATATGGGCCTGGATCAGGGCGAACGGCTCGTCGAGCAGTTCGCGAAATCGCAGGGGGCGGATCGGGACCGTCGGCGATTGTGCCGGATCGATGCCCGCCCCGACGGCGCCGACCGTGGTCACGACGGGGCGCACGGCCCGAGTCTAGCGGGGCCCGGCCGGGGGAGTGGGTTCACGGAGTATGCGGAAGGGCGAGGTGGGTGGGTTGCAGACGGCCACGCAGCGTGACCTGCTCGCCCAGGGTCCAGTGGTCCGCTTCGGTCGGCGCGGACTTGGTGAGGGTGGTGGCGGAGGTGAGCAGGCGTTGTTCGTATTGCTTGGACAGTTCGCACAGGCGGGCCGCCTCGTTGACCGCATCGCCGATGACGGTGAACTCGTAGCGGTTGTGGGTGCCCACATTGCCCGCGACAACGCGCCCGGCGGCGACGCCGATGCCCGCGTCCAGGTCGGAGGTGTCGCGCAGGCGGCGCTGGATCGCGCGGGCACACGAAAGGGCCTGGCCCGCCGCGTCTTCCAGGGGTGCGGGGGTGCCGAAGATGGCGAGGGCCGCGTCGCCTTCGAACTTGTTGAGCAGACCGCCGTGGCGTTCCACCTCGTCGACGACGATGTCGAAGAAGCGGTTGAGGATGCCGACGATCTCGGGCGCGGGGAGGGTGGCGGCCATGGTCGTGGAGCCGATGATGTCGATGAACAGGGCGGCGGCCTCGGTTTCGGTCCCGCCGAGGACGGGGCGCGAGGCGATGGCGGCCATGGCGACATCGTGGCCGACGTGTTTTCCGAACAGGTCCTCGATCATGGCGCGTTCACGCAGGCCGTGCACCATGTGGTTGAAACCGCTCTGCAGCTCACCGAGTTCGGTGCCGTCGTAGAGCGCGATCTCGGCGTCGAGGTCGCCGTTCTCCACCCGGCGCAACGCCTGGCGCACACCTCGGATCGGCGCGACCGTCGCGGCGACGACCTGCGCCATGAGCACCATGCCGAACAGCAACGCCGACCCGCCGAGACTGAGCACGCACACGGCCAGGCGCGCCTTGCTCACCTGGGGATCGGCCAGCGCCCAGATGGCGACGACCATCGCCAGCGCCACCGGCACACCGACACCGACCAGCCACGACAGCATGGTGCGGCCGAACACGCCGATGCCGCGCCTGCGTTGCGGATCGGCTTGCAGCACCCGCGCGGTGACGGGCCGCAGCGCGAATTCGACGATCAGATAGCTGTTGGCGCACACCACGATCGCGGCCGACCCGATGGCGAGGATGAGCTTGGGGATGAGCCCCGGCTCGATCACGCCGTAGACGATGGTGAGCACGACGAGAGCGAGGGTCCACAGCATCGCCTGTTGCAGCACCATCCAGCGCGGTGCCGACGCGGTGACGCGCTGTTCGTGCGGTGTCGGCACACGGTCGTGATCGGTCGCCCAGCGCATGGTCCGCAGCCCGGCCACGGTTCCCCACACGGTGCCGATGGCCAGCGCGATCACCGCGCACAACGGGGTGAAAACCGCGTTCACCAGCAGCAGTCGCCCGGTGAACATGCTCGGTCCGGGCAGTACGAACCCCGCGAGCACGATGGTCATCGCGATGCCGATGAGGTTGGCGATGAGCAGGGGAGCGGTGAGCAGCAGCTGCACCCGCACCCGGCGGGTGGTCGCCTTCTCCTCGACAGGTCCGAGCAGGGGCGAACCCCAGGGCGAAGACGTCCCGGAGCGTACGTCGCTGATCACAGTCGAACTGTAAACCGAATCGACCAGTACAGGCGAACCTGTTAGCTAGGTCACTGGCAAATCAGGTACGTATAACAACTGCTGACCGCGCGTTTTGTCGTTGACAACCGGCATTGATCGGTGCGATCGATCACCGCCGACGCCCAGTGAACAGGTGTCCACTGAGCTATCGAGCAGGCGGCAGCTGACGCTGCTGGCCACCCGGCAGCTCCTGCGCGTCCGACCCGGCCAGTTCACCCTGACCGGCGGCGGGCAGTGCCGTGCCCTGTCCCGCGGGCAACGCGGTGTAGCTCGGCTGCCCAGGGTACTGACGCGGATCCGGGTGGTAGTTCCGGCCAGGGGCGTCCACCACATTCGACGCGATCTGCTGCGCGTACGGGTTGTACTGCGGCTGTGGATAACCCGCGGGCAGGTAACCCTGCTGCCCGGGCGCCAGCTGGTACGGCTGCTGCGGCGCCTGCTGGAACTGCTGGTGCGAGTCCTGGGTATCGACGGTCACCTTCCGGCTGCGGCGCAGCGTGAAGGTCACCTCCTCGACCTCTTCGAACGCCTGTCGCGCCGTCCGCAGCGGATGCGTGGCCGAGTCGATGGCATTGGCGACGAACGACGGGACGAGCGGCCGGATCCAGCGCGCGGCGGTGTCGGTGAACGGCACGGTTCCGATGATCGGCAGCTCCAGCCCGCCTCCGGTCGGCGCCGGCGGCGGTGCCTGCTCGGCGGGTACCAGCGCACCGGCCTGGCCGTGCGGCAGGGCGTGCGGGAGGTATCCGGCGGGCAGCTGTTGCTGCGAAGTCGGCTCCAGAGCCACGGACTCGTCCTTTCGATGCGGCTCGGTGTACCCGAGCTCGAAACCGCCGATCGCGGCGATGATCCTGGTGCGCTGACGTTCTCGATCGATCACGCCGTCGGCCTCGATGGCCAGTCGTTGCGAGTCGAGTTCCTGCTCGGCCCGCAGCACCGCCGTCTCGGTGCGCACCTCGGCCTGTTTCACCGCGATGGCGGCGTCGGCGGCGCGTTCGGCCCGGTCGGCGATCTCGTCGGCGGCGACCTTGCGGTCGAGCGCGGTCTCCCCACGCCACCAGCGCAGCAGCAGCGGCGACAACGCCAGCGCGATTCCCGCGACCAGCATCAGCAGGCGAAGCGTGGCGCCGCCGAGGTGATCGGCGGTGTAGCCGTTCATGGCCAGCCAGCGGGCGCCGATCCCGCGATCGCCCTCGGCGAAGGCGTCGGCGCGGGCCGCGGCCAGCTCGGCCGTCTCGGCGCGCACGCGCTGGTCGAGGCCGTCGGTGCGGGCCTGTGCGGCGGCGAGCTGCTTGCGGGCGTCGTCGAGCATCTCGTTGGCGGTCTGGGCCTCGGGTCCACGACCGGGGACACCGGTGATGCGGGTCTGCGGGCACTCCGGGGTCGGATTGAACTCGCAGCGCGCGATGACGAGGTTGCGGTCGATGTCGGCCTGCGCGGTCGCGATGGACGCGTCGAGCGCGGCGCGGTCGGCGACGGCGAGGTCGTACTCGGCGCGCGCGGTGACGACGGCAGGCGCGTGTTCGGCATCGGCGTGGGCGCGCACGTCCAGCTCGCGGTCGACGGTCCCGGCGAGCAGCACGGTAGTGGCCAGCTCGGCCACGAACACCCCGGCCAGCACGCCGACCCCGACGCGCGCGGCGGTGCCGCGCCGGTCGTCGGTGGTGTTCCTGGTGGCAAGCGCCCGTCCGATCGCGCCGGCCGCCACGGCGGCGAGCAGCGCGAGCACGGCGACGAAGAAGAACCCGATCCCGTCGGCGGCGGCGAGCGCGACGGCGGTGACCAGCCCCGCGACCACGGCGAACAGCGCCACCGCGGCGCCGGTGACGACATATCCGGCGTGGTCGGGTCCGCTGTCGTCGCGCGCAGGCGTGACGAGGCCGCCGCCGAGCCAGGCGAGTGTGCCGGTCATACCTTCTCCCCGGTTCTTTCGCGTGGCGAAACTGTCATGGATTCGTGGTGTCAGCGTGACAGGCGCGGCGCCGCCACACCGAGCGGCGAAGCGGTATTTGTGGTCAGCCTCACAGATCCGAAGTCCCGGCATCGCGCCGGCAGTCGGCGTGGGCCGCCGACCTCGGCGTGTCGGTCTCGGCGAGCCGCATCGGCGCCCGTTCCGGCGGCCTCGTGTGGCGAACGACACTGCCGCGCGTTAGCTGGATATGTGCTGTGAAGAGCGTCTCACTCGCAGACCGTACGGTCGGCTGGCTACCAGGGCATGTCGGGGCGCTGTCGGGAATATCTCACCGCCGACGGCCCTGGTTAGCGGGAAACCATAGGTTTGACCTGCACTTTGCTGGGGAATCCTGCTGCGATGCAGGTGAGTTCGGTCGAAGGTCACACGCCTCCGGCCGGTTCCGGCTCGCCCGTCGACGATGTTCGCGCAGGTCGGCGCCGGTTCTGCGGGATCGATCCGGCTCCCGCCCTGCTTTACACTGGACGACGCGCGTGACGATACGAGCTGCCGTTACAAACCCCAGCTAGACAGGGTTACTAAGCCCAACCTTAGTTGGTTGGGTCTGCGGTCTGACTTATCGTTTGCTCTTACGCCGAACGCACCCTTGTTCGGCACAACCACCTGTTCGGGGTCCGGTGAAACCGGGCCAAGAGTAGCGGGTGAAACCCCGCCCGGAGGTAAGGGACATGTAAGCGTCCCGTTACCTCCGAGCACCCCCACTACGTCAACGAAGCGGGTGGACAACTGGAGACGTGACTGCACGCCGCAAACCATCATCGCCGCTGGTTTCGGATCGTACGGACGCAGTCTTGACGGAGGCGAAACGACGAAGGGTCCACGCTCAGCTTGCTGGGTGGCCGATCATCGACAGCCGACTTTCTTGAAGGCAGAGGCATGACGCAACTTCCTGGCCACAGGTCACCCGGTGTCACCGGGCTCTACGATCCGGCATACGAGCACGACGCCTGCGGCGTCGCATTCGTCGCCGACATGCACGGACGACGCAGTCGAGACATCGTCGACAAGGCCATCACGGCACTGCTGAACCTGGAGCACCGAGGTGCCGCCGGCGCGGAGCCGAACTCCGGCGACGGCGCGGGCATCCTGATCCAGCTCCCGGACAAGTTCTTCCGCGCGGTTGTGGACTTCGAGTTGCCCGAGGCGGGTTCCTACGCCACCGGCATCGCCTTCCTCCCGCAGGCCCGCCGCGAAGCCGCGCGTGCCGCCTACGGCGTCGAGAAGATCGTCGCCGAAGAGGGCATGGCCGTGCTCGGCTGGCGTGCTGTGCCGATCGACGAGTCCTCGCTCGGCGCGTTGGCCCGCGATGCCATGCCGACCTTCCGTCAGCTGTTCATCGGCTCGCCCAAGAACTCGGCCGAGCAGCTCTCGGGCATGGACCTGGAGCGTCGCGCCTACGTGATCCGCAAGCGCATCGAGCACGAGCTCGGCAACGCGGGTCCCGGCGAGGGCGCCGTCGGCAAGGAGTCGGTGTACTTCCCGAGCCTGTCCGGCGAGACCTTCATCTACAAGGGCATGTTCACCACGCCGCAGCTACGCGCGTTCTACCTGGACTTACAGGACGAGCGTGTCGAGTCGGCCATCGGCATCGTGCACTCGCGCTTCTCCACCAACACCTTCCCCTCGTGGCCGCTGGCGCACCCGTTCCGCCGGGTCGCCCACAACGGTGAGATCAACACCGTCACCGGTAACGAGAACTGGATGCGCGCGCGTGAGGCGCTGCTGCGTTCGGACGTGTTCGGCAAGGACGAGGCGGGCAACAACCGCCTGAACAAGATCTTCCCCGTCTGTACCCCCGGCGCGAGCGACACCGCCCGTTTCGACGAGGTGCTCGAACTGCTGCACCTGGGCGGGCGCGACCTGCACCACGCGATCATGATGATGATCCCCGAGGCGTGGGAACGCAACGAGAACATGGACCCCGCGCTGCGGTCGTTCTACGAGTACCACTCGATGCTGATGGAGCCGTGGGACGGCCCGGCCTCGGTCTGCTTCTCCGACGGCAAGAAGATCGGCGCCGTGCTCGACCGCAACGGTCTGCGCCCGGGCCGCATCTGGGTCACCGAGGACGGCCTGGTCGTGCTGGCCTCCGAGGTCGGCGTGCTCGACATCGACCCGTCCACCGTCGTCCAGAAGATCCGCCTGCAGCCGGGCAAGATGTTCCTGGTCGACACCGAGCAGGGACGCATCGTCACCGACGCCGAGATCAAGTCGGAACTGGCCGCCGCCGAGCCGTACCAGGAGTGGCTGGACGCGGGTGTGAGTCGCCTGGCCGACCTGCCCGACCGCCCGCACGTGCACATGTCGCACGACCGCGTGCTGATCCGTCAGCAGATCTTCGGCTACACCACCGAGGACCTGAACCTGCTGATCACCCCGATGGCCAAGACCGGCGGTGAGGCCCTCGGCTCGATGGGCACCGACACCCCGATCGCGGTGCTGTCGAACCGGTCGCGCCTGCTGTTCGACTACTTCTCGCAGCTGTTCGCGCAGGTCACCAACCCGCCGCTGGACGCCATCCGCGAGAAGGTCGTCACCAGCCTCAAGCGCAACATCGGCCCCGAGGCCGACCTGCTGCACCCCGGCCCGGAGTCGTGTAAGCAGATCGCGCTCGAGCAGCCGATCCTCGACAACGACGAGCTGGCCAAGCTGGTCCACATCAACGACGACGGCAGCCACCCCGAGCTGCGTTCGGTCGTGGTCCGTGGTCTGTACCCGGTCGCCGAGGGCGGCGCGGGCCTGCGCCGCGCCCTGGAAGCCATCAACACCCAGGTCTCGGCCGCGATCGACGGCGGCGCGCGCATCATCGTGCTGTCGGACCGCGAGTCCAACGAGAAGCTGGCGCCGATCCCGTCGCTGCTGCTCACCTCCTCGGTGCACCACCACCTGGTGCGCGAACGCACCCGCACCATGGTCGGCCTGGTCGTGGAGGCCGGTGACGCCCGCGAGGTGCACCACATGGCCGCCCTCGTCGGCTTCGGTGCCGCCGCGATCAACCCGTACATGGCCTTCGAGTCCATCGAGGACATGCTCGAGCGCGGTTCGCTCGCGCTGCCCGCCAGCACCGGCGACCTGGCCGCCGACTACCGCAAGGCCGTCGCGAACTACTGCACCGCGGCCAGCAACGGCGTGCTCAAGGTGATGTCGAAGATGGGCATCTCCACTCTCGCCTCCTACAACGGCGCCCAGCTGTTCCAGGTGATCGGCCTGGCCCAGGACCTGGTCGACGAGTACTTCACCGGCCTGCGCTCGCCGCTGGGCGGTATCGGTCTCGACGAGATCGCCGAAGAGGTGGCCATCCGCCACCGCACCGCGTTCCTGGAGAACCGCAACGAGCGCGCCCATCGCGAGCTCGAGGTCGGCGGTGAGTACCAGTGGCGTCGCGAGGGCGAGTACCACCTGTTCAACCCGGACACGGTGTTCAAGCTGCAGCACGCCACCCGCACCGGCCAGTACTCGATCTTCAAGGAGTACACCAAGCTGGTCGACGACCAGTCCGAGCGTCTGGCCGCGCTGCGTGGTCTGTTCAAGTTCAAGAAGGGCCTGCGCGCGCCGATCTCCATCGACGAGGTCGAGCCCGCCTCCGAGATCGTGAAGCGGTTCTCGACCGGCGCGATGAGCTACGGCTCCATCTCGGCCGAGTCGCACGAGACCCTCGCGATCGCGATGAACCGTCTCGGCGCCCGCTCCAACTCCGGTGAGGGCGGCGAGAGCCCTGCTCGCTTCGAGGTGGAGGAGAACGGCGACTGGCGCCGGTCGGCGATCAAGCAGGTCGCGTCGGGTCGCTTCGGTGTCACCGCGCACTACCTGACCAACGCCACCGACATCCAGATCAAGATGGCCCAGGGTGCCAAGCCGGGCGAGGGTGGCCAGCTGCCCGCGCACAAGGTGTACCCGTGGGTCGCCGAGGTGCGGCACTCCACGCCGGGCGTCGGCCTGATCTCGCCGCCGCCGCACCACGACATCTACTCGATCGAGGATCTGGCGCAGCTGATCCACGACCTGAAGAACGCGAACCCGCAGGCTCGGATTCACGTGAAACTTGTCGCGGAGCCGGGTGTCGGCACCGTCGCCACCGGTGTGTCCAAGGCGCACGCCGACGTCGTGCTCATCTCGGGTCACGACGGCGGTACCGGTGCTTCGCCGCTGACCTCGCTCAAGCACGCGGGTGGTCCCTGGGAGCTCGGCCTGGCCGAGACCCAGCAGACGCTGCTGCTCAACGGCCTGCGCGACCGCATCGTCGTCCAGGTCGACGGTCAGATGAAGACCGGCCGCGACGTGATGATCGCCGCCCTGCTCGGCGCCGAGGAGTTCGGTTTCGCGACCGCTCCGCTGGTCGTCTCGGGCTGCATCATGATGCGCGTGTGCCACCTCGACACCTGCCCGGTGGGTATCGCCACCCAGAACCCGGTGCTGCGCGAGCGCTTCTCGGGCAAGCCGGAGTTCGTCGAGAACTTCATGCTGTTCATCGCCGAGGAGGTGCGTGAGCTGCTCGCCGAGCTGGGCTTCCGCTCGCTCGACGAGGCCATCGGCCGGGTCGACCTGCTCGACACCGCCAAGGCCAAGGAGCACTTCAAGGCCGCCAAGCTCGACCTGTCCCCGATTCTCGACATGCCGGAGACGGCGTTCATGAACCAGGACACCCGCTGCACCGGCACCCAGGACCACGGTCTGGACAAGGCGCTGGACAACGAGCTGATCGCCCAGGCCGCGCCCGCGCTCGAGCGTGGCAAGGCCGTGAAGATCGAAACCAAGATCACCAACGTGAACCGCACGGTCGGCACCATGCTCGGCCACGAGGTGACCAAGCTCTACGGTGGCGCGGGCCTGCCCGACGACACCATCGACATCACCTTCAACGGTTCGGCGGGCAACAGCTTCGGCGCGTTCGTCCCGGCCGGTATCACGCTGCGCGTGCAGGGTGACGCCAACGACTATGTCGGCAAGGGCCTCTCGGGTGGCCACATCGTGGTCCGCCCGTCGCTCAACGCGCCCGCCGGCTTCGTCGCCGAGGACAACATCATCGCGGGCAACGTGATCATGTTCGGCGCCACCAGCGGCCGCATCCTGATCAACGGTGTCGCGGGCGAGCGCTTCGGCGTGCGTAACTCCGGCGCCACCGCGGTCGTCGAGGGCGTGGGCGACCACGCGCTCGAGTACATGACCGGTGGCCGGGTGGTCATCCTCGGTGGCACCGGCCGCAACCTCGGTGCCGGTATGTCCGGTGGTGTCGCGTTCGTCTACGACCCCGAGGGCACGCTGCCCAACCGGGTCAACCCGGACCAGGCCGATGCCATCGAGCAGCTCTCCGGTGACGACTTCACCTGGCTGCGCGACATCATCACCACCCACCGCGACGAGACGGGTTCGGCTGTGGCCGAACGCATCCTGAGCGACTGGTCCCAGCAGGTGAACCACTTCGTGAAGGTCATGCCCCGCGAATACAAGAAGGTTCTGCTCGCCATCTCCGAAGCCGAGAAGAGCGGCAAGGACGTTGACGAGGCGATTATGGAGGCGGCTCGTGGCTGACCCACAAGGATTTCTGAAGCACACCTCGCGGGAACTCCCGGCGCGTCGACCGGTCGAGCTGCGTCTGCTCGACTGGAAAGAGGTCTACGAGGACAAGTTCTCCCACGAGACCCTGCAGAAGCAGGCCAGCCGCTGCATGGACTGCGGTATCCCCTTCTGCCACAACGGTTGTCCGCTCGGGAACCTGATCCCCGAGTGGAACGACCTGGTGTACAAGGACTCGTGGCGCGAGGGCATCGACCGGCTGCACGCCACCAACAACTTCCCGGAGTTCACCGGGCGGCTGTGCCCGGCGCCGTGTGAGGCGTCGTGCGTGCTCGGCATCAACCAGCAGCCGGTGACCATCAAGCAGGTCGAGGTCGAACTCATCGAGAACGCCTTCGACGAGGGCTGGGTCACCCCGGTGTACCCGACCCGCCTGACCGGCAAGAAGATCGCCGTCGTCGGTTCGGGCCCGGCCGGTCTGGCCGCCGCCCAGCAGCTCACGCGTGCCGGTCACACCGTCACCGTGTTCGAGCGCGACGACCGCATCGGTGGTCTGATGCGCTACGGCATCCCGGAATTCAAGATGGAGAAGTCGGTCATCGACCGTCGTCTCGCGCAGATGGAGGCCGAAGGCACCATCTTCAAGACCGGTGTGAACGTTGGTGTCGACATCACCGCCGAGCAGCTGCGTGAGCGTTTCGACGCGATCGTGCTCGCCGGCGGCGCCACCATCGCCCGCGACCTGCCGATCCCGGGCCGTGAGCTCGACGGCATCCACCAGGCGATGGAGTTCCTGCCGCTGGCCAACCGCGTGCAGCTCGGCGACGACATCACCGACGAAGAAGGCCTGCCGCCCATCCACGCGAAGGGCAAGAAGGTCGTCATCATCGGTGGCGGCGACACCGGCGCCGACTGCCTCGGTACCTCGCACCGTCACGGTGCCGAGTCGGTGCACCAGTTCGAGATCATGCCCCGTCCGCCGGAGGAGCGCGCAGGCTCCACCCCGTGGCCGACCTACCCCCTCATGTACCGGGTCTCCTCGGCGCACGAGGAGGGCGGCGAGCGTGTGTTCTCCGTGAACACCGAGCGTTTCGTCGGCAAGGACGGCAAGGTCACCGGCCTCGAGGCCCACGAGGTCAAGATGGTCAACGGCCGTTTCGAGAAGGTCGAAGGCACCGACTTCACCCTCGAAGCCGACCTGGTGCTGCTGGCCATGGGCTTCGTCGGCCCCCAGAAGCCGGGCCTGCTGACCGACCTGGGCGTCGGCTACGACGGCCGTGGCAACGTCCAGCGCGACAAGAACTGGGCAACGAACATCCCCGGCGTCTTCGTCGCTGGTGACATGGGCCGAGGCCAGTCCCTGATCGTCTGGGCCATCGCCGAAGGCCGCGCCGCCGCGGCCGCCGTCGACAAGTACCTCGAGGGCGAAACCGCGCTCCCCGCGCCGATCCCCCCGACCGCTGTCGCCCAGCGGTAATCAGTTCGACCCGAGGCGCCCACGGACCAGCCGGTCCGTGGGCGCCTTTGTCGTCGCACCGCAGGTGACGCCGGAGTTTGCCAGGGATATGCGTCGGGTATGAATCCTTATGGCGCTCAAAGACTTAGGGGTGCCGATAATGGACGTGGCCGATCTTCCTTGCAGCACATAGACTTTCCGTGACGAGGTGTACGGGAGATCCGAGGGGGAGCTGTGCCGTTGCCGCCGGGAACGTTGGCGTATCTGCGCCGCGCAGCAGAGCGCGGTGACGGTACCGCTATGCACAACCTTGCCCACTTCTACCACGATCACAGCGATTACGAGGGTGCGGAGTACTGGTTCCGGCGGGCGGCGGCGGCGGGACATACGCGATCGATGAACAATCTCGCGGTGTTGCTCGATCAGTTCGGGGAGCTGGCCGAGGCCGAGATCTGGTATCGGCGGGCGGCGGCGGGCGGCAACGCCAACGCCATGTACAACCTGGCGACGATGCTGTATCAGAGCGCCGATATCGCCGAGGCCGAGACCTGGTACCACCACGCGGCGCTCGCGGGGCACGTGGACGCGATGTACAACCTGGCGCGGTTGCTCGAGGACGACAACCGGCTCGACGACGCCGAAGCGTGGTACGACGAGGCGGCCGCGGCGGGCGACATCGACTCGATCAACAATCTCGGTCTGCTGCTGCGTCGTCGGGGCGCGATCACGGCGGCCCGACGCTGCTTCCGGCGCGCCGCCGATCTCGGTCACCCGAAGGCGATGGCCAATCTCGCCGCGCTGCTCGAATCCGAAGGGGCGCACCGGGAAGCCGAATCCTGGTATCGCCGCGCGGCCGGCTGATCCAGCCTGCCTCGAACGCGACTCGGTTCCGACCTGTCATGGACTACCACCGAAGTGGGGGCACCCGCTGAGTGGCGGCGACGTGCATTCGCACTATGGCGAGTTCTGCGAAGACTATTAAAACGGAAGTTCGCCACCGGGTCGCTGAACGATGGAAACCGGTATTGACCACGGGCTTCGAGCGGCACCGGCGAACCGACCCGTTGGTTACCGAAAAGTATTGATACCGAGCGGTTTTCCAGCAACCACCAGCAAACTTCGGGGGCGCAGTAATTTTCCCGCGTTCAGGATGCGGAAATTTGCGGGCGGGTATAGCGTCTCGTGCTGTCGAACATTTTCGAGGACAGACCGGGGGTGCGGGTGAATTCTCTCGACGGCTGCCTGAAACGCATCATGGCGATTCCCGGTGCGTGCGGCGTGACGCTGGTGGACGGTGCCAGCGGGCTGGCGGTGGCCGCCGTCGGTGCGCACGACCTCGTCGACGAGCACGAGGACGCCGCGGGAACCACCGACGTCATGCGGACGGTCCTCGCGTGCACCGCGCTCTCGGGCACCGCCCCCGACGATGACGTCCGCGAGCTGATCGTCTGCCGCGACAAGGGCTTTCACCTGCTGCACCTGCTCGACGGCGATTTCGAGGGAAGGCTCTTCGTCCACGCGATATTCGACGGCGCCGCGGCCAATCTGGGAATGGCGCGCTATCAGCTCAAGGCCGCGCTGGAAGAAATGGCGGGCCGATGAGCGCGGCCCTCGCCGAAGAACTTCAGCGGCTCGAAGAACAGGGCTCCACCGGGATATTGCGGGCGGGCGACGGCGAATTTCATTTGGCCCGTGGCGCCATCGCCTCCGTCGGTTGCCGGCGCACCATCGGTCTCGACCGGCTGGCCGTCGAGGCCGGTGTCGCGACCGACGAGGACCTGCGCCGTGCCCGCGCGGGCGAGCCGGGTGCGCTGCTGCGCCGCCCACGCCTGGAGACCCTCGCCAGGCTCTCGGCCTACGACGCCGCCTACTTTCTGCTCGAAACCGAAGCCGAAGCGGAATTCGTGCCGACGGAGGAGCACTGGCTCGCTCCGGTGTGCCGGATCGCGCCGCACGCACTGGTGAGCGAATGCGCGCGGCGCCGACGCCCGGACGCCGGTCCGTGGACCGCCGACATGGTGTCGACGGTCCCCGTCTCGCCCGCACATCGAGCACGTCGCAAACGCACGGTCCTCACCGTCGGCCAGGCCGAAGTGCTCGCCGCCGCCGACAACCATCGCACCATCGCCGACATCGCCCGCGAGCTCGGCCGCACCACCTACGGCTGCCTCGTCGCTGTCCGCGACCTGACCAGAGCCGGGCTGATCGAGGCACCGGAATCGGCCGCCGCCGAGCCCGAGTGTGGAACCCGCCACCTCCCCGCGGCGCCGCTGCCCGAGCACGGTCGCCACGCGGCGCGCCCGGGCGCCGGTTACGCCGCGGCACAGCAGAACTCAGGCACCGGACCGCCGCTTCCGCGCCGCGTCCCCGCGCCGGTTGCCCCACCGACTTCGGGCAGGCACGCGCTCGTCGAGGAAGCGAGCGCGGCCGCCCGGACCCCCGACGCGACACCTCCGACTCCGGGCACGACCGCCCGGACCGCGGACCGGTACTCCCGCGGCGCGGACACCTACTCCTGGACACCCCCGGTGGACCAACCCTGGCAGCAGGTGGATCGCGCGCTCCTGATCCGCATCAGGACGGCGTTGGCGGAGCTGGCATGACCGGGCGCAGGAAGCTGCTCGGCGAGTGGAGGGGAAAGTTGACCAAAATGCCGCTGCCCGAACGTGAGCCGACCGGTTCGGAGCTCACGGGACCGACCAGGTACGGCCAGGACCAGACCACGCGACCACTGCCGCAGAGCTACCCGGCCGTCCAGGCCGAGCTCACCGCCCTGCGCGAGCGCGTCCCCCACCTCACCGGCACGGTCGTCGCCTCCAGCGACGGCCTGCTCATCGAACACGACCTACCCACCCATATCGAACCGGCCGGGATGGCGGCGCTGGCCGCCGCGCAGCTGTCGCTGTCGTACCGGTTGGCGAGCACCGCGCACGGCGGTGGTTTCAACGAGGTCGTCGTGCACGGCAGCGACGGGCAGGTGGTGATCTACGCCGCCGGGTACACCGCGCTCACCGTGCTCGCGGGCCCGGATGTGAACGTCGGCCGGCTCCACCTGGAGTCGCGTCCGGTAGCTCGCGCCATCGCCGCTCATCTGGCGGCGGCGCACGATTGAAAGGTACGACATGTCGAATATGGATCTGGCGCTCAAGGACATGATGGTGATCGACGGCGCGATCGGCGCCGCGGTCGTCGACTACAGCAGTGGCATGGCCCTCGGAATGCTCAGCAGCAGCAAGTCGTTGGACCTGCAGATCGCGGCGGCGGGCAACACCGAGGTGGTGCGCGCGAAGCTGCGGACCATCGAGCAGCTCGGTCTCAACGAGGAGATCGAGGACATGCTCATCACCCTCTCGGGCCAGTACCACGTGATCCGGCCGATGACCGGCCGCAAGTCCAAGGGGCTTTTCCTCTACCTGGCGCTCGACCGCACCCGCGCCAACCTCGCGCTGGCCCGCCACCGGCTCAAGGGCATCGAGGAGGAGCTCGAGGTCTAGGCCGAAATGAATTCTGTCACAACGTTCGGACAAGCTCGTCATACTCATGTGGCACAGGCGTGGTGGTACCTCTATTGTGATTCGCGGCGAGGTCTGGGAGCCACACGTACACGGGGTTTGCTCTCCAGCGGCAAGCATGGTGGAACTGGAGCGGTATGCAGGTGAAGAAGGTTGTCGCGGCGCTCGGTGCGTCCGCGGCGATGTTGTCCGGAATCGTTGTCGGCAGTGGGAGTGCCAGTGCGGCGCCTGCCTGCCCGAGTCTCTACGTCGTCGCCATTCCCGGCACATGGGAGACCGGCATCGACAAGCCGCCGGGGCCCGGCATGCTGTCCGGCGTCACCAACGGGCTGCCGCGCAATGTCGACGTCGACTACGTGACCTACGCGGCGACCGCCTTCCCGTGGGAGGGCGATGTCTACGGCAATTCCAAGAAGCAGGCGGTGAATTCGGCGCGCGGCCTCATCTCGGCCAAGCTCGCGCAGTGCGGCGACACCAAGGCCGCCCTCGTCGGCTACAGCCAGGGCGCCGACGCCGCGGGTGATCTCGCGGCCGAGATCGGCACCGGGCTCAGCACCATTCCGGCCGATCGGGTGGCCGCGGTCGGCCTGATCTCCGATCCGCGCCGCGCGCCGGGCGATGTGCAGGTCGGCCCGCATGCTCAGGGCGCGGGCGCCGGTGGCGCGCGGCCGGGCGGCTTCGGCTGGCTCAGCGACCGCACCCGCACCATCTGCGCGGTCGACGACCTGTACTGCGCCACCGCGACCGACGACTTCGTCACCCGGTTCGCGGGCTTTTTGGCGCAGAGCTCGGACGCCAACCCGGCGAACATGTGGCGCTACCAGATCGAGGCGGGCGCGATCATGAAGGATCTGATGGCCCACGGCGGTGTGCCGGTGCTGCAGGCGCAGCTCTCGGACGCGGCGAACCAGAAGCGGGCCAAGGATCTCGAGCAGTTCTACAAGTCGCAGGCGCACCACCTGTACGGCAGCTACTCGGTGGGTGGCGGGCACACCGCCATCACCTGGATGCGCGACTGGATCGCCTCGCACGCCTGAGTTTTCGCAGGTGAAGCCGGGTGCGGGAGTTTCTCGCACCCGGCTTTTCTATGTGGTGCGGGCGAGGTTGCGCGGCAGCAGATCCCACACGTGACCGGACTCGTTGATCGTCGCCGCCGTTCGGGTGCCGCTGCGCGAGTAGAGGATCCGGGTGATCGAGCAGTAGTCGACGGGGAAGGTGAGCGGGCGGGCCAGGCCGAGGATGTCGGCGAGCAGCACGTTGACGACCCCGCCGTGGGCGAAGGCGACGACCGTCTCGGTGGGCGGGGTGGCGGCCACGAGTTGTTCCACGGCGTTCAGCACGCGGCGGGTGAAGGCGGGTCCGTCGATCTGCTCGGGCAGCAGACCGGCCTTGATCCGGGTGTAGGCGTCGGCGAATTCGGTCTTGGCGTCTTCGATCGGGATGTAGGCGGGTAGATCGCGGTCGTATTCGGCGAGGTCGTCGATGATGTCGACGGGCAAATCGCGGGCGAGCGCGGTCGGTGCGGCGGTATCGCGGGCGCGGCGCTGGGGGCTCGACACGATGCGGGTGATCTCGTGCGCGGCCAGCGCGGCTGGGACCCGCTCGGCCTGACGGCGACCGATATCGGTGAGACCGGGATCGGCGGCGGTGGTACTTGCGACGACCTTGTCGGGCTGGGCATGACGCACGAGAATCAGCTGCACGTCACCCACTGTGCCCCATGACGGGGCGTCTTGTCCGTCCAGGGCGGCCGAGTGCGGACCCGCGGCGCGCGTGTGCGCTGCCGCGAGCCCGGCGACCTCAGATCATGGCTGGCCGTACGGCGGCTGGCCGTAAGGCGGCTGACCACCCTGACCCGGACCGCCGCCGTAGGGCGGCTGGTTCGGCGGCTGGTCGTTCTTCTTCTTGTTCTTGAGCATGAAGACGAGGCCGACGATGGCGAGGACGACCAGCAGGCAGCACACGCCGCCGATGATGAGACCCTTGCTGCTCTTCTTGCCCTTCTTCTTCGCGGCCAGTTCGGTGACCAGGTCCGAGCCGGCGAGCGTGTCGATGCTGCCCGCGAGCACCTGTGGGTCGACCAGTGCGGCCGATGTCAGCAGGTCAAGGTACATATTCTTCCCCATCCGATGGTGTGTTGTCCCGGCATCCTCCCGGTGCCGGAACATCCGAGAGTACTGCTGTCGCTGCGAGTTTCGTTCGGAAAACCGCAGGACGCAGTGGTTCATCGCTGTGTCGCGCAAGATCGTTTACAGCCAAGGTCCGTGTACCCGATTTCAGCGCGGTTTCACCAACGGAAACGGCAGAGTCTCGCGGATGCCGCGTCCGGTGATGAACATGACCACCCGGTCGACTCCGATACCGAGGCCGCCGGTCGGCGGCATGGCGTGCTCGAGGGCTTGGAGGAAGTCCTCGTCGAGCTCCATCGCCTCGGGGTCGCCACCGGCGGCGAGCATGGACTGTTCGGTGAGGCGGCGCCGCTGTTCGACGGGGTCGGTGAGCTCGCTGTAGGCGGTGCCGAGCTCGACTCCCCAGGCCACCAGATCCCAGCGTTCGGTCACACCCGCGGTGCTGCGGTGGGACCGGGTCAGGGGGGACACCGAGGTGGGAAAGTCCAGGTAGAACGTCGGCTCGGTGGTTTTCGCCTCCACCAGGTGCTCGTACATCTCCAGCACCACCTGGCCGGTTTCCCAGCCGCGCTGATAGGTGACACCGGCGGTGTCGCACAGCTCGCGCAGGCGGGTGAGGTCGGTCGCGGCGGTCACCTCGGTGCCGAGGGCCTCCGACAGCGCGCCGTGCACCGTGCGCACCCGCCATTCGCCGGAGATGTCGACCTCGGTGCCGTCGGGGCGCAGCACCACCTCGGCGCCGTTGGCCGCGACCGCCGCGTCCTGGATCAGACGGCGGCACAGCTGCATCATCCGCAGATAGTCGCTGTGCGCCTCGTACGCCTCGAGCATGGTGAATTCCGGGTTGTGGCTGTAGTCCACGCCTTCGTTGCGGAAGGTCCGCCCGATCTCGAACACCTTCTCGATCCCGCCGACGCACAGCCGTTTGAGGTACAGCTCGGGCGCGATGCGCAGGTACAGGTCCAGGTCGTAGGCGTTGATGTGGGTGCGGAACGGGGTGGCGTTGGCGCCGCCGTGAACCTGCTGCAGGATCGGTGTCTCCACCTCGAGGAAACCCCAGTCGTGCAGTGAGTCACGCAGCGAGTGCAGGACGGCGCTGCGTTTGGCGAGCAGTTCGCGGCTGTCGGCGTTGATCGCCATGTCGACGTAGCGGCGCCGGACCTTGGCCTCCGGATCGGTGAGGCCACGCCATTTGTCGGGGAGCGGATGCAGGCACTTGCCGTTCATCCGCCAGTCCTGAGCCAGCAGCGACAGTTCGCCGCGCCTGCTCGTGCCGATCCGGCCGCTCACCTCGATGAGGTCACCGAGGTCGAAGTCGGCGCTGAATTCGCCCGCGCGTGCACCCACCCGTTCGCGGTCGATGAGCAGCTGGATATCCCCGCTCCAGTCGCGGACCACCGCGAAGATCACCCCGCCGTAGTCGCGGATGCGGGTGATCCGACCGGCCACCCGGACAGTTGTCCCGTGCGGGCAGCGGCGTGCGTCGGCGATGGTGTGGGTGGGTGGATAGGCGGCGGGGTAGGGGTCGACGCCGCTCGCGGTGAGGCGGTCGAGGGTGGTCATCCGCACGCGGACCTGTTCGGGACGGCGGGGGCCGGACTCCTCGTCGGCGTCGATGTCGTCGGGGGCGCTGCCGTCGGCGTGCAGGCCGGTGACCGTCGCCGGAACGGCCGGCGTTGTTCCGGTGTGCACAGCCGGGTCGGGTTGTGGGCCCAGGCGCGGCAGGAACCCTTCGGCCAGTCCGCTCGCCATCGCGACCCGTGGCAGTTGCCTGCGGTCCTCGTACAGGAAGAACCGTGGCACCCAGCGCGGGTGGTACTTCACGTTCGAGCGGTACAGCGCCTCGAGCTGCCACCAGCGCGAGAAGAACAGCAGCACACCGCGCCACGCGCGCAGCACCGGTCCGGCGCCGATGCGCCCGCCCTCGGCGAACACCGAGCGGAACACCGCGAAGTTCAGCGAGATCCTGGTGATGCCGTACTGATCGGCATCGAGGGCGAGCTGCGAGATCATCAGCTCCATCACGCCGTTGGGGCTCGCGGGATCGCGGCGCATCAGTTCCAGTGACACCCCCGTGCGTCCCCACGGCACGAACGAGAGCATCGCGTGGACCCGTTCGTCGTGGTCGATGGCCTCGACCAGCAGGCAGTCGCCGTCGAGCGGGTCGCCGAGGCGGCCGAGCGCCATCGAGAAACCGCGTTCGGTCTCGGTGTCGCGCCAGGCGTCGGCACGGGCGATCACCTCGGCGAATTCGGCAGTCGATATCTCGCTCGCCCGGCGCACCCTGATGCCGAAGCCGTTCTTGCGCAACCTGTTCGCCGCTTGGCGCACGGGCTTCATGGCGGGGCCTGCCAGCGAAAATGTGCGGGTGTCGAGCACGGCTTCGTCGCCGAGGCGCAGCGCCGACAGACCCGCCTGCTGATACGTCAGCGCGCCCTGCTCGCTGGCACCCATCACCGCCGGTGCCCAGCCGAATCGGTCGGCCTGCTCGAGCCAGGCCCGGACAGCTTGCGGCCAGCCCTGTTTCGGCCCGATCGGATCACCGGCCGCCAGGCAGACGCCGAGCTCCACGCGATAGGTGATGGCCGCCTTGCCGTTCGGGGCGAAGACGACCGCGCGGTCGCGGCGGGTGGCGAAGTAGCCGAGCGAGTCGTCCACATCGCCGGTCGCGAGCAGGCCGCGCAGCGCGGACTCGTCGAGCGCGGTCATGGCGTTGCCTGCCCGTTGCGACCGCAGCAGCACGATCACGGCGGCGATCAGCGCGAGGGCGCCGAGCAGGCCGAGCACGAAATCCACCCAGCTCGGCGGGTGCCCGTCGAAGTGTTCGTTGTCGACCAGGACGGCCGCGGTCACCCGCGACACCGCCCACAGCGGTCGCTGCGCACCACGCGGCAGCGAACCGGGGAACAGCTCGACCAGGCCCCAACCGAGCAGGCACCCGAACGCGCAGCCGCCGACCAGCACCGCGAGCGCCTTGCGCACCGCACCCGGCCGCACCCGGGTGTAGAACTCCGCGCGGGCGGCGATCAGGATCGCCAGCACCACACCGTGCACGACGAACGCCACCAGCGGATCCAGCTCGCGCGTGCTCGCGTAGTCGACGATGTTGGTGATCGCGTACAGCGTCAGATAGATGACGAGCAACCACCACGCCACCCGTTTGCGGCTCGCCGCCGCACCGGCCAGCAACCCGACGACCAGCGCCCACACCAGGCTCGTGTCGGGCGCGTCGAAATAGTGGGTGTCCACGTAATCGCGCGGCACCTCGGTGAGCTGCCGCAACCCCGGCGACAGGCTCCAGAGCGCGCACAGCACCGCGAACACACCGAGCACCAGCCCGGTGATGTGCGGTACCTCGGAGAACCTGCCGTGCGCGCGATGGGGCACCCGGTCGACAGAGCTGCTGGGGTGTTGCTCGGCCCGCGTGGAAGTCACCGATCCAGTGTGCGTGCCCGGGGGTGCGAAGGGCAGGGGGTCGCCGACGGCGTGTTCGTCACCGTGGGCCCGGTGGACGACCGGATTTCCCGACGGGGTAAGTATTAGCGCATGTCGGAACCAGTGGACGTGCCGATCGATGACGAGGTCATCCGGCTCGGGCAATTCCTCAAACTGGCCAACCTGATCGATTCCGGTTCGGAGGCCAAGTCGGTGATCGCCCAGGGTCTGGTCCGGGTCAACGACGAGGTGGAACTGCGCCGCGGTAGGCAACTGCAGGTCGGCGACGTGGTTGTCCTAGCCGGTCACAGGGTGCGGGTCAGCGAGGGCTGACCCGCACCCCGCGCGAGTTTTCAGTCCTCCGCGCGGACGACGACGCCGTCGTGGTCGCTGTAGAGCATCTCGCCGGGAACGAAGGTGATGCCGCCGAACTCCACCGGCACGTCGCGTTCGCCGCTGCCGGTCTGGGTGCTCTTGCGCGGGTTGGTGCCCAGCGCCTTCACCCCGATGTCGAGGGTGCGCAGGATGGCCGAGTCGCGCACCGCACCGTTGACGATCACGCCCGCCCAGCCGTTGTCCACGCCGCGGCCCGCGATGATGTCGCCGACCAGCGCGGTGTGCACGCTCGCCCCGCCGTCGACGACCAGCACCTTGCCCTCGCCCGGCTCGCCGAGGGTCTGCTTCACCAGCAGGTTGTCCTGGAAGCAACGGATCGTGGTGATCCGCCCGGCGAACGCTTGACGGCCACCGAACTGGATGAACTGGGTATCGCAGCTGCGGATCTCGGGGCCGATCTCATCGGCCAGATCGGCGGTTGCCACTACATTCGCTGATTCGGTCATGACGCCGATTGTGTCAGGTGGTCGGGCGGTGGGCCTTCTCGATCTCGCTGATGAGGGCCTCGGTGGTGTGTTTCACGGCGATCTTGATGAACGGTTCGATGGTCCGGCCGAGCATCTTGCCCGCGATACCGCCGGGCACGAAGTACTGGATGTGCGCGTCGATGGTGCTGGTGTCGGCGCCCTTGGGCGTGAAGACGAAGGTCGAGAGGATCTCGAATCCCTTGATCGATTTGGTGCCGATCACCGAGCCTTCCTCCCAGCGCACCACTTCGATGCGGGAGGTGAGCGAGGCGGGGCCGAGCTTCATCTTCCCGTCGAATTTCGCGCCCACACCTTCGGTCTGGTCGGTGACCGGGGTGAAGGACTCGATGCCGTACCAGAATTTCGGCAGGTTGCGATAGTCGTTGACAAAGGCGAATGCCGTCTCGGCCGGCGCTGCGCAGTCTTCGACAATCCTCACGTCGCTCATACCGGCAACTGTAATGCGTTTGTATGGCGTCTAAGCGGTCACGGCCAGTGTGGCGGCCAAGCCGAGCGCCACCGCCATGAGCGTCACCTCGATCGCCGCGTTGCGGACCGACACGTCGGCGGTGACGCGGTGCTCGGCGGCCCGGCCCACCCAGGTGCGCCGCCACCACCAGCCGAGCCCGGCGAGCATCGCGAGCACGAGCACCTTGGCCAGCATGATCCGTCCGTAGCCGGTGGTCACCAGGGCGGGCACCGAGCCGATGCGGACGAGGCCGTCGATGAGCCCGGTCACCGCGATCACCGCGACCAGCGGCGCGGCGGCGGTCGAGTAGCGGGGCAGCGCGTTCGCCCAGCCGCCGCGCGTGCGCACCACGAGTGCCAGCGCGAGCAGCAGCCCGAACCACGCCGCCGCGGCCAGGGCGTGCACCGCGACGAGCACCGATCCGAGCACCTGCTGCGACATGTGCCCGGTGATGGGTCGCAGGGCGAGCGCGACCGCCGCGAACACCAGGACCAGGTCGGCCGAGGCGTCGTCGGGCCTGCGGAACGCCCACGCGGCGTAGCAGGCGACGGCGGCGGTGCAGAACAGGATGGCGATCCCGATCTGCCCGCCGCTGAGCCTGCCGAGGAACGTGCCGAATTCGCCCGCGGCGAGTTCGTGCACCGGCACGCCGACGATGCCCGCCGCCTCGCACACCAGCAGGGTGAACTCGGCGCCCAGCCAGATCGTGGCCAGCACCGCGACCGGCCGCCACGCCACCGCGAGCCGGTGGTCGAGGCGGGGCAGCGCGGCCAGCCCGAGCACCGTGGCGCCCGCGCAGTCGGCGATCACCCGCGCACCCGCCGCCGCTGGGAAACCGCCGGTCCGGCGCAGTATCCAGGCGAGCACCACCCCGGCGAGCGCGGCGACGACGACCGGACCGAACACTCGCCACCGGCCTCCGGTCGTCATCGGCGGCTACTTCTTGCGGCCGGTACCGAGCAGCGCCACCGCGAGACCGACGCCGAACAGCACGACACCACCGGCGACGAACACCCACACGGGCACGCCACCGGACTCTTCGCCGTCGGAGCCCTCGTCCTCGCCCGGCTTGGCGCCCGGTGTTCCGGTGCCTTCCTTGGTGAGGGTGAAGGTCCTCGTCCCGCTGACGGGATGACCGTCGGCGGAGGTCACCCGGAACGCCATGGTGTATTCGCCGACCGGCCCGAGTTCACCCACTTCCACACTCACCGTGCGGCCTTCGACCACCGGCTTGCCCTTGGACCACAGGCGCCCGTCCGGACCGACCACCGTCAGCGACGGAAACGTCTGCTGCAGTTCCTCGTTGAAGGTGATGCTCGCGCGCGCCGGGCCTGCCTCGATCGACGAACCGTCCTCGGGAACGCTGCTCACGGCACCGGAGTGTGCGTTCGCGATGCCGGTCGCGCCGAAGATCAGGGCGAACAGGCCGGCGACCAGGGTGACAGCGAACCGCCGCGCCAGGCGACGCCGCGCCGACCGATTGATCTCGGCCACAACCTCGTTCGGCACGACAATCTGGGGCGAGGTCTGCCGCGAGCGCCCGGACACCGCAGGAGTCTGACAGCGTTCCATCACGACTTCCTCGACCGCGCGACGAGCCCGAGACCGAGCGCGGCGGCGAACAGGCCGAGCGCCAGGCCGATACCGCCGGTCCAGCGAGCCACCGAGTCGGACTCCGCTTCGGCGGGCTCGTCGGTGGCGACATGGTGGTCACCGCCGTCGGAACCACCCGATTCGCTGAGTGCCAGTGTGGGCGCGGGGTATTCGGGCTCGGCGCCGCCCGTGCTCGGCTGATCCCAGGCGACGACCTTGCCGTCGCTGTAGGTCTGCCGCGCGGGGAAGGTCACCTCGTCCTGGGTGGGCAGCGGTCCGAGCGAGAGCACGAAACGCTGGAACTGGCCCGGTCCGACACCGGGGTTGCCCGGCTCGGCGGTCCAGGCGACGGCCACCGCCTCGCCCTTGTCGTTGCGTTCGATGCGCGAGGACCAGCCCGGCATCGGCTCGGTGCGAACGCTTTTCAGGTTCGGCACGGTGACGCTCACCGAGGTGGTGGAGGCGGTGTCGGATTCGTTGGGCACCTTGAAGGTGGCAACGGTGTACTTGCCCTTGGCGGCGCCTGGCGCGTCGACCGTGACGTGCGCCGCCGCCGAACCGCAGGCGGCGAGCACGAGTGCGGCCGCGAGACCGGCCGTCGCCGTCCCACGGGTGATGAAGTTGTGCATGGAATGCCTTCTGTCCGAAGAGTTCTGATGTCGCGTGAGATCAGGCGGACAGCGGCGGTGCGCGCGGACATCGCACACCTTCCAGGCGGGTACCGAGGACGATGTCGACGGTTTCCGTCCAGCGCGCGGCACGGTGCGTGACGTCGAGTCGTGGGACGGTGAGTACCGCCCGGATCACGCCCGACGCAACGAGATACAGCCGTTCGGCGACGAGAATCAGTGCCGCACAGACGAATGCGGCCAGCAGGTGCGCCACCACCATCGGCGCACCAGGCAGGTGCTGCACATCGAGAACGCCGCCGTGATGATCGAGCGTCCCGGTCAGCGCGTAGTGCCCGGCCCATTGACCGCCGAGGAGTGCTCCCGCTGCCCGCAACCACCCGGCATCGGCACGACGCGCGAAGGTGGGGAGAGCCCGGCGCCCGGCGATCGCGCCCGTCGCAAGCGAAACCAGCAGCAACAGCGCGATCTCCGCCGAGCGCGGCACCCCGCCACCGGCCATGCCGTGCGCGGCGACGGCGAGCGCGCCGACGAGTACGCCGCAGCCACCACCGCGCAGGCGGGAGGTGAGCTGCGGCGTCGTCACAGGTTCAGCGCACGCCGAGGCGGGCCAGCGCGTCGTTCTCCAGGACCGACAGTTCGGTGGAGATGGAGGTGTGCACGGCCTTGCGGCGCGCCGCGGGCATCTGCTCGGCGGTGCGCACGGCGACGGTGAGGTCGGTCAGCCGCGAACGGGCCGCCTCGACGAACTTCTTGGTCTCGCCGTCGGGAGAGTCGGCCGCGATCTTGTCCAGCGCGTTCTCGGTGTTGGTGATGCGGGCCTGCAGGCGGGCGCCGTGGCCGCTGAACTCGCCGAGCTGGTCGAGGCCGATGCCCAGCTGCTGTGCCTTGCGCGCGTCGAGCTGCCCGCGCACCAGGGTGGCGCCACGGTAGGCCAGCGGCGCGAGCACCGGGATCAGCACCCGCGCCACCCCGATGTACTTGCGGATCTGGGCCGCGCTGAACAGCTCGCGGTCGGCCTTGGCGGCCAGCTTCTGTGCCGCCTTCTCCTCGGCCTGCAGCGCGGCGATCTGCGCCTTGGCCACCTTGGCCTCGGTGCGGGCCTGCGCCTTCATGGCGCGACGGCTGGTCCGCTCGCCCGCCTTGGCCGCCTTGCGCTCGTTCTTGGCGCTGAGTTTCGCCTCGACGGCGGCTTTGTGCTTGAGCGCCTTCGCCTCCGCGCGACGACTTGGCCGCCGCTTACGCTTGCTGAACAACCCCATGAGATCAGGCCCTCCGTCATGCTCGCCAAGTCACGAGGCAGCGCCGTCCGGACCGGCCTGCCGTACTTCGTAGCGTAGTGGGATCAGGGTAGCGATTGGGCAATGTGTCGGGGGTAAGGACCATACTGCTGGTGTGCGTGCAGCCGAGGAGAACTTCGACAGCGGGCCGGTGACGATCCCGGCCCCGGCTTCCGCTGCGCTCGAAACCGAGCCGACAACGGCCACTTCGGCCGCTCGCGGCGGCTCCCCGGCGGCCTTCCTCGACGCGCGCTCGCTCATCGGCTGCCGCCACCGGCTGCGCCTGGACGCCGCCAACCCCGGCATGCTCGCCGAGGTCAGGGAAGACCCGGGTGTGCAGCAGCGGCGCGAGGCGGCCACCGCGTATCGCACCAAGGTCCGCGACGAACTGGTCGGCGCCGCCCCGGACGACTGGGTCGTGATCGATCCGGCGCTGCGTGCCGGTGCGCGCGCCGACGCGACCATGGCCGCGATGCGGGCGGGCGCGTCGCGTATCTGGGGTGGCCTGCTGCCCCAGGAACCCGACACCGGCCGCCGTGGCGGCGCCGAGTTCCTGCTGCGCGACGCCGATCGCGGCGGATATATCCCGATCATCGTCGTCAACCACAAGGTCACCGACCCGCGCAGGCCCGACCCGGCCGATTTCCACCCGCTCACCTCGGACCTGTTCCGCTGGGAGCCGCGCCGCGACAAGCACGTGAAACTGCGTCCCCAGCCGCGCGACCAGCAGCGCCTCGCCCACCTGTACCGGATGTTGCAACGCCACGGACTGGCCAGTCCCGCGCTGGTCGGCGGCGCCATCGGCCTCGCGTTCGACCGCATCCTCGTGCACGACCTCACCGGTGTGCTCGCCGACTACGACCTGCGCTACGCCGACCGCATCGCGGTGGTGCGCGGCGAACTGCCCACCCAGCCGTCGAAGGTGCCCGAGTGCAGGCAGTGCCCCTGGTGGGTGCGCGGTCCGGATCCGGCGCAGCGACCGGCGGGCCCGGAGGAGGTAGCGGAGCGTGACCACGCAGGGCCCTCGGGAGCGCAGCAGGCAGGCACTGCCGAGCCCGGGTGCGAGGGCGCGCTGGCGGCGATGCGGGACGTGAGCCTGGTCGCGCCCGGTTCGCGGGCCGAGGTGCTGCGCGTGCACGGCGTGCAGACCATCGACGAACTGGCCGCCTGGGTTGGTGAGGAACCCGACGACTGGCAGCACGGCCCGTTCACCGAGACCGTCGTCACCGCGCGCGCCTGGATCGCCGGCGCGCCGCTGGTCCGGCGCTTCGACACCGTCAGCGTGCGCCGGGCCGACGTGGAGATCGATGTCGACCTGGAGAGTTACCAGGAAGACGGTGCCTACCTCTGGGGCACCCTGCTCGACGATGTGTACCGCCCCTTCGTCACCTGGGACCCGCTGCCCACCGACGACGAGGGCCGCTCCTTCGGCGAGTTCTGGACCTGGCTGATGGCGCAGCGCGCGCAGGCCCACGCGGCGGGCAAGACCTTTGCCGCCTACTGCTATTCGCGCACCGCCGAGGACAAGTGGCTCTACGAGTCGGCCCGGCGTTTCGCGGGCAGGCCCGGTATCCCCACCCACGAGGAGGTGCGCGCCTTCGTCGACTCACCCGAGTGGGTCGACATGTTCCAGGCCGTCACCGACCAGTTCATCTGCCCGAACGGCAAGGGCCTCAAGAAGATCGCCCCGGTGGCCGGATTCGGCTGGCGCGATCCCGAAGCCGGTGGTGAGGCGTCGATGGGCTGGTACCGCCGCGCGGTCGGCTATGACGCCGACAGCGACCTGTCTCAGCGCACCCGGCTGCTCGAGTACAACGAAGACGACGTGCGTGCCACCCAGGTGCTGCGCGAATGGATGACCACTAGAGCTGTAGTTGAGGTTCCCTCGCTCAAGGACTTCGCCCGGTAATAACATTGTCGGCGTGACAGAAGCAGTCGAAACACTCGAGTTCCAGGCCGAGACCCACCAGCTCCTCGAGCTGATGATCCACTCGGTGTACTCCAACAAAGACACGTTCCTGCGGGAGCTGATCTCGAACGCTTCCGACGCACTGGACAAGCTCAAGCTGGCCACGTTCCAGGACAAGGACCTCGTCGCCGACACCGCCGATCTGCACATCGAGCTGGAGGTCGACTCCGACGAGCGCGTCCTGACCGTGCGCGACAACGGCATCGGCATGTCCCGTGCCGAGGTGATCGACCTGATCGGCACCCTCGCCAAGTCCGGCACCGCCGAGCTGCGCCGCAAACTCACCGAAGCCAAGTCCGACGCCGCGGCCGAGGAGCTGATCGGCCAGTTCGGTATCGGCTTCTACTCGACCTTCATGGTCGCCGACAAGGTCACCCTCACCACCCGCAAGGCGGGCGAGACCGAGGGCACCCGCTGGGAAGCCGCCGCGGGCAGCTCCACCTACACGATCGACACCGTCACCGACGCACCGCAGGGCACCTCGGTGACGCTGGCGTTGAAGAAGCCCGACGAGGACGATCACCTCTTCGATTACACGCAGGAATGGAAACTGCGCGAGATCGTCCGCAAGTACTCCGACTTCATCGCCTGGCCGATCCGTATGCAGGTCGAGCGGACCGTGATGGAGGGCGAGGGCGAGGACAAGGTCTCCAAGACCGTCGTCGAGGACCAGACGCTGAACTCGCAGAAGGCGCTGTGGACGCGCCCGCGCAGCGAGGTCACCGACGAGGAGTACAAGGAGTTCTACCACCACGTCAGCCACGCCTGGGACGATCCGCTCGAGATCATCCCGATGAAGGCGGAGGGCACCTTCGAGTACCAGGCGCTGCTGTTCCTGCCCTCGACCGCGCCGTTCGACCTGTTCACCCGTGAGCACAAGCGCGGTGTGCAGCTCTACGTGCGCCGGGTGTTCATCATGGACAACTGCGAAGAGCTGATGCCGGAGTACCTGCGCTTCGTCAAGGGTGTGGTCGACGCGCAGGACCTCTCGCTCAACGTGTCGCGCGAGATCCTGCAGCAGGACCGCCAGATCCAGATGATCCGCAAGCGCCTGGTGAAGAAGGTGCTCTCGACGGTCAAGGATCTGCAGTCGGCCGAGGATCAGACCAAGTACCAGACCTTCTGGACCCAGTTCGGCCGGGTGCTCAAGGAGGGCTTGCTCTCCGACACCGACAACCGCGAAACCCTGCTCACCGTCTCCTCTTTCGCCTCCACCGCCTCCGAGTCCGAGCTCACCACGCTCGCCCAGTACGTGGAGCGGATGAAGGACGGCCAGGACGCGATCTACTACATGACCGGCGAAAGCCGTGCGCAGGTGGAGAATTCGCCGCACCTGGAGGCCTTCAAGGCCAAGGGGCTCGAGGTGCTCGTGCTCACCGACCCGGTCGACGAGATGTGGGTCGGCTCGGTGCCGGAGTTCGACGGCAAGAAGTTCCAGTCCATCGCCAAGGGCGAGGTCGACCTGGAGACCGAAGAGGAGAAGAAGGAAACCGAGGCCCTGCGCGAGCAGCAGGACAAGGACTACGCCGACCTGCTCACCTGGCTCGGTAAGACCCTGTCCGAGGTCGCCAAGGAGGTGCGCCTGACCAACCGGCTCACCACCTCACCGGCCTGCCTGGTCGGCGACGTCTTCGACTTCACCCCGATGCTCGAGCGCATGTACCGCGCGTCGGGCCAGGCGCTGCCGGAGTCCAAGCGCATCCTCGAGCTCAACCCGACCCACCCGCTGGTCACGGGCCTGCGCGACGCCTACGACGCGCGCAAGTCCGACGCCGACGAGGGCAAGGTCCCCGAGCTCACCGAGACCGCCGAATTGCTGTACGGCACGGCCGTTCTCGCCGAGGGCGGCGAACTCAAGGACCCCGCCCGCTTCGCCCATCTGCTGACCGAGCGTCTCACCCGCACCGTGTGACACGATGCCGCCCTCGGCGTGACTGCTTGTGCTGCGGCACAGCAGCTGTCGTCGGGGGCGGCTCCTCGCCTGGGGTGCGGCAGCAGCTCCCGCCGGCGGCTGAGGCCGTGGTCTCACGGCTGGATGGCCGCCTGCGGCAGGCGGCCCCGTACTTCGGCGGTGTTGTGACAGTTCCCAGTCGTGCGTGCGCCGATATATGGCCTCGGGCAAGGACAGTCGAGCCGGATTACGGTTCGGCGACCGGCTCGTAGGCTCGCGACAATGGTGGACGTGAACACCCATTACGACGTGCTGATCGTCGGATCGGGTTTCGGCGGCAGCGTCACGGCGCTGCGGCTGGTGGAGAAGGGATACCGGGTCGGCGTGCTCGAGGCGGGCCGCCGGTTCGCCGACGCCGATTTCGCCGCGACCAACTGGGACCTGCGCCGCTACCTGTGGGCGCCGCGACTCGGGTGCTACGGCATTCAGCGCGTCCATCGCCTGCGCGACTGTTTCATCCTGGCCGGAGCCGGTGTCGGCGGCGGTTCGCTCAACTACGCCAACACGCTGTACAAGCCGGGGGAGGCGTTCTTCGGTGACAAACAGTGGGCGGGCATCACCGACTGGGAAGCCGAACTGTCCCCGCACTACGAGCAGGCCACGCGCATGCTGGGAGTGGTCCGAAATCCGTTGCACACCCCGGCCGACACCGTCATCAAGGCGGTGGCCGAGGAGATGGGCGTCGGGCACACCTTCGTGCCGACTCCCGTCGCGGTGTACTTCGGCGAGCCGGGCCGCACCGACGCCGACCCGTACTTCGGCGGTGTCGGCCCCGCCCGCACCGGCTGCGTGAAGTGCGGCGAATGCATGACCGGCTGTCGGCACGGCGCCAAGAACACGCTGGTCAAGAACTATCTCGGGCTGGCCGAGCAGGCCGGGGCCACCGTGCTGCCGATGACCACCGTGACGGCCCTGCGTCCGCAGACCGACGGCACCTGGCTCGTCGACACCGAGCGCACCGGCAGCTGGGTCCGTAAGCAGCGCACCACGTTCTCCGCCGACCGGGTGGTGCTCGCCGCGGGCACCTGGGGCACCCAGCGACTGCTGTTCCGCATGCGCGACCGCGCCGTCCTGCCCGCGCTGTCGACCCGCCTGGGTGTGCTCACCCGCACCAACTCCGAGGCCATTCTCGGCGCGGGCCGCACCACCGTGAATCCCGACATCGAGGTCACCACCGGGGTGGCGATCACCTCCTCGTTCCACCCGACGCCCGACACCCACGTGGAACCGGTGCGCTACGGCCGGGGCTCCAACGCGATGGGCCTGCTGAACACCTACCTCGTCGACGGTGACCAGCGCACACCGCGCTGGCTGCGGGTGCTCGGCATCGCGGGCCGTCACCCGATCCGCACCGTGCGCCTGCTGCGCACCACACGCTGGAGCGAGCGGACCCTGATCCTGCTGGTGATGCAGAGCCTGGACAACTCCATCACCACCTACACCAAGCGTGGGCTGTTCGGCCGCCGCTACACCAGCAAGCAGGGGTACGGCCACCCCAATCCGTCCTGGATTCCGGCCGGGCACGAGGTGACCCGAAGGGTCGCCGAGAAATTCGGCGCCACCGCGGGCACCACCTGGCCCGATGTCTTCGGTGTTCCGATGACGGCACACTTCATCGGCGGCTGCGCCATCGGCGCCGATCCGGCCACCGGCGTGATCGACCCCTACCACCGGGTGCACGGCTATCCGGGACTGAGCATCGTTGACGGCTCGGCCATTTCGGCGAACCTGGGGGTCAACCCGTCACTCACCATCGCCGCGCAGGCCGAACGCGCGGCCGCGCTGTGGCCGAACCGGGGCGAGGCCGATCCGCGGCCGCCGATGGGGGAGCCGTACCGCCGGATCGCGCCGGTCCCACCGCGTGCTCCCGTTGTGCCCGCCGGTGCCCCCGCGGCCCTGCGGCTGCCCATCGAACCGGTGGACCGGTCGGCCGTCGGCGCGTGAACCGGATCGAACACCGTGCCGAATAAGCGATTTCGGTCCACCATGGAGATATGGGTGGGCACGAGATTCGGCGAGCACGTCCCGAGGACTACGACGAACTGATCGGGGTGGTCGACGACTGGTGGGGGCGGGCCGTGACGCACAACCTGCCGCGCATGTTCCTCGACCACTTCCATCGCACCAGCCTGATCGCCACCGACGACGCCGGAATCTCCGGATTCCTCATCGGTTTCGGCTCACCCGCCGACGCCGACGCCGCCTACATCCACTTCGTCGCCGTGCGCCCCGACGCCCGCAAGTCCGGCCTCGGCCGCACCCTCTACGACGAGTTCTTCACGATCGTGCGCGCCGACGGCCGAAAACTGGTGTCGGCCATCACCTCACCGTCGAACTACACCTCGATCGACTTCCACCGCAGCCTCGGCTTCACGGTGACCGGACCGGTCGCGAACTACAACGGACCGGGCCGCGCCCTCATCACCTTCGAGCGCGTCCTGTAGAAACGCCGAACGGCGCCTCCCGAAAAGGAAGGCGCCGTTCGGTATTCGAACTGCTTACCTGGGCGCCATGCGCAGGGCGCCGTCCATGCGGATGGTCTCGCCGTTGAGGTAGTCGTGGCGGGCGATGTACTCCACCAGCTGGGCGTACTCGTCGGGGCGGCCCAGCCGCGACGGGAACGGGACGCCCGCCTCGAGGTTCTTGCGGTAGTCCTCGGTGACGCCGGCGAGCATCGGGGTATCGATGATGCCGGGGGCGATGGTGTTCACGCGGATACCGAACTGGGCCAGGTCACGTGCGGCGGGCACGGTCATGCCGTGCACGCCACCCTTGGACGCCGAGTACGCGATCTGACCGATCTGGCCCTCGAACGCCGCCACCGACGCGGTGTTCACGACCACGCCGCGCTGACCGTACTCGTCCACCGGCTCGGTCTTGGCGATGGCGTCGGCCGCCAGCCGCATCACATTGAAGGTGCCGAGCAGGTTCACGGTGATGACGGTGCGGAACAGCTCGAGATCGTGCGGGCCGTTCTTGGACAGGATGCGACCCGCCCAGCCGACACCGGCACAGTTCACCACGATGCGCAGCGGCGCCGGGCCCTCGGTCACCTGGGCGACGGCAGCGGCGACCTCGTCGTTGCTCGTCACGTCGGCGGCGATCAGGGTGACACCGTCGGGCACGCTGTCGCCCGCGCGCTCGATGGACTGCGGGATGTCGAGACCGAACACGGTCGCACCCGCCTCGGCCAGACGCTTGGCGGTAGCGGCACCGAGACCGGACGCGCCTCCGGTGACGATTGCGGCGGAACCAGAAATCTCCACAAAATCTCCTGTGTTATTTGGCGGCTGGCGCCGCGGTTCGCGGCGCTGAACCCCGCCTCTTCCCTCCCTACGGGCACTCCTTCGTCGCACCCTTCGGTCAGTCCAGAGGCGGGGACGCGCCGCGAACTTGGTGGTTTTGCGGCCTTATCGGCCTTCTGCCAATAATGCACCATAGCGTTCAGGGGTGTGGTGTGGCGCACCCCTACTTCGGTGTAGCCGAAATCGTCGCGAACAGCGGTGTTTGCCGGTGGTAGCGTGCCGTCATGAGATCGTTCGCCGGTCCGAGCGTGGCCGGGCGCAGGGTCCTGATCACGGGTGCCGCGCGCGGGATCGGTGCTGCGCTGGCGCGGCGGCTGGCGGCGAAGGGGGCGCGGGTCGCGCTGCTCGGGATCGAGCCGGAACTGCTCGCCGAGGTGGCCGCGGAATGCGGTGATGTGCCGTGGCGCTACTGCGATGTGGCCGACCCGGCCCAGGTGGGGCGGGTGATTCCGGTGCTGGTCGCCGAACTCGGCGGGCTGGATGTGCTGGTGGCCAACGCGGGGATCGCCAAGCAGATGGCGATGGTCGGCGGCGACGCCTCGGTGCTCGAGGAGACGCTGGCGGTGAACGTGCTCGGTGTCGCGTACGCGGTGCAGGCGGCGGGCCCGTATATCGCGCACGCGGATGGGTACGTCCTGATGATGTCGTCCATCTCGAGTGCCGTGCAGCTGCCGCTCGGCGGCGCCTACAGTGCGTCGGCGGCCGCGGTGGCCGCGCTCGCGGAAACGCTGCGCTTCGAATTGTCTTCCACGGGAGCCAAAGTGGGCGTCACCTACTTCGCGGGGATCGACACCGACATGACCGTGCGCGGCTTCGACACCGCCGCCGCGCACACCATCCTCGGCGGCACGAGCCTGGCGGGGATCTCGCCGATCGGTCCGGCGGTCGACGCCATGGAACGGGCTGTGGCCCGCCGCAAGGCCACGGTGTACGCGCCGTGGTGGGTGGCGATGGCCCGGCCGCTACGCCCCTTCGCCCAGCTGGTCGTGCAACGGCTACACGGCAACAGGGTGGCGCGCGCCGTCGAGATCGCCCGCAACGAGGACGCACCGTTCACCACCGACCAACCGGCCCGGCCGCGCAGAATGGAACGGCAATGAGTGAGGAACCCGGATCGACCCTGCGTCAGCTGCCGCGCGGGCGCCACCGCCTCTCGCGCGAGGAGGTGGTCGCGTCCCAGCGCGAACGCATCCTCGTCGCGATGGGGGAGGCGATGTGCGAGAGCGGCTATGTCGGCACGCCGGTCGCGGCGGTGCTCAAACGCGCCGGGGTGTCACGCGAGACGTTCTACGAGCAGTTCCGCTCCAAGGAGGACTGCTTCCGCGCCGCCTTCGACCGCGCCTCCGAGCTGCTCTCGGACCGCCTGCAGGACACCATCGCCGAACTCGCCGACGCCGACGCGCCGACCCGGATGGACCGCATCCTCACCGCCTACTTCCAGCACCTGATCGACGATCCCGCCTCCGCGCGGCTGTTCCTCGTCGAGGTGTACGCGGCGGGACCGGCAGCGATCGCGGCCCGGATGGACCTACAGCACCGGTTCGTCACGGTGGTGGCGGCGATGCTCGGCGCCGAAACCGAGGAGCAGCGCTTCGCCTGTGCCACCTTGGCGGCGGCGATCGGGGCGATGGTCACCGGCAAGATCGCCGGGGGCGACCTGGACAGCCTGTGGGAATTGAAGGATCAGCTCATCGCGTTGGCGCAGCGCTCGGGCACGGTTTACGGCAACGCCTTCGCCGGCTGATCCACCGGCTCGCGCTCACGCCGAAAGAACCGCCAGGCCAGCACCCCGGCGCCGGTGAGTGCCGGGGCGAGCAGGGCGAGCGCGAGGGATGCGACGCCGTCGACGCCGGGGACGAAGGCGTCGAGCAGGGTTTTCCCGGCGAAGAACAGGAACAGCAGACCCGAGGCGATGGCGATCCCACGCTCGGGCAGGTGCTTACCCGCGAACTTGCCGACCAGAATCGCCAGCCCACCCGCGGCGACCATGCCTGCCACCGAGCCGATCCACACCGCGAGCCAGCTGTTGTTCGAGGCGAGCGCGGCCGCGGCGAACATCGTCCGGTCGCCGAGTTCGGCGAGCATGAAGGCGGAGATCACCACGAGGAACGCATTGCGGGTGCTGGGCGGTTCGGGGGCGGTCTCGGTGTCGTCCGCCGAGGTGAGCGCGTCGCGCAGGGTCCACACGCCGACGGCCAGCAGGGTGAGCGCGGTCACCACCGCGATGGCGCCGGCGGGCAACGCCGTGCCGAGAAAGTGGCCGACACCCGCGGCGATGAGGTTCACGGCGACACTGGCGACGCTGATTCCGGCCAGGACGACCCACCAGCGGTAGCGCAGCGAGAACGTCAGCGCCATCAGCTGCGATTTGTCGCCCAGCTCGGCCAGGAAGATCACGCCGAAGCTCAGCAGGATCGTGGCGATCAATGAATTCAGCTCCCAGGTAACAACTTCCGGCCTGCGGCTGAGACGGGGGTGCCTTCAGCCACACCGGTCGAATGATCGGTTTCGTGGCCGAAGGTCTCGCCCACCGGTGGTTACCGGTTCGCGCAGCCGGATCGCGCCGGTGGTGGCGGCGATCAGTATGTCGACTGGGCGATTGCGGGCTACTCCCCTTCGCTGTATCCCACCCTAGCGCGGTTGCTCCCGGAATGCCAACATCGCGTCACCGAAAGGGCAACGGACACAATAAGTTTGGCTGAGCGGCCCGGATAGTTCGGTTCCCCTGAATTCCGGATCGGGAAACCCTGTTGCCAGTGGTTCGCCAGGCCGGGGTCGCGAAAGGCTCAGGCAGCCAACAGCATTGCCAGCACGGCGGTATCCGGGTCGCTGATGAGGTCCATGCCGACCCGACTCACCAGGGAGGTGACGGTGCCGTCGAGTTCGGCCTCGGCCCAGGCGGCCCGATGCTCCAAACCCAGATGCGGCACGCCGGGCAGCAGCACGCACCCGGACGCGGCGCCCACGCACTCGGGCAGCGACGGCCGGGTCTGCGACGGCGGATGCAGCATCAGCAGGGCGGGCGGCACGTGCTCGGCGAAACGGCCCGGCTCGATCGCCTGGTCACCGACCACCGGGCCCTCGGCGAGGACGAGACCGACGGTGTCGGGTTCCGGATCGTCGGGCAACTCCTCACGCACCCCGAATACGGTGCTGGTGAGCAGCAAGCCCGGCAACGACGCCACCCGCACGGCGAGCACGAGCACCTGGGCCCACTCCTTGGTGGTATCCGGCCACCGCCCTGACACCACGAATCCCCGCAAACGACCATCCGCCTGAAACGGCGTGAACCCGATCGGCCCCTGAACAGTCATGACGACCTCCCGACTTACGAGATAAGTCAGGAATAGCCCGCAACCCTATTGGCACACAAGTACCACTGAGTGCTAGCCCGCCTCCCCGCGACTTTTGCCGACCAGCGAGAGCGCACCACCTGAGAACCGGGCCTGCGGTCGCACCACAGGCAAGTTCTGGGCGTCCCCGACGAGTTACCCATGTAGGTACGAAACCAGGCGGCACGAAAAAGTCCCCCGACGGCGAACCATCGAGGGACTCTTTACTATTCGCTAGCTCAGCCGAAGATGAGGCCCTTGCCCTGGTTGACGGCGCGGGCGAAGCGGTCCTGCACGTCGGCCCAGTTGACGACGTTCCAGAACGCGGTCACGTAGTCGGCCTTGACGTTCTTGTACTGCAGGTAGAAGGCGTGCTCCCACATGTCGACCTGCAGCAGCGGGATGATGCCGAGCGGCACGTTCGCCTGCTGGTCGTACAGCTGGAAGGTCAGCAGCTTCTGGCCGAGGGTGTCGTAACCCAGGACGGCCCAGCCCGAACCCTGCAGGCCGTTGGCGGCCGCGGTGAACTGCGCGCGGAACTTGTCGAACGAACCGAACTGGTCGTCGATGGCCGCGGCCAGGTCGCCTTCCGGCTTGTCACCACCGTTGGGGGAGAGGTTCTTCCACCAGATGGAGTGGTTGGCGTGACCACCCAGGTGGAAGGCCAGGTTCTTCTCGTGCAGGAAGATGGCGCTGTGATCGCCCGCTTCGCGCGCGGCTTCCAGCTTCTCCAGCGCGGTGTTCGCGCCGGCGACGTAGGCGGCATGGTGCTTGGAGTGGTGGATCTCGTTGATCTGCCCCGAGATGTGGGGCTCCAGTGCGCTGTAGTCGTAATCCAGATCCGGCAGCGTGTACTCGGCCACGTTGTCCCTTTCCTGTGTCGGGCTGTGTGCGCCCATCCGATCGAGCACACCAACCATCATTCGTACACCCGATTCGTGCAACCGACGACGCGCGGGCTGTATTTCTGATGGCCCAGCCGATTACAGCGGGGGCGCGACGTCTGCCTTGCTTGCGCGGGCGTCGCCCGAGTCGTGGGCGGCCCACCAGCGGCGACCGCCCTCGACGAACTCGGCCATCGGGATCTCGCGGCCGTCCAGGTCGGTAATTGTGATCTTGTCGAACCATACTCGGACGTCGAGTTCGCGCGGATCGATGCCCTCCTCCTGGGAGAACTCGATGACATGCGCGGCGATGCGCTGGTCGAGCACCGTGTCGAAGCTGAGCAGCTCGCTCCACAGCGTCCAGCCGCTGTCGTCGACGTCGATGAACTCCCAGCCGTGCAGGCCGCCGCCGCCGAAGCTCTCGATGGCCTCGTCGAGCTGGTCGAGGGTGAGGGGAAGGACGCGGGCGTCGATGTCGTCCCAGCGCTGGATGCGCAGCGACGCGGCGACGCGGGTGACGCCGGTGAAGGTGAGCAACACTTTGCGCTCACCGGGTTCGGCGCCGTCGGCGGGTTGGGTGAGTACCGCCAGGCACAGCTGCAGCTTGCCCGCGTCGGCGTTCACCTCCACACCGAGACAGGTCGATTCGGACAAAGCGGTATTCAGGCCGTTGCGGTCGAAACTGTCGAGTAGCCCCCTGCTCTGGTTCATGCGCTCAGGCTACCGATCCGTCCGCCCAGATCCCACGAAATGGGATTTTCACTAGTGATGTCGTTTTTATGGAACCGAAACGGTCCGGCGTGCGTCCAAGTAGATGTCGGGATCATTGCGGACGCGAAATCCCGACGTCAGCGGCGAACGACCGCTCCGGGATGTCAGGAGGGGAGTCCCGGATCGGTCGTTCCCATGCCGCGCGAACCAGCTCGAATCCCCCTCGACGGGCGACTCACCCTGATTGTGTGCTGATCGATTGCTGAGACCTGTGGATCGAGCTGTGGATTCTGTGGATAACCGAGATCGGTCCACAGACCACGCACACGGCGCCCGGCACCGCTTCGGGCATGGCAGGATCGAGGCGTGACGAGCTCCGATGTCCCCACGGTGCCGGTGGGCGAGGTACCGGCCGGGTTCGACCGCGCGGAACCGGTCCCCGGCGCCCAGCTGCTCGACGTGCGCGAACCCGACGAATGGGAGCTCGGGCACGCACCGGGCGCCATCCACATCCCGATGGTCGACGTCCCCGCCCGCCTCGACGACATCGACATCGACGCCGAGGTCTACGTGGTGTGCAGGCAGGGCGGGCGCTCGATCGAGGTGGTCAAGTACCTGACCCACATCGGGTACGAGGCCTGTCATGTGGCCGGGGGCATGGTCGCCTGGCAGCAGACCGGCCGTCCGGTGGTCGCCGACGGCGACCACGAAGCCAAGATCTACTAGTCCGGAACGGGGTGCGCGGGTGAGTTCGGTGGTGCAACCATGTGCACGCTGTGGCGCGCGGTGGGCCGTGCAGGGCGCGCCGATGCACTGGTGCCCGCGCTGTCGTGGCGTGCTGCTGTCCCCGGGCAAGGTCGACGCGCCCCCGGAGAAACGCAACTACCGCTGGGTCGCCCGTAGGCCCGATCATCGCGACCGCCGCGTCAGCGCACGCACCGTGCGCGCCGACCCCGGCCCGACTCCCCGCTACACCGAGGTGCCGCGCTGGGGTCTGCTCGATCCGCCGCCCGCCCAGCCGCGCGCACCGCGCAGGCCGTTGCGCGGCATCGCCGACCGGCGTGACCGGCTGCTTGTCATGACCGCGGCGGCGTTCGTGCTCGCCGGCCTCGCCGAATACGGCCGCTACCTGATCCTGCTGCAGAACCGCACCCGCCTGATCCCGAGCTGGCTGCTCTGGATCTCCGACGCCACCGTGTGGCTGTTCGGGACGCTCGCGCCGATCCTCGCGCTGCTGACGGCGCTGTCGCTGGTCGCGTGGCTGATCGAGGCCCGCCGTGCCGCCTACGCGGCGCACGGCAGCCGCGACCCGCGCCGATCGTGGACACTGATCGCCGGTTGCGTGATCCCGGGCGTGAACCTCGTCTGGCCCGGGGTCTTCCTCACCGAACTCGCCGCGGCACATCCCGACCCACGCGCACTGCGCGCGGTGCGGATCTGGTGGGCCGCCTGGGCGGCGAGCGGGGTGCTGTTCCTCGCCGCGACGCTGTGGCGCAATGCCTCTACCCTGCAAGCCGAGGCCGACGGCGTCTCGTTCACCGGGTTCACCGACCTGTGCGCGGCCGGGTTCGCGGTGCTCACGCTGTGGACGGTTCGCCTGCTCGAGGGACGTGACCTGCGCGGGAATCCCCGTTCGGCGCACCGCCTGCTGATCGCCGCCGACCCGGCGCAGGAGGTCATCGCCCCGGTGGAACCTGGCGGTGCGAGTACGGCCGAGGAGACAGAACGTTCGGAATCCGCCGAGCCGGGCGAGAATCCGCACAAGGAGGTTGTGGCCAAGTGAGTCAGGGCAATCGCGCGCCGTTCGTCGTCGCGCACCGTGGTGCGTCGGGGGAGCTTCCCGAGCACACTCTCGCCGCCTACGAACTCGCCCTGACCGAGGGCGCCGACGGGGTGGAATGCGATGTCCGGCTCACCCGCGACGGCCACCTCGTGTGCGTGCACGACCGCACCGTCGACCGCACCGCCGACGCGACGGGCCTGGTCAGCGAGCTGACCCTGGACGAGCTGCGCGACATGAACTTCGGCACCGAGGACGCGCCGGCGGGCGTGCTCGCCCTGAGCGACCTCATCGGCCTCGTCCTCGACTGGCGCAGCCGCCCGACCAAACTCTTCATCGAGACCAAACACCCCGTGCGCTACGGCGCCCTGGTGGAGAACAAGGTGCTCGCCGAGCTCCAGCGCTTCGGCATCGCCACCCCCGCCTCGGCGGATCATTCGCGCGCGGTGGTGATGTCGTTCGCCGCCACCGCCGTCTGGCGTATCCGTCGCGCGGCTCCGCTGCTGCCGACCGTGCTGCTCGGCGAATCCTCGCGCTTCCTCGGCGGCGGCGCGGCGACGACGGTCGGCGCGACGGCGGTCGGTCCGTCGGTGAAAACCCTTCGTGAGCACCCGGAACTCGTCGACAAGGCCGCCGCGGCGGGCCGGGCCACCTACTGCTGGACCGTCGACGATCCCGAGGATGTGCAGCTGTGCGCCGACCTCGGCGTCAGCTGGGTGGCGACCAACCACCCGGGCCGCACCAAAGCGCTGCTCGCCACGCTGTGATATTGGCGGCGGGGCCGCGGTTCTCGGCGCTTGACTCCGAGAACGGGGGCGCGGGGCCGCGACGTGATCGGCGGCCATAAACTCCGTGCCGTGGGTAAAAGCAAGCGGAACAGTCCTAAGCCCGACAGTAATCGGGCTCAGCGTCTCGCCGAGCGGCGTGCGGCGCAGGAGCAGGCATCGGCGGTCGTGACGCGACCGTTCGAAGGTCTTGCTGCCGAATGTGATCTGGTGGCGCTGCGGGAGTTCGTGCCGTCGGCGACCGCGACCCTGAAGCTGGCGCCCGGCGTGGCCGCGCAGCGCGAGGTCACCCTGGCGACGGTGCTGCCCGGCGCGGTCGCCGCGCTGGTGCGCGCCGGTGACGAGCCGGTCGGCTTCGTCGGCACGCAGATGCAGTTCCGGGGCGCCGATCCGTCGGCCGATATCGCCGCCGCGATCCTGTGGACGCAGTCGGCCGAACCGGGCGAGTCGCTCACGGCCCCGGAGGCCGTCGAGGGCGGGCCGCGCCTGGCGGACGTCATCGATCCCGGTGCCGACCTGGGGCTCACCGTGCACCAGGACTTCGACTGGTGGGTGCCCGAGGGCGTGACCCCCGACCCGCAGGTGGCGGCGACCATCGAGCAGGCCAAGCAGGCGATCATGCCGTCGGCGCGCCTGGATCTGGGTGCCGACGGTGTCGGCGCGGCGTGGTGGGTCGACGCGGGCGAGAAGGCGCACGTGCGCTGGGTGCGTCCGGAGGACGAGGACGCCCTGATGCTCGCGCTGGCGCGGGTGCACGCGGGCGGCGGCCTGCACATGGGCGAGGGTTCGCGGTTCGCCGGTTCCTTCCGCACCCACGGTGTGCTCGTTCCGGTGTTCGATCTCGATCCGGAGCGCCACCCCACCGAATGGGAAGCGCCCGCACGCGAATTCGGTGCGCGCCTGGCCGAGGCGCTGGCCTCGGACGCCCCGATGACGAGCGAGGAGCGGCGTTCGCGCGACGGTCTGCGTTCGCGTCAGGTCACCCTGCGCTGAACATTTCCGTGCGGATGAAATTAATGAAACATTCCACTTTCACACTGTTCGGTCGGTTAGGTTGACCCCAACGCCGACGCTCGGCGTCAGTGAAAGTCGGAGGACATCATGGAATTTCTCGGCTCTGTTGCCGGTCTCGCACAGATGGTGATCGGCACCATCCTCGCCAACACCGGCTCGGGCGGTTCCGGCTCCGGCTGGTGAGACGACGAAGGGATCGGCCCGGTACACCCAGGCCGATCCCTTCACCACTTGCGGGTCAGACGCTGCCGCCGGCGACCGACGGCGCGCCCGAGGCGTCCTTCGGGGTGCTCAGCTCACGCCACATGAAGGCCTCCAGATCGAACAGGTTCGACCCGGCGCGCTCGGCGATATTGAGCAGCGTCGTCATGGCGGCGACCTCTTCGACCTGTTCCTTCAGGAACCACTGCATGAACTGCTCGCCGAGGTAATCGCCCTCTTCGCGGGCGGTACTCGCCAGCCGCACGATCTGATCGGTGACCGTCTTCTCCTGGGCCAGCGCCAGCTCGATCGGCTCACGGGCGTTCTCGAAGCTCGACTTCGCCGCGTCGATGCCCGCGATCTCGACGCTGATATCGCGGTCGAGGAAATACTGCACGATCATCATCGCGTGATTGCGTTCTTCGACCGACTGCGCGTAGAACCGCTTGGCCAGCTGCGGCAAGTCGTTGTTGTCGAACCACACCGCAATGGCGATGTACTGATGTTCGGCGTTGAACTCATGCCGGATCTGGTCTTGGAGCAGGCTGTGGAATTTGCTGCGGGGGGGTTCCGGATGAATCGACATGCCGGCCACATTAGCGCTGGTCAGAAGGCTTGTCATCCAAGTGCAGCCTTATTGAGGACAGTATTTCCTAAGCAAGTATTTCCTAACTAAGCCCGGCCTTCGCCCGCCATTTTCGGGGCCGTCGCATACGTTTTCGCAGTTCCCGGCAGTTCGCGCCGAACGAATTCTTCCACATCGAACAAATTGCCGTCGCGGTCGAGCACCGCGAGCAAGGTGGTGAGCGCGGCGACCTCGTCGACCTGTTCCCGCAGGAACCACTGCGTGAACTGTTCGCCGAGATAGTCCCCGGCCGCGCGAGCAGTTGCCGCGAGCGCGCTGATCTGGGTGGTGATCGTCTCCTCGCGCGCGAGCAGGAACGCGATCGCCTCGCGCGGGGCATCGAAATCGGGACGGACCTCGTCGAGGCCGCCGACCCGCACCGCCACGTCGCGGTCGAGCAGGTACTGCACCATGCGCAGCGCGTGGCCGCGATGTCGCGCCGCATGGGCATAGGTCTGGTCGGCGAGCTGCGGCAATCGCTGCGCGTCGAAGTAGACGGCCGCGGCCAGGTACTGCTGGGCCGCGGTGAGTCCGTGCCGGATCTGGTCACGCAGGAGTTCGGTGAAGTCGGCCATGATTCGACGTTACCGGGTGAGCAGATCCTCCGGAATCTGCTGATCCTTGGCGAGCGCGTCGAAGAAGCCGGGCGCCTTGGACTTGTCCCAGAGCAGCACATTGCCCACGTCGGTGTCGGTGAAGCCGCCGATCGGCACGCTGGTCGTCACCGTGTCGCCGCGCATCGCCCAGCCGAGGGCGCCGAGGTTCCAGATGTGGTCGCCGTCGTCGACCTTCAGCGAGCCTGCGACGCCCGTCGCCATCGGCCACAGCGCGAACGGATTGGCGAGCGTGCCCATGCTCGTCGCCTTCTTCAGCAGCGCCGACATGAACATGCGCTGATGATTCATCCGGTCCACATCGGCGTTCGGGGTCGCGCGGGTCCGCACGAAACCCAGTGCCTGCGGGCCGCTGAGTTCCTGACAGCCCGCGGGCAGGTCGAGACCGGCCAGCGGGTCGACGATCGGCTGGTCCAAACACATTTCGATACCGCCGAGCGCGTCGACGACACTGGCGAAACCACCGAAACCGATCTGGGCGTAATGGTCGATGCGCACGCCGGTGGCCACCTCGACGGTCTGTACGAGCAGCGGTGCGCCACCGAGCGCGAAGGAGGCGTTGAGCTTGTCCTTGCCGTGGCCGGGGATGCTCACATACGAGTCGCGCGGCAGGCTGACCATGGTCGTCGGGCCGGACGACGGGATGTGCACCAGCATGATCGTGTCGGTGCGTTCGGGCCCGGTGTCACCGCCGGTGGCCAGTTCGGCTTCCTGGTCCTCGGACAGGTCACCGCGCCCGTCGGAACCGACGAGCAGCCAGTTCGTGCCGGGGGTGTCGCCCACCCGGTCGCTGTAGGAGGCGAGGGCGGGGATGCGGGTCAGCGAGTTGTCCAGGTAGATGACACCGGCGATCATGCCCACGATCAGTGCGACGACCACCACCGTGAACCAGCGGAACGGGTGGCGTCTGCGGCGGGGACGCGGTGGACGTGGCGCGCGACCCCCGACCACAGGCGGTGGGGTGCGTCTGCGTGGCGGGACCGCGTCGTGATGGGGGACCGGTCGCTGCGTCGGGGCGTGCTGCACCGGTTCGCGTCTGCGTGGCTTCTGCTCGCGGGGAGCCTGCGGAGCCTGTGCGGGCTGAGGCGCCTGTGAGTAGGCGAGGGGTTGGTTGTCGCGGCCGTCGCGGTGCAGGACCTGGGTGGGTTCGATGTGCGAGGCGGGGCGACGGTCGTGCGGGGTGTGGCGGACGGTCGGGCCGTCGGGTGCCGGGTAGCCGGGTCGGCCCGCCCCAGGCAGGGGCGGCACGGGACGCCGCGCGTCGGGTGCGGGGCCGGGGCGGCCGGGAACGGGCGGGGGTCGCCGGGCGTCGGGCGCGGGTCGGCCCGGGACAGGCGGAGGCCGCCGGGCATCGGGCGGCGGGCCGGGGCGGCCGGTCGGCGGCGGCACCCGGCGCCTGCGTGGATCATCGCGTGGGTTGTCGCCGTTCATCACTGTCGAACTCTACTGATCGTGGGGTGCGCGGGCTGGGTTTGCGTGCGCGGTCACTACTGCATACCCATGGTCGACCCGACCGTTAGCGCGCCGCGCGGTGACACGCCGTCACGGTAGCCAACCGACGCGTCCACGCAGCACGTTGTAGCCGAGATAGGCGACGGCATCGATGAGGGCGTGCGCCAGGATCAGCGGCCACAACCGGTTCGTCCGCTGCCAGTATCGGCCGAAGACGAGACCCATCACGATATTGCCCAGGCCACCACCGAGGCCCTGATACAGGTGGTAACTGCCGCGAAGCAGCGCCGAGGCCAGTAGCGATTTGTTGTCCGACCAGCCGAGTGTGCGCAGCCTGCTGATGAGGTAGGCGACAACGATCACCTCCTCGGCGACCGAATTCGCACAGGCCGACGCGATGAGCACCGGCAGCCGCCACCAGTGTTCGTCGATCGAGTTCGGCACGATGGTCACGCTCACTCCGAGCGCATGGGCGAGCAGATACAGGCCGAGCCCCGGTATCCCGATCACCGCCGCGAGCACCACACCTGCGATCGCGTCGGTGCGGCCGAACCGCGCCAACCCGACCAGGCGCGGCCCGATTCCGCTGCGCCACAACAGGTAGAGGCCGAGCGCGGCCCACGCCAGCAGCCGCGTGATGCCGACGAGTTGGAACAACAGGTCGATGACCGAGTTGTTCGAGCGCGACACGTTCAGCGCGACCGTCCGCCCGCCGACCCCACCCGGTGAAAGCGCGGAATCGAGCAGTGAAAGCCCCGCGCTGATTCCGCTGAGGCCGAATGTCACCAGCAGTACGACGCCGATCTCGACCCGGACCCCGAACCGCTCGCGTTCGCTCAGTTGGGTCTCGGGAGGTTCCACGCGCATGCCGCGCAGTGTAGGCAGGGAAGGCACTTGGTGTATTGCGCCCAGGCGGTGCTGGCTGTGTTTTTGGAGCGCTGGCGCGCTCGAGCGCGGCCCCTGGGGGGCCGCGCGAACAGCGCTCGAGACTCGCGCTTCGCGCATGCGCTTCGAGCGCTGTT
>NZ_JBSGIJ010000019.1:0-94953 GCF_053605015.1 Nocardia sp. NPDC003979
TGGTGGTGTCAGAATTCGCGAACACGAAAATCTCGCTCGCGCAGGTGGTGTCGAGATTCACGCACAACTGGTGTCCAGGTTCGCGACCAAAACCAAGCCCGCGATGAACGCCGAAATCACTGATCCGATACCGGCCGCCAACGGAGCCAAGTCCTTCCAGGACATCCCCGCCTCGTCAAGATCTTGCTTGTCCTGCGCCACCTGTGCGAGCCATGTGATCACGGTGGCATTATCCCACCAAAACCCAGCCACCCACAGTCGATCACTCGACAACAGGGAACTGCCCCCGACGACGCCCACCCTGCACCTGGTCATAGTCATCGCCAATAGCCCCACCGACCTCCTGACCGATCACGGGCCTGACCCCGGAGACTGGACACGGAGTTTGTGATTACGCGGCCTAAGCCACACTATCGACTGCGTGGGCGCTTTCGTAGTCGACGCGGCTGAGGTAGACGCGGGAGGGATGCCTTAGCCGGGTGTTGTAGCGGGTGATCCACCGGAACACCGCCAACCGCGCCGCTTGCGGTGATTCCCACCGGGCCGCGCCCTGCAACGTCTCGCGTTTCAGGGTTGCGTTGAACGATTCCACGAGGGCATTATCCGCGCTCGTGCCTACCGCGCCTGTCGATAAAGTGACGCCCAACCTCGTGCACAGGACGGCGAACGTCTTTGCGGTGTACTGACTTCCGTGGTCGGCGTGGAAGACCGCGCCGGCGAGACTGCCCAGGTCGCGGCTGCGGCGGTGAGGGCGTTTTCGACCAGTTCGGTGCGCATGTGCTCAGCAATCGGCCAGCCGACCACGCGGTGTGAGAAGCAGTCGATCACCGTGGCCAAGTGCAAGAATTCGTCGTCTCCGCAGGGGCAGGTAGGTGATGTATTCGGTGTTCTGTATCGACGCCGTGAAATCGCGGCGGACCAGATCTTGGGCCGGTATCGGCAGGTCGGGCACGGTCGTTCGGTGCCCGCGGCGTAGCCGCAAACCCTAGATGTTGTTCTCGCGCATAGTCCTTGCGACGCGTTTGTGGTTGCTCCGCTCTCCGGCAGGTGCACCGTGGTCGAGCTCGGCGGTGATCCGGGGCCGCCCGCAGGTGTTGTCGGCGTCGTAGACGGCGCGGATCCGAGTGGCAAGGTCAGCATCGGCATCAGCGCGGGCTGCTCGATTTGTCGGTGGCACTGATGCAGGCGTGGCACCACGATCGGGCCAGGCCGATGACCCGGCATATCCGCTTCACCTCGAAGGTGTGGCACTGGTCGGCGACGAACTGGAAGCGGGTCACCAGCGCGTCTGGCCGGCGAAATACTCGGTCGCCGAACGCAGGATGTCGCGCTCGGTTTCGAGCTTGGCCTTCTCGTCGTTGACCTGGGCGCGAGCTCTGCCCGCAGGCGGTGCCACAACACCACGGATTCGGCGTCACCGTTGCACGGCCGTAGAAGCACGCCTTTGTGCGCCAGTGGAAGCCCAACTCTGCCGCACATCTGTCTCTTGATCATCTTGATGTGGTTTACGCATCCCTCGACCGACCCGAGTTCCAGCGCATGGTAAGCCCAGCGGGGACCGCGTCCAGGTCGGACTCAAGCCCAAGTCCCCCAGCCGCATACGGGAGGTAGCGCTGCCGAACGGAGCTGAGTGGTGAGGAAGTCGATTTGATCGGCGAGGATCTTCTCCACGACCGGCGGGTGGATGACGGCGACACATACCCTACCACCCAATGGATTGCCTTCGCTCGCAATAGTTTTCGCGCTGGGTGACACGATCTTTTCGGGGTTACTGGCGAATTGCATCGACCCAGCTCCGCTTTGGGCTTGTGCGCGCTGCCGGTTACCGCTCGATGAAGATCGGCGAGGACGCCCGCGAACCGGGCGGCCTCGCCATGCACATCTCCGCTCGCTGCGGCTATCTGACCCCGAAGGCCTAGGCGACCGCGGCCGCCACGAACATCAACACTGTCACCGACGCAGTCAGCACGATAACGCACAGCATGAACCGCATCAGCTTGTCCGAGTCGCGCATCGCCAAACGCACCGTCTTGCCCAGCTGTTCCCACATGTCCTGTCACGCCCCTATCTGTCGAGCCAGTTGAGATCCAAGGAGGGTTGCGACAGTTGGCCTTTCGGATCTGCCCCCGACGCTCCCGGAGAAGGACGAGCCGGTTGCTCGTCTTTCAAGGGGGAGACGATCGAAGGGCAGCAACGTTGCGTCACGACCACATCGACTCTCGGAGAGTGAGCGGGCCGCCCCATGGCCATGTGCGCTTCATCGCCCGGCACCTCTCAACTACTGGGGATCGGGCACCCTCGCCGCCCGCTGCTGAAAGCAATGTCGGCCGAAGGTGTGGATCGCGGCCGAGGCCGCTCCCGCGCTCGCGCTAACCACGTAGAGTGCACCAGACCTGCGGTGCCCACACGCGGGCGGCCACGCTCATATGGGGGTGATCGGGACCGAGTCGGCGGTCCGCGCCGGAAACCGGGGTATCGACCCTGCCTACCTCAGTCCGACGGCCGGTGGCATCAGGCCCATCTGACCGCGATGTCAGACGTTGCCAGCGGGCGAACTCGATCCCATAGTCCTGATGCTGTACGAGCACCAGAACTCGTGCACCAGCACTATGGTCACCGGTCTGAACCTCGCCGCAAGTTGATCGCATGGATTGAAGGCCACGTCAGCGCTTCCACCCGCGCGATTGCCGGGCATATCGGAGCCATCCGCCGCGCAAATCCCACGCCGCGGTTGCCGCTCGTCGCAATGCCACAGTCGTGGTTGCGGGACTCGGTCGCTGACAGAGTTGTCGAGGAGATGCCGCCGAGCAGCGACCGCGCCACGATCGGCGGACACGACGGGGTGCTGTGCCTGAGCAGGTAGCCGACCGTCGGCGCGGGAACTGCGGGCTACTCGGTCGCCTCGACGTTCTCGACGACGACCTCGGTACCGGTCCAGCGGGCCTCGCCACGCAGCGGAAGTGAGGGGCAACACCCAGAGTCATTGTCGCGATACCCTTTCCACGTCATGTACACAGTGCGGTCACGGATCTCCAGTGTCTCGATACTCCCCCGTCCGCTCTCCTGGTAGTCGAAGTCAGCCATGTTCACGCCGCCGAGTCGGGCGCCGCCGTCTGTGTAGAGCTGCACCGAGGGCGGCCAGCCGACCCCGCCGGCGGTGCAGATCATCGCTACCGCCGCATCGTCGACTCCGTCGCCGGTGAGGTCTCCGTAGGCGACGTGCGGGCGGGTTGTGCCGGGCTCGGCGCCATTAGTGAACCCGATCATCACCGGTCCACGGCGAGGGTCCTGCAGCCCCAGTACCCCGTTGACCAGGCGTCCCGGTTCATGTTTGCAGAGACTTGGTACTTCGGCGTTCATGATGTCGTTGTGCTCGACGGGTCGCGCACCGCCCGGTTCCGTAGGCGTCGTCGCTTGGTCATTACTTTTCCCGCAGCCGGCGATCGCGAGGAGCAGCACTGATGCTGAGGCGAACCGGACGAGGAACCGATACCTCCTCATCAGCGGTCTCCTTCCGATACGCAGAGCGGAAACTGCTCGGTTTCGTTGCCGACGTATTGAGACCATTCCGCAGTCGTGAGGTCTGAGCCGGCGATGTTGCACATCGCGGTCCGCATGTCGAGATTCTCGACGAGCAGGACCTCGACATTCTTCGTTCGGAAGAAGGAGCCACGCTCATTCGTTCCGGTGCTGGCGGCGAGGTAGTTGCCGTCCGGGCTCCAGGCCAACTCGGCTACCTGATCGAGGTCGCCGAGCCCGGTGACCCGCCAGACCGGCGCCACCTCATCGAGCCGGTCGGCGGAGCGGAAAGTGATCTGGCCGCTACCGAACAGGTCGATCGCCATCCGCGTGCTGTCGGGTGACCACGCGACAGCGCCTACGGTATAGCCGAGATTGACCGGTGCGACCAGTTGTTCACCTTTGATGGAGTAAATCGCGACCTCGTTTGCCCTGGTTACCGCGACCTTGCTGCCGTCCGGTGAAAGGAAGCTGTCTTGGTAGTCGGCGAACATCGTCGGCTCCCGGATTTCCCCCGTGTCGAGATCGATGACCGCGTGCGCTCGCTGCCCCTGACTCCAGTAATCGATCAACCACAGCTTGCGGTTCGTGTCGACGGTGGCCGACGTTCTGATGATCGCGTCGGGGTGGCTCTCCATCGCGAGCGGACGCGTCCACAGCACGTCTCCGCTCGCGGAGTCCCACGCGACGACCACCGCTCGCGACGGCGACAGGCCGTACACGCGACTGCCGTCGGCAGACAACGTGACTGCGCTCGCGAGGTCCGGCCCATCCTCCGGGCGAGAGCCAGGAAATCGCAGCACACGGAAATGCGACTCGGTTGTCTCGTCCGAGCGATTCCAAATCCACACGGTGGCGGCGGCATCCGATCGCCGGTAACCTGCCGCAGCGGCGTAGCGCTCGTCGGCAGCGACCGAGAAGACTTGGGCCTCGACGTCGCCGAGGGTGTACCGGAAATTTTTCAGCCCTGGCCTCACATCAACGGGCAGGCCGTAGGGAGTGCTGATTTTCTGCTCCGCCTCACGCTCCCTGGACATCTCTTCCAACGCGATTCTGCCGAATTCGTTCGACGCCTTGCCAGCAACGCCCGCCATCATCAGAAGGCCGTCCGGGGTAAACCCGAGGGCTGTAGCACCGTATCGCTGCTTCAGCCGGGTCATCGAGTTGGCGGGGTCATGCACGAAAACACTGCCGTCGGCGCGTCCGGCCACAACAGTGCCGTCCTGTGTTTTGGCGATCGACCGGATGGCCCGGTCGACGGCGGCGTCGGCGGTGGTGTTGGTCAGCGCCGCTGTCAGCCGCCCGTCCTCGACGTAGCCGAGCCCCTTCGAGGTAACCACCGCGAACTCGTCGGAGAACAAGCCGAGATACGCGAAATCGGTGATCCTGTCACGGATCAACCCGTTGACGTCGGCGTCATCGCCGTGCCGGTGGAATTGCTTCAGCCCGTCGTCGGTGCCGGCAAGGATGGATCCCTCCGACGAAATCGCCACCGCGTGGATCGGCGCACCGGCGTCCTCTGTCACAAGCCGAGTCGAGTAGATCCGCCGGGTATCCGGAGGAGAGTCGTAGTTTCCGGGTTCCTCACTCGGCGGGGCCTGTCCCGGCGCGGCCTCGATCGTGAACTGGCGCAGCGTGTTGTTCGAGCCCGCGATGGTGACCGTTTGGTTCGAGGTGTCTTTGGCCTGTTGGATCGAGGGTTCGAAGACGGCAGCCTTGTTGAAGTTGCTGACCGCGACCACTGTCTCATCCGCGATGCCCGGTTCTGCGATCGAGTTCTCCGCGTTCACCGACAGATCGAACCGATCAGGTTCCTCCATACCGGGAGCCCAGAAGAGACCACGGTAGTTCGCGTCGAAGGCGACCACCGCATTGCTCTCCGGGTCCACGAACGGCCCGAAGATTTCCGAGCCGCCGAACCCGCTCTCAAAGACGGCGGCCTCGCCTGGAGTCACCCCGTCGACGCCCTGGTAGATCCGTAGGGTCGAGCCGGCCACCACAGCGAACATTCCGGTCGCACGGTACCCGCCACCTCCGATACCCCACACCGGTGCCGGAACGGAAATCTCGCCGAGCGGTCGCATATCGGGCAGCGCCCATGCCTTCACCGAATCGTCCTTCCACGCGGCGGTGAGAACGGTTGTCCCGTAAGACGCGACGTACTCGACCGCGCTGTCGGCTGCGTGTGCGGAGGCCACCACCGACTTGTTGTTCTCAGCCACGGTCCGCATCGCTGCGCGGGTCGTCTCCGTCGAATTCAGTGAATCGCCAGCGAGTGCGAGTAGCGCGGCAAGCCGTGAGTCCTGGTTGACCTTCTCTCGCGACAGCGCGGCGAGTTCGGTAGCGAGCTCGGCGCGTCTGCTCTCCTGGTACTTCGAGTACCCCACTGCGGCTATCGGGATCACCAGGGTCAGAACGACGGCCAACGTAGCCAATACCCCGACCAAAGTCGTGTTCACCCTGGTTCGGGTGGCAGTGATGGCGTCGTCGACGCTGTCCGCACCGATGATCTTTACGTCGATCCCCGTCGCAGCCGCCTCGTCGAGCGCCGATCCGGCCACCACCACGCGCCACTGCTGCGCGCGAGCGGCATCCAGCTTTGCCTCGTACCCTTCGACTTTGGTCAAGGTTTTGTCGCGGAGCCCGGCCGTGACCACGCTGTTCGGATCGAGTGAGCGCAATCGGCGTAGGCGGCGCAGCGTTGTGCGGGGCGCCAGGTCGTCGAGGGCAACCGCAAAGGCTGCTGCCATCGAGTCGCCTTGCAGCGAGTCGCAGGGGTTGCCCACCGAGTCGGTCACCGACCAAATGACGCAGCTGTCGGTCGTGGGAAGACCGCTCGCCTCCCAGGATTCGGCGAGGCCGCGATCGAGCGCGGTGTCTGCCAGGAGAAAAGCCATCAGCTCCGGATCGGCGTGCAGCCCGCTCGGGCCCTCGTCGAGCAGGCTCACGGTCAGCCAACCTGTGTCGCCGGCGTTGCGGTGTTGGGTGCTGTTCGAGACGAACACCACTGGAACCCTGGTGCTGCGCTTGACCTTCGGTGATCTGCCAGCGAGCACACCGAGCAGCAGGATGACAAAGCCGCGGCTGGGGTGGGCGCCCTCGCCGACCAGCCGTGCGACCAGTTCCGGCAGCGGGCCGGCGCCGGAGGTGAGCCCCCCTTTGCCCAGCAGGTGGTTGCCCACCGAGTGCACACCGCACGCGTCGAAATGACGTAGCGCGAGGGAGATCGCATCGTGGGAATCGTGGTGGCCGTCCAGGGCTTCGGCCAGCGTCAGGATTACTCGTGCCGCTGCCATGAGAGGGGTCGGAATTTCCTCGGCGTCGTTGTACTCGGCGGGCGGTTCCGGATGCGTTGCCCCGGCGGGGATCGGCCAATCGACGTGCGCGTGTGATTGCAGAGCTTCGTATACCTGCTCGCCTTCGGCAAGTGCGGCGCGCAGCTCATCAAAGGCGCCAGGCGCGCCGATGGCGGCGGTGCAACGGCGCAGCCATTGCTGTTCCTTGCCGATAAGCCGGTCGCGTTCATCGGCGTCATCGTGGGCGTGCGCTGAGGTCTCGGTCATCGCATGCCCGCTTCGATCGCGCGGGCGACCGGGTGCGCCGCGTCGAGTGCACGGTGCACTCGGCGCCACAAGTTGCGTTCGCTGGTGGAGGCGCCGGAGACGGCGGCGGTGACCGCCGGCAGCCAAGAGTCCGGCACGGTCTCCGCGGACAATGGGCGATGAATGGCCGCGCCGTCCGGTGCCCATGCAGGCGTTCCCGGCACTCTGGCGTGCCCGGACAGCACGCCGCGGATGAGGCGCAGCACGACCAGCCGCGTAGTGTCCATGAAGTCGACCCGGACGATGTGCAGGGGCTCAGCCTGTTCGGGGAGAACCCGAATCTCGATCAGGGCGCTGCCGTCCTCGGCCACGGATTGGACGTACTCGAGACCCCAGTCGTCGTTGCGCACCCGGAACACCGGAGCCGTCGGCTCACTGCTCGCGGCCGCGCGGATCCGGGGCAGCGTCGGTGCAACAGACCACGGCCCCGCGATAACGTTGTCGCGCAACGTTTCTGCTGGATCGGATGCCGTCTGGGCACTTCCGGTCCCGCAGCGCTCGATCAACTGGGCACACAACTGCCCCAGCTCCGAATCCTCTGCGGCGGCGGCACGGACCGGCTCGGCTACGCCATGCTCGGTCCAGTGCCTGCGCAGTTGGTCCTGGTACTCGGGGACGGCGAGGACGAGCCGAGCGAGCTCGGAGTCGAACCCGAGGACCGAGGCGCGCGCGATCTCCGTCGGCACCCGAGCTGTGCCGGTCAGCGCGGCGGCGACCGCGGCGACCTCGAGCAGCGGGGCCTGCGGCCCGGCGTCTTCATCGCCAGCATCGGTGGCGTCGGCAGGATCGAACTCGTCGTCTACATCGAAGATCAGGAGATGGTCGAGCTCGCCGGTGGCGATGGGATCGTCCGAGAGTCCGGCCATAATTCAGAACTCCAGGGGTCGGTACATTACCGGGTTGTGCGGGCCGCAGACGGCGACGCATGCCGGATAGGGGCTGGTGACATCGTCGGCGTAACGGGTCTCGGCAGCGTGCAACCGTTCTGTGAGGACGGCCCGGTCACCCACATCCTGCGGAGGCGACGGATCTGGCTGTTGCGCAGAAACCTTCTTGCGTCGAGCGGCGAGCTCAGTTGCGAGTTCAGTAGAGAAGACCGACATATCGGCTCGCGTGCCATGGGCGGGGCTGGTGCGGAGCGAGCGTCCGGCCAGCCGGAGCCGGATGAGGTCGCCAGCCCGGCTGGGGTCGGCGGAAAGCCCGTCAAAGACGTCGAAGTGCTTTTCGGCGTCGGTCGCCGTGGGCCTGGTCGATGCCCAGCCAAGGACACACGCCAGGTATAGGGCGAGCCCGGTGATGTTCGTAATGCGGGTCGTCCGGCGCGAGATCGTCCCTTTGTTCACACCGTAGTGCGTGGCGAGCAGGTTGTTCATGCCGCGGTCCGAGTCGCGGGTGCTGCCCTGTGGATACAGCACCGGCACGAAGCGGTAAAGCAGCGCGAGGTGCTCGACGTCCTGATCGGTCAGACTGAGCAGGGTCTTGGCCCGGCGGTTTCTGCGGTTCCACAGCGCCATGAGTATGGCGCCGACACCGGCACGGGTCAGTTCGTTCATATCCCGTCGCACCACTTCAGCAGCGGGATCATGCAAGACGTATTCCCCGCCACCGTCGGCCGGGTCGGTGCGCAGCTCCCCGAAATCGGGTTCGGGAAGTTCTCCGTCGTCGAGGCTGCTCTCCCTCTGCTTCCGGCGGACCCGATCGATGGCGGCCCTGGACACCACCGTCGACACGAACGTCCGGGATGCGTACGAATCCGTCATCTGCTCGAGCGCTACCTCGGCCTCGTCGGCGGGTACGTCAACGACTCGGTGCAGCAGCTTGACATAGCAGTCGAGTACGACATCCTCGACGAAACGGTCCTCGCCGAGGCGCTTTCGGGCCACAGCGAACAGGTAGCCGATCGTCGCCGGCCGGAAATGCTCCTCCAGCGCCGCGATCGTCCGTTCGCGCAGCTCCCGCAGTCTGCGCTCGGGCATCGTACTCTGCTCCGGCAACACGCTCCCCCTCCTGGACGACCTGCGACTGACTGCCCAAACCTGCAGCGCGACAGCGAAACACGGCGTGAGGAATCACACACTACCGGCTGACAGACCCCCGCACCGTCTATTCAACGATCGACCGAATGCACACTGCCCCACGCACCGCTACTGGTCCTCGGCCATGCCGAGGAAGCCTTCATCCCCGTCGCCGGTAGGTTCGCCATCAGCACCTACCGGCACTCGCGCCCGCCAGTGGGTACGTTTCGCGCGGACGAGTCCACCGACCTGGCGAGTCGCCCGCGCGTCCGACGAGATGACAGCTACTCGGGCCTGCGCTGCCATAGGGAGTCGGAGGAACCGATGTGGAGGTAGGGGTTTGTCGAGGCTGGTGGGGGCCTCTTCTTGTCGGGGCTGTAGGCAGCCAGCTCAACGGTCGCGGTAATGGTGGTCAGCGCGCCGAGGAACACGGCTCCAGGCAGCGCGAACCCAGTCGCGGCGGTAGTGGTCGCAAGGACCGCACCGCACCACAACGAGGCGATCGCGGCGAAGATGCCAGGCGCGGAAGCGATTTTGGTCCACCGTGATCGGTCGAACCAGCGGGGTGCCATCGTGAACACGATGAAACCGGTGAACATAGCGAAGGGCACTATCGGGACTGTCACCCAAGACAGCAAACCCACACCGATCCCGCTGGTCGCCGCCGCGATCGACTTGGTCGCGGTCATCCTGATCGAGTCGGATTTGTAGAGCGTGCGTCCCGCGATCGCCAGCAGTACAGCGGCCACGGTGACCGTGGCGAGGAAGCCGATGACGCCGCCAGAGAGGTTCTGGCTGAACCAGGCGGCGCCCGCCAAGGCATAGATCGCGAGCAGGGTCATCGCCAAAGGGCCGCATTTGGTGGCGACCCGGCGCAGTTCCAGGCTGGCGGTATTCCGGTCCGTAGAGCCGAATTTCGGTTGCACGATGGCGTAGAACTCCGTCCCTGACGGAGCGGAAGGCGACCTGAAGGAGCCCACCACCTCCTCCTCGGGTGCAGCATCGACTTGTTCGGCCGCGTCCGGAACAGGGTGCCCGTCCGGCCGTAGCGCCGACAGCGTGACCGCGGGGTCTTCGTCATCGCCTGGCTCGTGCAGCGTGGTCGTCGGCGACGGCGGCGAAGATTCGGCGTCTGCGTCAGGCGGTACCTCGATGAGGATATGACTCTTGTCCCGGCCGCCACCGTTGATGCGGATCTCATCCCACATTCCCAGTATGGTCGCCGCACTACGTTCGGGCACCCGGCACGCGTCCAGGAACGCCTGGACCTGGTTGCGGTTCTTCGGCAGCGAGTTGTTCTGCTTATTGATGAACCGGTATGCCGTCGAACGCGGCAGCCCGGAGAACGCCGCGACCTGTCCCGCTGTCAGGCCGGATGTTTCATGGATGCGCCGCAGCATCGCCATGAACGCCGCGGCGGCCTCGTCATCGGTGGTGGCGTTGTCCGCCCCAAGGGGCAACTGCAGACTCATCGGGTGCCCGCTCCGATGCTGGCGATCAGCGCCCGACGCACGCCCCGAGCGAGTGCACCGAGGACAGCATTGGGCAATACCAACGCCACCAACGGGATCGCGATCGCCATCAACGACTTCACCGCATCACCAGGGGCGGTGCCGTGCGAGACCAGGAACACGTGGGAAGCGAAGCCGGCCACCACGATGATCGCGGTAAGGAAGGCTTCCGGCCACGACAGTGACGCGACCGGAGCCGCTAGCGGTGGGCTGGTTACTGCCAGTGAAGAGGGTACGGCAGATTCGAGGTCGTGGCGCTGCCGCCGCAACTTGGGCATCGAGGTTGTCATCTCCAGGTCATGCTGGAGGCCGGGGCAGGCAAGATCTCCTTCTTGATGCCCGCCACCCACACGCAGGACACCCATCACAAAGACGCGCTCAACTGCACCCGGCCGCCAACGATTCGTCGGCACCCGGGCGGGTGCCGACGTCGCGCCAGCCGAGACTCAAAAGCAAAGCAAGTCACGACCACCGGCGTGGAAGTTCCCGCTTCACACACCAGTCGTCGGGGCGGTGAACCACCCCGACTCCGGCCATTGTGCCCCATCACAGGAAGATAACGCCCCCTCGGAGCGATCAAATATCCGAATGATCGAAGTTGGCGTCCAACAGATCTACCGTCCAGTGTCGAACATCAGTTCGCCGAAACCTCAGCGGACGTTCAACGGTGTGCAGACTGTGCCCTGGCCCACATGGCATATCGGCGTGTCCTGCGGAGCGTCAACGACCACCAGCAAACATCCATAACGGCACAGCGTGTCTAACGCCCTGTTCACAGGCCATTCTCGTGTTTCGTGTCCAGCCGGGGTGTGCAGGGCATGCCACCTGCGTTCGATCTGTCATACCGTTTAGGAGCAGACCCGAACACTACTTACCGGTAACCACCTCTTATCGAGACTACTTATCGGTAACAATCGAGGTAGGGTCTGAAATTACCCAGGATGATCGCAACGCCAGCCGAGCACCCGGGTACGACGAGGCACTGTTCCCGCAGACCACCTCGTCTTGACAATGCCCTCAGGGGATGGATCCCCTGAGGGCATACCAAGAATAATGATCCATCAATAAATATCGAGTGGTCGAATCGGAAAAGGGACCACCGGACCCCGATCGGTCACAAACTGCACCGTCGATTCTCGATGCGCCTGACTACGGCTCGCCACGGGACGATCAACGAGTAGAAGCTCGACGGAGCCGGCAGTCCAAGGGCGAAAGTCTGCCCAGCGGCCTACGGGAGGGTAGCGCTGCCGAACTGCGCGACCCAGAGCCGCTCCGCCGACCCGTGTTCCCAAACTCGGCGCGAAACCGGTATCGGACTCATCCCCGCTCGCGCGGGGAGCACCACGACAGTCGCCCGGTCCTTGCTGTACACCGGGGCTCATCCCCGCTCGCGCGGGGAGCACATCGGGGAGAACCCGCCGCGCGACTGGTTCGAGGGCTCATCCCCGCTCGCGCGGGGAGCACACTAATTGACCTGCGCGTTTGCAGGCCAACCAGCCAAATTTCATTCACTTTCGACCGCTCCGAACCGAAATCACCGACAAGGCCGACCAGCATCCGGCTCCACATACACACCACCTCATCACGCGCCCTCAGCAGCCACCGTCATATCGCAGTGCCACAGCACCCTAGCCGTCCATCGAGCAGCCTGCCCGTGCATCGTCACGACACCGACCGAGCACAGGCGCAGTCGACGACTTCTCGAAAGCGCAGCAAAGCCGTGTCCGCAGTACTCGACCCAACACACATTAAACACACAGAAATAACCGGAAACAGCGGGAAACGATGGGAAGCAACCAGAATGCGGCGCGCGCCGAAGTCCTTCTCTACCAGTGATTTTGGGCACTTTCCGGTAGCTTCGAGTCGACGCGAACCGGCGTCAAGTGGCCGCAGGTTCAAATCCTCCGCCAACCCGCCCTGTCTGGAGCGGCGGTTGGCGGAGTAGACCGCCGGATAAGAGGAGCTTCAGGACGATTGCGCCGTCAGTCCAGCAACAATGACGTCCGCTGAATCAGACGGTGTGCGTAGTGTGGTCGAAACGCCCTCCCGATTTACACAGCCCTCGGAACCGCGCGTGCCACCGCACTCCGAACAAGAACGCGAGTTTTCTCCGCGACGGCCCATCACCTCGCAGGCACGGCGGGCAGCACCGCCCATCAGTGATCGATGTCCACTACGACCAGCGACGCGCCGATGCGTGACGATCTTTCGACACCGAACCGACACCGGCGCCGCTGCGTCGGTGGGTCAACACAAGAACCGCAGCCGAGCACCTCGGCATCCACCCAGAAGTGCTGCGACGCTGGGCCCACCAACCAGGCCAGCACACCTGGCTACCCAAACCTATCCGAGTTGGGAAGGAATTCCGTTGGGACATAGACGCACTCGAATCTGCCCTGACGAACTCGAGCGACACGCCACCCGAGCACGACAGTGAGACGGGGTAGACCACCGAGGCCTCTCAGGGTAACCGGCAAGCCGATGCTCACCGAGATCGCCCCCGGTCATTGGAAGGCACGCATCTACATCCGTGACACATCGGGCCGCCGCCGTCGACATCCGTGTCGATCTCGATGACGAGCTGTCGGACTCGATGACTGTCAAGCAGCTGTGGGGCCACTATCGCGACCAAACGAACAGCTCGCCACCCTCCACACTCACCCCGACACCCGGGCCGACCGTAACATCGTGACCCGGCGACCCCATCCTGCTGACCACGACGATCACCCGCCTCAGCCGCGCCTCCACAACCTTCCAACGACTCACCGAGGCAACCACACACCTGCGTCTGTCCACCCGATGGCCCCTGGCCTTGATCGACACTCCGCGCAGGACCGTCACTTGACCAGCGGCGGCCACGATCAGTAGTGACCTGCTCGCGCACTGAGCGGCGGCGCCGTACTGGTCTGAACGACCGGTGGACGCCGCAGGCTACCTGCGCCGCTTTGGCTTCGCCGTGCGCAACTGCCAGGCGACTACGACGCCACGGGAGAGGTTGGGCCGAGCCGATCAGCTTCCCGGACGGCGAGCATGTCGCCGGGCTCCTCCTCCCGAACGGAGTTCAGACCACGGCACTCCCGCCGTCGAGCATCGCAGGAGATGCTGTCTCCGCTCTGTTCCCGCCGTCGAAGCGACTATGTCTTTGATCATGCTTCGGCGTGGTCGACAGGTACCGACTTGAGTTATCAGTTACGCGAGCGGATAAGACGCACCGTTGCCGGTGCGAAAACGAGCATCACCGCCGTCGACACCCCCCACGACCAGATAGCGTCAGTGGTGAACGCGCCGGTATCCGCGGCGGCTCGGACGGCTGACACCAGGTGTGACACCGGGTTGACCTCGGTGAACGTGCGCAACCAATCCGGCATCGCGACCGGCGGGATTATCGCGTTCGACGCGAAAGTGAACGTCATCAGGATCATCACCGAGATACCCTGCACGGCCGACGGCTTGGTCACCAGGATGCCGACGGTGGCGAAGACCCAGCTCATCGCGAACGTGCAGTAGATCACCAGCAGTACCGCCAGCAACAGCCCGATGGGTTGCTCCGGCCGGTAACCCATGGCCACGCCGGTCGACACCACCAAACCACCAGACAGCACATAGCGCAGCATGCCTGCCACGAGCGTGCCCGCCACCGGGGCCAACCGGGACACCGGCATCGACACAAAGCGGTCGAACACCCCCGTTTGTATGTCTTCGCACAGATGGACACCGGTGGCCACCGCCGCGGTGAGCACGATCTGCACCAGCACTCCGGGGATCATATGTGGCAGGTAGCCGCGAACGCTGCCGGCCAGCGCTATCCCGAACAGATTCGCGAACAATACCGGCCCGGCGATCGGCCACAAGATGGCGTCGTACAACAACTGTGGGCTGCGCCGGTAATTCAGCATCACCCGGTAGGCCATCACCCCTGCCTGGCGCACCGCAGCGCGCGGACTCACCCTGGTGATGGTGGGGGCTACGGAATCGGGAGTGGCTGACAGTTCCGTCGTGACAGTCATGCGAGCTCCCCAGTCTGGATCAGGTTGCCGGTGATGGTGAGGAACACCTCGTTCAGATCCGGACGGTCGACAGTCATGTGCTCGAGGGCGATGTCGTGCCCACGCAGCTCCACCAGCACGTCGGTGACACGATCGACGTCGCTGAGCGCGGTGGTGATCTCGCCGTCCAACGCCGACACCGACGGTTGTGCGGCGGCAATCCGTGCCAGCACATCGACGGCCTCACCGCGACGGTCACCGTCGCGCAACCTGATCCGCAACACAGCGCCGCCGATGGAGGTCTTCAGCTCATCAGCCGTGCCCTCTGCTACGACCGTGCCGTCATCGATGATCGCGATCCGGTCGGCCAGAGCGTCGGCTTCCTCCAAGTATTGGGTGGTGAGCAGGACTGTGCTGCCGCGCGCCACCATCGTTCGCACGGTGTCCCACATGCCGATTCGGGTGTGTGGATCCAGCCCGGTGGTCGGTTCGTCGAGAAAGATCAGCGGCGGCGACCCGAGCAGCGTCGTGGCGATGTCGAGGCGGCGGCGCATACCGCCTGAGAGGGTGCGTACGGGCCGGGTCGCTGCGTGGCCTAGCTCGAACTGTTCGAGCAGTTCGTCGCCGCGCCGGGTGGCCACGCGGCCAGACCAGCCCAGCAGCATGCCAAAGATCATCAGGTTCTCACGCGCCGACAGATTGTCGTCGAGGGACGCGTACTGGCCGGTGATCCCGATCATCGAGCGCACGGCGGTTGGTTGCCGCACCACGTCGTAGCCGAAGACCTCGGCGCGGCCGCGGTCGGGCCGCAACAGGGTCGATAGCAGCCGCACCGTAGTGGTCTTCCCAGCGCCGTTCGGGCCGAGCAACGCGAATACTGAACCGGCCGGGATCAGCAGATCCACCGAACGCACGGCACACAATGAGCCGAAGTCCTTGCCGAGCTCATCTGCGCGGATGGCGGGGGTTTCGCAGGTCATGACGGAGTCTTTCGGATGGTGGTCATCGGACGATGTGGGGTTCGAGCCCGTATCCCCGGAACACGTCGGACACGACATGGGCGAGGTCAGTGTCATCGGCACGCGTGGTCGGGTGCCAGCCACGTATCGAGAGCCGGATTTTGCCGGCGATCTCGACGGCGGCGACGGTGAGCACTCCGCCCCGTTCACACAGATCCGCTTCCGACTCGAGTCGCTGATACACGGTGTGGTACACCAACACCTCGGTGGCTGGCGCCCCGTCGATCCGCAATACCGCATCGTCCATGGCGCCGGGCAGTGAACATCCGGTGGACAGGTAGTCGGCGGCGAACACCGAACGCACCACGGTCGGCAGCAGTGATCGTGGAAGCACGGCCGCTACCGTGATGCCCGCTTCGACGGAGCGCTTCCATGACGGGTCGGTGAGCATTTCCTTCATTCGGCGGCGCAGGGGTAGCAGATCGGCGAGAGGTCCGTCCTGTACGTCGACGTCGAGATGGATTTCGGTGAGTGCGTTGGCCCGGAAGTCGTCGGCGGTGCGGGTGTTCACAGCGATGGAGACGCCAGCCTTACCTTGCTCGTCGGTGCGGCCAAGGGCGGTAGCGATGCCGGCACTGATCGCGACCGCGAGAGTGCTCGACGATCCGCCGCGTTCGTCCGCCGCGGCCTTCCACTCCGCAGCGGGCACCGAGGCCCCGACCACCGGGATGCGGGGGCGTGCGGACCACGTCGGCAAGCCCGTCGCCACTACGCCAGCGGACAGCACGTTCCGGCGTTCGTTGGTCGCCGTGAGTGCTCGAGGGAGCGCTTTGGCGGCACGGATGGTGCGGCGCACGGCTGAGTGGACTTCATCGGCGAACAGGCGCAGGCGGCCGTATCCGTCGGAGTCGTAGGTGGGCGCGAGATGTAGGCCGTGCACGGCGGCGGCGACCGCGAGATAGGTGCCGAGTCCGTCGGCGAGACTGTGCGACACCAGCAGCGACACGACCGCGGTGTCGTTGTCGAGTGCAGCGGCCGTCAATCGCCAGGCTGGACCACCGTAGACGGACAACTGGGCGCAGGCGCGCTCGGCGATCCATTCCTGCAGTTCGGCGCGTTTGACCTGGCCTGGTTCGACGACGAGGTCGGCGAACCGGCCGACGGCGGTCCAGCGGTCGCCCGCAGGGCCGAACGCGGCGGGCACAATGGTGCGGCTGAGCGGTCCGCGCCGCAGGGCCTCGTGGAAATCGTGGAGCCCGGCCAGGTCCACCGCGCGGTCGTAAAGCCACACGCAGTGGATGCCGACCGGCCCGCGGATCTTCTGGGTTCGGGCGCTCAGGCAGTCCAAATCGGCGAGACGGGAATTCATCGCACCTCCATGACGTGGGGTTGCGCGATCGCGGTCATGGTCTCGCGCAGCGCGGCCAGGTAGCGGGCGGCCGTCGCGCGCGCGATCGGCGTGTCGGGATGCTGCATCGTGACCTCGACGCGGTCGGCGTGTCGGTCGAACCAGGTCTGCGTGCTGCGCCCCATGGGTCGTCGGAAGCGGAAACTGTGGTGGGCGTGGAGATTCGGCAGACCGGTGCTGGGCAGGCGACGCAGATCCAAGTACGACACCATCGGCGTGATCGGTGGAATGCCGCCCGGGTCGGTCGCCAGCAAGCCCAGCATGGGTATGGCGCCGAGAACGTGGGTAGCGCGCACCGCGGCCGCGGCCGCAGCCGCGAGTTCGTCGAATCCATCTCCCTCGTCGCGTTCGATCCGGATCGGCGCGATGTTCACGAACCATCCTTGGGCGGTGGCGAATCGGGGCTCCAGCCGGGTGCTGCGCAGACTGAGCCACTCGTGGATCCGTCGGCCATCCAGCGCGGCCTCGGTGAGCGCCAGCGCGGCGAACAAGGACGCGCCGAATCCCGCGCCTGAACTGTGGCACCGGCGCTCGAAGTTCGCGGCGCCGGTCCCGTCGAGTAGTGTTGTCCGGCTCAGGGTGCCAGGTGCGGTTTCCGCGCCGGACAGGCCGAACTCGATCGGCGGCTGCGGGTATCCATTCGGATGTCGCCGCATCGCCGCCACCAGGTCACGCACCGCGGCGATATCGGTGTCCGCGGCCTTCAACGAGTCCTGTTCGACGCGGGCGAATTCCACGAAACTGCCCGGTTCGGCGAGTTCGGGCACGGTGCCCGCTCGATACGCCTCATATGCGGTGGTGAGTTCATAGACCGCCTGGTCGAGCGAATTGCCGTCGGAGTTGACGTGATCGACACCGAAGATCACGGTGCAGTCGGTGCCGTGATCTACGGCGCAGACGAAGAACGCGGGCCATCGAGCTGTGTCTACGCCGTGCAGTCGGCCCGCGTGTGCGTCGACGACCCGCGTCACTGCCTCCCGGAGGTCGGCGGATCGGGTGTATCGCACCCGATCCGCGATCCGCAACCCGATGGGGCCGTCGTCGGCGAGGTGCCGAACAAAGCCGGTGCCCGCGAAACTGTCGGGGCGGAACCAGGAGCGCAATGTTTCGTGCCGTCGCACGAACGCCTCCGCGGCGCGCTGCAATGCGGCCTCGTCCAGCGGGCCCGCGAGCATGAACGCGCGCACACACATGGCGGCCAGGACATTGCCACGCTGCCGCTCGGCGTAGCTGTGCCGGAGGTGGAATCGCTGCACGGAGGTGGGCTTGACGGTGGAAACCGGTGCGTCGAGCATTCTCCGCACCGCGTCATCGGTCGGGGTGATCTCGATCAGCACGCCGGGCTGGGGCGCCCATTCGTCGATCATGATGATTTCCATGGCATTACGCGTTCTTCGTCGGCGACAGCGAGGCGTCGTCGGTATTGGTTGCCGTGTAGTCGCCGGTATCGACGATCGTTCGCAGTACGGTCCGCAAGTGAGTGAGCAACGCGGTGACCGATTCGCGTGCAGCCGACGTGTCCGGGAAGCGGACCGCGACGAAGGTGTGGTCGAGGTCGCGGGTGAACCAGAACGGCGTCAGCCCGGAGAGTTGGTTGCGCGAGCCCATGATGCTCACCGACACCTCGTTTTCGAGCTGTAGCGCACGCAGGATGTGACGGGTGTCGGCATAGGAGATCTGGCGCCATTCGCTGGGCTCGGGCACCGGTCCACTCGCCCGCGCATGCTCGAGCACGCCGTGCAGCGGGACCCGGGCCAGTGGCTTGATCGAGTCACACGCGGCACGCGCGGTGCCGACCAATTCGCTGAACTGTGCCTTGTGCCCGACCTCGAACGACACCGGCAGCAGGTTCACAAACCAGCCCTGCGCCATCAGATATTGCGGTTCGTTACGCAAGCCGTACACGCTGAGCGCCGTGAAGTGGTGGTATCCGGCGAGCTCGAGTTCGGTCAGGGCCAGCGCAGCGTACAGACCGCTCGAGAAGTTGCCGCCGTGCGCGGCGCACCGTTCGCTGAAAAGGTCGGATTCCGTATCATCGAACAGCGCGAGCTGGATCTGGCCACTCGGCGCGGTCTGTCGGTGTTCTAGGCCGAGGTCCACCGGCACCGGGCGAAATTCGGCCGCCGCGTTGCGCAGGGCGGAAACGAATTCGCGCACCCGCTCGGCCTGCGGGCCGACATTGCCGGTGTATTCGTGTTCGGTGCGAGCGAATTCCACGAAGCTGCCCACGTCGGTCAGCGATGGTGGTTCGTTGCCCTGTTGGTAGGCGGTGTACAGCGTGCGTAATTCCAGAAACGCAGGGCCCATGGACAGTGCGTCGCTGTGTGCGTGATCGACGCTGAAGATGACGGTGAATCCGCAATCTCCGTGATCGATGGTGGCGCATACGAAGCCGGGCCAGGCTAGGGCGTCGGACCGTTCGATGAAGTCGGGCAACAATTCGGCGCGGATTGCATCACCGCAGTCGAACGTGCCGCGTTCGACGGTGGTGAAGGCGACGTCTTGGGACCGATCTTCGTGCCGGATCAATTCGTTGTCAGCGGCGGGAGCGAACCAGGACCGGAATGTCTCATGGCGCAGGATGAATGTCCGGAACGCTTCGCGCAGCGCGGTGCGGTCCAGCCGCCCCGGCAGCCGAAAGGCCAGGACGAGACCGGGAGACGGGCGGCGGCCCGCACGGCGCAGCTCGATGCAGCGGGTGATGTGTGCCCGTGTCAACACCGACGGCGGCACATCGCTGGCCGGTGCGGCCGCTGCGGCAGCGATCGCGTGCTCGTCGGGCCGGAATTCGAGCAGTTCGCCCGCCTCGGGGGACCAGTCCTCGATCGAGAGGTCGGTCTGAAGGACACTCATGTAGCGGTCGCTTTCTCAGGCTGGATCGTGCGGCGAGGGTGGGGCACCTGTGCGGTCACACCAAAGCCCGCCCGCTGAGTGGGGCACTGTGCGTCGATGTCGCCGTGGTGGGCGAGTTCGGCGAACAGGGCGCGCAGTCGCAGCACAGTTGTGTGCACGTCCTCAGCCGATTCGGCGGTGTCGGGGTAGCGAGCGCTCACGCTCAGACCCTGATCGGTTCGGAAGAACCAGAAGTAGTGGTCGTCGGGGGAATGATTGGTACCACGCAGGAACGAGAACTCCGCGGGGCGATGAAGCCGGTGGACAGCACGCAGATCCATGAATGACGCGAAGAAAGCGATATGCGGTTCGATGCCAAGCAGTTCGCAGGCGCGCCCGAAGGGAACGCCGATCTCACTGCGAGCCCAGCGCAGTTCGCTGCCTGCGGCTGCGATGAGTTCGCCGAAGCTCGCGGCGGTCGCGGTGTGGATGGTGACTGGGGACAAGTCCACAAACCAGCCGGCAGTGTTGGCGTTCATCGCCATGGCGGCACGGGTGCAGCGGGGTACGACTGTGCGAAAATCCTCGCGGCCGCGCAACGCGGTGGTGACCGAACCGAGTCCGGCGAGCAGAGCTGCGAACAAGCCGGTGTGGTGGCCGCGGGCGATGGCGGTGACTGCGGTGGCCTCGTCGGCGCCGAGCAGCGGTAGCGACAGAGTTCGTTGAGGTCTCCGCGGACCGCCACCATAACCACGGGCGAGCGGAAACACGCAGGCATGTGCGGGGGCGAGAGTGGTGCCGAACCGGTCCGGTTCGGGTTCGGCGACGAATCGCCGCCACGGTTCGATCGCTGGATGGTCGCCGGTAATCTGCTCGGAGTGGGCGCGCTCGGCTTCGCTGAACTCCAGGTAGCTGCCGACCGCGGGAAGGACGGTATCGGAGGCGCCGGTGCGAGCCGCGTCGTACAGCACAGCGAGTTCGGAGGCCACCATTGCCACGGTGTAGCCGTCCGTGATGGCGTGATCGGCACCGAACACGACGGTGAATCCACCCACGCCAGCGATGGTGATGAACAGGTAGGACGGCCAGTGCAGCGGGGAGGTCTTGGCGGAGAGCACTCGATCCGCATGGCGTCGTGCGGCGGTCCCGTCGAGGTTGCCGACAGTCCGAGCGCGGACACGGATTGCGGCGGACTCGAGGGTGTACCGAGTAGGGGTGCCGTCCTCGACGGTAGCGTGGCTGCGCAGTACCTCGTGCCGCCGGATCCAGGTGCTCAGTGTGTTGCGCCAAGCTTCGTGGTCGAACGGACCAACAACGCGGAAGGCGCAGCCGATCCAGGACTGATCCTCTGGCGGTGTCGCGTCGAGAATGCCGCGCAGGTGCCGTTCGTGGTTATGTGAGATGCGGCGCTGATCGAGAGAGCAGCTCATTCGCCCCGGTTCGGCGTGCGGCGACCATTCCACGACGTGTCCGGCGGGAAACGCATAATCGGCGAGTTCGGTGAACCTCACCAGGAACTCCCCTGAGCGCAAGCTCGACTGCTGCGGCTGCGGACCAGCTGGGCTGAGCGCACCCGAGAAGGCCCCCGCAGTCGTGACCGGTCGGTGTCACGTCCCGTCCCGGAGGTCCGGGCGTTTATCAAGATTCCGTGGCGACTCATCAGAGACATGACAGGGAGTGTGCACCCGATCACATATGCATGGACCAGTTACCGGCTCTCGGTCGGTTTTTTTGGATTAAGCAGACCATACCTACAGGTAATCGAGAAAATTCTTGGTTAAGAGTCCGATCTTTCCCGGACACATACTCCACATCTCGAGCGTTCGCCAGATTCAGTTGCACGCCTTGAGCGGATCAGTCCGCGCCGTGCTAAGGGTCGATGACTTCGCGCTGCGCCGCAGTGGCGGCACCGGTCACTCCGCCCACGGCGCTCAGCGCCATGATGAAGCCGATCAGCCCCTGGACCGAAACCCAATTCGCGGATGGCGTAGAGAACAAACAACGCCTCGACGAACATCTAACAGAGGTTGAAGGCCGCGCCCGCGAAAGCGAGGACCTGCAGAAACGGTTCCCCGACGACGAAGCGGATGCCCTCGGCGATCTGGCAAGCTTCTGCTGGCGCGGGCCGAACGACTGCCCGCGATCCTCGCGCTACTACGCATGTCCGGGCTGAGCATCGACGATCACCTGTCCCGCCGTGAGGCCAGGTCCTCGCCCAGCCCCGCCTACGTGGCGTCCTCGACGACATCCGCCTGGAAACCAAGGCCCCACGCTGTCCCCTACTGGCGCTACAGCATCTCAACGACCAGCTCATCCATTGCGACGGGGTCGACCGCCAGGTCGAGCGGTACAGGCGCGCGGGTGTGCACGTCACTTACGTACGCGACCGTCTCAGCGACCATTTCACACTGTTGCCACCGGTGACGACGTTTCTTCGCACTCATTCGACCCGATGGAACACTGGAACGGATTGTGGTACAGCGCATTTCGATACATGTGGCGCTCCTGAAGAACCGAGAGGAGGAACCCATGGACCCATCGCCGAACTCGAAGCCCCGCCACAGGAGCTAGTGGGTGGCGGCCGCTGGGTGCCGAGCCCTTCTGAACACCCAATTAGTGACGCGACACAGAGGGCGAACATTCCGCAGCCGGGCTGACCCCGGCCGGGAAACGGTGGTCGGACCGGGCACTGCCCACCATGAGTCCCGCCCTCGGACCGTGTTCGACAAACAGCCAATCCACGGAGTCGTCCGACAACGTCGCCTCAACCTTGAACCAGTAGACGATGGCGATGTCGGGAGTTTGATCGGGCAGGTGCGCCGACTACGTCAGGGCCGCGAGGACAATGTCGAGTGCCTTGCGCATGTCATCGGCCTCGATGCGCATGAGCGTCTCCTCGTCGAGGGCGCGCAGGTCGAGGGAGTCGTTCATGGCGAGGCGGTACTCGCGTTCCTCCTCGGCGCTCTCGATGACATTGCGGATGAAGCGGCCATTTCCCGCGAGGTCGACCCCGCGCCTGGGCAACCCGCTCTGATCGACGCGTTCGGCGTCGTAGAGTTCGGCACAGGCCGCGCGCAGCAACTCGATGGCCTCGGCCGCGACCGCCGAATCGCGTTTGCGGGCGATGAACTCGCCGATCTCGCAGAGTTCGTCCGGGGTGTAGGAATCGAATTTCACGCGCTTGGCGAAGCGCGAGGCGAGACCGTCGTTGCTGGCCAGGAAGCGGTCGATCTCGCCGTCGTAACCGGCGATGATCACCACGAGTCGGTCGCGGTCGTTCTCCATGCGGGCCAACAGCGTGTCGACGGCCTCCCGGCCGAAGGCATCGCCACCGGAGAGCCCGGACTGGATGAGGGTGTAGGCCTCGTCGACGAAGAGCACGCCGTCCATGGCCGAATCGATGAGCGCGTTGGTCTTGATCGCGGTCGAGCCCAGGTGCTGGCCGACGAAATCCGAGCGTTTGGTCTCGACGACCTTGTCGGTCTTGAGCAGGCCGAGCCCGCAGTAGATCTTGGCGACCACGCGGGCGATGGTTGTCTTGCCGGTGCCCGGCGGGCCGGTGAAGGCGAGGTGCTGGCCGCGCGGCATGCTGTTGAGACCCTTCTCGGCGCGGATCTTGGCCATGGTCGCGGTCGATTGCAGTTTGGCGACTTGGACTTTCACCGCGGCGAGCCCGATCTGCGCGTCCAGTTCGGCGCGTGCCGAGGCGAGGATGGTCTCGGCACGATCCTCGTGTTCGCGCTGGGCCGTCTCGTCGAGCGATGGCGCCGATCCTGGGTCCCAGCGGTCGACCCTGGCCGCGATCTGTTCGCCGGTGGTCACCACGATGCGGAAGGTCGGGTCGGCGATGGCGCGTGCGTTGGCCTCGAAACCTGGCACCTGGCTGTACACGGTCTCGAACAGGGCACGCGCCTCGTCCTCGTTGCCCTGTTCGCGCAGGGCAAGGCCACGGCAGTACATGGCCGCGGTGCGCGCGGCGGGGATCGGGCCGCGCTCTGCGTGTTCGAGGCGGCGCGTGGCCTCGCCGAACAGGCCGAGATGCGCGCACGCGGTCCCGACCATGACGTGCGCGCCGACGGCCATGTACTGGTCCTGCCACTCCGCGGAGCCGGCGAGCACGGCCATCACGTCGGGCCACAGCTGCGCGGTGAAGTAGATGACAGCGCGCGCGTACGCGCACACCCGGTCGTCGTGGGCGCGATCGGGGTCGTCGTCGATCTTCTTGCGGCGCTCGTCGAGTTCGGTGAGCACCCGCTCGGCCTCGTCGAACTGCTTGTCGCCCAACAGATGCATGGCGTAGGCGATCCAGATCTCGGTGAGACTGGCCGCCGGATAGTCGATGTACTGGCCGATCTGGAAGCGCCCGGCGAGCTGGCGCGGCGGCAGGCCGAGGCGGCGCTGTTCCCGCGCGAGCGAGGTGGTCGAGGTGCGGTGCAGCTGCCGGAAGACCTCGGGCGCGGTGTCCCCCGCGGCGAGACGGCCGAGCCAGCCGTCGCACATGTCCGGGTCGAGTTCGGTGGCGCGCCGGAACGCCACCTTCGCGTAGTCGAGGTTCTTGGCGGCCTGCTGGCCGTCGACGGTCAATCCCAACGAAAGCACGCCCGCGTCGAAGACCTGCTGTGCTTGCCGAATCGCTGACATGCGCGCAACGTAACCGCACGATCGCCGCGTCGTCACCTCGATCGCAGCCGCGCGCCCCGCACATTCACGCTCACGTAACCCGGCGCGAGTTGTCCGCCGTCGAATCCCCAGGTCGCGCCCGCACCTGGGTGAATGGACAGCGAACTGGCCCGCGACCGCCCGCACGCTGTGCTCGGCGTTGTTAGTTTTCGCGACGTGACGGAGTCAACGACTGTCGAGCCGCAGCTGTGCCGGGTGTCGGTGATCGGCGATACCACCCAGGTCGATGTGGTGCTGCCTGCCGCGGTACCGATCGCGAACTTCATTCCCGACCTGGTCGCGTTGATCGCGACCCGCAACCCCGACCTGTCCGAGCACGAGGACAACGGCCCGATCGCGGCCGGGCATTGGACCCTGTCCCGGCTCGGGCACGCCGCGATCGAGCCCGAACGTACGCTCACCGAGGCGGAGGTGTTCGACGGCGACCTGCTCGTGCTGCGTGCGGTGGACTCGGTGGAGTCACCACCGCTGTTCGACGACGTGATCGACGCGGTCGCCCGGCTCACCGACGACGCCTTCCGTGGCTGGAGCGGCGAGTCGGCCGGTCGGGCAGGCATGGCGGGGGCGATCACGGCCGTGCTGGGGACGGCGCTGCTGCTGCTGGTCGCAGCCGCGCGCGGGTACGGGATAGTGGCCGGCTTGGCGGGTCTGGGCGCGGGCGTGCTGGTGCTGGTCGGCGCTGGTCTGGTCGCGCGAAAGTACACGGCATCGACAGCGGCCACCGTGCTCGCGTTCAACGGTGTGCTGTTGAGCGCGGTGGGTGCGGCGGCACTGGTCCCCGGCAGCGCCGGCGCCCCGCATCTGCTACTCGGTTGCGCGGCGGCGCTTTTGGCCTCGGTGCCGGCGATGCGGCTGATCCCGGTGCGGGCCACCATGTTCACCGGCGTCATCACCGTGACCGGTTTCGGTTGTGTGGCGGCGGGCGTAATCACGATTTGGGGAGCTTCGGCGGCAACGGTAGCTACTGCGGCCCTGGTCGTCGCGCTGCTCGGCATCACCCTCGTCCCGCGGATCGCGGTCGCGTCCGCGCGGTTGCCGGTGCCGCCGGTGCCGACCGCGGGCGGGGCGATCGACCCCCGCGATCACGAGCCGCGACCGACCATCGAGGGCGTCGGCGCGATCGGCGCGACCGCGATCCCCTCGGCGGCCGGGCTCGCCGAGCGGTCCCGGCTGGCCAACGACTACCAGTCCGGGATGATCTTCGGGATCGTCGCAGTGCTGGTGCCGGCCACCTGGGTGATGGTGCTCGTCGAACCCGACCACTGGTGGCAGCGCGCGGTGCTCGCCGCTGCTGTCGGCGTCATCATGGCCAGGCGTGGACGGGCTTTCGCCGATCTCACCCAGGCCGCGGTCCTGGTCGCAGGTGGCTTCGCGGCATCGATCCCGCCGATCGTGGTGTGGGGCGTCACGATGCCCGAATACACGCTCGTGGCAGCTGCGGTGCTCGTCGGAGTTGCCGCGCTGGCCATGGTGATCGGGGTGGCAGGGCCGCAGCTGGAGATCTCGCCGGTGGTGCAGCGCGCGGCCGAACTGATCGAGTACGCGTTGATCTGTCTCGTCGGACCGCTCGTGTTCTGGATTCTCGACATCTACGCGATCGCGCGCAATGCGTAGGTTTGCCCTGTGCTGCGTCGGCGCCCTGTCGCTCGCGCTGTCGGCATCCACCGCCGACGCGATACCGCCGCCGGTGGTCGACCCCGGCCTGTTGGACACCTCGGCCCCCGTCGCCCCGCCCGAACCCGCAGAGCAGCGACTGCTGTGCTCCCAACCGGTCTGGACGGGGCCCGCGCCGCTCGGCATTCCCAGCGTGCGCAAGACGCTCGGGCTCGACGCGGCGTGGACGTTCAGTCGCGGCGCCGGTCAGCTGGTCGCGGTCATCGACACCGGCGTCAACGCCCACCCTCGACTCAGTGTCACAGCGGGCGGCGACTACGTTGCCGGGACCGATGGCACCGAGGACTGTGACGGGCACGGCACCCTGGTCGCCGGCATCATCGCCGCCCAGCGGGCCCCCGACGGTGGCGACGGCTTCATCGGTGTCGCGCCCGAGGCCGGGATTCTCGCGATTCGGCAGACCAGCTTGGCCTTCGAGGCCAAGGGTAGCTACCGCCAGGACAGTCCCGGCGGCATGTCGGCGGGCGGATACGGCACCGTCGACACGCTTGCGAGCGCGGTCGTGCACGCGGTCGACAGCGGCGCGACGGTGGTCAACATTTCGGCTGTCTCGTGTCGCCCGGCTGGGACCGACGCGGTCGACGGTCAGCTCGGAGCCGCGCTGCGCTACGCCTATGACCGGAATGTGGTCGTAGTCGCCGCGGCGGGCAACCTGCAGCAGCAGGGCGCGTGCAAGGAGCAGAACGGCGGTGGTTGGAACGCCGTGCGCACCGTCGCGACGCCTGCGTGGTTCGTTCCGTATGTGCTCTCGGTCGGATCGGTCGAAAGTGACGGCGCCCCTTCGGCGTTCACTCTCTTCGGTCCCTGGGTCGGGGTGGCCGCGCCCGGCTCGAATCTGATGTCGCTCGACAGCAAACCGGGCGGGACCGGTCTGGTGAACGGCACACCGCAGGCGGACGGCCAGGTCGCCCCGATCAACGGCACCAGTTTCGCCAGCGCCTACGTCGCGGGCCTCGCCGCCTTGGTCAGAGCCCGCTTTCCCGAGCTCACCGCCGGCCAGGTCATGGACCGGATCGTGCGCACCGCACATGCACCGGGCGACGGCTCCGACGGCCGCATCGGTGCCGGATTGATCGATCCGGTCGCCGCGCTCACCGCCGTTCTGCCCGCCGCGGTTGACGCGGACCCGACCGCTGGGGCGCCGATCGCCGGCCCCAATCCGCCGGCTCACGTCAGTCCGTGGCCGGAGCGGATCGGCATCGGTGGCGCGGCCACGTGTCTTGGCGTCCTGGCGATCCTGCTCATCCTGTCCATGCCCTATCGGCGCGCGCACCGCCGACCACTCGTCCTGCCGGGCGACGACTGACCGAAGGAATGACCCATGGGCACACAAGGATTCATTCGCTTGGCCAGGATCGCGCCGCCGCGTCCGCCGGGCGGGGAAGTCATCCTCAACGCGCCGCCGGAGATCACGCCGCCGGTGCCGCCGCCGCTGTGGCAACGGTTGCTGCCGCTGGTGATGGTGGTGGCGATGGTCGGCATGATGGCGTTGATGTTCACCATGGGCGGCGCGTCCATGCTCACCAACCCGCTCACCATGATGTTCCCGATGATGATGCTCATGTCGATGATCGGCATGTTCGCCGGGCGCACCGGCGGCGGCGCCAAACACGCGAGCGAACTCAATGAGGAGCGCAAGGACTACTTCCGCTATCTCGACCAGTTGCGCCGCGACGTCCGCGCCACCGGCACGGCCCAGCGCGAGGCACTGTTCTGGAGCCACCCACACCCCAATGACCTGCACGCGCTGATCGGCACCAGGCGCATGTGGGAGCGCCGCACCAACGACCCCGACTTCGGGCATGTGCGCATCGGCGTCGGCAGTCACCGGCTCGCGACCAAACTCGCTCGCCCCGAGACGGTTCCGCTCGAGGACCTCGAACCCGTCGCCACCGTCGCGCTGCGCCGTTTCGTGCGCACGCACTCGGTGGTGCACGCCCTGCCGACGGCGATCTCCCTGCGCGCGTTCCCCGCGGTCAACATCGAAGGCGACCGCGACCACGGACGCGCGCTGGTGCGCGCTATGCTCATGGAGCTGGCCACCTTCCACGGTCCGGACAGCATGATCTTCGCCATTGTCACCGCCGATCCGGACGGCCCGGCCTGGGCGTGGACGAAATGGCTTCCGCACCTGCAACATCCACGCGAGACCGACCGGATCGGCTCGTCCAGGATGCTGTACGAGTCACTGTCGGAACTCGAAACCGCACTGTCGGACGACCTGCTCGAGCGCGGCCGGTTCCTGCGCAACGCGCCGACCACCGCAGGCCGACTGCACCTGGTCGTCGTCATCGACGACGGGTACGTGAGCGGCGCCGAGCGCACGGTCAGCGATGCCGGACTCGATTCGGTGACGGTGCTCGACCTGACCGCTCCCCAAACCGGTTTGGCGGTGCGGCGGGGCCTGCAACTGGTGGTCGACGACGGCGTGATCGGTGCCCGCACCAGCGGCGCGGTGGAGAACTTCGCCGAACCCGACCTGGTGGGACTGATGGTGGCAGGCACGTTCGGGCGCGGCATGGCCCGCTACCGCATCGCCACCAGCGCGCAGATCGTCGACCTGGGCGAGGACATGAGCGTCGACCCCGGCTTGATGGCCATGCTCGGGGTGGCCGACGCCGCGTTGATCGAGGCCGACGCGGTGTGGCGGCCCCGCTCACCACGAGAGCGGCTGCGGGTGCCGATCGGTATCACCCCCGACGGCACGCGCGTCGAGATCGACATCAAGGAGTCGGCGGAGGGCGGCATGGGCCCGCACGGACTGTGCATCGGCGCCACCGGATCCGGGAAGTCGGAATTCCTGCGCACGCTGGTGCTCTCGATGGTCGCCACCCACTCCCCCGACCTGCTCAACCTCGTCCTTGTCGACTTCAAGGGCGGCGCGACTTTCCTCGGCCTCGACCCGCTCCCGCACGTCTCGGCGGTGATCACCAACCTCGAAGAGGAACTGTCGATGGTCGACCGTATGCGCGACGCGCTCGCCGGTGAACTCAATCGGCGCCAGGAATTGCTCAGGGCAGCAGGCAACTTCGCCAATGTCACCGAGTACGAGAAGGCCCGTGCCAACGGCGCGCCGCTCGATCCGCTGCCCGCGCTGTTCATCATCGTCGACGAGTTCTCCGAATTGCTCTCCCAGAAACCCGATTTCGCGGAACTGTTCGTGATGATCGGCCGCCTCGGCCGGTCGCTGCGGGTGCACCTGTTGCTCGCCTCGCAACGGCTGGAGGAGAACCGGTTGCGCGGCCTGGATTCGCACCTGTCCTATCGCATCGGCCTGCGGACGTTCTCGGCGGGCGAATCGCGGCAGGTGCTCGGCATCACCGACGCCTACCATCTGCCGGGCCAGCCGGGCGCCGGCTACCTCAAGAGCGACTCGGCCGACCCGTTGCGGTTCAACACCACCTACGTCTCCGGCACCTATGTGCCGCCGACCGCGAGTCGGGCGCTTGGGCCGGTGACGGCTGCGACCGGCAGTGTCGAGCTGTTCGTCGCGTCGCGCCTGGCCCCGCAGGCCCGCACCGAGCCCGCCGAGCAAGAACCCATCCCGGTCGAGTTGCCTGATCTCGGGGCGCTGCTCGGGGAAGCGCCCACCGGTACCGAGCCGGAGCGCTCGCTGCTTCAGGTGGTGGTCGACCGGCTCACCGGGCACGGCAGGCCAGCCCATCAGGTGTGGCTGCCACCCCTCGACATCTCCCCGACGGTGGATATGCTGCTGCCGGAACAGGATTGGCGGGCGGCGGCCAATCGCGGCGGCAACCTGTGGCTGCCCATCGGCATCGTCGACAAGCCCTACGAGCAGAAGCGCGACGTGCTCGCCATCGACCTGTCCGGCGCGCAGGGCAATATCGCCGTGGTCGGCGGTCCGCAGTCGGGCAAATCGACAACGATGCGGACCATCATCCTCAGCGCCGCCGCCACGCACACGCCGGAACAGGCCCAGTTCTACTGCCTCGACTTCGGCGGCGGCACCCTTGCCGCGCTCACCGGCCTACCGCACGTCGGTTCGGCCGCCGGCCGCCTCGAGACCGACCGGGTCCGGCGCACCATCGCCGAACTCACCGGCCTGCTGCGCGGCCGGGAGGCGAGATTCCTCGCGCACGGGGTGGAGAACATGCGCGACTTCCGCCGCATCAAAGCCGAACTGGCGCAGCTGCCCGCGGCCGAACGCGACGCCCACCCGCTCTCCGGCGACGCCTTCGGCGACGTCTTCCTCGTGATCGACGGCTGGGCGGCCTTCCGGGAGGAGTTCGACCTCATCGAACCCCAGGTGGTCGAGCTGGCCGCCCGGGGGCTCTCCTACGGCATCCACGTCGTCCTCGGCGCGAACCGGTGGGCCGAGATCCGCCCCAATGTGAAGGACCAGATCGGCACGAGAATCGAACTGCGCCTGGGCGATCCGACCGATTCGGAAATGGATCGACGGCTCGCGGTGCACGTGCCGATCAGCCGACCGGGCCGGGGCATGACCCCGGAGAAGCTGCACATGCTGATCGCGTTGCCGCGCCTGGACACCGACGTCGACCCCGGCACCCTCGCCGACGGCGTCGCACGCGCCAAGTCCGCGCTCACCGAGCACTACGGCGACCGGCGCGCGCCGGCGGTGCGGATGCTGCCCGACGTCCTCGACCGCGACCAGGTGATCGCGACCGCCGCCGAACTCGGCGTCCGCGTCGACCACACCAATATCCTGATCGGGCTCAGCGAATCCGAATTGGCCCCGCTGGCACTGAATTTCGAGGATTCGCCACATCTGTTGATCTTCGGCGACGTCGGCTGCGGCAAGACAACGCTGCTGCGCAATATCGCCAAGGGCATCGTCGAGAACTCGCATCCCAACCAGGCGCGCGTGATCATGGTCGACTATCGCCGCACCATGCTCGGCGCGATCGACGGCCCGCACCTGGCCGGGTACTCGACCTCGGCGCAGACCTCGATCCCCACGCTCAAAGAGGTGGCCGGCTTCGTCTCCCAACGACTGCCCGGCCCCGACATCACGCCTGCCCAATTGCGGGATCGCAGTTGGTGGACCGGGCCCGAGGTGTATGTGATCGTCGACGACTACGACATGATCGCCGCCAACAATCCACTCGCCCCGCTGATGGAACTGCTTCCCCAGGCCCGCGACATCGGCCTGCACGTGATCATCGCCCGGCGGGCGGGCGGCGCCGGACGCGCCCTCTACGACAGCGTGCTCGGGCCGATGAAGGACATGTCTGTCGACGGCATCCTGATGAGCACGCCGCGCGACGAGGGCGTGTTGTTGAGCGATATCCGCCCGGCACAGTACCCGACCGGACGCGGCATGCTCGTGTCCCGCACGCGCGGGCGCGAACTCGTGCAGATCTGCCATCTGCCGCCCGAGTAGCGCACCTGCGTCGCGTGGGGGCCGCGAGCGGATCGGCCTCGAAGGTCTGATCGGACGTGAGCTGGGCCGTAGCGTCCGCGCGAACAGGCTGGGGAGCAGTCGAGGGTTTGGTTGGAGGTGAGCTGGGCCGTAGGTACGCGCGAGGGTTCTAGCGAAACAGGGTCGCCGAGTCGTGCTCACCGCTCTCGGTGACACCCGCCGCGCGCTTCATGCCGGTGGCGAACTCGGTGAGGGTGCGGGCGGTGTCGAAGCCGCCCTGCAGCAGGTTCGTGCTGAGCGCGACGTAGCCGGTCGGGCCGTCGGCGAAGGTGGTGCCGTGCGAGTCGTCGCCCCACGGCGGCCGGGCGCTGACGCCCGCGCGCACAGTGGTCTCGCCGCTCTGCTCGGTCACCTGAATGGGGTCGCCGATGAGGTCGAGAGTATTGGCCAAGGTGGTGACGGCGTGCTGGATCGCCGACGCCACCTCTGCCATAGCGAGACCGGCCGTCCGCAGCTCGGTTGTTGATTCGATCGCGATGACCTGAGGCACGCGATCGAGCCTGACAAGCCAACGCGGACTCGCGCTCGCCAGCAGTGGTCGGCCAGCGGAATATCACGTGAACGCGGGATTCTCGGGTGATTCGGGCTCGCGGGGGTCGCACGGATCATCAGGGTCGGGCGGATCGACCGGATCATCAGGATCCGGCGGACCGACCGGATCATCAGGGTTCGGCGGAGTCACCGGGTCGGCGGGCTGCGTCGGGGCGGGTTTCGCGCGGCCCCAGGCGCTCTGGTCGGGGGCGTCAGGGGCGTTGTACGGGGTGATGCTGGGCGGCACATAGTCGGCGAGTCGGGGGCGGGTCTTGGCGCGCAGGTCGGTGCCCTTGCTCTGGTAGTGGTCGGTGCCGGGGCCACCGGTGCCGTACTCCTTGCCGAGCTGCTCGCTGCGCAACAACGCGCGTTGCCACCAGTTGTTCTCCGCGCCGATCGGTTTCGCTGCTGGTCTTGCCTCAGCCGCGGCGGCACGGTTGACCGCGTCGGGATCGACGCGCACCATCCGGGCGGCGTCGGCGCGGTCCTGGGCGCGATCGGCGGTGTGCTGGAATCTGTCGGCACGCTGCTGGGCCTGGTCGGCCAACCGCTGGTGACCGGCAGCCCCGCGCGCCGCCGTCTCGTACTCGCGCGCCGCGTTCGTGTGCGCCGCGCTCGCCCTGGCGACCCGCTGTTCGGCTTGCTCGACGCGACGCGGATCGGGCTGGTCACTCGCACGCAGCTCGGCCAGACGCGTTGTGCGCGAACGCAAGTCGTGTTCGGTGTCGAGCATTCGTCGGCGTTTGTCCGCGGCCACGTCGGCCTCGGAGTCCGCGCGCGTCTGCTGGCGGTCCGCCTGCCGCTGACACACGTCGGCGAGATTCTGCGCGCGGTCGGCCGTGGCCTGTGTGCTGTCGGCCCGCGCCTGCATCTCACTCGCGGGTCCGCCCATCCGCGCCGCCCACTTCGGCTGTCGGTCAACCGATTCCACGTCATCGCCCAGACCGGCCGCGCGGGCGCGCGGAGGCCGTTCCGGTCCGGCCGGGTCGGTGTCGGCGTCGGCGCGCAAGCTCGGTTGGGCGAGGCGCTGCTCGGCGCGGTAGTCGCGCAGGTTGGCCGCGTCCTGTCGGTCGAGTGCTCGCAGCGCGCGCTGCTGGCGGGGCGTGGTCGCGGGGTCGGGTGGTCGCGGTACCGGGTCGGGACGGACGCCCGTCGGCCGCACCCCGGCTGCCGCCAACTGGGTGGCCGGGAGGTACACATTGCCCTCCGCATCGAGCTGGAAGTGGCGCAGGAAGCCGGTCCTGCTCACCCCGCCCGGCACCCGATTCAGTTGGAAGAGCCCACGCGATCCACCGGCGACCGCGCCACGGAAACCACCGCCCGCCGCACCGAGCGCGAACCCGCCCGGCGTGAACGACCCGGCCCAGTCACCGCTGTGCAACGCGGTCGCGATCGACCCGCCGACCGAGCCGACCACGCCTGCGGTCGCCCCGATCGCGGCCCCGCGCGCCCCGGCGGCGAGCAGTCCGCGATTGTTCAGCACCCGCCCGAGCGAGGCGTCGTACCCGATCCCTGCCCAGTGCGCCGCCGCCCGCCCGAACAGTCCGCCCGCGAAGGACGCGCCGAAGGACAGCAGCGCCTGGTCGCCGTCGAACTCCCTGCGGGTGCCACCGGCCATTTGCCCGGCTTGGACGAAGGTGTCGACCAGCACCGACTGCACCCCCGACACCGTGCCCTTGACCGTGTAGGTGGCCAGGTTCTTCACCACGAGCTTGGTCCACGCCCGGTTCCCTGCCGCGCCGAAGGCCCGCAGGATCAGCTGCTCGATCCGGGTGACCACCGCGTCCTCGACCCGCCGCAGCGCCGATCTGGTGCCTGCGACGGCCGCCGCCTCCACGGCGGGCGCCGTGGGCGGGAAGGCCCACGCCCACAGGATCTCCATGAGCAGCATGACGTAGGAGACGATCATCATGAGCTTCGCCGCTTCGACCGTGGTGCCGAAATCGAAAGCCGCCTTACCCAATTCGTCATAGCCGGCGGCCAGCCGCACCAGTGAGCCATCGCCGTCGAGGAGTTCGTCGAAAAGCGCGGAGATCGTCTCGGCCCCGGCGCCCGCCTGGTAGGACCCCGTGGCCTTGGCACGGACATCGGCGAGCGGTCCGACTTGTGCGGCGATATCGCGCGAGGCCGCGCTCCAGGCCTGCCCGATCGCGAACAGCTGGCTCTCGTCGGCCGCGGGCAGGTCGACGCCGACGAGGTAGCCGAGCCAGCGCAGCTCAGGGGGGATGTCAATGATGCGGTCCATACCTGGCCAGCGCGCGCAACACCAGGTAGGGCCACAGCGGTCGCGACGCATCGATGGGCAGATCGGTCACCAGTTGCACGACCACCCAGCGTGGTTCGCCGTGCACGAGCATGCGCACCCGCGCGAACCCGTCGCGGGGACCGAGCTCGACGATCCGGCTGAAGGCGTCGGGATTCGCTTGTACCCAGTCGCGTAGTCCCTGGATCAGCGCGGTGTCGCCGAGCCCGTCCAGGTCAGCCGCCGAGGCGCCGCCGGCGGGGAAGAGAGTGGTGGAGGTCAACGGTGACCAGGCAGGCAACCCGGCCGCGGCCAACTGTTCGGGCGTCAGGAGCGCCGTCGCATGGTCAGCGTGGACCTGCCGGATCGCGATCCGAGAGCCGACGCTGCTTTCGTACTCGAATTCGACGCGGGTGCCGACCGGCCAGCGCGTCGTGGTCCCGTCGTCGCGGGGGATCGTCAGTTCTCGCTCCAGGTCGTAATGCCAGGGCAGGTCGCCCTCCAGGTCGCGAAGCTGACCAACGACGTTGTCTGTGGTGAGCGGGAACGGCTCGCCCGCCTCGATGTCGGTGCGCTGCCGAACCCGCGCCGACGCGTCGAGGAGATCATCGAACCCGGAGAAATGGTCGGGCACTGTGGGCGGAAGTGTGGCCTCGGTCGTGGTGGACGCCGTGCGCGGAGCCGGCGTGCCGAAGAGTTCGGGCTGGCACAGGCGCAGGGCACGCAGGATCAGGTACGGCCACAGCGGTCGGCCCCGGAAGATCGGCAGGTCGGTGACGCGCTCGATCCTCACCCAGCGCGGGACTCCGTCGACGAGCAGGCGCACGAGCGCGGTGTCGACATCGGTGCTCGGTTGGATCATGCGACGCAAGGCGTCGGCGTCATCCTCGACCCACGACCGTAGCTGCTCGATCGCCGGGGTGTCGCCGAGTCCGTCCAGATCCGCGGGCACTGGACCGCCCGACCCGAAGAAGCGGCGCCCGGTGAGCGGAAACAGCATGGGCAGGCCGGTCCCGGTCAGTGCGTGCGGATCGACGTACATGGTGGTGATGCCCGTCGTCACCGCGAGTTGTTCGGACGTACTGGCGTTGTAGTTGATCATGACGTTCGTACCCGCTGGCAAGGACACGACCTCGAAGTCGATCGAACCGCTCAGCGGCCCGGTCAGGGTGTGCCAGGTCGGCCTCGCCCAGTCGATGGTGGGCAGGTTCATGGCGACGTTCTCGGTGGTGAGCGCGATGGGTGCCGGATCGTCGCCCCGGTGCTGCCCCGGCACCGCGTCCTCGTAGGCGACCGGCACGAGATGGTCGACGCCGTAGCGGTGCGCCACCGCGACGATCGCGGGCCACACCGCCGCCTGATGCTCGGCGGCTGCCAGTTGGCGCAGGAGCCCGGATGGCCACGCCCCCATCAACGGCACCCGCAACCACAGTGCGGTACCCGAGCTGTCACGCAGCCCCACATCGACCGCCCACTCCCCCGGCACCGGACGCAGTGCGCCGACCACGATCTCGGGGTGATCGGCGGCTGCCGCGGTGAGCTGGGCGATCACGTCATCGGCCAGGTGGAACCAGTGCGGCGACACCGCGGCGAGATCGTCCACGGTCGGGCCACCGTCGAGCCACAGCGGCCCGGCCAAGAGTTCGGGCGCGCTCGCGCCGATCTTGGCCGCCTCGGCGGCGGGGACGACGACGTCCTCGCCGTTGGCGCGGGTGAGCCGCACCCACTGGGTGCCATCGGCGTCCAGCGGGGTGACGGTCACGACTTCACCGTCGTAGAGGGTCACGTTCTCGGTGGCGAAGGTGTAGGTGCGACGCAGCTCGTTCGTGCCGGGCACCACCGCGAGACCGCGGCGGGTGAGTGTGTCGTGGTGCACCCAATCGGCGCCGGTGGAACCGCGCACCCACACGCGATCCGATGGTCCCGGCCGGTCAGGGTCGGTGACGAACGAGCCATTGGGCAGCGGTGCGATGTCGTCGTCGGTGACGGTCGTCAGCCACACGCGGGGCAAGCTCACCCGTGCGCCGGTCAGGGTGGCGGTCGGGGTCTCCGGCGCGTCGGATGAGTCGATCAGGGCCAGCGGGCCGGGCGGCAGTCCGGCGAGATACGCAGGGGCGCTGTCGCCGCTGTAGGCATCGAGGCCCGGTTCGATCACGGTGAGGGCGAACTGTTCGAGGGAGTTCTCGGGGAGGGTCACGGTGCGCGACTCGTCGGTGATGTCCCGCAGGGTGACCAGGTGCTCGTTCACCAGCCGCAGCGTGCCATCGGCGGCGGTCTCCAGCCGGCCCGACATCACGCGCTCCATCACCTCATCGCCGTCGGCCGCGCGGGCGGTGTGGTCGTCGGCCATCGCCTTGTCCTCGAGCATCTGCGCGGCCTGCAGGAGAAGGAGCGGCCAGATCGGCGCGCCTGCGGGCCACTGCGCCGAGGTCGGGTACCAGCGGCTGGTCCGCACCCAGCTCTCCATCTCCCCGATCCGCATGCGCACGTCGAACGTGTCGTCGCCGTTGTCGATGATCATGGCGCGCAACGCATCCGGCTCCTGTGCGACGAGCGCCCTGAGCTGCGCGTACGCCTCCGGATAGCCAGTCAATGGTGTGAGGTCGGTGACCGAGGGTCCCGTGGCGTGCCACAGCGGCCCCGATCGGCGGTGCGGGCGGTAGATCGGCAGCGCGGAGTGGCGATCCTCGGCCAACCAGTACCAGCGCCCGTCCACCCGGACCCGGACGGCGGTCGGGTGATCGTCATGGGTGGCGCGCGCATCGATCTCGATCTCGGTGTTGTCGAAGATCGGCACCTGTTCGCCGGTCACGGTGGTGGCCGGCTCGGCCCGCCGATAACCCCTCCGACTCGCGTCGTAGTGGTACCCGGCCGCGGCCAGCGCGGCGTCGGTGACCAGGCGTTGCCTCCCTGACCGGGTGAGCACGGACCGCAGCACCGCGCCGATATCGATGTGTCTGGTCGGGGTAGTCGACTCGCGCAGGAGACCACTCGCGTCGGGCCGCACCGGGCGCCCGTCGACGTCGACCACGGTCGTCGCTGCCAGCGAGATCCAGCGCCTGGAGTGGGTGAACACGGCTCGGTGCCCGGACGGACTCACCTCGGACGCCTGCGCCAAGGGCAGCGGGCCAGCCAGCCACGACACCGGCAGCGATGGCTGTTCCGGCCCACCGGCAGTGAGGAATTCGGTCGAATCGGTGAAGGTTTCGAGGGCGAACGGGCTGTCGCCGTTGGTGACCGCGAGCGCTGCGGAGTCCCCGTCAGGGTCGGTGAGGAAGTTGTCGAGCGCCGCCATCTCCGCACCGGTGAACAAGCCGATCGACTGGTCGATCTCGCCGATCGGGCCGAGCTCCGGCAAGTCCGGGAATGGCGGCTGGTCGAGCGAATCCAGCCCCGGACCCGACCGCAGGCCGAGCAGGGCGGCGAACCTGTCCGGCGGGAGCAGGGTGGGGGCGTCGAACTCGGTCGGGACCAGTGCGGGCTCCCCGGACACCACCTGCTCCTGGATCGCCTCGGCCGGATCCGTGTCCACGGCGAGTTGCGCGACCGGCGGTGCCTGCCGACTCCCGTGATCCGTCGCCTCGGGCATGAAGTCATCCGGCTCGGTCGGCACGACCCCATCCGACTCAGCTACCGCCGGCACGAATCCATCCGACTCAGCCACTGTCGGTGCGATCCCATCCGACTCGACCACGGTCGGCACGAGGTCGTCGCGTTCAGTGGCGGCGCGCGGATACTCGGGGACGTGCACGGTGTTGTCGCGCTGGCGACGGCGGAACATAGTGGCCGCCTGGGCTCGGTGGCGCTGGAACCAACCGCGCGCGGGCGGCGCTTGCGCGGCGGGCGGGCGCGCGCGCCGAAGCGCCTGACCGAGGCGGGTCACCCAGCCGCCGAAGAGATTTCGCGCGCGGGGTGCGGTATCGCTCGGCTCGGCAGTGAGTGGGGCCGGACCACCTGACACGACCGTCTGATGGCCGAAGGCGAACGCGGTGCCTGAGCCGAAGGAGCCCCAGGTGCGGAACTGGTTGAGGTCGGCCAGCTCGACGCGGCGCGATGCGCTGTCGTGCGGGTCGACCACGATCAGCGCGACCGGGACCCCGTCATCGTCGCGGAGCACGGAGTGGACCGCGTAGGCGTGGCCGGGCTGCAGCACCGAGGTGGCAGGCAGGCTCGGCGCGGTGCCGAGCGACACCACGTCGCCGAGCCGCTGGATGTACTCGATGCGCTCGACGAGCCAGCGCGCGGTTCCTCGGCTCGCGTCGGGCAGCGGTCGCGACGCCTGCCAGGCATCGAGCATCGTCCGGAGCGCGGTGGCCCGGCTGGTCCAGGCCGCGGCGAGGTGATCGGTGAACGCGCCGACGCCGTCCCACTCGGCCGCGGCCTCGCGCAGCGCGGCGAGCACGCCCGCGTGGGGTCTGCCGAGGAGTTCGGCCAGGTGGGCCAGGTCGGCGTCGGTGCTGGTGGCGATGTCGGCGGGGCGCAGCTCGTGCGTGCGAAGGAACTCGGCGATGTGGGCGCGGGTCGCGGCCAGGGAACTGTCCAGGTGTTCAGCGAAACCGGCTGTGCCAGTGGCAAATTCGCTTTCCATCTCCAGGATCATGCTGGCGAAGCCGAGGCTGCCCGTGTGCTCGGCCAGGGTGTCGAGGTCCAGGTCGAAGGGGTGCTGGAACAGCGGCTGATCGAGCGCGCGCGTCACCTGCGCCCTACCTGTCCGGCCGGTCGGTGTCGGGTCGAGCAGGGCCGAGGTGGCCGAGCCGACAAAGCCGCCGACGACTCCCTGGTAGCCGGACGCGCCGCCGCGCCACACCGCCCACGCCTTCTCGATCACCGCAGGCCACAGCGCCTGCCCCGGCAGGTTCGCCGCGTACTTCATGCGACCGTCGGCGGTGAGGTAGAAGGTGTCGTCGACGGTGACCGAGTCCCATCGGCGTCGTGTGATGTCGAAGAATCGCACCTGGAAGTGGCGGCGGTCGTCGACCACGGTCTCGGTGATCAGATCGGCGATCAGCCAGGGTGACCGGGCGGCCACGCCGAGCAGGCTCGCCAGCAGATAGCAGGTGCCGACCTCGCCTTGGCGCACGTCGCCCGGCTCGGGGCGGCCGGTCGCACCGTAGAGCGGGTTCGATACGCGTGCGGCCCGGATCGGGAGTTCACTCGGGTCGATCGCGAGGAAGCGGCCGGGGCCGACCTGAACCTCCACAATGGACGGATCGGCCGAGTTGGGCCGCACCAGTAGCTGCTTGGCCGCACGGACCCGCACCATCCCCGACTCGTCGAGGAAGTACAGCTTGGGCGCGGCGATCGTGAACCTGGTTTCGATGCCGACCGCGACGGTGGTGAACGCACGCCGGGCGAGGGACTCGGGGACGCTGACTCGCTGACCACCCGTGCTGATCTCGCATTCGACGACGCCGTCGGCGACTGCGAGCACGCGCACGGTCGCGGTGAGCGAGATCGGCACGAGCCGGTTGACGGTGTCGGCGAGATAGCCGAACCGGCCGGGCTCGGCTGCGGCCAGCGGCATGAGCACAGCGGAATCCGCGAGGGGCGCAATGGAATCCGTGACGACGGTGGCCGCGCCCGCATCCACGTTCGCCGCCGGCGCCGCCAGGCGGTGCAGCATCGCGTCGAACCGCCTACGTTCGGCGTGGTTGTCGCGCAGGCGCGTGCGCCCGGGGTTGGCGTCGAGATGTTGGGTCTGGTCGATGAGCGGCTCGATCGGTTCCTCGGTGAGCGAGGGCGTGGTGCGCGGCCGAGCGCGCACGGCGGACTTCAGCATTGCCCGTGCGACACCGATCCACACATAGTCGCTGGTGAGGATGCTGTCGAGATGGTTGGTCGCCGCGTAGTCGAGCGCCGCGAGGACCACGCGCTCGACGGCGTTCGTCGCGGGCAGCGTGATCGCGCCCGACCGCAGTCCGGCCAGGAGTCGACGCACCGCCTGCCCGAGCGTGCTCGGCTCGCGCCTGCCGAGCTCGGCGACGAGTTCGACGAATCCGCCTGGCGCGGCGACGCGCTCCTGCGCCTGCTGTCCGCCCAGGTGGCCGAGCAGTTCCCAGATGAGGCCCGAGCGCAGGGATTCCGTGAGCAGCACCCGCGCCGAATCGCCGTGCGCGGCGAGTTCGATGGCTTCGCGCAGGGCGGTGTCGAAGGGGGTCGCCGGGGCGAGGAGCTCGAGTGTGCCGGCGCGGACTCGGGCGAGGAAGTCGGCGAGCGCGGCGAGCAGCGCCGGTGTCCGCTCCGGGGTGAGCCAGGCGCGCAGTGCGTCGACGGGCCGGTGCGCGCCGAGCGCGTTCACCAGTTCGACCCCGCCGATCTCGCGCAGCACCTGCCAGCCGAGGCCCTGCGGTGCGCGCTCCGGCTCCGCCCGCCACCAACGCCGCCAGGCGTCGATGTACTCCCCGACGCCGCGTCGGACGAACGCGGTCGCGAGGTGTCCGAGGGCGGTCACCGGGTAGCCGCGGATCAGGTTGCGCGCGATGGTGTTGGCCAGCGAGTCGGTGTGGACCGGGGCCGACCGATCGACAGGCAACTCGGGTGTTGCTTGTTGGACCGGCTGTGCCACAACGGGGTTCGTGGCAGCGTCGATCACGGGCTGCTCGACCGGCGTCGGTTCGGCCCGGCTCAGCCTGCTTGTTGCGTGCGTGCGCATCCCGGCCAGGACCGCGCGCACCGCGCCGACCCACAGCGAGTCGCTGGTGAGGATGCGGTGCAGGTGGTTGCGGGCTGCATAGTCGACGGCCGCGACGAGCGCGCGCTCGAAGGGCCCGGTCGCGGTGAGCACGACCCGGCCCGCGCGAATATCGGCCAGGAATTCCCCGAGGCGCTGTGCGAGGTCGTGCCACGGCAGGTCGCTCAGGCCGGTGAGCACCTCGAGCAACGAGCGATCGGCGGCGGCCCGCTCGGGGACGCCGAGCCGGTCGAGGACCTGGCGCACCACACCTGACGCGGCCAGCTCACCGAGCACCAGGCGCATCGAGTCGGCCCGCGCGGCGAGCAGAATCGCTTGACGCAGCACGACATCGAATTCGCGCGCGTCCATTGGGAGCGCGATGCCGTCGGTCCGAACCCTGACCAAGTACCGCTCGAGACCGCTGAGCAGGGTCGCCGAGGACTGTTTGGCGAACCAGTCGGCGACCGCGTCGATCGGATGCCGGTCGAGCAGGGCCGTGATCAGCGCGCCACCGCCGATTTCGCGCAGGACGGTCCAGGCGAATCCGGTCGGCGGGGCGGTCGCTTCGGTCCGTCGCGATCGCCGCCATTCGGCGACGTAGTCCCAGAATCCGCGCACGGCGAACGCCCCGACCAGGTAGCCGAGCGCGGTCACCGGGTAGCCGCGCAGCGCCTGGCTCATGGCGGAGCGCCCGAACCAACCGGCCGCATCGGTGCTGGGGGCGCTGGTAGGCCAGCTGCCTGGCATGGGCGTCGAGAGCGAGGTCCACACGTCCTGCTCGATGACGGTGTCCTGCTCGATGACAGCGTTCCGCCCGATAACGGCGTCCTGCTCGATAACGGCGTTCCGCCCGATGTCGGCGTCGCGCCCGATCTCGACGTCACGCTCGACGACAGCATCGCGCTCGATGACAGCGTCGCGCTCGCGCGGGACCGACTCGGTCCGCATCGTCGCGAGTAGGCGGCGGGCCTGACGCCCGATGGTGGTGAAAGGCGCGGACGCATTCTCCCCCATCCCGCGCAGAACGGTCCTGGCCAGGGCGACCCACAGGTACTTGCTCGTCGCGAGCTGGTCGAGGTGGTTCTGCGCCAGGTAGTCGATAGCGGCCACGACGGTTCGGTCGAAGAGGGTGGTCGTCGCGAAGGTGATGCGTCCCGCGCGCACCCCGGCGAAGAAGTCGCCGAGCGCGCGCACGAGCACCGAGGACGGCAGCCGACCCCACTCGTCGAGCAGGTCGACGAACCGACCGGCCGACATCACCCGATCCCACACCCCGAGGTGCCGCAGCACCTGGGCCGGCACGCTGTCCCGCGCGGCCTCACCCAGCAGCACGAGCCGGGCGTCGCCCTCGGCGGCCACTGTGAGTGCCTGACGCACGGCCGCGTCGTAGGGACTCCGGTCAGCGGGCAGCGCATCGGGGTCAGTGCGCACTTGGCGCAGGAACTGGCGCAGGCGATCGGTGAGGTCGCCGATCCGCTGACCGGCGAACCACTCGGTCAGCGCGTCTATCGGCCGCTCGGCGGTCAACGCGGTGAGCAGTTCCCGGCCGCCGACCGCGTGCACGAGGGTGAGGGTGAGTCCTGGATGGGTACCAGCGCGCCCCCACCGCCACCACTCCCCCAGGTAGTGCCGCAGGCCGCCACCCGCGAGCGCGGCCGCCACGTAGCCGACGGCGCTCACGGGGTAGCCGCCCAGCACATTGCGCGCCGCCCCGTTGACCATGCGCAGGCCGAGATCGCGCACGAAGTCGACAGCCGGTGCGAGCGAGAGGGCCGAGTCGTCGAGGCGCGTGACCTTCCCGGCCAGCACGTCGTGCACGTAGCCGTTGTCGACCAACCACTGCTCGGTGCGGACCATGCTCTCGCGCGCGAACTCGTCGTGCAGGATGAATCGGGCCGGCTCGGTGCTGGTGTCCATGCCGAGCACCACCATCGACGCGGGCAGCTGCGTCGATTCGCCTCGACCCGGCTCGTCCACCTCGTCGAAGTCGGCGGCGGCGTGAACGTCGCTCTGCCACTGGCTGATTCGCTGCGCGAGCGCATCGTGGCCAGCCGCGTCGGGGCCCTGTTTGTGCGCGGTGCCGTCGAGATCGAAGATCACATCGCGGTAGGCGAGGAACTCGTCGTGTTGCTCGCCGGCGAAGCGGGCGCGCGCGGCGGCCTCGATGATCAGCAGCGGCCAAGTCGGTTGATCCGGCCTGTTCGGCACGGTCGTTCGACCGTCGACCTGCACCCATTGCGCCTGCCCGTCCACGCTGAGCAGCACCTCGTGGCCGTCGCCCGCGAGGGTGCGGATCATCCGCATGATCCGGCCCGGCTCGTCGCTGACGAGCCGCCGCAATTGCCGGACCTCGGGCGAGTCACCCAGCTGTGCCAGATCCGCGAGCACGGGTCCGGTCTCGTTGCGCCACAGCGGCCCGCGCGGCGTGGTGAGGTTCGGCAGGCCGAGCGCGTCGGCGTAGACCCACGCGTCGGCGCGGCCCGCACGCCCGACCAACACCTGCTGCCTGCCCTCGACTGCGCGAGTTTCCTTGCGCACCACCCGGACCGGACCGGCGAACACCACCGGACCGTCCGGCCCGGCGACCTGGCGGCGCGCGAGCATCCGACCCGCGCCCGGGTCCTTGGCGAAGCCCGCGGCCTCGAGCCGCGCCACGCTGACCCAGCCTGCGCCGTTCGCGCCGGTGACCCAGACCTGGGTGCCGCCATCGCGCACCCGGACCGACGCCGTGCTCTCGGTGTAGCGCAGGAGTCCGCCGGGCAATGGCGTGAGCACTCGCCCGTCCTCGGTGCGCAGGCCGAGGTCGGGCATCGGCACCAGTTCCGCGCGGGGGTAGACGCCGATCACCGGGGTGGTTGTGCCGTCGGGGACCAGTGCGATCGGCTCGGGCACCGCATCCGTCAGTGGCGGTCTCGGCTGCTCGTCGAGGAGGTTCGCCGGGTCGGCGATGTCGACCCACACCCCGTTCGCGGAGCGGAGCAGGCGGAAATCCTGATGGGTGCGCAGGGCATTGGGCCCCGCGCGCAGGAAGGCGAGCGCGTCGAGCGCCATCGGCCCGGTGATCGGGTACTCGTCGCCGCGCACCCGGAGCACGGACGCGATGCCGTCGCGCACCTCGATCTCCCCGACGAATACGGCCGCGCCGCCAGCGAGGAGGCTGCTCGGGGTGCGCCGTTCCGCTGGTTGCTCGCTGTCGTCGATGGCGTAGAGGTTGCCGAACGCGTCGACGACGAACAGCGCGCGCCGATCAACCACCCGCGAGACCGCGTGCGCGGTGGACGAGCCGGGCCGTGCGCGCAGCGTGGTGTCGAACACGCTGCCGTCGCTCGCGCGGCGCAATCGCCCGTCCGCGCCGATGACGAGGCGCAGCCGCTCGCGCTCGCGTTCGCTCAGCACCCGATGGTCGGCCGCGGCGGCGGGTACCACCGCGGGGAGCGGTAGGGGGATCCGGTGGCGCGGCGGCGGACGGTGCGCTCGAGCTTCGGCGACGCGCCGGTCACGCGGCGCGTCCATGGTGACCGGACGCTGGCGACGGAACGCGCGCTGCCACCAACTCGCTTGGCGCGGTTGACTTTCCGCAGCCGCTCGCCGGTCGTTTCGGCGCCGAGTGAGCCGGGCGGCGATGTCACCGAACAGTGTCCGTGCGGCGGGCCGAACCGCCTCGGAAGGGACGGTGGCCGAGTTCGGTTGAGCCGGTGCCGGTTCGGTGACAACCGTGGCCACTGTCCGCGGTCGTGAGCGCTGTTGCTGCGCGGTCGACGTGCTCACCGGCTGACCGCGCACCGGATCGTCACTGAACAGCACGTGGCTGCCCGCGCCGACGGCCGAGTACTCGATGAACTGGTTGAGTTCTGCGACCGGCACCGAGATCTCGGAACCGGCGATCCCCGGGTCGCGCAGGACCACATGTGTCGGCGGCGACTGCAGCCCGTCGGCACGTGTGACCGAGAGCACGGCGTAGGCATGCGCGCGCTGGAGCCCGGATGGTGCGTGGCCGTCACGGCCGCTGCTATAGGTCGGTCGCGTGGCCAGGGTCACCGTGTCGCCTCGGCGGTGCAGCCAGTCGATCCGCTCGGCGAGCCAGCGGCCGAGCGTGTCGGTGGGAAGCGGGTGCTCGGAGTTCCAGGCCGCCATTGCCCGCTCGAAGCGTTGGATGCGGTGCTGCCACGTCGCGGCCAGCTCGTCGACGAAGAGGTTGGGGTCGCGGGCGATGGCACTGCCGCCGCTGAAGGCGATGTAGGCGGCGTCGTCACGGTACGCGGCGAGCCAGCCGCGGGCGGCGGCCACGACCGCCGCGCGCACGCCGTGCCCGCCGAGTTCCTCGGCCAGCGTCACCGGGTCGCGATCGATGAGCGCGCGGAGCTTGTCGGCCGTGGAGTGTCCGCCGAGCGCGGCCATCACCGTTCGGACCGCGTCGCCGATGGTCCGCGTCCGCTCGGTGAGGAACGCGGCGAAGGAGCCATCGAGTCGGGTCGTCGCCCCCGGCCCGGTGAGCCAGCGTTCGTAGGCTCGCGGCAGGTCGAGCACGAGGCGAGCGAAGTCGAGATGGCCGACCACCTCACCGAGGGTCTCGACATCGAGGTCGAAGGGATACCCGAGCACGTTGCGATGCACCGCGTGCGTCGGCCTGGTACGACCGGCGAGACCGTCCATCGTCGGCGGACGCAGCAGTCGACCGACCTTTCCCGCATTGCCGGCGACGATGTCCTGGTAGCTCCCACCCCGGCCGCCGCGGCGATGCACGGCCCACGCCTTCTCGATGATGGCAGGCCACAGCGGTCGCGTCGGGTCGTGTACCGCGTACATCAACTTGCCGGTGTCGTCGGCGTAGAAGGTGTTGTCGACCGCGACCCATACCCAGCTGTTGGCCCCTGGATCGTAGAACCGGACATCGAAAATGCGTTTGCCGTCCCAGGTTTGGACCCGTTCGGTAATCATCTCGGTGATCATCTCGGGTTGCCTGCTCGCCAGGCTGATGAGTTCGGCGACGAGGTAGCAATCCCCGATCTGTCCCTGGACCGGATCCGTCGCGTGCGGGCCATCCGCACCGAACAATGGTCCCGTCGCCGTGACTTGTTTGACCACGACATGGTCGCCATCGACCCGGAACCGACCGGCTGCACCGAGATCGACTCTCATCTGCTGGTCGACCATATTCGCGCTGATCGTGAACTCCCGCTCGGCAGGCTCCACGACCCGCCCGCTGGCATCGGCCACGATGATGCCGGTGCGTGCGACGAGCAGCTGGGTGCCTGCATCGGTGAAGCCGCGCTCCACCACCGCCGATGGCAGGTCGACCGACAGTCCCGCGTACAGCACGGTCACCAGGTCGGCCGTGCGGGCGATCACCTCGAGTGTGTCGTGCACGTCGACGTAGATCAGCCCGCGCATGTCGTCGCTGACGAACAACCCTGTTGTCGTGCCGGTCAGGGCCGAGCGGGTGGTCGGCATGGTCAGCGGGATCGAGGCGGGCGGCGTGGTGGCCGAACCGCGCACCACCCGAGGCGGGGTGGTGGACACCGAGGCGGCGAACGCGGCGACGGTCGGGGTCGGATCGCCGGTGTCATCAGTGAGCAGCGAGGGCAGCACGTCGTCATCGATGTGGCTGAGCCACGCGGCATCCTCGGTGGTGAGCTCGGCGATATCGACCCACTGATCGCCGTACTTGGCCACCACGAGCAGCGCGGACGCGGTGGAGAGTCGGTCGACGCCCGCTGCGAGGCGTTCGAGCGGATCCGCCCACATCGTGGGGGCGTGGTATTCGGTGCTGTGCACCGCGAGGATCACCGGGCGTCCTCGGCGCACTTCGATCTCGCCGACGAAGACCGCGGGCCCGCCGTCGAGCAGGCTCACGTGCGTGACCCGGTCCTCGAAGCTCTGCTGCTCGGACTCCGGGATGGCGTAGATATTGCCGAACTCGTCGACGGCGACGAGCGCGCGCTGATTCGCCCATCCGCGCTTCGCGCCGACGGTGATGTCGGGCGCGAGCGAGTCCGTCGCGACGCCGCGCGTGGTGTCGAAGAGGCTGCCGTCGCTCGCGCGGTACAACCGGCCGTCGAGACCCACGACCAGCCGCAGGCTCTCTCTGCCCTGTTCGGTGAACCAGGCGATGTTCGGATCGTCCTCGTCGAACCTGCGCGGCACGCTCGCGTATTCGACAAGGGTCGTGCTCGGCGCAGGCAGTGCACCGCCCGCGTCGGCGAGTAGCGGTGGCGCGCCGACCCGCTCGTCGAGCACCCGCGCCGCGCCCTGGGCCTGCGCGAACAGCAGTGGCCAGCTCGGCGCGCCCGGTGGCAGCAGGTCGGTCAGTGGTGACGACAGCTCGACTCTGATCCACGTCGGCCGATCGTCGAGCGGCAGGAGGACATCGACGGCGACGATCGTCTCGGACGCGATCACCTGGCCGTCGCCGAACTCCAGCTCACCGGTCTCGAGCGCGCGCACGTCACTGCCGTCGAGCGTCTCGCCGCTGTCGCGCACGAATCGCAGCGACCGGCCGATCGCGTCGGGGACCGCGGTGAGGTAGGCGCGCAACGACTGGAACGCGGGCCAGTCGGCGAGCGCGTCGAGGTCCTGGACCGCGATGCCGGTGGCTCCCACCAGCGGGCCGGACAGTGCTCGGGGGATCGGCAAGCCGATCCGCTCCGCCTCGGTGACGTCGACCAGATGCGCGGTGCCCGCGACCTCGACCCGGATCTGGTCGGGCAGGCCCGGCAGCCACCCGACGCGCACCGGGGTGTCGATCAGGGTCAACTGCTGCCCGTCGACGGTCGTGAGCGGGCCGTTGCCGCGGACCAGGTGCCCGCCGAGCACCTGGCCCATGCCGGCGCGCGCGTTCACCGGCACCATGGGGTCGTCGAAGCCGGCGGGGCCCGGGACCGACAACGCGAAACGGGCACTGTCGCCCACGGTGATCAGGCGCGCGAACTGGTTGAAGTACCAGGCGGGAACCAGCGTGTGCGCGCCGTTCGCGTCGGTGAGCCGGGCGCGCAGCACCCGACCGTGCGGGCCTGCGGTGAAGACGCCGGTGACCTCGTAGTACCGGCCGCCGTCGAGTCCGGCCGGGGTGTGCCCGGCGTTCGGCCGCGTGTACACCACCAGGCTCGTGCTCGCCTCGTAGACCGCGCGCAGTTGGTTGCCCGCCGCGGTGGCGCCGGCCAGGTCGAGCGGGCCGTCGCCGAGCCACCGGTCCAGGTCGTTCTGGTCGAGCACGCGGGTGAGGTTCGGGTGCGTGAGGCCGCCGGTGAGCGTGGGCTCGTGCGCAGGCCGCAGCGCGTACGCGAACTCCATGGCGTCGGCGGCGTCCACGTCGCCGAGGTCGTCGCGGGTGAGTTCGTCGAAGTCGAGGTGGGCCAGATACACCGCAGGCGCTTCGGTGGCGGTCAGGACGGCGGCGTACGCGACCTGGGCTTCGATCCGTCGGATGCGCTGACGCAGCTCGCGCGCGGCAGCCAGCCGCGCCGCCTCGGTCACGCTGAGCAGACCCGATGCCGCTCGCGGAGTGAGCAGTTCGAGTTCGGCGCTGAGGTAGCCACGGTTCAGTGCGTCGCGCACGTGCACGGGAATGTCGCGCACCATCGCCAGCCGACGATGGGCCAGGACGAACTCCCTACGATCGATCGCCGCCATGCGCTCGAATTCCTGTGCGGTCCACCATGTCTCGCCGTGCTCGCGCCACCAGTCGGCGTAGGCACGCGCGTCCGGCGTCGCCGGGGTGAGCTCCCGGATCTGGTCGGCGACGAAGGAGCGGGAGTCGAACTGGGCCAGGGTGTCCGGATCGCCGGATTCGGCGGCGGCGAGCAGGCCGGCCACCGGCGAGGTCAGCAGCAGCGGACCGACCAGTGGTCGCGGCCCGTCGAAGTAGGACACGGACGAGGTCGTGACCGGTTGCAGCGACATGGCCGCCACGTGCGCTTGCAAGAGCAACAGCGGCCAGGTGGGCGCACCCGGCGGCAGCTGCCCGGCGAGCGGTGAGTACGGACCGAGCCGAATCCAGGTCGGCTCGGTACCGACGAGCACCTGCACGTCGACGGCGAACACGTCCTCGACGAGGATGTCGGTGGAGAAATCGAACGGTGCCGCCCCGCCGACCGGGGTCACCATCGTGTCCGACGCGATGACCGGCCGACCGACCGCGTCATAGCGAATCCGCGCCACGTCCACCGTTTTCGGGTCGGCGCTGTCGTACACGAGCCGGAACGCGCCGGTGATCCCACCTGGCTCATTCAGCAGCGCGCGCATCGCATCGGCGACCGGCAGAGTGCCCAGGAAGGCGAGGTCCTCGGCGAGCGGGCCGATCGGCCCGAAGAGCGGACCAGGGAGCCTGCCGGGGATCGGCAGGCCGGCACCGGCTGCGACGGTTTCCTCGACCTGGTAGGTGACGCCGTCCCATTCGACGAGCACCCGTCCGGGCGGCGCGCTCACCGTGCCGACCCGCACAGGTACCCCGGCGGGCAACCCCACGCCGACCAGGGTCGCGACAGGGCGCGTCGCGCTTGCCAGGTACCCGGTGCTCACGAGCGTGTGCCCGTACGCGCCGGCCGGAGGCACGGCGAGCGTCCCGATGTCGAGGCCGCTCGGCACGATCGGCAGTGGCGCCGACTGGTCGGCCACCTGACTGGCCGTCACAGCAGAGTTGCTGAGCACCTCGACCTCGGTCACGGGTGGGGACACCAGCGAACCGGGCGGCACGGTTCCGTGCGACCGAGCCCCCGCCGCGCCGTTGGCCGTGGCGAACAGCAGCGGCCACAGCGGGGCGCCGGGGGGGACGAGCTGGGCAAACGGTGAGGACAGCGCCACGCGCACCCATCGAGCCGGATGCCCGACCAGCACGTCGACGGCCGTCACGCCGGCCTGCGCGATGGTGCTGCCGTCCGGGCGAACCAGGTCGCCCGCGGCGTCGACCCGCAGCCCGGTCACCTCGACCACCGATCCGGCCGGGTCGTCGAGCACCAGGCGCAGCGCGTCGCCGATCGCGCCGGAGACGGCGAAATGCTCGGCCAGCGAGCGGAACGCACGCCAATCACTCAGCGCCGCAAGGTCATCGCCCACCGGTCCGCGCCGTCCGAACAGCGGACCGGTCAACCGGGTCGGCGCAGGCAGCCCGACACGGTCCGCCTCGGCCTCGGTGATCAGGTAGTCGACGCCGTACATGTTCGCCACCAGGTAGCCAGGGCGCGCGGTCCGCGTACCCAACAGCATGGGCACGCCTGCGGGCAGTGTCGCCCCGTGCGCGGTGGTGACCGGCGCCACGGCCTGGGCCCAGTAGCCGGTGATCACGACGCTGGGTTGAGCCGTGTCCCTGGCGGGCACCGCGATGTCTCGATCGAGCCCGGCGGGCGTGGGTCGCGGCGTGGCGGCCCGTTCGCCTGCCCCGTCCGTCGTCAGCTCGGCGAAGAAGTGGAAGTACCACGCGGGCACGGTGGTTCGTCGCCCCGCTCGATCGACGAGCGTGGCGCTGAGCACCACACCCGAGTCACCCGCGGTGGTGACGGCGACGACCTCGTACCGCTGATCGCCGCGCAGCCCACCGGCCTGGACGTCCGTGGCGATCGGACGGGTGGTCACCAGCAGCGTCCGGCTCGACTCGAAGAGGTCCCGCACAGTGGCGCCGACGGCGACGGTCAGCGGGCGGGGCAGCGGATGGTCGTCGCCGAGGCCGTCGAGCAGTTCGAGTGTCCGCGTTATGGCGGTGTCGACACCCTCGGCGTTCAGTGCGGTGCGCGACAGTCCGGCGCGCAGGAACTGCGTCAGCCCGCTGGGGGTGGCGACCTCGTTGGCGCGCAACCACTCCGCGAACCTCGGCGGCGCATCCCCGGTGGATGGCCGGACGGCGGCGATCAGCTCGGGCCAGTCGGTGAACAGGTCGCGGTCGGTGGCGACCACATGGCCGCGCAGCAAGGTCAGCAGCGCCGTCACCGTGGCGACCAGCTGCGGGGCAAGCCCCCGGCCGAACTGCCCGGCGAGGAACGCGGCGAAGGCCGCCGGATCGTCGTACTGCGTCCGGGTCATGGTGGTGAGCACCAGGCGGAAACGTCTGCTCGCGTAGGGATCGGCGGCGGCAACCATGTCGTGCACCCGTCGCACGCGTTCCCACAGGTCCGTGTGCTGCGCGACGTGCACTCGCGCTCGGTAGTCGCGCGCGAGTCCGACGATCGCCGAGGCCGCCGCGCGGTCGCCGAGCAGCGACGCCAACGTCGTTTCCGGTAGTCGCAGGGGATGGGCCAGGCCCGACGCGCCGAGCACACTCTCCGGTTCGAGACTGCGGTGCGCTTCGAGGAACAGCAGCGGCCAGATCGGCGTGCCCGGCGGCAGCAACCCCGCATGCGGTGAGATCGGCGCCACCCGGACCCAGCGTGACTGTCCAGCGGCCGAGACCAGCACGTCGACGGCGACGACGCTGTTCGGCGCGATGATCCGACCGTCCGGGAATACGAGATTGCCCGCGCCGTCGACGAGCACTCCGTGCAGCCCGATCGCACGGTCTGCCGGTCGGCCGACGACCACCCGCAGGGCCGACTCGATTGCGCCGGGGATCGCGAAGTGCGCGCGCAGCGACTCGAAGAACGGCCAATCACCCAGTGCGTCGAGGTCTTGCGGCACCGGTCCGGCCGGGCCGATGAGCGGGCCGGTGCGTGGCGCCGACGTGCTCGCGGTGGGGAGCACCGGCAGTGCGTCGGCCGTGGTGAGGTCGGTGGGCACGAGCGGGCGAGCGGTCGGCTCGACCACGGGGAGCACTGTCGCGGTGCGCACGCCGACGCCGTCGGTGGTGAGCGCGGCGAACTGGTTGAAGTACCAGATCGGGACGTCGACCGTCACGCCGTGCGCATCGGTCAGGCTCGCGCTCACCACGCGACCGTTCAGCGCGGCGCGATGGATCGCGGTGACCTCGTAGCGACTGTCGCCGCGCAGACCGGTGACCGGGGTGAGGGGCCAGGTGGGATGGGTGGTGACCACCAGCGTCCGGCTCGCCTGGAACCGGTCGAGCAGCATGCTCGCGGCGACCGTCGCCGTCGGTAGGTCGAGCGGAGCGGGGGTGGCCCACGCCGACAGCATCCGTTCGATCTTGTCCACCACCGTCGTGGCGTCCTCGTCGGAGAACCTGAAGAGCCAGCCGAGCTGTTCCGCGGACTCACCGGCGGTGAGCCGCCGCGCGCGGTCCATGCCGAGCCGCGCGAATTCCTCGCGGACGAACGCCGACAGGGCGTGCGGGACGCTGAGGTCGCGGCCGCGCAACCAGCGCAGGAAGCTCGCGCCCGCGGTCGGCTGGCCGGCCTCGTGGACACCGGTTGCGCTGAGGGCGTCGGCGAGTTCGGGGAAGGCGGCCAGCGCATCGGATCCGATCGCGACGACGTGGGCGTGCAGCTCGCGCAACGGTTCGGTCCAGGTCTGGCCGAACTCCCTGTCGAGCCAGCCGGCGAAGTCGTGCGGGTCATGGTAATTCGGATCGGCCATGGCCTGGATCGCGTTGTCGAACCGCGAGGTGAGATTCACCTCGTGGCGTGGATCATCGAGCCAGGCACGGTAGGCGCGCGCCGCCTCCCACAGCTCGGCAGCGCCAACGAGCTGCCGGCGGGCGTGATAGGCGGCCGCGATCGTCGTGAGCGCGCGCGCCGCCACCGGGTCACCGAGCGCCTGGCCCAGCTGCGACTCGGACAGCCGCATCGGATGCATGGTGAAGCGCTGGGTCCTCGCGTGGGCGTCGGCCCAGGGGCCGCCCGGCTCCCACAGTCCGGTCGGCCGCAGCGCGACCGATGCGCTGTGGCGTGACGCGGCGGTCACCTCGGCTTCGCTCACCGCGACCGGGTGCTCGCCGATAGCCGCTCGCCCGGCGGCAGGCTCCAGCTGGTCAGGGTGCCGCTCGCGGTACACCGCCCACGCCTTCTCTAGCACCGCAGGCCACAGCGGTTGACCCGGACGATCGAGCTGGTACACACTTCGGCCCGCGTACTCGGCGAAAACACCGTCGACCTCGACCAGCACCGGTTCCCCGTCAGGGCCGGTGAAACGGACGACGAACATCCCGTCCGCGCGCCGGCGGACCATCCGCCGCACCCAGCCGGGCCGTTCGCGCACCAGGGTGCGCAGTTCCTCGGCCAGCATGTGTGCCCCGCCGTGGGTGAACCCGCCGAGCACGACGTCGTCGACGCTCGGCATCCGTCCTGGTACGAACAGCGGGCCGGTGGCCTCGACCAGGGTCGGCAGCGCGGATGCGTAGACCGAGGCGTTCACGGTGTGCCAACGGCTATCGGCGGTGCGCAGCCGGACCTCGTCGGGCCGCGCGCTGTCTCGCACGATCTCCACCGTCGTGCCCGCGGGCAGCACGGTTCCCTCGACGGTCAGAATCTCCTCGGCCAGCGCCGCAGGGGTGCGACGGCCTCCCCTGGTCGCGGCCAATGGCAGCAGGTTGCGCACGGAGTCGGTGCGCCACCGCTCATCGATGGTTTCGAGCAACCGCGGCTCGGGCGCGAATCCGTTGTCGGCCAACACATGACGGAGGGTCCGGAACCGGGCCACCGAGTCGGCCAAGCGCTGACGCGCCGTGGTCATCGGCGCCGAGACCGCGTTGCGGACATCGCTGACCAGTGAACGCTCGAACGCCTCGGCGTGATCCATCCAGACCACGACGGCGCCGCGGCCGGCCTGTTCCCGCTGGGTGAGGCCGGCGTAGAGTTCGGCCCCCGACAGCGCGCCCGAGTACGCACCGCTCGGCACATGCCAGAGCACCGACCTCGCCCGCTCGGGGTCGCCGTAGGCGAACGCCAGTGCACCCAGACCGCCGAACGCGTCGGGTTCGCAGCGCGTGAGATAGATCGCCGGGGCGACGAAGTGCTCGGTGCCCGCGATCGCGTCGATGGCGTCGCGCGCGGTGTCCAGCGTCCGGGCGAATCGCCGGACCAGCACGAGCCGCTTGCTCGCGCGCGCACTCAGCGTGTCGAGCCGCTCGCGTTCGGTGAGCTGTTCGAGTTCGGCGCTGAGGTAGCCGCGATTCAGCGCGTCGCGCACCGCGACCGGGATGCCGTCCATCTTGCGCAACCGGTGATAACGCGTGCCGAGCGCGTACCGCGACTGCGCGTCCATCCGGTCGAATCCCAGTGCGGCCCACCAGTTCGCGCCGTGGTCGTGCCACCATCGCGTGGCCGCCTCGGTCCGCGCGCGCGAGTTGAACGCTCCGCCGGCGCGGCGCATGGACGCAGGCAGATTCGGCGGCGGAGCGAATCCGGCCACGGGCGGACGGGCGGTGCGTCCCTGCGACGCCGGGGCGGTGATCACGCCGGGGAATGCGGCACTGGCGCCGGCGCCGACCGACGAGAAGCAATCGAACTGGTTCAACTGCGCGATCGGCACCGTGATCTCGGAGTCGGGGATGCCAGGATCACTGACGACCACCGCCGTCGGTACCGAGCGTGGCCCCTTGGGACGCAGCACCCGGAGCACGGTGTACACGTGGTTCGCGGACAGGCCATACGGCGACTTGCCCTCGCCCGCGCCGTAGCTGTCCTTGGTGCCGAGCGTGACGCTGTCGCCACGGCTGCGCAACCAGTCGATCCGCTCGGCGAGCCAGCGTCCGAGCGTGTCGTGGGCGAGGGGCGCGTCCGCCTGCCAGGCCCGCCACGCGTTGTCGAGCCGGGTCACCCGATGGTTCCACTGCTTACTCAGATAGTCGATGAAGTAGTCGTTCTCGACTGGCGTGTTGCACGACCGGTAACCGGCGTCGTCGCCGTAGGTGGCGAGCCACCTACGCGCGGCGGCGAGGACCGCGTCGCGGACCAGGCGGCCGCCGAGGACGGTCGACAGCACGTCCGCGTCGACGTCCAACAACGCGCGCAACCGCTCATCGGTCGAGGTCACGACGACCGTGCCGTCGGCGTCCACCGTGGCCACGCTCGAGAGCGCCGAGCGCAGCTTGCCGACGAGCCCAGCGGTCGCCGTAGGCAGGAACGCGCTGAACGCGCGGTCGGCGCGCCTACCTTCCGGGGTGGACCGCCACCGCTGGAACGCCGGTTCCAGATCGAGCACCGCGCGGCCGAACTCGATGTCGGCCTCGCTCGGGTGCTCGGTGACGATGTGCGCGATGGTCTCGTCATCGAGCTCGAAGGGATGATGGAACAGGGCGATTTCGCGCGCGGTCACCGCACGGGTGCGGCCTGCCGAGCCGGGGAGCGTGGCCGAGCGCAGGCGTTCACCTGCCACGTCCGAGTTCCCGCCCACGATGCCGGGGAACCCGCCGCCCTTGTCGGCGCCGCGGTAGACCGCCCACGCCTTCTCGATGACCGCAGGCCACAGCGGCTGATCAGGGAGCTGCGCCGCGTAGATGGCCTCACCGCGCGCGTTGGCGTAGAAGGTGTCGTCGACGCGAACCCATTCCCAGCCATCGGTTACCGGGTTGTAGAACCGGACGTCGAAGGTGCGCAGACCGTCGGGCGCGGTGTGCTCCGTGATCATCTCGACCAGTAACCGCGGCTGCCGGTCGGCCAGGGCGCGGAGTTCGGCGATCAGATAACAGTCACCGAGCCCGCCTTGCAGCGCGTCGAACGGCATCGGCAGGTTCGTCGGGCCGAAGAGGGGGCCGCGCGCCTTGATCTGCTCGACCACCACATGACGGCGGGCGACCCGATGGTACTCGGCACCGTCGAGGCGCACCCCGATGCTCGAGTCGGCCATGGCGGCCTCGATGACGAACTTTCTCCCCGCCAGGGTCACCGCCTGGCCCGCGCGGTCGATCACCACGCCGGTGCCCTGTGGCAGGAGGGTGGTACTGCCCCGCCGTCGCGTCCTGAAAGCGGCCGTCACGACGTGCTCGGCGAAGCGGTGGCGTTCGCGGTCGATTTCGATGGTGACGACGCCGTTGGCTCGCCGCACCACCTTCGGCCGGTCCACTGGACGTATCCGGATCAGGTTCCGGTCGATGTCACTGACGTACAACCCGCGCTCGGCTCCGACCAAGCGCGAGGTCGTCGTCGGCATCTGGAGCCCGAGGTGTCGAGCAGCCACCGAGAGACCGGCGCCAACGGTCCGCGCGTTCGGGGCGACGACGGGGACCGGTGGCGGGGGCGCTTCCGGTTCGGCGAAGAGGCGGCGCAGATCCTCGGCGAGTTCGTCATCGGGGGTGTTCGGGTTGTCCGGCCAGTGCCCCGACAGCTCAGCGGGGTCATCGATGTCCATCGGCTGCCCGGGCAGCTCAACGGGATCGTCGACGTCCATCATCATCGGGGTCGCCGGGATGGGCGCGCTCTCGGTGGGGGTCGCGAGAGATACTGCCGTGCGTGTGGCCCGGCCTGCGACGGTGAGCCAGCTGATCTGGTTGAGATGGCGCGGTTCGAGCAGGGTCAGGCGGCCGTGCGCGTCCAGGAGTTCGACGAGGACGACCTCGTTGGCCGTGTCGGTGTGGATCGCGGTCACCAGGTACCTGGAGTCGCCTTCGACGCCCACGTCCTGTGGAGTCGTCGGCCAGTTCGGCCGAGTGCTCACCACGAGTGTCTCGGTGCGCTCGAACAAGGCGCGCAGCGTCGCACCGGCGTGGGCGGCGCTTGCCTGCGGGAGCGGGGCATCGCTCTCCCATGCTGTCAGCAGGTCGTGCACCGTATCGATGGCGCGCTCCCACCGGTCGGCCGACAGCGCGACACCTGCGCTGTACCTGCGCAACAGGGCGGTGAACCCGGCTGCCGTACGCGGGCCGTTCGCTCGCAACCACCGCGCCAGATCGGCCGTGCCGGTGTGGTATCCGCCGTTCGCGGCGCGGCCGGTCGTCGTCAGTGCGTCGAGCAGTTCCGGCCAGTCCGCGATCGGATCGAGCTCTGCCGACCGCAGCAGACGGCGTAGTTGGCGCACCGGTCGTGAGTCGGTGCCGCCGAGGTGGTGGCGCAGCAACGTGTCGAACGCGGCGGCGTCGTCGTAGCGGCGCGCGAGCATGGTTTGGACCACGAGGTCGAAACCCCTGGCAGAGCCGCGATTCCGGGCCAGCTCGGCCCGGTGGGCACGCAACGACTCCCACAGCCGGTGCTGCGCGGCCACCCGCTCGCGGGCACGGAACCGGGCGTCGAGCGCGGCGATCGCGGCGGCGGCCTTGGCATCGCCGAGCAGGCTCGCCAACGACGATGCCCCGAGGTCCATCGGGTGCAGGGAATTCGCGCGTACCCGGGCACCGCCGACCCGCCATATCCCCCCGGGGGCCCAGACCTCGGCGGCGGTGTCGGTTTCGGGTGGTCGCAGCGCGGTGTCGAACTCGTTGTCGGCCAGTTCGCCAGGCAGGCTCGCGCGGTACAGATCCCAGGCCCGCTGGATGGCGGCGGGCCACAACGGTTGTCCCGGCCGATCGGCCTGATACGCGAGGTGACCGTCGAACGCGACGAAGTCCCGGTCGAGCGCCACCAGCACCGGGGCGCCGTCGCGGCCGGTGAACCGTACCTCGATCGTGCCGTCGGCGCGTTCGCCGACCATGCGCCGCACCCACAGCGGCCGCTCGGCCACCAGCGCGCGCATGGCGCGATACAGCGACTGAGCGCCGACCGGGACATCGCTGTCGGCGACCACATCGGTGACGCGGGCGACGCCGTCATCGGCGAACAGTGGCCCGGTGACCGGTACCAGCGACCGACCGGCGGCCAGCACACGCCGCCCGGCCTGGGTGAGCGGCTGGTCGATGCCGCGTCGGCCCGTCGCGGTGTCGCGACCCCACCGGTGGTCGACCACCTCGAGCGAACGCAGCGCGGGGCTCACGCCGTTCTCCCACAGCAACCGCTCGCGCAACGCCTGGAAGCGCGCGATGGCGTGCTCGAGCGGGCGTCGCCGGATGCCCGCGTCGGCACGCGTCGACCACACGATGACCGCGGTCGATCCACTCTGCTCGCGGCGCTCGAGGGAGGCGTACAGATCGGCTCCCCTGGCGACACCTCTCGCGAAGTCGCCGCCCGCAGGCACGTGCCACACCACCGAGGTGGCCGCGTCGGGGTCGCCGAGCACGAGCACCAGCACACCCTGTTGATCGAACGCGTCCAGGTCGACGTCGAGCAGGTGCACCCGGGGAGTCGCGAACGCCGACTCCGTCGCCAGTGCCATCGCGTCGCCCTCGGCCACCAGCAGGGCATGGCTGAACTCGCGCGCGGTGGCGAGCCGGTCGATCTCGCGCGGACTCAGTCCTCGCCGCCGCTTGGGCCCCGAGGCGCGGTCGACTCGCTCCAGTTCGGTCAACCGGCTCAGCTCGGCGGCGAGATAGGTGCGGTTGATGTCGTCGCGGACGTGTGCGGGGATACCGTCGGCGCTGCCGAGCCAGCGGTAGCGCACGGCCAGCTGCCGTTTGGCCGCAATCCCGGCCGCGGCGAAATCTGTTTCCTCCCACCATCTCTCGCCGTCGCGGCGCCACCAGTCGCGCACGATCCGCACCCGCTCCCCTGCGTCGGTGACACTGTCGAGGTCGCGGAGCCGCGCGCTGATGTTCGGCGGAGTGAGCGTCTGTGGTGTCACAGCCGCCGTATCCAGCGCGCCGAGCAGGTCAGCGGTGCTGTCGCGCGGGGCAGCGACCGGTTGACCGTAGGCCCACACCGCGCCCGCGCCGACGGTGCCGAGGGTGGCGAAGCGGTTGAGTTCGGCGAGCGGCACCGAGGTCTGGGTGTCGCCCGCATACGGGTCGGCGACCACGACCGCCGTCGGCCGCGACCGGGTCTCACTGTCGGCGAACTCCACCCGGAGGACCGAATAGGCGTGTCCGGCAACGGTTCCGGAGCCCTTGGCGGGGGCGGCCTTGGTGCCGAGCACGATCGTGTCGCCGTAGCTCATGAGTTGATCGATGCGCTGGGCGGTCCAGACCGCGAGGGCGGTGTCCGACAGCGCGGCGTCGTCGGCCCATGCGGTCAGGTGGCGGGTGAGCGCCGCGGCTGCGGCCCGCCACTGATCCACCACGTAGTCGGCCAGGGTCGCGCTGCCGAGGGTGTCCGGAGTGAGCGTGGCCACGGTGATGCCGATGGCGTCGGCGAGGTCGGTGTCGACGAGATCGGCCAGGTACTCCGGGGTGATCTCGTCGATGGTCCGGCCGGTAAGCGCCTTGCGGACGCGCCCGTACACGTCTTTCGTTGTGGCCGTTGATCTCTCGTGATCGCCGAGCATCTCGGCGAGGAAATTGTCGAAGGCGGCGCGCACCGCGACAGTCGAGCCGACGGTCAGCGTGTCGAGGAAGGCTCGCTCCCAGCCAAGGAGCAGGCGCGCGAAACCGTCGCTGCCGACCGCCTCGGCCAAGGTGTCGCGATCGAGTTCGAAGGGGTGCGCCAGCAAGGGGGTATCGACCACGCGGGTCGGCTGGGCACGCCCCTGGGAGCCGGGCAGGGTCGAGGGCCGCAGGGCTCCACCAGCGCGGCCGGGCAATCCGGTGTCGATGCCGAAGTAGCCCTTGTCCTCGCCTCGGTACACCGCCCACGCCTTCTCGATCACCGCGGGCCACAGCGGCTGATCCGGCAGGTGGGCGGCATACTTCATGCGCCCCCGCGCATCGGTGAAGAAGGTGTCGTCGACGGTCGAGTACACCCACTCGTCGCGGTCGCGGTCGAAGAACCGCACCGAGAACACGCGCCGGCCGTCGCGGCTGTGCTCGGTGATCATGCTCGCGATCGCGGCGGGATCGCGGCTGGCCAGGCCGATCAGGTTGGCGAGCAGGTAGCAGGTGCCCGCCCCGCCCTGGCGAACATCGGCCGGGCTCGGTTGCCCGGTCGGCCCGTACAGCGCACCGTTCGCCCGCGCGGCCCCGATGCCGAGCGCGGCCGGGTCGACCGACCGCCACTTCGTGTCGGCCACCCGCAGCGCGAACCCGTCGGGGCCGTACCGGACGTACCAGGTGGTGTCCTGGTTGTCCGGTGGCAACAGGTCCCTGACCACGCCCGCGTCGTCGGGGACGTAGACACCTGTCGGCTTGGTGGTGAGCCGCTGCCCGTCCTCGTGGGCCGTGAACGCCTCGGCGACCATCGCCGCGGTGACGGTGGCCTGTCTGCCGTCGGGCAGCAGCACCCGTCGACTGCCGTCGGACAGCGAATCGAGCACGGTCACAGTGGTATTCGCGGTCATACCGACCAGGTGCCCGGTGCGATCGGCGACCAGGAGCTGACCGGTGGTGAGCGTCGCGATGTCCACCGGCATGACCGGGGCCTGCGCGGGCGGCGCCTGCGGCCCGTCGGCGCGCGGCGCGGTGACCGACGACTCGAACTCCTGCCCCTCCACCCGCGGATCGGGCACCGGGTCGTCGTCCTGGCGAGGCGGATGCTCGGGCGGCAGCGTGCGCCCCGAGTCGAGGTCGGTCGGCGACTCAGTGTGGGTGTCGTGCACCGGGTGCGCGCGGCTCACCAGGTGCGCGGCATTGCGCTCCTGCACGGTCGCGGCGAGCGAGAGCACCTGCCGTGCCGCGTCGTCGCGCTCGCTCTTGGCAGCGGCGAGCTTCGCCGCAGCCAGGTCGAGTTCGATGTGCTGCCCCGACTCGTCGGTTCGCGGATGCGTCGTCGTGTCGTGATCCGCCGGATCGGGCTGCGCGCCGCGCTTGATCGATTCGTAGGTCGCGTGCGCGGTCGCGTAGTCGGCGACGGCGTTCGTGTACCGGATGATCGCCGTCGCGTGTTCCGGGGCGTGCGCGAACAGCGTGTCGTCGGCGGCGAGGAAGTACTTGACGCTGCCTTTCTGACCGGCGCGCGCGGCCCGGTTCTCGGCCTGGATGTCGATGTCGCGCAGCTCGGATTTACCCGAGATCAACACGCGGAGACCGCCCTGCTCGCTGACCTTGGCGCTGATCTCGATGTCGACGCCGCGCCCACCCTGCCGGTTGGTCACCAACACATGGCCCAGCTCGCCCGCCTTGTCGAGGATCTTGGCGAACTCGGCCTCCCAATCGGCGCCGTGCTTGAGCTGGAACGCGGCGTCGACCACCCGATGCGGGATGCCTGCCGCCGTCAACCGCTGGGAGATCTCGGCGACCTCGCTGTTGCGATTGGCCATGGCAAGCACCGGGCGAGCATCCGGGCGGTAGTTCTCGATGATGTCGTCGGCCAGATTGGTGTGCTTGCCCGCCTGGTCGACGGCGAGCACGTCGGTCTCGGTGTCGAGCAACGATGCCTTGAGCCGAGGCACCGTCACCACATCGGGCATGCCGTAAACGCGACTCAGCTCCCCCGCCACGCCCTTGGCCGTGCCCGACCCGCCGGTGACCAGATCGTGGTTGGCGCTGCTGAACAGCTCGCGCGCGGTGAGACTGCGCGAGCTCTCGGTGTCGGCGCGGATGGTCAATCCGTGCTTGGCTTCCAGCATTTGGGCCAGGCCGGAGTTCCAGCGGCTCTCGGTGGAGGTCTTGGGATCGAACATCACCTTGTGGCTGGTCTGTTCGATGATGTAGACCTTGCCGGTCTTGTGGTCGACGATGTAGTGGTCGTTCTCGACCATCTCCCAGCGCGCCGAGGCGGCCATATCGAGCTGATGGATCTCATCACGCAGGGTTTGCCGTTGCGCGTCGGTGGGGCCGTCCTCGCCGTAGAGCAGCCTGCCGACCTTGGCGACGCCCTCGTCGGTGAGCCGGGCCGGGCCGCCGACGCGGTCGTCGACGCGCCCGAAATCGCTCGGGGTGAGGTTCCCGCGCTCGAGTTCACTGTTCAGGAACCTGCGAGCGTTGTGGACGGAGTTCACCACGTGCGCAGGCGCCGCCTTCGCCGTTCCCTCCGAAATGATCCAAGTCGTCATGGCATGGTGCAGGGCCTCGTCGATCTCGTCGATCACCGCGATGCGGCCCGGTAGTTGTTTGCCGCGCAGCGCCCCGAATCCCGCGTCGTTGAGCGTGCCGATGTAGATGGTCGGCTTGCCATCGGGTGGCACGTGGTACGCGTCGCCGGGGCCGCCGTCGGGATTCATGCGGCCGATGTGGAAGTCGAACGGGCTCAACACCTTCTGATACAGGGCGAAGGCGGCATTGGCCAGCACGTCGCGGGTGGTGAACACCTGCAACGAATCCCCGGCTCCCGCGGTCAATATCGCGTTGGCGAGGAAGGCGAGGGTCTTGCCCTCGCCCGCGTCCATGTTCACCGGGCCGTGCCGCATGGCGGTCGCGGCCATCACCTGGGTGAAGAACATGGTCTTACCGTTGCCGTTGGCGTCGGCGGTCCCCCGCCGGACGATCTCGATCGTCGCCGAGACGGCCCGCTCGTAGGCGGCGGCCTCGGCCGGGTCGGTCGAGGCGTGGAACCGCGCGCCCGACAGGTCGGCGCGCAGTTGCTCGGTGGTCCGCCCCGACCAGTACCGCGCGTCGAAGTTGTCGACGATCGACTTGCTGAACTGCTCGAAATCCCGTGGTGGCGTATCGCTTTCGTGGTCATTTCGGGGGATGTGCGGCGGCGTGGCCGAGTCTTGGCCCGCGAGCGGTTCCGGGTCATGGCGTGGGTTCGGCTGACGTGGCTGCTCGGGGTTGTCCGAGCTGTCGGCGTCCTTCGGGATGCGGAACTCGGTCAGTCGCGGGTCGGTCAGAATCCGTTGCAGATCATCGAGTTCGAGCGGGTCGCCGTTGGTGCGCCGCCACCCGCTCGCGGTATCGGTCCCGCCCTCGGCGTCGACGGGCGGCCGGTGCCACACGTAGCGGGCCGCACTCTGGTCGCCGAGGGCCGCGAAGGTCAGACCGGTGAGATCCAGACCGGCCGAGTCCCTGGTCAGCGTGCGCGAGCCCGCCTCGAGCTCGGGGATCTCGTCCCACTTGGTGCCATGCCGGAACAGCTCGGGCTCGTCGGTGCGCGAGTGCTCGCTGCTGGTGTCGGAATCCCTTTCCGACATGTCGCTGGTGCGTGACCGCGTGCTCGCGGTGTCGGAGTCCTCGTCCGACTTGCCGTGTGCAGTGTCCTGGTCGGCGTCGGCCCTCGGGGCGTTGTTGCGCGGCGCGGCGTAGCCCAGGTCCGCGCGCTGCTCGGGGGTGTACCGGTTGCCGTGCTGGTCGTAGTGGATCAGCCCCTCGTACAGGTCCCCGAGCGCGGCCTTCACCCGCGCGGGAGCTTGATGGTAGGAACCGGCGTGGTCGAGGACCGACACCAGCTTGCCGTTGGCGAACTCGCCCTGGAACGCGACGTACACGCCCGCGTTGTGGAACGCCTCGTGCGGCAGCTCGCTGACGTACCAGTTGCCCTCGTGGTCGCCGATGATCGTGCGCATCACCGGGGCCTGGCTCTCGCCCCAACGCGCGAGCACCGGACCGTACCTCGGCACCGTGATCGTCGGCGTACCGTCGCGGCCAACCACGTTCGCGCCTGGCAGCCCACGCTTGGCATCGTCGCGGCCCGCCTTGTCCTGCTTGGTCGCGGTGGACGAATCATCGGTGGCCGCACTGGATTCGGTGCGTACCGACGAGGTGTCGGTGTTCTCGGTCTGGCTGTGCTGTCGGTCCGCCGCCGGATCGCGCTGCCACACCCCCTTGTCATCGACGGTGAACCGATGCAGGGCGCGCTCGGATTCGGTGAGGCGGTACATCCCGCGCGAGAGCGTCTTGTCGTAGCCGCGGGTCGGGGTGTTCTCGTCGCCACCGCTGGTCTTTCGCGGGGCGTCCTGGCCGAACCCGTCGCGCAGCGGCAGGTCGTTGCCCTCGGGCTGCCGGAAGACCTCGCGCCCCTCGAACGGGGACTGACGGCCCTTGAACAGCTCGATGGTCTGCTGGAACCCCATGATCTGGCGCAGGAACCCCCGCCCGCCAGGCCACACCGGGCCGAGCAGGTCGGGACTGACCATCCGCCAGCGCGGCTCGGTGAAGTCGGCCAACCACGAGTCGACCTGGGATTCCCGCTGCCCCGCCGGCGAGGACTCGATCGAGCGGGCGTCGCCGTCGGGGCGGGCACTCGAGTCGTCGCTCTCCCGCGACCGGATGGAATCGCCATCGCCGTAGAGCGTCTCGCGCGCGGTGGTGAAGGATGCGCCGTCGCTGTCCTTACTGGTCAGCGAACTGGTGTCGCGATCGCCACCCAACGGCTCCCTCGCCGGGACGAACGACGCGTCATCGCTGTCCTTGTCGGCAAGGGAGTTGGTCTCGGAGTCGCGATCGGTGGCCGTCGACCGCCGATCGTCGGCGAGCACGTTGGTGTCGTTGCCGTCGTCCCCGCGACGCGGTCGGTGCGCCGCACTCGGCCCGCCCGCTGGATCGGACCCGTTGGGTCCCTTGGCATTCGATGGTTTCAACCCGCTCGATTCCGAGTTCGACCGGTTCGGGTTGTCGGCCGGTGCCCGCGGCGTCGGCTGGGTATCGCGGGCCGACGGTCCCGGCTTGTCCTTGCTCGACGACTCGGGTCGTGACGCCGACGAGGCTTCTGACTTCACCGGCACGGTCTCGGACTCGGCGTTCGCCGACCGCTTGATCGGCACCGCCGAGTCGGTGTCCGTCGCGCGGATGTTGTCGACGGGGGTGTCCACGCGCTCGTTCGGGGTCGAGCGCGACGGCGACTGTTGGGACGCGTCCGTCGATTTCACGCTCGCGGAGTCACGATTACCGGTGGCGGCGTTGTTCGCGCTCGGCTCGCTCTTGGGCACGGTCGAGTTCTGGTGTGCGCCCGTGCTCGGCTGACTCGCCGTCGCGCTCGACTGATTGACCGGCGGGGCGGTCTGCGTCTGCGTGAACGACGACGCCATGCCCGGTTGTGACACCGTCGACGTGGTGGCGGTGTCCTGCGGGGTGGGCACCCCGCTCGACAGGTGGTCGACGGTCGACGAATGGCCGCCCGAGGTCTGCTCGTTCCCGCCCGGGACGTGCGCGGTCTGATCACCGTCGATGATCAGGTAGTCCAACGAACCATCCGATGAGGTCACCGACTCGGACAGCGACGTGGTGTCCGACTCGGTAACGGATCTGGTGCTGCCCGGCGCGTCGGAGATCGTCGAGTCCGTGTCGCTCTTGGTGTTCGACGCGTCGCCATCGCCTGCGCGTGAGCCGGTCGAATTGCCGTCGCCCCCGGACTTCAGCGAGTTCCCTTCGCCACCGATATTTTTGGGGACAGTGGGGGCGCCTTCCCCACCCGATGCATGCGTTGTCGACGAGACCGACGGCGCGTCACCGTTCAGCTTGACCTCCGGCACGTCCACGTGCACGTCGGTCCCGCCCGCGCGCCAACCACGGCCCGCGCCCGCGAAGGCGCCACCGACACCGGCCCCGAGCATGCGCGGGTCCAGCTCGAACGGCCCGCCGTTGATAATTTGGTTGGCCAGACCGCCGCCGACCATACCGCCGACGCCACCGGCCCCGCCCTGGACGATGCCGGTCAGCACGGTCTGCCATCGCTTGTTGAACTCGGTGCTGGTGATCTTGCCGCCGCCGAGCTTGAACAGATCACCGCCGATCTTGCCGAACAGAGCACCGAACGCACCGCCGAGCGCACCGCCGAGCGCGTACTGGCCGAGCGCGCTCACGTCGAAGCTGTCCTTGTGCCCGGCCGCCATCTGCCCGAGCTGGACCAGGATGTTGAGGATCACCTGCTGCGCCATGGCATGCACCGCGGCGGTGACCATCTGCATCAGCATGGTCTTGATCCATTGGAAAACCAGCTTATAGAAGGCGACCTTCACCGGAATGGCGGCGGGCGCGGTCGCGGGCGACAGCCAGGCGAGGGCGATCTCCCACACCAGCTGGACAAGACCGATGATGATCATGATCTTGTTCTCTTGAATCGCGCAGCCGACCTTGTCGCAGGAGGCGGCCAGCTTCTTCATCGCCTCGGCGATGGCTTGCAGCGAGGTGTCCTCGTCCTCGTCGACGAGGTGGTTCAGGGTGGTCACCATGCCCGCGTTGCGCGTCTTGGCCGACGGGTAGGCATCGAGGACGTCCTCGATCGCGTTCTTCACACTCGCGACGAGCGCCGACAGCTCGCCCGAGGCGTCCGACCACGCGTCGGCGAGGGCGAACATGCCGTTTTCACTGCCCGACGGCCACTCACTGCCCGCGGCCCAGCTCAGTGGTTGCAGTGCCTCGGGCAGCGTGATGTCGGATTGCGAGATCGCGTCGGGGACAGACATCTAGCGCTCGCGCGGCGTCCAGCCCGCCCGGGTCCACGGATCGGACTCGGTCGGCTGTTCGGTGTCGGCGGTCGGCGCGGTTGTCCTGCGGCGCCGTTTGTCCTTGGGGTCGCCCGCCTGACCGCCGGTGTTGGTCGCAGGCATGCCGCCGGTCGGCATGCCGGGCATCATCGGCGTGCCTGCCACGCCCGCGCGAGTCTGGCTGCCCTGCTGAGTCCCGCCGTTGGCAACTCGCTCCGGATCGAAGGGCACGCGCGGAGACGAAGTCGATTGTGGTGAGTTGGAATTGGATCGACCGGACCCGCCGGTGCCGAGCGGCAGGCCGGTCTTGGGGTCGATGGGCAGCCCGGTCTTGGGGTCGAGGGTCAGGCCGGTCTTCGGGTCGATGACCGACTGAGCGGCGTAGGGGCCGAGCGCGCCGGGCACCAGGCTCGACGGGTCCGTGGTGCCGCCCGACGAGCCATCGGACCCGCCGATGGTCAGCGGAGAGTCGACGCCGCCCGTCGGCCCCTGGAAATTCGACACACCAGAACCCGTCGAGTCGGTGCCCGTCTTCGACTGGAAGGCACCGAGATCGGGTGCGTTCCCGCCCGGGTTCGGCCCACCCGAACCAGTGGTGGGTCCCCCGGTCGCGCCGTCGGTGTTCGGGATGTCGATATCGGGCCGGCCGTCCCCACCGCCGCCACCGGAGTTCGAGTTCGCGCTGTCGGGCGGGGGCGGCCCGGTCGGGCCGGGTGGTGGCTTGTTCGAGCTGTGGTTCGGATCGGAGCTGAGCTTGCCGGTGTAGGGGCCGGGATTGCCGGTGGCGTCCTCGTCGATGTACTTGTTCAGAATCCAATTGGCGAACAGATCCTCACCGAGCCCGAACGCCTTGCCGGCCTCCTCGAGAGTCTTGCCGTAGTTGACCAACAGCTGACCGTAGACGGGCACCGCACCCTCGGCGTCCTTCTCGGTGCTCGCGTTGCCGAGCAAGTTGTCCTCGGCCGAGAGATACCCGTCCTTCCCCTCGGAGAACTGCTTGCCCATCTTGTCGTCGCCCCACGGCTGGCCGATCTCGTTGAGCCGGTTGTACAGCTTGGTCATGATGGCGAACAGGCCGTTCGGCTCGCCCGGCAACTCCGACAGGGCTTTTCCCTTGGCGATCAACGCCTCGGGGTCGACCGACACCTCACCGGAGTTCGCCTGCGGCGGCATGCTGGCTCCTTCGGATCGGCGACGACACGTTCACCGTGTCGATCGCCATCCTGTGGCACGCCCCGCCGTTCCCGCCCGGTCGCGCGGGTGGAGTTCACCCACTGGTCAGCAGTTCACCTTGTCGTAAGGTCGCTCGCGGCGACCGGCAGGGTCACCGTGACCACCAGACCGTGCGGCCGCGCGGATTCGACGAAGAGCAGACCGCCGTATTGCACCGCGAGCGTGGCCGCGATCGGCAGCCCGAGTCCCGAGCCGCCGTCGGCGCTGCCGGTGCCCCGGAAGAAGCGGGTGGTGAGCAGATCGATCTCGTTCTCGGAGACGCCGACGCCGGTGTCGGCGACCCGGACGACGACCGACTCGGACTCACGGTCGACCGTGACCGTCGTCGTGGTGTCGGCACCGGCGTAGCGGGTTGCGTTGCTCAGCGTCACGTCGAGGATCTGCGCGAGTGCGGTGGCGGGCATCGCGCTGTGGGCCTCGGTGACCGCCGGATCGAAGCACAGGCGCATGTCGCGGCGCGCGAACGCCTCGGCCCAGGCATCGACGCGTTCGGCGGCGACGACGACCGCGTCCCCGCCGGCCACCTCGGCGTCCCTGGTGCCGGGCAGCAGGGCATCGAGGAGTTCGGCCAGTCGGTCGACCTCGCGCACCACGCTGACGAAGGTACCCACGTCGCGGTCCGACATCGCCTCCGATTGCAACGCCTGCAAGCGAACCATCATGGCGGCCAAGGGATTACGCAGCGAGTGCGCGGTATCGACCACGTGTTGACGTTCGGCGGCCGCGTACGCGGCCACCGCGGTCGTCACGGCCTCGACCCCGACCGCCAGGCGAACGATCTCCGGCGGCCCGTCCATCGGCGGGGCCTTGGGCTGGGGGACAGGGCCCGGCAGGGTCGCGATCAGTACGTCGACATCGCGCAACAGGCCCGAGACCGGGCGCAGGATCCACCCTGAGACCAAAAGGGCGACCCCGCTGAAGATCAGCAGCGCGGTCAGCGTGCCACAAGCGAGCTGCGTCCAGCGGATCAAGATCTCCGACCTGGCCACCGCCGTCGACACGGAGATCACCACCACCCCACCCGCCTGGGGATCGACGCCGATCGGCTGGGCGAGCAGGATCGGCTGGGCATTCCACGGATAGAGCGGGCGCGGGGTCGGCAGCTGATGCCGATCGCGGATCGCCGTCAGCACCGCCGCGTCGGTGTGGTCGACGCCCGCGACGCACAGCGCGTGGCCGTCCCTGGCGACCACTAGCACGGCGCTGCCGGTGCTGTCGTAGAACGTCTGCGCCGCGGTGCACAGGGTGGCCGGGTCGTAGGCGGCCAAATCGGCGAAACGGTTGGCGTCGTGGACCCGTTCGATCAGCAGCTTGTTCGTGCGGCTGTTGGCCACCTCGTAGCCGACCGCGATCGCGAAGGCGATCATGCAGATCGCCGCGAGCATGGTGAATGCGGCGACCAGTCGTGCGCGCATCAGCCCACCTCAGCGCGACCAGCGGTAGCCGAAGCCGTGGATGGTGCTTATCAGGCCGGGGCGGTTGATCTTGGCGCGCAGCGAGCCCATGTGCACGTCGAGAGAACGCGAGGTGGACGGGGTTGTCTCGCCCCACACCTCGGTCATGATCCGGTCGCGCCCGACCGCAGCTCCAGGGTGGCCGGCCAGCACCTGCGCGACGGCGAATTCCTTCTGGGTCAACGTGACTCGCTCACCGGCCACCTCGACCGTGCGGGCGACCAGGTCGATCGTGACATCGCCGGTGACCACCACACACGGCGCGGCGCTCACGCTGTCCTTTCGCCGGGTGACGATCTCGAGCCGGGCGGCCAGTTCGGCGACGCGGGGCGGTTTGACGATGTAGTCGTCCGCGCCCGCGCGCAGACACGACACCGCGGTGACCTCGTCCCCCTCGGCGGTGAGCACGATCACCGGGATGTCGCTCACCTTGCGGAGTTGGCGTAACACCAAGTAGCCGTTCAGGTCCGGCAGTCCGAGGTCGAGAATCACCACGTCGTAGGCGGTGTAGGAGGTGAGGACGTCGAGACCGTTGCTGAGGTGGTCGAGATCGCGCAAGCCCTGGGTCCGTAAACCGTCGAGCAACGCCGAGGCCAGACCAGGATCGTCCTCGACCACCACCACACGCACCGCCACGGTCCCTTCGCCAGTTCGGTCAAGCCAACCGAAAGGCGAGATTACCGCAGTGCCAAGGGCGGCGCGTGGTGGTCGCTATGCGGTCGCCGACGTGGGCGCCGGGCGCGTGGCGGCGGGTGCGGGCGGCACGACGACCGGCGGATAGCCGGCCAGTCGCGGGGCGGGCGGCAGACTCGGGAAGCGGCGACGCAGCATGCCCAGTTGCCGGTAGATCTCGCGGAGTTCGTCGTGCAAGGCGCTGATGTCCTCGAACAGACTCTCGGCCTCGGCGACCAGGTCGGCCCGGAAGAGCCGACCCTGTTCGAGTTGTGCGCGTTCGGCACGCGAGCGGGCGAGCGCTTCCTCGGCAGCCGTGCGTGAGGCTTCCCGCCGGGCCGCTGAGCGCTCAGCGGAACGGCGAAGGGCGGTGGGGGTTTCGGTTGTCCGCATTTCTCGGTCCACATCTTTCGGCGACTGATTACGCCAATTATGCGCACGGAAATCCCGAGGCCAAAGCCCATTGCGGAACAATTAGCAATTCTGGGAAGCCGCAAACATGCATCAACCGCCTTGAGGTTTTCTTGAGATCTTTAGAATTCCCTGATCTTGTTTGAGTTCGTAACACGCACACCACCGCCGCGAAATGATCGAAATGAGCACCTGCCGAGCTCAGAACCCACTATTTGTGGAGGTGCTTGATTTGCGCGCAAGCGCCGCGGCCACCACGAGCGCGATAACCGCGATCGCGACTGCGGCGATCAGCGCGAGTAGACCGTCGCGGTAGCCCATGATGAAGGCATTGCGCATCGCGATGACCAAAGGGCTGCCTGTCTGGTCGGCGATCTCCGTGGTCGCCCGCACGCCGTCGCCGATCGGGACTCTGCCGATATCGGCGCTCGCGCCGGCCCGCAGGTCGGCCGGGACGACGAAACTGTCCCGATAGCCCTGATTGGCCAGCACGCCGACGAGCGCGGTGCCGAGCAGCCCACTCAGTTGCACCAGGACCAGTTGCGTTGCCCACGGCACGCCGGTGCGGGTCGCGGGCAACGACGCGCACAGGGTCTCCAGGGTGATCCCCATGACCAGTGCGAACCCCAGACTGGTCACCGAGACCATGCCGAACAGCGGCGCGCTGCCGCTCGACATGCCTGCGGTCAATCCGATGGCCAACCCATCGAGCATCAGCACCGAACCGATGATCGCCGCGGCGACCACACAGTGCTGCCGATGCAACCACATGCCGATCACCGAGCCGAGCACGGTCGCCGCGCAGCTGGCGGTCACGAGCTTCACCGCGGTGGGCAGCGGGTCGGGCCCGCCGAGCACTTGGAAGTACTGGATGACCAGCAGCAACATCCCGAACAGCGCCAGCACCGCGGTGCCGAGGGCCACCATCACGTAGCGCACCCTCGGCACGGCGCGCACGATCCCGAGTTGGGCGAGACCGTCCGGGGTCGCGACGAACGCGATCACCATGACCACCACGCCCGCGCCGCAGACGAGCAGGAACGCCGACGAATGCCAATGCCAGTCGGGGGCCTTGTGCAAGGCGAGCGCGAGCAGACCGCCCGCAATGGTCATGGTCGCGAGCCAGCGCCAGTTCACGCGCAGGTCGCGGTCGGCCGCCACCGTGGGAATCGCCACGACCGCGGTGACCGCGATGAGCACATCGAGCACCGACATGGCCCCGATGATGCGTGGCCACCACACATGGCCGATCGCCGCCGCGCTGATCAGCGGGGTGACGAGCGGCCCGGCCGCACTGAACCCGGCCCAGGTGATCGCCGCCCGCGCCCTGGCGCGACCCGAGCCGTAGACGAGCACGAGCAGCGAGAGCGCGCTCGGCAGGATCGCCGCCGAACACGCTCCGCGCACAGCCCGTCCGGCCAGCAACGCCACGGGCGTGTGCGGGAAGCTCACCATCAGCGCGGCGGCGGCCAGATAGCCGACGAACGCGGTGACCAGCACCCGTTTGGCCCCGAAACGGTCGGCCAGCGCCCCGCCGACCAGCAGCAGCGCGATGTAGGCGATGACGTGCATGGCCGGTATCCAGACCGAGATCGGCAGGTCGGGGCGATGGCCGAGCTGATGCAGGAGGCTGACGACGGCGATGGACTGGGTCGCGGTGTCCTGACTGATCGAGAACGCCGCGCCACACAGCGTCAGCAGCACCACTCGGCGGCGCCAGTTGCCGAGCGGCACCGAACTCGTCGCCGGTGTTGTACGCGTCATGACAGCCACATCCACCACTCACCCCCGTATCCCGTAGTCGACGCGACGCGCACCGCCGCACCACTGGTCGGCACGCGACGCCCTATCGCGCGGTCGAATCGCGAGTCAGCACCGCGGTGACCACCAAGACGAGCACGCCGACCGTGACCGCCACGATCAACGCGAGCAACCCGTCGCGGTACCCGGCGATGAAGGCCGAGCGAACCGCGGCGACCGGCGCCGCGAATTGGTCGCCGACCAGCACCGTCGTGGCCCGCACGCCCTCGCCGATCGAATCCACTGTGTCGGTACCGCCGCGCGCGTGCGTCGGCGTCTCCATCTGCCGCTGAAATCCCCGCGCGGCCAGACTGCCCGCGAGGCCGGCCCCGAACAGGCCGGCGATCTGCACCTGCAGAAGCTGGGCTGCCCACAGCACGCCGGTGCGGGTCGGGGGGAGGGCAGCGCATTGGATCTCCAAGGCGATCCCCAGGGTCAGCGCGAACCCGATACTGGTCAGGATCACCATGGCGAACAACGGCGTCAGGTCGCCTGACCCGTCCACGGTCAAGCCGACCGCCAGCCCGTCGAGGATCACCACAACGCCGCCGAACACCGCGGCGACCAGGTATCCCGAGCGCTCCAACCACGCGCCCACCAGCGATCCGGCCGCGGTCGCGACCGAGCCGGCGGCGAAAAGCGCCAGGGCCAGGCCCATCGGATTCGGCGAACCGAAGACCTGCAGGTACTGGACGACCAGCAAGAGCATCCCGAACAGCGCGCACACTCCCGCGCCGAGCGCGACGGTCGCGAAGCGGACGCGCGGTTGCGACCGCAAGAGCCCGACGTGCACTTGCCCATCGGCAGTGCAGAAGAACGCGACCACCAGGGCGATCGTCCCGCAGGTGCAGCTGAGCGCGAACGCCGGTGACGCCCATCCCCACTCGGGGAGCTTGTGCAGCGCAAGGGCCAACAGCCCGCCCGCGACAACCATCCAGGACAGCCACGACCCGCCGATGCGCGCTCCTCGGTCGGCCGGGATCGCAGGCAGTACCGCGAGCGCGGCGATCAGCACGGCCAGATCCGCGACGCCGACCACCATGACAATGCGCGGCCACCACACCTCGTTGATCGCCGCCGCGGCGATCAACGGGGTCACCAGCGGTCCGGCCGCGCACCAGCCGGCACACACGATCGCCGCGCGCGCCCGCACCCGACCAGCGCCGTAGACGAGCACGAGGATCGCCAGTGTCGTCGGCACGATCGCTGTGGAGAACGCGCCCTTGAGCGCCCGCGCGCACAGCAGCACCACAGGGTTGTCCGGCACGACGATCGTGACGACGGAAGCGAGGAGGAACCCGACCAGCCCGCCGACGAGCGCCCGCTTGGCTCCGAACCGGTCGGCCAACCACCCACCGAGCAGCAACAATGCGATGTAGGCGACCACGTGGGCGGTCGGAATCCACAGCGAGGTGGTCAGATCCGGCCGATTTCCCAGCTGATGCAGCAGGGTGACCACGGCGATCGACTCCGTCGCGGTGTCCTTGCTGAACACGAACGCAGTGGCGGACAGGGTCACCAACACCGCCGCCCGGCGCCGTCGGCTCAACGGCATCGGTCCGGCGACGGGCCCGGTGCCAACGGTCACAGTCGGCCGGTTCATCTGAAGCGTCATGCGGGTGCCCTTTGATCATTATCGCGGGCTACAAACTACCGTGTTCCCGGCGTGGCGCTCTCCCGAATCGGGACGCCGACCAAACGGTCCATGGAGAGCAATTCGTCCACCTGTTCGCGGGTGAGCACGCCTTCGGCGACCACGATGTCGGCCACCGAACGGCCCGTGGCAAGAGCCTGACCAGCGACTTCAGCACAGGCTTTATAGCCGAGGCGGGGGGCCAGCGCGGTGACGATGCCGACCGAGTTGCGCACGCCGTCGGCGAGGTGGTCGCGATTGGCGGTGATGCCCGACACACACATGCTGGTGAGCGCCTCGACTGCGGCGCTCAGGTGGGTGAGCGATTTCAGCATGCTGTACACGATCACCGGCTCGAACGCGTTGAGTTGCAGCTGTCCCGCCTCGGCGGCCATCGTCACGGTGAGATCGTTGCCGATCACCTCGAACGCCACCTGATTGACCAGTTCCGGAATCACCGGATTGACCTTGCCCGGCATGATCGACGAGCCGGCCTGCACGGCGGGCAGATTGATCTCGCGCAGCCCGGCGACCGGGCCCGACGAAACCAGGCGCAGGTCGTTGCAGACCTTCGACAGCTTCACCGCAACCCGCTTGACGATGCCCGACACCTGCACGAACGCGCCGCAGTCCTGGGTCGCCTCGATGGGATCGATCGCCCGCAGCACCGGCTCCCCGGAGAGTTCGGCCAGATAGCCGCAGGCCAGCAGCGGATAGTCCGGGTGGCCGTTGATCCCGGTGCCGATCGCGGTACCGCCGAGATGGCAGTCGAGCAGCAGCAGCGCGCCCTCACTCAGGCGGGCACGGTCCTCGCCGACCATGGTCGCGTAGGTGTGGAATTCCTGGCCGAGGGTCATGGGCACCGCGTCCTGGAGTTGGGTGCGGCCCATCTTGATCACGTCGGCGAACTCGACCGCCTTGGCCGCGCACGCGTCGGCGAGTCCGGCGAGCGCGCTGTCGAAGGCGCGCAGGTGAGTGACCAGGCACAGCTTGATCGCGGTCGGGTAGACATCGTTGGTCGATTGGCCGAGGTTGACGTGGGCGAGCGGGTCGATGGCCGCGTAGTCGCCGCGCGGACGGCCGATGATCTCGAGGGCGAGGTTGGCGATCACCTCGTTGGCGTTCATGTTCGCCGAGGTGCCCGCGCCGCCCTGGATGAGGTCGATCGGGAACTGATCGAGCAGTTCGCCGGCGCGCAGGCGCTCGCAGGCGGCGATGATGGCGCTCGCCCGCCACGTATCGATGAGCCCGAGATCGCGGTTGGCCTGGCAGGCGGCTTGCTTCACGGTGGCGAGAGCGACGATCAGCGCCGGGTAGGTGCTCATCGGCTGGCCGCTGACGCGAAAGTTCGTCAACGCTCGCGCGGTGTGGATTCCGTAGTAGACGCCGGCTGGGATCGCCAGCTCACCGAGCGAGTCGTGCTCGACGCGTACGTCAGTGGTCATGGTGCTGTGCTCCAGTTCTCCTCGTCGAACGCGGCGGGTCGGCCGCGTCTGAGCCGGGCGTCGGAGTTCTTCCTCGGCGGCGCTTGACTCGAGGAATGGAAACACCGCACGCGCACACCTGCCTGACCGATCCGGTGCGTGCGCCGAAGAGTTCACCTTGGTTACGTGCAGTCGATACGCAAATGTTTGGCCGAAGTTACGACCGTGTGTGATTCGCGAGATCCCCGGATTTACGCAGTATCGCTGTGGTACCAACTAGAAAGGCGACCATTTCTCGCCGCGCGTGCGGTAGTCACCGCACCCGAGAACAAGCGAAGGCGAGGCGACAGCGGTGCCGGACACCATTATTATTTCGCCGGATCAATTGCGTTCCGGTGGCGCCGCGTTGCTCACCGCACGCGACGCCTTCCATCGCGTGCTGACGACATTGTCCGAGCACGTGAACTCCCACACCGCGAGCACCTGGGGCCGTGACGCGTACGGCAGGGAATTCGCCGACGGCGACAAGGGCTATCTGCAGTCCCGCGCGAACCTCATCGACGGCACCCGCGACATGGTCACCACGGTCGGTCAGTTCGGCGATGGCCTGATCGCGGCCGGGCGCACCTCGGCGACCGCCGAGGCGAACTCGACAGCCGGATTCTGACGAGCCGCCGATGTCGTTGTATTGGCCGCCGGAGCTGCGGTGGTTGACCTATGTGGTGGGGCAGCTGTGGCCCGACGGCGACGAGGATCAGATGTTCGCCATGGCACAGGCATGGCTCGATGCCGCCGATGACCTCGAACGCGAGGTGATCCCGCTGTTGAGTTCGGCCGCGGCCACCGCACTCGGCGGCTACGAGGCGGGCGCGGGACGATCGCAGATCGAGTCGGCGCTGCGCGAGTTGTACACGGGCGATCATTCGGTCGAGCAGTTGGTCAGCGACTACCGCCAGCTCGGCAAGTCCACGCGCAACGCGGCGACCACGCTCGAGGCGACCAAACTCATCATCATCTTCTCGACCACGATCCTGGCCGCGCAGATCGCGGGCGCCTGGTTGTTCCCGCCCACCGCGCCCGCGGTGGAGGCGGCGGCCATCGGCGCGGCGCGCGCAGGCCTGTATCGGGTGAGCAATCAAGCGCTCGGGACGCTCGCGCGGCTGCCGGGCGTCGGTGAGTACCTGGTCAAGTTCCTGCGGTACCTGCCGCGACTGTCCGACGAGCCGGGCCGCATCGCGGGATTGATCGCCAAGCCGCCAACGGCGTTGGCGGCCAGGGCGTCTCCCGGACTGTTCGACACATTCGTCAATGCCGGCTTCAAGGCGACGACCGCGCGCACGCTGGCCGAACTGCCTGCCGACGCGGCGCAGTTCTTGATCAGCAAGGCCGTCAACAACGTGATCTGGGCGGGCGGCATGGACGTCATGGTCCAGTACATCCAGATCGGCAAGGGCCATCGCGACGAGTTCGACGGCAAGCAGTTCGGGATGTCGGTCGCGGCGTCGATCGGCGGCTGGTACGCGGGCGCGCTGGTAGCGACGAATCTGACCAAGTACGGCGGTCGCTGGCTCACCAGCCGTGGGCACGACCCGACAGCGGGCGGGTGGGGCGCCGCGCTCGGGGTGACCTGCGGGGTGGTGCCGACGATCACCTCCTCGCTCGTCGGCGGCGGCATCTCCTACGCGTTCACCGGTTCCTTCGATCCGACGATGGGCTTGATCGGCGCGGTCGCCAGCAACTCGCTCATGGGCGGGCAGCGCGGCTACATCGGCATGCTCGGCTCCGAACCAGTGGCGACCCGCAAGTCCACGGGTGGTGAGCACGAGTCCACGATCGCACTGCAGACCATCCGTGACATCGACGCACCGCGACCGACGAAGTCGACCGAGGAGCTGATCAACCAGCTACGTTCCGCCGATGACCACGGGTATCGGCAAGCGCGACAGCAAGATTCGGCCGCCGGTGGCCGCAGCGCCGATGGCGCTCCGGTGGATCGGCGCGTCCATCGCGAAACCTACCTGACACAGCAGCGGACCCGGCTCAACGAGCTGGTCGACGCGCACCGCGATGTGCTCACCGCCCAGCGCGATCTGGCCAGGGCTCGTGCCGCCGCGCCGGATGTGGATACCGACCCGAATGTCACCCAGGCACAGCGTCATCTCGACGAGGCCGTCGCCAGGGACTCGGCGACCCGAGGCCGGATCGAGCACGACATCGATCCGGGCAAGCAGGTTGTGCGCGAGAACGACTCGCAGTCGTCCGAGAGGGCCGTCACGGAGGCCAACGACCTGCCGCGGGAGCGCCGATCACTCTCGGAGGAGGAATCCAACCCTCGGCGGTCGACGTCAGAGGAACCGAACCCGAGGCGGAGCACGCAACAGGTCGATATCGAGCCGCCCTCGCGGCAGCGATCGCGCGGAGTCGATGACGAACCGCCCGCCGGGCAGCGTCCGCGCTCCGAGACCGAGTCGGTTCGCACGCACCGATCCACGCCGGACGACGACGCGCCGGCGCACAGCGAACCCAGCAGCTCGGTCTCGCCCGAGAACGTCGTGACCCGGCCGGGTTCCCCCGCGCCTGCGCAGTCCTCGACCGTGCCGCCGCTGCGTCGGGTCAACAGCGCCGATTCCACGGCCAGCTCGGATAGCACGGCCAGCTACCACACCGCCCGCTCTCACTGGTCCGACGACGTCGAGCAGCCAGCACCCCCCCGGCAGGACCCGGACGACCCGGCGCCGTCGAACACAAACAACCAGGACAGCCAGCCGTCGACCACCAACCACTCGGTCGATGACCTCGGCGCATCGGTGACGACGACGACCAACCACGAAGCCGTCGTGTCCCCCGTCCACGATGAGATCGCGGTCGACACCCACAGCACGCGCAGCCTCCCGACCTCCCACCGCGACTCCCGCGAGTCGGACAACCGTCCCCGACTCACCACCTTCGACGACGAGAACACCACCACTCCCCCGCCCCGGCGCGCCGCCGACGAACTCGACACCACGCCCGGCCCGAGCGCGCGTGACCGCTTGGCCACCGCGGAGTCACGGATGGAGCGCCTGCGCGCCGCCGACGAGCAGGTCAGGACGGCGCACGACCGGGCGAACGACAAGGGCCTGGACAACGCGCTGCGCGCCCGCGCCGAGATCCGGGCCACGCTGTCACGCCAGGAGGCCGAACTCGCCGAACCCGCCGGCAACTCGCCACGCACCGAGGCGCAGCTGCGCGGCGACATCGCCGATCAGCGAGCACGACTCGCGGTCGCGGATGCCGACATCACCCGGCGCACAGCAGATCTCGACGCCGCCTTCCGCGCCAGGGCTCAGGCCAAGGCCGAACTCGACACGAGCCTCGCCGACTTCACGACCACGCGCGCCACCGCGTCCGACCACGAAGCCAACCAGGACGGCCCCCAGCCGCCGAGCCCCGACATCGACGTGACGGCGCGTGGTGACCGGCTCACCGAGGAATTGACCAGGCTCGACGCCGACAATTCACGCCGCGAACTGGTCTCGGGTTTCGCCGAGCGGCACGCCCAACGCCAGCTCGACGACTTCGACGCATCCCAGCGCGCCGAACGCACGCTCATCGACGGCGGCTACATGAGCGGCAAGCCGCGCTCGCGCAAATTACCCTTGGAGCACGGCATGCCCGACCCGTTCACCGCGCTGACCGCCCCCGGCATCGGTTTCTGGCAGGGCCGGGTTCGCCCACCCGCGCCTCCCCGATAGCCCGCACGGATCCCGACTTCGCTGCACACCGACGGCCACCGTGATGTCGCCGGCTCCGCGTATCCCGCCGAATGAGGAGCACATGCCCCCGAACACCATCGACCTGCCCGACCGCGACCCGAAGAGTCCCGATGTCGCGTTCACCCTCACCGCCGAGTTCGGGCTCACCACTCCGACCGGCTCCCCCACGTCACCGAGTTCCGCGCCTGAGACCTCATCGTCGATCCCGAATTCCGCGATGCCCGACGCGGCGGCGCTCGACGCGGATACGACACCGCTCGACGGGGAGACGGCGGACAGCGCACCATCCGATCTCGATGCGCTCGCTTCGATCTCGCCGGTCGATCACCTTCTCGCCGAGCTGCGCGCACTGGTCGCGGCAAGCGGGCCGACAGGGTGGCATGAGTTGCGGCTGGCCTTCTCGGTGACGGTGACCGCGATGTCGGGCGACGCGGTGTTCCTCGTGGCCGACGACGAAGTCCGCGTCGAGATACCCGCCGATGCCAGTGCACTGGTACCCGCGCTGCGGCTGCTGATGATCCGGGCGGGCGAACCGGCGTGGTGGCACGCCCACATCACCTTCCCTGCCGAGGGGGACCCGGTGTGCGAGTTCAATAACGGCACAACCCCCTTCGCCGTCGATCGACGGTTGCCGCTCGACGCCTACCAGGCCGACCTGGCACAGTACCCCCGCGACCAGCTGCCGGTCTGGCTGGCCGGGCAACTGCATTGCAGCTCAACCGGTTTCGATCTGGCGAGCACCCTGCGCGCGGCCCGCAGCACCCCCGTCGCCGCGCGGACGCACCCGTTTCTAGCCTTGGACACGGTCTGGGCGAGGTGGGCGGTGGTCGCCGCGGCCGCGGTCGCGGTCGGCACCGAGTGGGGACCGCGTATCCTCGGCGCCACAGCGGCTTTCGAGTCGACCACCGGCGGCGGGGCGACCATGACCCGGTTGCCCCGCGGCCGGGCGGTGCTCTCGGGCGGAATCTGGCAGGACCCGACACTCGCGGCCGCCTATCGCGGCGAGGCACCGCTGCCCGCGCTCTTCGACGGCGCCCCCGCCTGGCTCGACGCCGCGCTGGTGAACCACCGCGCCCTCACCGGCGAACTCTCGTTCTGTTACTGGTGGGATGGAACCGGTTGGGCCAGTGGACAATCCCCCGACCCCACCACCATCGGCTCGGCCATACCTGGCCTGTGGACCCCGGCGACGGTCGTCGATATCGCATGCACGGTGCTCGGGCAGGCCGCCGACCGCGACGCACTCGCCGCCTTCGTGGAACAGGCCGAAACCGGTTCGGCTACCAGGGAACTCGCCGTCGAGGCATTCACCGCCGACGGCGACACCGACCTCGATGCCGCCGTCACCCAGCTCGCCGTCGCCGGCCTGCTCGACTAGCGGGCGCTAGCGCAGGTGCTCGCGCAAGCCATCGATCGCGCCGAACAGGCTGTCGATCGATGGCATCTCGACCTCGTCGAGAGTCAAGGGCGCGAGCAGTTCGCGCTGTTGGGCAGCGACATCGGCGACCGCGATCCGCGATGCCTCCGAGACCGCGTCGGCGAGTTCGTCGTAGGTCAGCTCTGTAGCTCCGGCGCCGAAGCCGATGTCGACGGCGATGCCGTCGGCGTTCACCGTCACCCGCACGCGCCCGCGCTGGGCCGTCCCGGTGGCGACGAGTTCGGCGCAGCGCCGGTTCACCTCGCTCAGCTGGGCCATCTGGGCGCTGAATTGCTGTGCGGCGTGCTCGAATTCGTTCATGGCGTGCTCCTTCTCTGCGCGATTGCCTAGCGGTCGATGATCGGGTCGCGACCATCGTCATCGGCGGTGCGCCGCGCGGGTCGGGTCAGCGGCGCGCTCATCGGCTGCGGCATCTGTGCGCGCAGTTCGGCTAGTTCGGGCGGCAGTTCCGCCGCTTCGGGCAGCACCGCGAGCTGGGCCATCGGCGCGAACAAGCCCGCCTGCTTACTCTTGACCTTGCGCGCGGCCTGCTGCGCGGCGCGTACCGTCGCGCGGGCGATCTGCCCGTAGCTGAGTTCTTCTATGCCCGCGTGGTAGCTGGTGCGCAGGATAGAGCCGGTGGCGTCGACCGTCACGGTGATGCGACCGTGCTCGACGGTCGCCGACGCGGTGAGCGCGGCGCCGGACGCGCGGAGCTCATCGAGCTGTCCCATCGCCCCGAGCACGGTGTCGATGAGCTCGGCCGCCTGATCCGCCTTGGCTCGGTTCTCTGGTCTGATCATGTCGATCTCACTTCCGTCATCGCCTCGGCGAGGCCGTCGGTTGTCATGCTCACTCCGGCGTAGCGGCGCAGATACTCGCCGACCGCCGCCGGACTTGCCTGATCGCCGCCCTCGGGCAGCAACACAAGGAAGCGGGTGGGGTGGGGGTCGGGGTCACCGACGAGCGCGAACAAGCGCTCGTCGCGCATGCGCAGGACCAGCAGCGGGTTCTCGCCGGGCGGCACGTCGGCGAAACCGGCTTTCACCGCCCACTCGAGGTCTTCGATGGCCACATCGAGCCAGCCGATCGGCACGCTGGTGCCGATCGAGGGCCACGTCGCCGGGTCGACCGGGATGAACGCGGGCTCCGGCCACGGGCGACGCCGGTCGAGTTCGGCCACGAGCCGAGTGAGGAAGTCGAGAATCGTCTCGGGCCCGAACCCACCGGCGAGATCCACCGCGAGCGGCGGCACGACCCCGGCGGCGACCACGCGCGCCAGTTCGGGATAGAACTCGTCGACGGTCGCCACGTAGCTGATCCGGTCGATGAGATCGGTAGCCGCGTCGGCGACGATCTCCTGCCCGGTCAGGTCGCTCAGGTACACCATGGATGCACACAACTGCACGACGAGCGCGGGTTCCGGCTCCGGCGCACTGTCGGCGGCCAGCGGCGCCTGGTCAACGATTTCCACTGTCGCGCTTGGAATCTCGTGGCCGGTGCCGGACACCGCCAAGGCGAATCCACCGGCCGAGGCCACCGCGCGGCCCGCGTAGGGGTCTCCGGTGTCGGGCCGGAACCGCAGGTACAGGTCGGTCTCGGAGGGGCTGAGCCCTGGCCGGTCGGGCCCGCCGTCGACGTAGGCGGCCTCCCACGCCAGCATCGCCGCGAGCTGGTCGGCGCTCAGCAGGCCGGGCGGCACCGGCTCGTCGACCGCGGCGAAGCCGTCGACCTCGCCCACCAGGCGCACGACCAATTCTGCCGGCACGACCCGACACCCGCCGTCGCGCACCTGATCGGGCGCGACGACGACCGCGACCCCACCCGCACCGACCAGAACGGCCCCGTCCTCGGACCGACCTACGATTCGTGGCATCGATGTCTCCTCGTACGCTAAGCCGGACCGGCGCCGACGATGTCGCGGGCGATCAGCGCCGACTGCCGGTCGAGCATCGGCCCGGCCGGGAGCTGGTTGACGATCTGCCACGGGGCCGCCTTCGGGCTGCCGAGCCCGAGCAGCGTCGCGGTCGCGGCGTCGGGAATCCCGAACCGGACACCGGTGTCGGTGACATAGAAGAGCCCGTCGCGCCGGTTGCTGCCCGGCTCGATTCCGGTGACCTGCAGGTACTCCCCGGAAGCAGGCGGCACGGCGACAGCGTCGGCATTCGTGCTCGCCACCAGCGCCATCGGGGCCGCGCGACCGGTGAGCGGCAGCGTCTCCCCCAGCAGCAAGCCGAGGCCGGCCTCGTGTTCGGCATCGGCCTTGGTCCACGACACGCACGCGATCGGGTCGGTATCGGCGCTGATCACCGTCAAGTCGGTGGACGGAAAGTGCTGCACCGGAAGGGAATCGACTACCGGGATGCCACGGATCGCGTCCGGCGCGAGCTTGGGGATGGTGGTCAACCCGTACGAATCGGCGCTGCGCAGCGCGTGCGCGGTGAATTCCGAGACGCGTTGCACTCCGTCGGCGAGCACCACGTAATCGGATTGCGTGTGCACGTCCTGCACCCGGATCACCGACCCCACCGGAAATTCGTGGCCGCGCAGCCGACTCGGGGTCCCAGCCTCCGGGATGGGCGGCACGCGCAGCTCGGGCACCGGTACGGTCGCGTTGAGCAGGCCGGCGCCGATCGGACGCGCACGCAGGCCGCGCAGCTGCGGCAGGGTGGATATGATCGCCTCGTCGGCCATCTCGACGCGGGTGTGCTTGCCGTCGTAGATCAGGTAGGTGATGTTCTCGTGCACCCCGAGCAGCGCCTCCCCGGCCGCCGCGCGCCGCGTCCGGGGCCCGAGCTCGAGCGACCCGACCAGAACGGTGGCGCGCATCCCGGCGCTCGCCTCCTCGCACAGCGTCCACGCCGAGCCGAGTTTGTCGACCGGGCCGGGCAGGGCGGCGGGCGCACCGGGGATACCGAGCAGCGGGCCGCGCGGCATGGCGGCCAACTTCGCGTCCTTGACGGAGGTCGGTGCCGCGCCGTCACCGGCGATCAATCGCGCCGATGCCAGATTCAGCACCGGATGCAGCGTGCCGTTGACCACCGCGTACAACGCGCCGCTCTCGGACCCCATCACGATCTTCGCGTCACCCACCTGCCCCTGCGGGCGCAGGAACGACAGGATCGCCGCGCCGGCGGTGACCAGGACGGCGAGCACGATCCCGGTCATCAGGGAACGAAATTGAATACGCATGGGGTCGTGCAACATGCGAATATCGCGGCGCACCATGGCGTGGGCATACCGTTGCAGGAGAAACCGATAGCCATTCACCTGTGCACGGGTGGTCAATGGGGCGGGCACCGAAACTCCTCACGCGATATTTGCCGATATGTGCGACGCTAACGCACACAGCATGGTTCGCGCCCGATGGAGACAGTGAATATGAACAGCACCCAAATTCCAGAAAGTGCCGAAAGCCCGACAAATACTCATCGGTCGGCGCGTGGTCGGCACCGCACGATATTCGACTACGCGCCGTTGTACACGGTCTTGCCGTGCACCGGGGCGGGTGCCGCCGCCGCGACCTCGGTGATCGCCGGGGGCGGCCCGATCGGGTACGCGCTCGGCGCGGGCGTGGCGGTCGCGGCCGGGGGTGCGGTTCGGGTGAACGAATCGAACCTGTGGCGAACACTCGGTGCGCGCGGCGGGCTGTGGTTGCGCAATCGAGGCGATCGTGCCGCGGCGCTTGCCGAACTCTTCGACACGCCCATCTCCGGCGCGTCACCCACACCCTGCGGAATGCGCTGGGATGGTCGACACCTCACCACCATGCTGGCCATGGACCGCACGGCGGTGCGGCCGACGCTGCTGCGGGTGGACGGCGTCGCCGACGGACCGGCCGTCGCGTTGTCCGAGGTCGCGGCGTGCCTGCGGCACTTCGACATCCGGCTCGCGGCGATCGATGTGGTGACCTTCGCCACCCGCGCGCCGGGCCCGCCGCGCGTGGTCGACCTGTATCGCCGGCTGCTCGGTAGCCTCCCCCACCCTGTCGACCGCCCGGTGTGGCTCGTCCTGCGCTTCGACCCGCTGATGAACACTGCCGCGATCGACATCCGGGGCGGCGGCGAGACCGGTATCGCGCGCGCCGCGCTCATCGCCACCCGCCGGGTTGCCTCGGTGCTGACCACCCGCGACGTGCGCGTGCGCATTCTGACCGCGCGCGAACGCGCTGCCGTCGACGCGACCCTGCTGCACGACACCGAGCCATCGGCCTGGACCGAGCACTGGACATGCATGCGCAACAACGGTATTCACCTGACCGCGACGGCACTCCCGGCGACCGGACTCACCCCGGCGGCGCTGACCACGGCGTCCACCTTGGCCGCCACTGCCGTCACCACCCGGTTGCGATTGACCCCCGCGCCGAGCAGGTCCGCGCTCGACACGCCATCGACCGACGTCGCGCTCACCGCGCTCATCCGCCACGACTCCACCGGCGTCGACACCGCCGACCTCGCCGACCTCGGCGTTCGACCCGTGCCGGGGCGGCAGCGCCGACTGCTGTTCGACGCGGGCTCACTCGGCCCCGAGCACGAACTCATCGGTCCAGCAACGGCATTGGCCGAGTTCACCGTCACGGTCGGCGGCGGCGGGCAGGTCGTCGGCGCGACCGAGGAGGGGGCAGCGGTCGTCGTGCCGCTGTTCGGCCCCACCGTGCGGCGGGTGGAGATCGCCGGCTCGCTGCGGCTGGCGCAGTTGCTCGTCCTGCGCGCGGTCGCCGATGGCGCGGCCGTGCTCATCCATACCGTGCGGCCGGAAGCATGGGCACACCTGGTCGACAGCGTCGACATGCCCGCGGTGCTGGCACTGTCATCGGGCGGGGTGGCGAATGCGGCGGTGGCCTCGATGGTGATCTACGACGGGGTGACCTCCGCCGGTCAGGTCTCGGAGGCGACGGTGGTCTATCTGCGCGAGCACGCCGAGGCGGCGGTGCGCGACGCCGATGTGGCAATCAGTGAGTCCGCGACCCGCGAGGGTGCGCTGACCGTGCGGACCAGGGGCGGCGGCGAACTGGTCGTGCGGCTGGTCTCCATCCCGGCCGAATCCGAGTACCTTGCCCCGCCGCCCGCGCCGGGGCCGGCCGAAGAACCGCAGCAGGACTAGACGCCGCGAGGCCCGGCGACCGATGGATAGTCGCCGGGCCAGCGGTTTTTCGGGAGTGGCTCAGAACTGGAAGTCGTCGTAGATCGACCCGTCGGTCGCCTTGGCGTGCCGCAGCGCTTCCTCGATGGCGGCGATGCCCTTGTCGAGGGTGACCAGCAGATCGCCCATATTGGTCATCAGCGTCTTGTGCTTGCCGTCGAACGCGGTCGACGCCTCGCTCTGCCACGCGTTGCCGAGCAGATTCTTGGCGGCGGTGTCGGCGTTGTCCTTCTCGGCCTGGATGTCGGTGCGGTACTTGCGCAGGTCGGTGCAGAGCTGCTCGACCTGGGCGACGTTGTACAACATGACGGTCATGGTGGTGCTCCGTTCACGGGTGGTGTGTTCGCGGGGTGGGTGCGGGTGTCAGAGGTAGTTGGTGTTGAGGGTGGTGAAGCCCTCCATGCTCTGACCTTCGGCGGTGGACACCTTCTTCTCACCGGCTTCCAAGGTGGCCGAGACCTGGCCGAGGTCGACATTGACCTGACGGATCTTGGGCAGCAGTTCGTTGGCGAAACGTCCGAACGCGTCCGACGCGGTGCCCGACCAACCATTCTTGCGATTCTCCACCAAGACCTGGAGACTATCGACGGACTTGTCGATGGGTGGAATGGTCGCCGCGTATTCGTTCGCGTGCTTCTTGAACGCCGCGAAATCGAGTTCCATATTTCCGGCCACGATATTTCCTCTCAACGAAGGTGCTGGAATTGCCGAAATCGCGATATACGAAGTCGGACGATGTAGGGGGCCGTTATGGCATCCAACGGCCCTGTGGCAATGCCTCGATCTGCCCGGCGATGGCTTGGGCGAAGCGACGGTCGCTGCCGGGACCGAGAGTGGTCCAGGCACGGCCGTCGCCTGCGCGCATGCCGCTGCCGATGATGCGGCCGACCGGGGTGTCGTAGACGGCTGCGGCGACCGGCGAGCGCGTCGCGACGCCGTCTGTGTTCGCATAGCAGACCAGTTCGCCGATCGCGGTCTGTTCCCTGATGGCCATGCCGAGGGTGACCGCGTCGGCGTGAGCGAGCCCGCACCGATAGACCGCGTTCACCGCGTCGTCCTGATCGAGGTGGCGCAGGAGTTGTTCGGTCGGGGCCCGCAGCGTGGGAATATCGGCGGGCTGGGCTCGGCCGAGCGCTGGCAGCAGCGGACGAGCGAGCGCGTCGGGGTCCTCGTCGCCCCAGCACGGCTCGACCAGGACCGAGTCGCCGGTGCGGATCGCGATCGCGTGGGCGCCGCCGCGCCGCACCAGGCAGGCCCGGGTCAGCTCGCCGTATCGCCTGACCCGCAGCACGAGTTCCCGATCCGGTCTGGCCAGGGTGTGCAGCGCGGCGGCCACCTCGTCGTCACACACATCGCCGTGCCGATCGAGCACGCCACGCGCGGTCAGTTCGGCGACAGCGGTGTCGCGCAGCGTGAGAGCGGCGGCGGCCCGCGGCTCGGTCGGCCCGACGGCGAGCACGGCCGGCAGGGTCTGGACGCCGAGCGTGTCGGCGACCGCACGCAGTTGCGCCATGCTCAACGTGGTCATGCCTGCGCCGCCTGTGTCTCGACCCGGCGCGCGGTGGCGCCCAATACCGCTGGGGCGGTGGCGAATCCGGCATCGACGGGGATCGTCGCCGGATCGAGGGCGCCGTCCTCGACCGCCGCCGCACGCGCGGTCGGCTGGGGCGCGACGGGTGCCGGCGCGGTCGGCGCGATGGGCGGGACCGTCGACGGCGCGTGCGTTGTCGTCACCGTGGTGGTGTTCGGTGCGGGCGCGCCGAGCACCCCCGGTTGCGGCAGCGCGGTGAGCAGCAGTGATTCCCCGGTCACCGGCATGGTCGGCGGGGGCAGGTGCGCGTGCGTTGCGAAGTCCACCGAGAGCGCCGGTGGCGCCACCCCCTCGGTCGGCACGGGTGCCGTCGACGTCGGCGCGGCGGGTCGGTCGGGCTCTAGCCGCGCCTTCGCTTGCTCGGCGAGCAGATTCGCACCCGCCGAGACCGCGGGTGCCGGGCCGAGCGACCACGGTGTCGCCGCTTCCGTTCCTTCGGCCTCGTAGGTCCGCATCACTTGCGCCGCCTGGGCCCGCAACCCGTCGAGCTGATGCTCGGCGAGGTCGAACAAGCCGGCCAGTGGTGGCCCGAGCGGTCCGGGGGCGAGCATGGACTCGGCCGCCCGCACCGCCGTGGTCACCTCGGCCACCGGCGGCATGGCGAGCTTGGCCAGTTCGTAGGCGGCCGCTTGCCGGGCCGCCACGTTCGCGTTGTCGGTCGCGGCGGCGGTGATCTCGTCGAGCCAGTCCGAGAGCCCGGCCAGCTGTGCCAGCCCGTCCGCGCTCGACTCCGAACCCCACGCGTTCGCGACCAGCGCGAGCAGTACGCGGAACTCGGTGTTGGCCGAGGCGAGCGCGGCGGCCAGTTCGGTGTAGGCGATGGCGGCGCCCGACATGGGCGCGCCGCCGGGGCCGGTCGTCAGCTCGTGCGCGAGCCGCTCGGCCGGCAGTGCCTCCCAAATCGTTCCGGTGAACCCGGCCTGCGGTGGCTCGGTCATGGCATTACCCGAGAGGAGTGAACAGGGCGACGGTGTCATCTTCGGTGGCGACGGCCAGGTCGGCGTGCGCGCGCAGGTTCGCGGCGATCTTGCGCAGCTCGGTGACTCCGCTGCCATAGGAATCGGCGAACGAATCACTCACGGTGGTGAGCGTGGCCGCGGTGTGCCCGGAGACCGGGTCGAGTGCGGCGGCGACCGGGCTCAGGCTGTCGCGGCGCTGCTGCAGCTGGGCGGCGAGGCTGTCGGCCAGGGTGTCGATTCGTCCGGCCGCTTGCCGGGCGATCTCTCCGTCATAGGCGATCTTGCTCAACGTAACTCCTTGTGTCACAAAGTGAATGGGTCGGCATCGCGCTCGGGTGGGAGCGCCCCGATCACGGGTGTCGCGGTGCTGTCGGTCGGCGCGCCGAGCAGTTCGTCACCATGGTCGAGTTCGGGCGACGCGGTCACCGCCGCGGGTTCGACATGGCTGCGTGCGGTGATCGGGCTGCCCGGCAGGTAGGGCGGCAGCACCTCGCCGACCAGGCGGGACGGCCCGGCGAGCGGGCTCGGCGTGGTGGAGGTCGCCGTGGCGGCGATGGTCTCGGCCTGCCACGCGCCGAGCGGCGCCGGGGTCACCGGATGCCCGGCGGCGATCGATGCGCCCGGCACGGGTGTGGGCGCTGTCGGTCGCACTGTTGTCGAGTTCTGGTTGCCCTGGCCTTGCTGGTTCACCGGGTTCACCTGGCCGACAATCTGCGTACCGACTGTCTGCGCGGTCGAAAGCAATGGCTGCACCAGCGAAACCAGCTGGGTCAGGAGCTGACTGGTATTTGCGCCACCGCTGGTCGCGCTCGCGGTCGCCGCCCGCGCGGGTGCCCCGTCGACCGTCGCGGTCGACGGTGCCGTCGTGGGCGACGTCGCCGTTGTCGTCGCGAGGGTCTTCGGCGCGCTGACAAGGTCGACCCCCTTCGGCAGGCGGGGTTTGCGCACCGGAACCGGTTGGCCTGCCTCGGTCATCTCACCGGAACGCGCGATCAACTGCGCCTTCGTGCGCGCGGTGATCACCGTCGCCTGTGCGCTCGCCTCGAGCACCGAGGCCAGCAGCGCGGCCTGACCCGGCGGGGTGACGAGCGTCGGCCCGAGCGCGGCGGTCGTGATGGCGAATCGGGTTGCCACAGCGGCCATCTCGAAGTACCCGGTGGCCACCGAGCCGGCCGCACCCGCGGTGACGCCGTTCATTTTGGTGCTCTGCCCCGCCAGGGCTGTGGAGCTACCCATCGTCTGCACCGCGCTCGAGGTCGCCGACTCGGCACCCGCGCTCTGCATCGACTGCAGCAGTTGGATCCCGGCGGTGGCCAGCTGCATCGCGGTGCCGAGGGACTGGGTAATGGTCTGCAACACCGTCGTCGGGTCCAGCGCGCCGCCCACGCCCAGGTCCCCGTTGCCGAAGCCGCTGAACAGCGTGGTCACCGGCGCGAGTAGGGCGACCGGATCGAGCGTGGGCAGCACCGGCAGTCCCGGCAGGGGCGGTAGGGGTGGCAGTTGCGGCAGCGCGGGCAATCCGAGCGTGGCCCAGATCTGATCGGGACTCTGCGAGAGCAGGGGCGCGACCGGGGTCCGCTCGAGCGCCGCCACGACCGGCGGCGGGAGCTGCGCGGCAACCGATTCGGCGGACATGGCTAGACCTGTGCCGCGCCGAATGCCTCGGCGCTTTCGTTCTCGCTGCGCTCATAAGCATCGGCGGCGTTGCGGGCAAGCAGCGCGGTTCCCGCGTAGTTCTGCACCAGATCACCGAGCGAGGCGAGGTGGTTGGCTTGCGCGACGGCGAAGCTCAGCAGGAACTCCTGGCCGATCAGCCCGAAGGTCGGTACCACCGCGGCCATCACGGCGGCCTGGTCGACGGCACCGGCCACAGCGACGGCCGCCGCCATCGTCTCGGTGATGTCGGCGTAGTCACGGAATGTCTGGGGTTGCACATTGAGTACGTTCATCGCACCCTCCTTTGGCCTGCTTCGGCGGACGAACCGGTTCGGCTCGTACCCGGAAAACTAAATGGCGACAAGACATTCGGGACGGCGACCGCGGGTCACCGAGCCGAGTGTTCACCTTCGGGTCGGTTGTTAACCTGAGCGTTGAACTCGGTGACGAGCGCGGCCCGCGCGGCCATGGCGCGAGTAGCAGCCCCGCCGGCGGCGGCGACGACGGCCGCACCGAACGCGGCCGGGGTCATGTTGGTCACAGCCGAGCCGAGCACGAGCTCGACGAGCCGCCCTGTTCCGTCTGCGACGGCGCTGATCGCCCCGTCCTCGGTGTGGTATTCGGCGCGAATCTCGTTGATCGCGGTGTCGAGTAGCCGCATACGCTCCCACTGCCGCGTCGCTGCGGCCTCCAGCTCGGCGAACGTGGTCACCACTGATCTCCTTCCTGGTCGAGCCAACTGCGTGGCTCGTACTCGTGCTCGGCCTCGTCGGCGATCTCGGCCGCGGCGACATCCGCCCCGGTCGGCAAGCCGAGCAGTGCCAGCGTGTCGTCGGCCAGGCCGAGGGCACCGAGATACTCCCGGCGCGCAAGTCCGGCCCGCGCCGCCGCCAGCCCACACAGCCGCAGGATCCGCGCGGCCAATTCGGCAGGCGCCCCACGTAGTTCGTCGGCGGTGACGCGGATCGCGGTGGGCAGGCCGGCATCGGTGGCGGTGACGACGAGGCCGCCGCCGCGTGTGGCCGCCTCCCCGAGGGTGTAGGCCTGGAAGGGATCGGCGGGCCGGTCGGTGTGCTCCGGTGCGGGATCAGGGTGGTCGAGGGCTGTGAGCGCGGCGAGCGGTGCGGTGGCCGGGTACCAATCGGTGTCGGGGTCAGGCACGGCGTTCGTCCTCCAAGGTCTGGTCGACAGTGGCGATATCGGCAGCGACGAGCGCCGCGAGGCGGGTGCGATCGGCGGCACTGGCCACGGGTGGGGAGCTGCCGCTCACCACGTAGCGGCCGTCCCCCACCACATCTCGCCAACCGATGCGATACGGGACGATGCCGCGCGGACCGAACAGCGAACTGCCCAAGCGCGTTTCGACCTCGCCGAGCGCTTGCGCGGGACGCCGCAACCAGTCGCGACTGCGCCGTTCGGCATCGGCCGCGTCGGCGCGCACCCGCGAACGACCGAAATGATGGTCGGTTTCGGCCTCCGTCGGCGCGGTCACCAGCGCGATATCGCGTTCGCGACCCGGCGCGATGTCGGGCAGCGCCCCGACCACCGCCCCGGCCAACCGCCGCGCGTCACCGGTGACTATCTCGAAACCCGCGCTGTGCCAGGCACTCTCGCCCGGAAGCTGGCGGATGATGGTGGCCGTGCCACCTTGTCGACCGGCCAGCAACCGCACGGGGGTCGCCGGATCGGCGCCGGGCCGAGGGTCGACCGCCAGCGCTGAGACCAGGACATCGGCCGACGCGACGCGGTCGAGCGCCGCGAGCAGCGCCCCGTCGGTGCCCACCTCCGCCCGCGCCTCGGCCCGCAACCGCAGCCACTGCGCCGCGTCATCGCCGCGCGTGAGCGCGAACAGCGGCGCGGGCAGGCGGTCGCGGAACCGCCGCTCCCACAGGTCTAACAACGCGACATCGCTCAATCGCCAGGTGTGACTCACCGGTCGAGCACCGGTTTGATGCCACGCCCTGGCTCGCCGAGCGCCTCGTCGAGATGCTCACCCGAGGTGAGATATTCCTGCCGCTGCCGCTCGCGCTCGGAATCGGTCGGCCGTGCTGGGACGCCGCCGTAGGGCATGCCCGACGGCATCCCGCCGACGGGTCCGGCGCGCCCGACGAATTTCGCCTCGGGCACCGTGGTCGCGCGCGGGAACAGCTTGGGGTCGTGGTTGACAGACAGAGTGGTCACCGGCGGCCTGCCGCCGACCCCGCCGCCCCCGCCCCGACCGGTCACGGAGGTCGCGCTCCCCGGCGCCGGCGTCGTGGCGAGAACTCCCGGCGTGTGCTCCGAAGTCGTTGGATCGGAGTCGAACTCGGCGAGATCGAGCAGGCTCTCGTCGAACTGGTCGAGCAGGGACTTGTTCTGCCAGTTCGATTCATCGGTCGGGTCGTCGATGGTCGGGTCGTCGTCGTTCGGCAGCTGTCCGCCGGGCAGTCCATCGCCACTTCCACCGTCGCCACCGCCACCGCCACCGCCACGGCCGCCGTCCTCGTCACCGCCGCCGGGCGCGCCGCCGCCATCGAGGTTCTCGTTCCCGTCGGGATTCACCGTCTTCACCTGCGGAGTCGACCCGGTCGGCAGCCGACCATCCCCGGTCTCACCGGCGGCCACGCCGGGCGTGGTCACCGGGTCGGGGGTCGGCAAGGTGACGATGCGCGTCGTCGTGGTGCTGTAGGGATTGGAATAGTAGGTCTGAAAATGCGCCTGATAGGTGCGCAGGTCGGCGTCATTGCGCTGCTGCTGTTCGACGGTGGTCGGTGGCGGCGGTTCCGGCGTCGGTGGCATCGAGTGCTCCTTGGTCTGCTGCACCCAACCTGCGACGTAGAGCAAAGTGTCGGAGATGTGGTTCATGTCCGTCGTCAATTGACCGGACGCCTCGACATAGGAACTGGTCGCCCCGCGCGCCGCGGTGGCCGCGAGCCCCTGCCACTGGTCCTCGGTGCCCAGGATCGCGGTCCGCAGCTCGGTGAACGCGGTGTCGAGCGTGCTCGACAGGTACCGCCACACTCCGGCCGCGTCGGCGACTGCCTGCGGCTGAATGGAATTCCCGATGATCCACAACTGCTGCCAACTCACTTGGGAACCCAGTTCCGGGGTGATCGCGTACTCGTCGAACACGGTCTGGTTCGATACCCGGGTCACCGACTTCGGGATGGCGATCGTCTTCGGGCCGCCGGCGAGCGTGGACGGCGGCGGCGCGAGGTTGACGTCGTCGAAGACGGCCCCCGATTCGTTCTCGGTCTCCGCGAACCGCTTGCCCGCCGCCACGAACGTCTTGCCCATGTCGACCAGGATCTGGTGGTGCCGGTCGATCCGGTCCTTGAGTTGGGTGCCGAACTTCAGATTGAAAACCGTCCACAGCAATCGGCCGGAGACCGACTCGGCGATGGTCGGGCTCGCCGCGCCGACATTGGTCACGATGTAGTTCTGCACGGCCGTGATCACGCCGAGCGTGTCCTGGACATGCTTGGCGCATGTGAGTGCGATGCCGTCGTCGAGGAGCAGGATGCCGTCGTCGACCGCGCCGGTCAGCCCGGCCCACTGCGTCGGACTCGGTGTGATGGGATCAGCCACTGTCCGCTCCGCTCAACGTAGTTGGTCTCGAAGGCGGTCGATGCCGGTGAGCATCGCCGCCGGTCCGGGAATGCGCGGTCGATCAGCGGGCAGGTGCTGGTCGTACAGCTCGGTCACGCGGCAGGCGACCGTGCTCACCGCGGCCCGCGACGCCGCGACGATGGCCGTGGCGATATCGGGATAGTCCAGGTCGGCGATCGCACCGGAGAATCGCACGTCGATCAGCACCCCGTCGGCGTTCACCGCGACACCGACCCGCTTGCCCCCGGCGGTCGCGGTCGCGTACAACTCTGCGCGGCGCACCGCGAGCTCCTCCGGGCTCGACCCGAGCACCGTCGACGGCTCGCGCTCGGCCGGCGCGCTCAACAACGCGGCGGGCGGGGCGAGTTCGACGGTGTCGTCCGCGCTCACCCAGTCCGTCAGATCGGCGAGGGTGGGCAGGCGGGCGAATGCCGCGCGTTGCGGGGCCAGGGCCGCTTCGGCCAGCGCGCGGGCCGACACGGCGGCGCGTTGCGCGGCCGTCACCACCCCGCGCGCGATCCGCGAGTAGCCGAGATCGTCGTCGATGTCCTCGTCGAACTCCACCGCGACGACCGCGCCGGACACATCGACAGTGACCGTGATCTGCTCGTGTTCGGCGGTACCGGTCGCGGTGATGGCGTTGTGCCTGCGCGTCGTCTCGGCGAAGCCCGCGACCAGTTCGCGGACCTGGTCGAGTACCTGCGCGACCTCGACGCGGAGCCGGTCGTTCGTCTCGGCCACCGCTACCGCCCGCTGTCGAAGACGCTGTCGCGCGTCACGCCATGGCGGGTCTCGTCCGCGCCGACCAGCAGGAGTTCGGCGCAGTGCGCCTCGACGCGCGCGCGCAGGCCGTCGGCGTCGGCCGCGACTGCCGCCCCGGGGTCATCGGCGTCGATGAGGTAGCAACCGTCGCCGGGGTGGTCCTCCCACGCCACCCATTTCGTCACCTGACCGCGCGGCCCGAAGGTCGAGTGCCCGTGCGTGAGCACGATCCGTCCGATCATCGACTTCGGCGCGGACTGCCACCGCCGCAACTGGACCTCGGCGGAGGGCTCGTCCTCGTCGTAGAGCGCGCTGCGCCCGTGCCAGTGGTCGACGCCCGGATCGGCGGCCGCGCTGCGCAATTCGATCCGGGGCAGGCTGCCCTTCGCCATCGGTGGCAGTTTCGTCACGAGCAGCTCGCTCAACTCCGACGCGGCGCATTCGGTGATCTCCACCTCGTCGTGGCTTTCGATGGTGGTCGAGCTGAACCCCTGCATGAGGATCGCGCGCGCGCCGAAACGACGAGCGCTCAATACTATTCGGCCGTCGATCGTGCGAGCCTTAGCGCGGTCGTCGACGTGCGCTGACATTCTGACCTGGGCGCGCAGCCCCTGCACGAGCAGATCAGCCAGGTCGGGGTCCCAGGTGGCCTGGAGCTCGCCCCAGGTGCGGGCCTTGGCGAACTGGAAGTTGTAATAGCCGCGCGTGTCGGTGAGGTAGATGAACGGCCAGTTGTTCACGCGGTCGAGCAGACGCTCGCGCAGCACCAGGTATTCCAAGCCGCTCAGTCGCCATGTGCGGTGCATCTAGTGGCCTTCCGTCTGAGTGCCCGGCGTCGTCGGTGGTAGGCCGGGCACCTGGGTGGTGGATCGGGTCGCGGTAAAGTCCTCGATGACCGAGGACGGGTTGCCGCCCGCCCGACCGGGCAGGTCGAGGCGCAGCTCGGGACCGTTGGGGAACAACGAGAGCGAGAGTGCGCTCGGCTCGGTCGCGCCGGGCGGGAGGATCTCCGGGACGAGTTCCTCGCGCAGCTCATCGAGCTCGGAGCCGATGTGCTCGCCTGCCGCGTCGATGGCCTCCTTGACGGTCATCGCGCCGGTCTCGACGGCCTTGGCCAGCGCTTGCAAGCCGGGACCGAGTTGGGCCGCGAGTTGATTGCCCAATTGCACGAGCGTGCTGATGCCGGAAGAAATCAGTTGCAGCGCTTCGGAGAACATGCTCATCAGGTCGGAACTCGACAGCCCACCGCTGGCCCCGCCCGTGCCGTTGCCCACCCCGATCGGCGTGTTCGGGCCGTGCGCACCGGTGGGTCCTTGTCCGGCGGGGCTGCCGGTTGGTTGGCCGGTGGTGTTGGTGCCGGTGGGTCCGCCGGTGGTGGGTGGTGGGGTGCCGCCGGAGCCTTTGCCGCC